>JAWWCT010000044.1:0-30576 GCA_033720315.1 Woeseiaceae bacterium | reverse complement strand
CGATATCGTGCGCGCATTCATGCAACTCAACAAGGTCGTGTTGTATGAAGGCACGGTTGCCGAAGAGCTCAAGATGCTGGTGAGCCTGATTGCCAGCCAGGCGGCCGGTTGCCGCTACTGCCAGGCACACATGGCCAATCTTTCGAAGATCTACAAGGCGTCTGAAGAAAAGATCAGCAAAGTCTGGGAATTCGAGTCCAGTGATCTGTTCAGCGATGCAGAGCGTGCGGCGCTGCGCCTCGCAATGCACGGTGCTATGGCGCCGAGCGAAGCGACGCAGGAAGATTTCGACGAGATGCAAAAACACTTCGACGAGGGACAGATCGTTGAAATCGTTGCCTCGATTGCACTGTTCGGCTTTCTGAATCGCTGGAACGACACCATGGCCACCGAGATCGAGGAGCTGCCGGCCCAGGTCGCCAGTGTCACGATCGGCCAGTCGTATGGCTGGGAGGCAGGCAAGCACGGCGCCTGAGCTGACCGCCCGAAATCGGTAGGGATCGGTGCAACATCAGCAATACCATCCGCTGGCAAAATACCTGCACTGGATCATCGCGGCGATGATTGTCTTGCAGTTCATACTCGCTAATGCTGCCAAAGACGCAGCAAGCGAAACCCTGGAAACGGCAATCCTCGGTAACCACAAGTCGGTCGGCATCAGCATCTTTGTACTGACATTGCTGCGGCTCGGGTGGCGCCTGAGGCATGGTGTACCGAGGCCGTTGCCGATGCCGCAGTGGCAATTGAGCGCCTCGCAAGTCAGTCACTGGTCGATGTACGCGCTGATCCTGCTGCTGCCGGTCACCGGCTGGCTGACCTCGTCCGCGTCGGGTTCAGGCACCAGCTGGTTCGACCTGGTCGACCTGCCCGACCTGGTTCCGCCGGATCCGGGCAGGGAGGCAACGCTCGAGGAAATCCACGAAATGCACGCAAAGTTGTTGCTGGTCATTGCGGTGCTGCATATTTCGGCGGCGGCATGGCATACGATCAAGCGTCAACAGGCGCTCGTGCGTATTACCTCGACCGGTCCGGTGCTAACGTTTATTGCGATTGCGCTGCTCGGAACGCTGACCTTGACTGGCACCCGCGACAGCACGTTGTCGACGATGCAAAGCAGCGCGTCGAACACAGGCCTGCAACCCTGGCGTATCGATTATCCGCTCAGTTCCATTCGTTTTATCGCGTCGCAGGCCGGTTCTCCAATGCAAGGCGAATGGCAGGAGTGGCACGGCGACATTCGTTTCGACGGCGCGCGACTCGACGACTGTCGCGTTGACGTCAGCATAACTGTTGCATCAGTCGAAACATTCGATGACGAGCGCGACAGCGTGCTGCTGCAGCGTGAATGGTTTCATGCAGAGAATTTCCCCGAGGTTCGCTATCGCGCGGCGCGTTTCGAGCGACTTGCGGATCGCCGCTACGCCGCGCTGGGCACACTCAGCGTAAAGGGGCGCACCGCGCCGGTGACACTCGAGTTTACGCTCGAGACGGACGGCGCTCGTTACCTTCTGGATGGTACCGCGCGACTCGATCGGCTGCGACTCGACCTCGGATTGGGGGAATTCTCGGACACGCGCTGGATCGGCCAGCAGGTCACCGTGACCGTGCATATCGAAGCAACTGCGAGCAACTGACGCCGAACTGTTGAGCACTGTCTGCTAGAATTTTCCGGGCTTTAACAACAAATCACCGGGGGAATTTGCATGCGAAAGATCCTGCCATTTCTGGCCTTGCCATTATTGCCGGTCGATCCTGCGGCGGCGCATCACGCTTTTGCTGCAGACTACGAACCCGGCAATGAAGGCGAGGTCGAGGGCGTGATCACGGAAGTCATCTACAAGAATCCACATGCGCGTTATTACCTCGAAGTGACCGGCGAAGCCGGGGACAAGCAGCTCTGGGACCTGCAGACCATGAACCTGATGATGCTCGGGCGAGTCGGCTGGAAAAAGGACACGCTCAAGGTCGGTGACAAGGTGAAAGTCGAAGGAATTCTCGGCCGCAACAATACCAGACGCATGTCGATCAACATCGTAACCTTCGAGGATGGTCGGGTGCTGAGCCCGCAACGCGGAATCCGCGAGAGCACGGCAGAACTGTATACGCGTGGGCAGGCCGGGGATTCCGGCTCCGGAACATTCGATTCACTCGCGTCGAATATCTCGCCAGGCCTGTACAAACTCGATGAAAGGCATTCTTACCTGGCATTTTCGTACTCGCACCTGGGACTTTCGAACTCCCAGCTGCAATTCGCAGACTTTACCGCGAGCCTCGACCTCAACGGTAACGACATGGGCCAGAGTGCGGTCGACATCAGGATCGACGCGTCGAGCGTCGTTTCCGCCGCGCCAGGGCTGGACGACGATCTCAGGGGTCCGGACTTCTTCGACGTCGAAAACTATCCGGAGATAACCTTCAGAAGTACGTCGTACCAGGAAACCTCTGAGAGCACGGGCCGATTGACGGGAGATCTCAACGTTCGCGGGGTCACCAGGCCAGTAATGCTGGACGTGACGATCAATTCGGCGGCGATGAGCCCGCTGAATCGCAAAGAGATGATCGGTTTTTCGGCCAGCGGCAGTCTCAACCGTTCGGACTTCGGACTGACGGGCTATCCGGCTACGGTCAGCGACGAGGTGTCTTTCGAGGTCCAGGTCGAATTCGAGAAAGTGCGATGAATATCGAAAGATCAATCCTGTTGATGACGACCGCGACAATGTTGGCCGCGTGCGGGCAGGGCGGGCAAGTCGACGATGGCGGCTTGTTGGGAATTCCGTCCGGTACCTATGCAATCGACAAATCACATACCTATGTCACGCTTTCGTATTTCCACCAGGGACTGGCGTATCCCTTGTTGCGCGCTACAGAAGTCGACGGCGAACTCGAACTCGATAACAGCGAACTCGAAAAAAGCACAGTGACCGTGGCCGTGAGCGCAGACTCGATCCGTACCAATCTCGATTACTTCGACGAGGAGCTTGCATCGCGCAAGTTCTTTCATGCCGACAGGTATCCCCACATCGCTTTTGCGACCCACAGATACACACCGTTCAACTTGTCGAGCGGCGAGTTGACAGGATTCGTTACGATCCGGGGGATCACCAGACCCCTGGTGCTGTCCGTCACGATCAATGGCGCCATCGAGCATCCGATGCTGAAAACGCCAGTGATCGGTGTGTCGGCGAACGGCTCGCTCAAGCGGTCGGATTTTGGCCTGGACCGCTTCATTCCCATGGTCGGCGACCAGGTGCAGATCACTATCGAGGCCGAATTTCTCTACGGTAGCAATGACAGCAGCCGTGTTGCCGTACAGACGGTTGACGAAGTGATGGCCAATGCAGATCCGGCCAGTCTCAAGCTTTCGGCGAACTTCGGAGAAGAGTAATGACTCGATTACTCGCGCGTACCTTTGCAAGTCTGGTCGCGGCGCACGCCTCACTTGGCCTGGCCCAGAACAACGAACTGCCGGGTGACTGGACGATCGTCACCAGCGGTTTTTCATTTGTCGGGACCAATACCGCGGTGCTGAACCTCACCGTGGAAAACGAGGACGGTGAGCTTCGGGCCTACGTTTACAACGGTCCGGTTGCATTGCGCACGGAAGGAAATCGCTTCGAGATCGACGTCGACTGGCGAAGCGGGTTCGACGTCGAGTACCTGGCAACCTTCAAAGGCGAAATCAAGGAGGACGGAACCCTGGAAGGAGAAATGACCCACAACGGTGCAAGAAACTTTCTCGGTCGTCCGTGGCAGGACGGCACGTTCACCGGCACTCGAAGTGAGCCACGCCCGGAACTGGATGGCCTTGCCCCGGCGCCGGTGGATTTCAGCGGAGTCTGGAACCGTGCGTTCGGCAAGTGGGGAATCAACAAGATCTATTACACGATGACCGACCAAGGGCAGGCGATCATGGACGACTACCTCGAGATGGACAATCCGAACAGTCGCTGTGCCTCGCCGGGCCTGGTGCTGGCGTCGGGATTGCCTTACCCGATGGAAATCCTGCACACCGATGATTACATCGTCATCGTTTACGGTGCGGATTATGCCCGTCGCATTTACCTTGACGGCCGGGAGTTTCCCGAAGATGCGACCAGCTCGTCGCTGGGATTTTCACGTGGCGAATGGAAAGGCGAGACCCTGGTGGTCACGACAACCCGGCTGAACCCGGCGTTCATGAGCACCCGCGGCCAGCCGGTGTCGGGTGATGCCCAAACTATCGAACATTTCTATTTCGACGACAAAGGCTACCTGCACGGCGATATGTGGCTGCACGATCCGAAGAATTATGCCCGGCCACCGTATCTGCGCCGCGTTTACGATCGCGACTTCAGCCCGTCGGTCATCAGCAAGATCGACTGCGACCCGTTCACGTTTTTCAGGGCCCTGTACCTGGAGGGCGAACTCGAAACATTCTGGCAGCGCGCCCGCTTCCGGCGCTGAATTATATTGCAGTTACAGCGAAAGTCTTTGCATTTGCCCGATTTTCGGGCCATGGTGACCAGTAATCCGAGCCTCACTTGCTGCAAGGCAATCACCTGACCGGGAGAAATCGAATGTCCGAGGCCGCCAATTCCGCCAGCACCGCGAACATCGTTGCCGAGGTGATCGATAACGGTCAGGTCAGCGCGCAGCAGTTACTGGTCGTCGGGTTGTGCCTGTTTTTCAACATGCTCGACGGCTTCGATATCACTGCCATGGCGGTCGTCGCTACCGCCGTTGCCTCGGAACTGGAATTGACGCCGGATCGTGTCGGCTGGATTTTCAGTTTCGCGCTGGCCGGCATGATGGCGGGCGCCATGTTCCTCGCGCCGGTATCCGACATCATCGGCCGCCGAAAATTGATCATTCTCAGCATATTGCTGGTGGGCGTTTCCATTGTATGGACGGCAAACGCCAACTCGCTTACCGAATTCATCGTCCTGCGTTTCATTAGCGGCATGGGTGCGGGGGCGATGCTGGCTTGCCAGGCGACATTGGCGGCGGAATACAGCCCGGAAAGATTTCGCGCAGCATCGGTCGCCGTTGTGACGTCGGGATACCCGTTAGGTGCGGTGATGACCGGATTCTTTGCCAGCCTCATCATGCCGGAGTTTGGATGGCGCGGCATGTTCTGGTTCGGCGGCGTATTGACCCTGGCAATGGTCGTCGTTGCCTGGTTGTTGATCCCGGAGTCACTGAAGTATCTGTTCGAACGGCGACCGGAGAACGCACTCGAGCGGGTCAACGTAATTCTTGAAAAGCTCAAGAAACCGACTCTGGCCGCATTGCCGGTTGTCGAAGTGCAGCACAAGGAACAGCACAGTAATTTTTTCCAGGTCATGCTGAAATTGCTCGCACCCGAGCATCGAATGAAAACCTTGACCCTGTGGACCGCGTTTTTCCTTTGTTTCAGCACGCTGTATTTCCTGATGAGCTGGATTCCTTCACTGATGGAATACAGCGGTTACTCGGCGTCAATCGGCCACGATGCATTTATCTGGTTCAACATCGGCGGCGTTTTGGGTATTTACCTGATGGCAGGCTTATCGACCCGCTGGAAGCTGTCCAACATGGTGTTTCTGCTGTCGACGTCATCCGCCGTCGGCATGGTGATCTTCGCCTATGCGCCGAATAACCTCGCTCTGCTGATGGCACTGATATTGCTCATCGGCATTTTGCAGCAGGGTGGCTTCACGGGCCTTTACGGCATTGCCTCCAAAGTGTATCCGACCGCAATCCGCAGCACCGGTATCGGCTGGGCGATCGGCCTCGGCCGCTCGGGAGCGGTTGCCGGCCCGGCGATCGCCGGCTACCTGATCGTTGCCGGCTTCGACATGTCGGCCAATTTCATCGTCTTCGCGGTGCCGATGGCGATCGGCGGCTTTATCGCCTACCTGCTGCACGTCAGGTAAGCCGGTCGGCGGCCTGCCGGCAGGCAGGCGATATTCTGTTACGCTATACGAAATCGAGGCTCGAAAGCGTTACAATGGCCCGGTCCAGGCTGCAAATTCTCAAGGATCGGGTCGCGCTATGGTGACGCCTGTTCGTGAAAGCTCGAGTTCGTCCACGGTGCACAGCGTCGTGGTTACCGTCAAGCTGCTTGAATTCCTCGCAGCCAGCGGCCGTCCGCAGCGGGTGACGGACATCGCGGCCCAGCTCAACATGACCAAGGCCCGGGTGTCGCGCCACCTGAGCACGCTGACCGACCTGGGCCTGGTCGCCCGTATGCCGGACAACAGCGGTTACCGTCTCGGCCTGACGTTGTTCCGTCTTTCGAAAGCCGCGCTCGATCAATATGAAATCACCAACATTGCCTATCGCTACATGGTTATGTTGCGCAATGACATCGACGAGACACTGCTGCTGGCCATTCCCGCAGGTGGCGATGCGTTGATCGTATCCAACATCTCGAGCAGCAAGGCGCTCGGTCCCAAAGTCGTGCGCGGCACGCGATGGACGATCCCGATGTCGCCGGCGGCGCGCCTGATCCTTGCCTACTCGTCCGATCACATGCGAGAGCGGGTGCTGTCCATGCGCAGCGAGCCGGTTACCGATCAGGAACTGGCATTCGATGCCAATGAAATGCGCAAGCGCATGGAAAAGATCCGCAAGCGGTTTTACGAGTATGACGCCAATGCTCACGATTCAGGCTATGCCACCCTGACGGCGCCGATTTTCGATCATTCGGAAGAATTGCAGGCGGCGCTGACTATTGTCATGACCAGCCACGGTGGTTCTGGCAAAACCAGCGACGGTGGCATGCAGTATCTGAAACCGTTAAAGAATACCGCAGTGGAAATATCGCGTACGCTCGGCTCGATCGACATGGCAAATGCGATGGCAGCAACGATGTGATCGGCGCAATGGAGAAGACAGGAGCGCACGCAAAAAAGACTGTCAGCAACTGATGAGACAATGGCGGAAATAGTACTCGCAATCGGCTGCGCACATGCGCCACAACTCTATGCGCCGGTTGAGCAGCGTGAGCGCAATGCGCGGCGTGATGCGGAAGATGCCGAACCGCTCTGGTACAAAGGCGAACGCTTCAAGTACGCCGACCTTCTCGAACAGCGAAAGCATCAGGACATCGGTGAGCAACTCGATCTGGACATTTTCAAGGAACGGGTTGCCAAATCTCATGAGGCGATCAATCGAATCAGCCGGCTATTCGAGGAAGCAGAGGTCGACGTTGCAATTATTTTTGGCAACGACCAGGGAGAAATGTTTCTGGACGATGTGCGTCCGGCGTTCACCATCATGGGTTGCGAGCATTTCGAGAACATGCCGCGCACAATCGAGCAGAAAAGGCGCTTGCCCGCGGATATACACATATCGGACAAGGGGCATCTTCCCGACAGGGAGATCCAGGTTTATCCAGGTCATCCGGAGCTGGCAATCTATCTCGTCAGGCAGGCGATGGCGAATAACTTCGATGTCACTTACTCGCATCGCCAGCATCGCGCCGACCCGACGTATTCGTTTACCAGCGGTATGCCGCACGCCTACGGGTTCGTTTACAAACAGATATTTCGCGAGCGGCCGATTCCTCACGTGCCGATCGACATCAACACGTTTTTCCCGCCGAACCAGCCGGGCGCGGCGCGCTGTTATGCATTCGGCCGTATGGTGGGCAAAGCGCTCCGTCGCTGGGACAACGACTTACGGGTCGCGATCATCGCCAGCGGTGGCCTGAGTCACCCTGTGGTCGACGAGGATTTCGATCGTGACATCATAGAAGCGATGGTGAACGGCGAGCTGAAGTACCTGCTGAGTTATCACGATGGTTACTACCGCGCGGGATCGTCGGAAATCAAATCGTGGATCGCCATGAACGGCGCCTTGAAGAAATCCTACCTGAAGGCGCACCTGATCGATTACCAGGCCCTGTACCGGACAGCTGCAGGAACCGGCAGCTCGGCAGCATTCATGTGCTGGCACATGTAAGCACCGCTCGCGAGATACTAAGGCACAGGTTCTAGTTGTATTCCTGCTCCTGCATCCCCGGGTGAAACTCGAGGTGGCACTCTTCGCAAGGCGGGTACATCATCTCGTTCGACACGTCGATCAGCCGCTCGAGATCCCTTTGCCTGGCCGCCTCCCCGATTTGTCGACCGGATTCGATCAGCTGGTCGGCAAAGCGTCGCCATTCCGGGTCTTTTGCCCAGTTTGGGTCATTTTCGCCCGTTCCGCCGACCTTGATGCGGGTTGCGGCGTCGATGACCTGCTCTGCGGCGTCGATGTAGACCTGCCAGTCCTCATCCGTCTGCGGTTCCTCGATACCCCAGATCGTATTGGTCGCTGGCGTAATGATGTTCTGCATCACGTCATTGACGCTGCCGGGCTTCGCCTCCGGCATTTGTGCAACGACACCGCAAACGCTGGCGAATCCTGTAATGAGCAGCACGATGAAAATCAGCGGTTTCAAATCGCGTCCCCTGTGGCATTGTCGCATTCTGGGCGCAAAGGTCAGTTAAATTCTGTACGTGTTTTACGCAATGCGAGCCAGATTTCCCATGGCACGACCCATGACGGTACAATGCGCCGCCGGTCGGCATACAACATGCAGAAAAAATGAGGGGAAATGCCGGTGTTTCAATGGCTCGAATCCACGGCGCTTGCCATCTGGGTAGGTGAATCTCTGTGGGGTTATCCGATCATGCTCGGCACGCACGCGGTCGGGCTTGCGATCGTCGTTGGCATATTCGTCATGCTCGACTTGCGAATGCTCGGCGTTATTCGCGGTATATCGTTTCATGCCTTTTTGAGCTTGTTTCGGCTGGCCTGGATTGGTTTCCTGTTCAATGCGATTTCCGGCAGTGCATTGTTTACCTCGCAGGCGTCCACATTCGTTGAAAGCACGCCGTTCCTGATCAAGATTTCTGCGGTACTCGCGGGGGTTATTCTCGGAGTCATCATTCAGCAACGCGTCAGGTTGCGTGTTGCCGATTGGGACAGCGATGATGCCAACATCGAATCATCCGCTACCTTTCTCGCAATCGCGTCGCTAATTTGCTGGATTGGCGCAATCATTGCCGGTCGCCTGATCGCATACCTGTAGGCAGAGACAGATGACTGAAACAATTGTACGGGCAATCGAAGGTGGACCAATCAACACCTGGGTCCTGTCTACATACTGGTTGTGGCCGCTGCTCGAAATCCTGCATTTCATCGGCTTGTCGCTGTTGTTAGGGTCGATGCTGGTCGTTGATTTGCGGCTGGCCGGTTACCTGAGGCAAATCGACATCAAATCGACGCACCGCCTTGTGCCGTGGGCAGCAGCCGGTTTCACGATGAATTTGATATCCGGTGTACTGTTTTTCTTCGGTGATCCGGCACGATACTCGATCAATATCGGTTTTCAGATCAAGATGATACTGGTGCTGCTCGCCGGTCTGAACGTCCTGGTATTCAGCTGGAAGATCAATCCTCACCTCGACAAGTGGGACCCGCATGGGGATTCCACGATGCTTGCCAAGTCCGTTGCCTGGGTGTCACTGATCACCTGGTCCGGTGTTTTGCTCCTTGGTCGGTTGATTCCGTACATTGGTACGGGTTAGTCAACGGATTCCGGGTGTCTGGCCGTATCCGTGCCGGCATCCGCTAGCACTGCCATGAACGACGAAACCGACAGCCGTGCTGCGCTTAGCAGCAAGAATTTTCGCATTTATATCGTCGGCAACGCGATTTCCGTGGTCGGGCTGTGGATCCAGCGGTTGGCGCTTGGCTGGCAGGCCTGGCAGCTCAGCGAGTCGCCATTGTTCGTCGGCCTGATTGCAGGCGCACAGTTTATTCCGATGTTCCTGTTGACACCGTTTTTCGGGGTTATCGTCGACCGGATCAGCAGCCGCAACGGCGCAATCGTGATGCACGCGATCATGGCAGTGATATCCGCAAGCCTTGCATCGCTGACCCTCGCAGGTTCGATCGATACACACTGGCTTCTGGGGCTGACCATCGTCTTCGGTATCGCCTACAGCGCGCATTCCCCGCTTCGTCTGTCGTTGATACCGGACCTCGTCAAGCCGGCTCAATTCCCGAATGCCGTGGCCATCAATTCAATCGTGTTCAATGCATCGCGATTCATCGGTCCCGGAATCGCCGGCGCTATCGTTGCACTGTACGGAATCGGTTTCGCTTACCTCGTCAATGCACTGGCCTACATTCCGGTCATTGCTGCGCTTTCGCTCATCAAGCCGTTAACGTCGCCACCGGCTCCACAAAAGCACGACGGCTACCTGGAACAATTTCTCGAAGGTCTGCGCTATACGCGTGACCACCCCAGTATCGGCCGTGTAGTCATGATTGCCGGCGTCAGCACATTTTTCGGCCGCGGCATCATCGAAATTTTTCCCGCCCTCGTTGTGATGATATTTAACGGTGGCAGCGCGCAACTGGCAGCGATGATGGCCGCTGCCGGCGCTGGTGCGATCGCAGCAAGTATCATTCTGTCGTTGCTGATGTCGCATCGCAGCCTGCCACAGATCGTTCTGGTCGGCGCGATCGGCGTCGGCGTTTCGATGTTCATCTTTGCGCTGGTCGACGAGTTCGCAGGCGGTCTTGGCGTTGCTGCGCTGCTTGGGTTTTTCGCGACCATGGTGTCGCTCGGTTCGCAATCGGAGATGCAGATCAAGGTCGAGAATGAATTGCGCGGCAGGGTGATGAGTCTTTGGCCACTGGTCATTATTGGCGGGCCCGCCATCGGCAGCATATTCGCGGGCGCGCTTGCAGACGACGTCGGCTCAACGTATACATTGCTGTTGTTTGCGAGCCTTTCGCTGGGACTGACGGTGCTGGTCGCCGTGCCGCGCAGAAAGGGCCGCAACACGGGGAATGCGAATCATGACGACGACATTTAGGTGGGTCACCTGTTGCGGCGTGCTAATGGCCATGTTGTGCCTGTTGCCGGGGTTGGTGGACGCGCACGGCGTGCAGGGCAAGGATGCGGAGTTTCTGCAACGCAACGCCGGACAGGCGTTACTGGTCTTCATGTACCTGGGAGCAAAGCACATGATCACCGGCTACGATCATTTGCTGTATCTGCTCGGCGTTATTTTTTTCCTGTACCGTCCGAAGCACATCGCACTTTACGTCACGCTGTTCGCGGTCGGCCACAGCGTGACCCTGTTATCCGGCGTGTTGGGGAAGATTTACGTCAATCCCTACCTGGTGGACGCCGTTATCGGCTTATCCGTCGCCTACAAGGCATTCGAAAACCTGGATGGATTCAAACGGATATTCGACCGGCAGCCGAATCCAAGATACGCGGTATTCTGTTTCGGGCTGGTTCATGGATTCGGTCTGGCGACCAAACTGCAGGGATTCTCCCTGTCGAGCGAGGGGTTGATCGCCAATATCATTTCATTCAATGTCGGCGTGGAAATCGGCCAATTGCTGGCGCTGGTCGTGTTGCTCGTTTTGATCAATGCCTGGCGGGCAGCGGGTACCTTTGACCGGCATGCCAACGCCTTCAATTTCCTGTTGATGTTCGCAGGATTCTCGCTCGCTGCTTATCAGATTTCCGGGTATTACTTCGGCGCCATCTAGTACTGATAAGAACGCATCAGCTCATCGATGCTTGCATAGAAACCATGTACTTCGAGCGTGATCGTGATCGGTTCTTCTTCGATGTTTAACCAGTACCACCCGTGATTGCCATCAAAAGGCGCCACGATGGATCCTGAACTCTCCGCAGTCTCGCTCTCGGCATAGCGAATGTAATACTGGTCCGGATAGCCTGCGGCGTCCTCGCCCGGGTCGGCGTGAAAGTCGGTGTACACGGTTGTGCCGTTGTTCAGTCTCCAGTGGTATACCAGCGCGTCGCCCTGTTTCATGATCGCCTTGTATTCGGTTTGTTCGCCGACATCGAGCGAGATGGTCAGCGTGTCCGAGCGAAACTTCGACGGTTGTGTGCGCGAATACGGATCGCCGAGTACCGGTGGATCGTAAAAGTCGAACTCGTCCGGAATCCCGGGCCAGGTGCCGATGACGGTGACGCTGCTACCTTCCGTCGTGCTGCCTTCGAGTGCTTCGGCACTCGCGGCGAGATCCAGGAGACCGAGCCTGGCGCCGGCACCCGTTGGATCGACGCCGTATTCCGCCGGCATCACGAAAATGACGGTCACGACAACGGCGGCGACCAGCGCCAGCAAAGCGCCTTTCAAGAGATTTGCGCGGGACGGGGTTGCTCTCGAATTTTGCTCTTCGGTCATGGAAATATCCGTAACAGGGCGTTCATTGAACGGCGAATTGTACCCGAGGTATCTATTTCGTAATACGACGATACGCCATCCAGACACCGGTCACGGCAGCCACCGTTACGCCCAGCATGAGCGGCAGCATGATCAGGTCCCAGATCGGTCGCTGTCGCATCAAGGCTGTGAAGTCGCCGCGATGCAAGCCATGAAACAGCCAGCGGTTCCAGCGGCGGTCGCTATCGATTTTCTGACGGATTTCTCCCGAGGTTGCGTCAAGGTAGTACCGGGTCTGCTCCGCGTCATCAAAAATCAACCGATAGACGGGAAAACTGACTTTCTCATGGTGATCGAAATAATAGGCATCGCCAGCGCGGATGAATTCGGCTTTGGCAAGCGGCGCAGCGGGCCTGATCAGGGAGGGCAGGCGCTTCCAGACCGCGGGTGCTAACGGTTCGGGTTCAAGTTCCGACGTTTCGAGACGCGTTGCATTGCCCTCGCGATCCTCGGCGATCAAGGCAAGGTCACCGGCAATCAACGATGACCGCAACCTGACGGTGCCGGCGGGCAAACCCGTTGCATCGAGCGTTGCCACGAGATCCGTGAGCTCCGCTGCGGAAACGGCTCCCCCGGCCAGGCGCGAGCGTTCCGCGCTGCCGGCGTCGCCTTCGAATGCACCCCACGGATTCATCGACAGGAGGCCGCTGAACAGCCAGGTGACAGTGACCAGGCCGAACAGTAATCCGGCGTAGTGGTGCCAGAGGTTGAGTCCGCGGTACGGCGACCTCGAACCAGGGCCGCGAAAACGAAACTGCTGAATACCGAGGTAGATGCCGACGATGACCAGGAACAGGCTGGCGATGCTGAGCCAGATGACGACCTGGCTCCACACGGCCACGTTTTGCCGCAACGCGGTCGGATAGATCCAGTGTATGACGGCGCCCAGCCAGTTCCAGAAGCGCTCGCTGGAGGTCGTGACCTGCACGACCTGGCCAGTAACGCTGGACACGTAAAGCCGCGTGCCCGCTTCGTCCCCGGTGGACATCAGGTACAAGGGACGGTAAACATCGAAATAGCCGGCAACAGTCCACTGGTCGCGGTTGATTTGAGCAAGAAATCTCGATTCACCGCGAATCCCTGTCGCGGCGATATAGGCGTCAGTCTGCATCAGTGCCGCTTCCTGGTCGATGCTCGGATACCACCAACCGCTATCCAGGTTGACGAGGAGACTGACGTCGCGCCCGAATCTGGCGCGCAACGCCGGCTGCCCGGCGAGCATCTCGATCGTGAATGCATCGATGCCGTCCAGCTGCTCGAGTACTTCGTGATTGACGACGCAACAGTCAGAGGTATCGATGGCCGGCAGGCTCGCAAGATACTCGCGCTCGGTCACATCCGGATATTGCACGTACATCATCACGAAACCGGAAAGGCACCACAGCGCGACGATCAGGCCGATGGCGATACCCAGGTAGCGATGCACCAGGATGAGCAGACGAAACATCGATTACGCGCCGGCCGATGTCTTCAGTAGCGACCGTAACCCAGGTCTCTTTCGTACACTGCAACCCCGTTGGCCTTTGCGTAGGCGTCCCAGTCAGCGATCAGCTCAGCCATTACTTTCGGATAGTCGCCGGCAAGGTCGTAGTTTTCGGTAGGGTCCGTCTTCAAGTTGAAGAGCTGCCATTCGCCGGAACCCGCCGGCGGGAAAATACGCACCGCCTTCCACTCGCCCTTGATCAAAGCGCGGCTGGCATAAAGTTCCCAGCCGAGCGGTTCGTTTCCATGGACCGTGTCCCGTTCACCGTTCAGATAATCGACCAGTGACTTGCCGGACATTCTGTGCACGGTCCTGCCTTTGTACCTGCCATCGTGCTGCTCGACATCGGCGAGCTCGAGCAGTGTCGGACCGATATCGCGAACCGTCACGACGGCATCCTTCATGCCCCTGTTAAACCTGCCGCTCGAACTGTGAATGATCGCCGGCGTGCGCAGTCCGCCTGCCGTGGTATAAGACTTGAATAGTGTGAAAGGGCTGACGGCTGCGTCGCCCCATCCGAGCCCGAGCCACATGTACGATCCCCGGCGTCCGAGGTTCTCTAGCCGGTTGTCGAAGTGCGATGGGATCCAGTAGCTGTTGTCCAGTATGCCGTCGATGGCATTGCCTTCGGCACCGTTGTCGGACATGAAGATGATCACGGTCTCGCGATCCGTGACCCTTTCATCGAGGGCGCTGAGAAGCCGGCCGATGTGATGGTCCATGTTTTCGATCATTGCTGCATAGATTCGCATGCGCTTCAGTTCGACCTGCCGTTGCGCGGGCAACAACGTGTCCCAGTCCTGCACCTGGGGATGACCGGGAGAAAGCTCCGCGTGTGCGGCAATGACGCCGAGATCCTTCTGCCGGCTGAAACGCGCCTCGCGAACAGCTTGCCAGCCTTCCTCGTACTCGTCGGCATATCTGTCGAGCCACTCATCCGGAACCTGTAACGGCCAGTGCGCCGCAGTGAACGACAGGTAGGCGAGGAATGGGCGCTCGTCGTCATTACTTTCTATGTAGTCGATGATGCGATCTGTATAAAACTCGGACGAAAAGAAGTCCTTGGGGAGATTTTCGACCCGCTTTCCGTCTTCGAAGTAGGGCGCGACGGGTACGGGCCGCGTGGTGCCGGCCATGTCGTCGAAATGACTGGCACCGCCTGCCGCCATCACGAACGACCTGTCGAACCCATGATCGCCCGGCAACTGTCCGGGCCGGTTACCCGGATCCCACTTGCCGGTGGCATAGGTGTGATAGCCGGCGTCATTCAACAATTGCACGAAGGTAACGACGCTGTCGTTGAGGTAGCCCTCGTAGCCCGGTCGGCCTTGCAGCTCCGTGACCCGGAAAAGTCCGGCCCGATTGATTCCCGCGCCCGCAAGATGGTGATCGACGCCCGTGAGCAACATCGACCTCGTCGGGCCACAGGTCGGCGCCGCATGGAAATTCGTGAGCTTCACGCCTTCGTTGGCCAGCGAATCGAGATTGGGTGTGCGGATCTCGCTGCCAAACGCGCCGATGTCAGAGAATCCGATGTCGTCGCCAATGATCAGCACGATGTTGGGACGTTCATCTGCAGCGCTCGCCACTGTAAACAGCAACATGAATATCAGGACGACATTGCGGGTATGGTCGATCATGACGAGGCCACCTTGTTGACAGGCATGTTCTTTTTCAGTGGGGTCCGATACTATCAGGCCGACAAGAATTAGAAAGAGTTCACGAATTTGCCCATCGAGATGACATCGGGGCCGCCCGCGTGAGCGGCTTCCTGAACCGTTTTGGACCGGCGATGATGATGGCCGCGACGGCGGTCGGCGTATCACATCTCGTCTATTCGACGCAGGCCGGGGCGGACTACGGATTCTCGCTGGCCTGGTTGATCATCCTTATCGTCGTACTCAAATACCCGGCATTTCGTTTCGCCGTCGATTATGCGAACGCGACGGAGCAAAGCCTGGTCACGGCATACTCGAAAATCAGCAAAGTCGCCATGGCCTGGCTGGCGGTCGGCTTTTTCGTCGACATGTTTATTGCGACGGGAGCCTTGTCGCTGGTCACCGCGGGCCTGGTCATCAGCGTGTTCGATATTCCATTCAGCGGTCCGCAAGTCGCCGTCGGCCTGATGGTCTTGACGGCGATTGTGTTGTTGAACGGGCAGTACCAGAAAGCGGAACGGCTCGTCAAAATACTGGTGCTGGCATTTTCCGTGCTTGCCGTGGCGGCGACTTTGTTCGCATTGCCACTGCTCGGCAGCGACGATCGCGGTGTCTTTGCGACACTGACACCGGACCGCTCGCTGCTCATATTCGTGATTGCCATGGCCGGCTGGATGCCGATGCCGACCAACGGCGCAATCCTGTATTCGAAGTGGGTGTGCGAGCGCAAGAAGCTCGATGGCGATCGCTTCGATTTCGAGGTGGCACTCAGCGATTTTCGCAACGGCTATGGACTGACGTTGGTGCTTGCGTTGTGTTTTGTCGCCATGGGCACGGCGGTGTTGTTCGAAACCGGCCGACAGGTGCCGGCAACTGCAGCAGGTTTTGCCACCGAACTGTTCGGGATTTTCACCACGGTGATCGGTAACTGGTCGTATCCGATCATTGCTGCAGCGGGGGTCGCCGTCATCTGGTCGTCGCAGGTTGCACTGATGGATGCGCTGCCGAGAGTCTCGGACCGCCTGGTCGGGATCTTGCAGGGCAGGCCTGCCGATGCGCCGAGCCGATTCAGGTTGTTCTCGGCGATACAGGTCGTCGGCGTCTCGATCATGTTGTTGTTCATGATGCGCAACTTCACCTCGTTCATCTATTTTGCGACGAGTATGGGTTTCGTCGCCGGTCCCGCTATCGCCTATTACAATTATCGTGCAGTCACCTCGGACGATGTCCCGGAAGAGAACCGGCCGAGCCAGCTGTTGATAATCTGGAACTGGATCAGCGTTATCGTGTTGACGGCGTTTGCCGTCGCCTACCTGTGGACGAGTTTGAGTTAGACCCGTTATGCCAGATGCAAAGAACATGACCGGCGGTGAGGCCATGGTCCGCGCCGCGCACGCCAACGGCGTGAGAACCATTTTCGGATTGCCGGGCGCACAGATCTATCCGCTGTTCGACGCGATCTACCGCATGCCCGACGTCAACGCGATCATCAGCCGGCACGAGCAGGGCGCCGCTTACATGGCCTTTGGATATGCTGCCGCAACCGGCAACCCCGGTGCCTTCGCCGTGGTGCCGGGCCCCGGTATCCTCAACGCCTCGGCGGCACTGTGTACTGCGCAGGGCTGCAACAAGCCGGTCATCTGCCTGACCGGGCAGATCATGTCGGAGTTTCTCGGCGTTGGACGCGGTCATCTGCACGAATTGCCGGATCAGCTCGCGACCCTGTCCAGCATCGTCAAACATGCCGATCGCATCGAGCATCCGGCCAATACCTCGGCGCAGATGAATGATGCATTCCGGGCGATGCTCAGCGGCCGCCCCGGTCCGGCATCGATAGAGATGTGCTGGGACACCATGGCAAAGAACTGGGAAGTCGAGATTGGGCCGGGCAATGCGTTTCTCGATCAGCCGGCCATCGACGATGATCAGATCGATGCCGCGGCCGAGCTGATCGCCAACGCAAAAAACGTGATGATCATGTGCGGCGGCGGAGCGCAGCATGCCAGCGCCGAGGTACGCGAACTTGCCGAGATGCTGGGCGCCTCGGTCACCGCATTCCGCAGCGGGCGCGGCGTCGTTGGTGAGGACACACCCTGGGGTGTTTCTTCGGCCGCAGCGCACACCTTATGGAAGGACACCGACCTCCTGATCGGTGTCGGCTCGCGGCTCGAGATGCAGTACATGCGCTGGGAGTCGATGGCGCACTACATCGACAGACCGCCCGCCGGCGGGCCGAAGCTGATTCGCATCGATATCGACCCAAAGGAAATGCAGCGTTTCAAACCCGACGTCGCGGTGGTCGCGGATGCCGCCGAAGGCATTCGGCAGCTCATCGACCGCGCAGGCAAGAAGGGTTTCAGGGAAGGCGATCTCGAACGAATTGCAACGGCAAAGGCAGAGGCCCGCAAGGCCATCGAGGAAATCCAGCCGCAGATTGCCTACCTGGACGTCATTCGCGAGGTGCTGCCGCGCGACGGCTACTTCGTCGAGGAACTCTGCCAGGTCGGTTTTGCATCGAATTTCGGTTTTCCCGTGTACGAACCGCGTACCTACGTGACAACCGGCTACCAGGGTACGCTGGGTTTCGGATTCCCTACCGCCATCGGCGTCAAGGCGGGCGTGCCCGACAAAGCCGTCGTTTCCATCATCGGCGACGGCGGTTTCATGTTCGGCATGCCGGAACTCGCGAGTGCCGCACAGCAGGACATCGGGCTCATTACCATCGTGTTCAACAACAATTCTTTTTACAACGTGCGCCGCGACCAGCAGGAAAAATTCGACAACCACCTGATCGGCGCCGACCTCGACAATCCGGATTTCGTCAAGCTTGCGGAATCGTTCGGTGTCGCCGGCTACCGTGTGGAAACGCCCGATGCCTTAAAGCCCGTACTCCAGAAAGCGATCGACCACGACAAGCCGGCGATCATTGAAGTGTTCATCGAGCGCGGCTCCGAAACGAGTCCCTGGAAATTCATTCACCGTTAGGCACGCCCCCTGGGGCGGGTCATTTGTAGTCCCCTGCCAGCTTGCCGTCCGACGAGCCCTGAAAGCGGGGCAAGTCATCATCGATTTCGTAAAAATCCGCTTTTTCGCCGACGAAGATGTGACCCATCGTTTTCAATCCAGTCGGTCGGTCGATCGTCCCGGCAACGATGCCGGTAGCGTCCTGATCATACGGTTCCCAGAACAGGCTCGAGCCGCATTCGCGACAAAACCCGCGTCGCGCGATTGCGGACGTCTTGTACCAGGCAAGCCCGTCAGATTTGACAATGGAAATGTCGACTTTTCGTGCCTTGGAATGCGCACCGAAATTTCCGTGCAGACGCTGACACATACTGCAGTGGCAATTCACGACGTCCCGCAAAGGGCCTTTTATTTCGTAGCGAACCGCACCGCACAGGCATCCACCGGTCGTCAAGTGGTTTTTGTCAATCATAGCGAATCACCGGGAGAACTTATTGCCTCAGTCTAGTGACAGCTCGAGCGCTCCTGCTCCCACCAGCGTGACAGGACGCGGTTGTACTCGGAGACGTATTCGCTGTTGCCCGTTATTTTGTTCCTGGTGTTGTCGTCGAGCTCCTCCATCGCGATCTGTACCGTGAAGCCGTCGCGGGTTGTGTGGCAGGAGAGCAGTTCGTCGACGCCGGGATACTCGGTGGAGCCGTTGCTGGCAAGCCCGATGAGTCGCGGGCGATCCTGGCTGACCTCGTAGGCGGCTCTTGCGACGTGATCGTCTTCGTCAATCCAGAGCGAGAGCTGGTGTGGAAACGGCAGGCCGGGATCGACGTCGTCCAGGTATTGCGCAATGTTTTGTGGGTTCATCACGAACTTGTCGAGTCGCAGGATGTCTTGCGGCCAGATGTAGTTTCCCGTGCGCATCATGACGGTTCGGCCATCAGGATAGATAAGCTGGTGACCGCGCAGCTCGCGTTCGATGTACTGGTGCGGCCAGCCGACGACGGTGATCTCGTCACCGGGTTTCAGGTTTTTTATCTCCTCCTCGAAGCCCAGGCGCCTGGCATCACGAGGATCCTCGGTGGACAGCACCCACTCGTCCGTGGAACCGTCGTCGTTCTTTACCTCGATGCGATAAATGCTGTGCGGATAGCCGAAGCGGGCCTTGGTCACGATGCCGGAGATGGTCTCGGTGCGCTTGCCGTCGTAATGCAGCACCGAGTGATGGGCGAGGGCGAGTGTCGAAGCTGCCGCGGTGAGCGCCGCTGTTGAAACCAGGAGTGCCGCTTTAATCCGCTTCATTGTTCGTCCCCCCGTGTCGGGATTATCGCTCGGCGACGCCGGAAACTCGCCGTCGTCGAGGCGTATATTCTTAATGACCCCGGCATTCGCCGATGTATTACGGATTATCCCGGGAAAACCGGCGCCGAGTCGGCCCGCGCTCACTCATCCGACACCCCGCAGTATGGCTGTCGGCACCCAACCGGTATACCACGTTCGTTGAGTGATTTACGCATTTATTCGCTCGAAAGTTGCTGGAATCGCTGTGTCGTCAACGCGCTGATTTCGCCGTTTTTTCGAACCAGGAACAAGGCGGCGATATCCTGCTGCCGGGCCAACGCCGGCCCGGCATCCGGTCCAAGCACGAGCAGCGCAGTAGCCAGTGCGTCTGCAACAGCGGCACGCTCTGCCAGTACGGTCACGGATGCAAGCTTGTGCGCTACCGGTCTGCCGGTTCGAGGATCGATGGTGTGTGAATAGCGAACGCCGTCGTGCTCGAAGAAGTTTCTATAGTCACCGGAGGTTGCGACGCCGGCGTCGCGCAGTCGAATTATCTTCTCTACCGCCCGGCTGTTAGCATCGGGCAGTTCAATGGCGATTCTCCACGGAACCTTGCTCGCATTGTGACCGCGGGTTCGCAATTCGCCGCCGATTTCCACCATGTAGTTCGTAAAGTCATTGCTATCGAGCAGATCCGCCAGCTCGTCGACTGCCAGACCTTTGGCATAGCCAGACAGGTCGATCCGCAATTCGGGGAGCCGTTTGCGTATCGCGGGTCGGTCGCAATCGACCTGCAGCTTGTCAGCGCCGCTTCGTTCGCGAGCTGCTTCGACCTCATCGACCGACGGCGGCTCGTTGCGCGACGGCCCCGGGCCGAATCCCCAAAGATCGACCAGTGGACCGACCGTGATGTCGAAAGCGCCGCCGGTCTTTGCACCCAGTTGCAACGCGTGCTCGAGCGCCGCGCAGAGGCGCTCGGAGACCTGGATCCAGTCGGTCGACGGAGTGCGGTTGACCGTTGCGAGTTCGGCGTCCTGGCGGTAGGTCGACATGAGGCGGTTGATGTCATCCAGCCTGGCGAGAATCCGCTCACCGAGCCCGTCGCGGTCGATGTCCGCTGCGGCAACGACCGTGACACTGAAGGTCGTTCCCATGGTCGATCCGGACAATCGGTGTGCGATTTCTGCGGGCTCGCTGCAGGCCGCGAGTAAGGTCAACAGTGGCAGCCAGCCGCGGAACAGTACCTCGCGCATCACGGCCGACACGGCAGCTTATCTTTGCATGTGATCCGCGAGTACCCGCGCGACACAACTGGTGAGTTTTTTGCCTTTCTCGATGTGCAGGAATTCGTTCGGACCGTGCGCGTTCGAATTCGGCCCCAGCAAACCGGTGATCAGGAACTGCGCTTCGGGAAACTGTTCGCCCAGCATGCCCATGAACGGGATCGTGCCGCCGGTGCCCATGTAGACGGAGGGTTTGCCGAAGAAGTCCTGCGAAGCCCTGTCCATCGATGCCTCGAGCCAGTCGGCGACGGGCGGCGCATTCCAGCCGGCCATCGATGCCTCGACGTCGAACGATACCCGGGCAAACGTCGGCGGGTTCGACTCCAGGGCCTGTTTGACGGCTTTTGCAGCGGCGTTCGCATTCGTCGTGGGTGGCAGGCGGAACGACAGCTTTAGCGATGTTTCGGGCAACAGCGTATTGCCGGCGTTGACCAGCGCCGGCATGCCCTCGGCACCGGTGACGGTCAGCGCCGGGCGCCAGTTTGCATTGAGAATCAGGTCGAAAACCGACTCGGTCGGTGACGCACTCTTGTCGACCCAGGGAAACTTCTTGTACACGGAGTCGCCGAGCACTTCGGCAGCGAGTTTCGCCTGCTCCTGCCGCTGCGCCGGAATGTCGACATGCAGGTCTGAGAGGGTGACCTTGCCGGTCTCCTGATCCTCGAGGCGGCTCAGGAGTTGCCGCAGGATACGAAAGCTCGACGGGACGATGCCGCCGGCGCTGCCGGAATGCACGCCTTCGGTCAATACCGCGACGCGCAGCGTCCCCGTGAGATTGCCGCGCAGCGATGTCGTGCACCAGAATTGATCGTAGTTGCCGCATTCGGCGTCCAGGCACACCACGAGACTCGGTGAGCCGAGCCGCTCGCCGAGGTGCTCCATGTAATAGGGCAGGTCGAAGCTGCCGCTTTCCTCGCAGCCTTCGATCAACACGACGCAATGGGCGTGCGGAACACCCTGCTCCTGCAACGCGCGAATCGCGGTGAGCGAGCCGAACACGGCGTAGCCGTCATCCGCTCCACCCCGGCCGTACAGCTTGTCGTCCTTTATAACCGGCTGCCACGGTCCGAGATCGTCGTCCCAGCCGGAGAATTCGGGCTGCTTGTCGTAATGTCCGTACAGCAGAACGACATCGTCCGAATCACCCGGGATATCGATGAACAGCACTGGCGTGCGTCCTTCGAGTTTCACGACTTCCACCTTCATGCCCTTGATCGGCTGTTCTCGTGACCAGCGTTCGAACTGCCGGACAGCTTGCTCCATGTAGCCGTGCTTTTCCCAGTCGGGATCGAACATGGGCGACTTGTTGGGGATCTTTATGTAATCGCTGAGTTCGGGAATGATCGAGTCATCCCACATGCTGTTGACAAATGATTCGGTTTTTTTGTTGTCCATGGGCTTGCTTTTGATTTCCTGGGCACGCAATGTTAGCGCCATTGATCTGAATATCGCGACTATAAAGTGAGATAACGATGAACGCGAATCGAGGATTAACCCTGCTTCAATTTTCGTTACTTGCGACTCTTCTGCCGGCCTCGGCTGCCGTTGTTGCGGACATTACGATTGGCGGCACGGGCGAGATGTGCACCGAAGATCCCGCCTGCATCAACCGCATTCACTCGGACATCCCGATGGCGGCACGGGCCAGGCCCGGTGAACGCATCACGATGATCGGCCGTGATGCCGGCGATATGCACATAGACATCGATGCGTTCAGGCGCGGCGACAGCACGCCGACACTGCAATTCGGCGTGGTACACCCGCTGATTGGCCCGGTCCAGATCGAAGGAGCGGCCCCGGGTGACGTGCTTGCAGTGACGATCGAAGACATCGATCCGGGTCCGGTCGGCTGGACCAGCGCATCGGCCTTCGGATTTGCCGCCGGCGCAATCGGGATCGAAGACCGTTTCATCGTCTGGGCGCTAAACGACGAATACGCCGTCAGCGACGATCTGCCCGGTGTCCGCATCCCGAATGCGAGCTTCCCGGGTGTCGTGACGACCCTGCCGGGACCCGAGCAACTGCAGCAGGTCCTGCAGCGCGAGCAGCAGCTGGCGAATGCCGGTGGCGCAGTGTTCGGCCCCGATCACGACCAGGCCCAGCCGTCATCGCTCTGCGGGGAAGAGGGGACCAGGCCCGCGGAATGCCTGCGCACCATTCCGCCTCGGGAGTTCGGCGGCAACATGGACATCCGTTACCTGCAGGAGGGGGTCACCATTTACCTGCCATGCCACATCCAGGGTTGCGGGCTCGCGATCGGCGACTTCCATTATGCGCAGGGCGATGGCGAGGTATCGGGCACGGCGATTGAAATGGATGCCGATATCACGGTGACGACGAGAGTCATCAAGGACGGCCAGGGTCTCGGTCACGGGCCGCATTACTCCGGACCGTCGTCACTACTGGCCATTCCGTCGGAAAACTTTTACGCAACGACGGGTTTCCCGATCAAGCCGGCCGGCGAGGTGCCTGCGGACATTGCCTACCTGGCATCGGTCAAGGTCGGTGAACTCAGCAACCTGTCGAAAGACCTGAATCTCGCGGCGCAAAATGCGCTGATCGCGATGATCGACTACATCGTCGACGAGTACGGCTACGACCGAACCCAGGCTTACATGATCGCCAGCGTCGCTGTCGACATCCGCATCGGCCAGTTGGTGGATGTACCGAACGTCGGCGCCACCGCAATACTGCCGCTCGATATATTCGTCAGGTAGATTCGTTACAGATCGGGAAAGAGTTCGGCGCGCAGCTTGCGCGGATCGGCGAGCAGCTGATCGCGCGCTGCGCCGACTTCGGCGACCGTCAGTGCCTGGAAATCGTCCGGTAACGTTGCGCCGGAAAATTCGCTCAGCATCCAGTTCAGCAGTTCTGTCAGCTTGCGATCGCTGATCGGCGCCTGCGCGACACCCGGCACGCGCACGATGTAGGAACGGCCTTCCGGCGTCGCCGCCATGCGGCCGATGGTGTCGTGCAAGGTCGGGACTTCGGGTTCCAAGCCGCGGCCATCCGGCATGTGGCAGCCGCTGCAATGCAGGATGTAATCCACGACCGGATCCGCCTGAGCGCTCAGGGTTGCAACGACCAATGCCGTTGCGACCAGCATTGACTCGAGCTTGTGCAGCCTCAGTCGCCCATGTCGGCAGCTTCGCCGAGTACGGCGGCAACCGTGCAGTGATAGGTGCGTGACTTGGTGCCGAAACACCACAGGACGTTGCTCGCCTTGGAGGGGAAATACACCGGCTTTTCCCGTTCCGTCGAATGGCAGAAGCAGCGCCGGCAGGTTTCCTTGCCGCAGCAGTCGTTATACGAGATCAGGTAGTCGCGGTTGTCGGCGGGATTGTGACAGGTGCCGACCCAGGTGATGGGCGACAGCTCCGCGCCGGGCGGGCAGGAGGTCAGCGAGCCGCCGCAGCAGGAGCAGAGGAATCCACCCAGGGCGCAATAGCGCCAGTAATCGCAGCTCTGCGGATCGCCGATCTCCTGCGGCGCTTCCTGACTCAGCGCGCGTTCGACCGGCAACAGGGGTAACAGGGCTGCGCCGGTCAGCATGCTGCCGAGCCGGCCGAGAAAGCTGCGGCGCGAAATCAGTCTCGCCAGGAGGCGCGCACTCTCGGCGGCGCGTTCGTCGAGCCAGATAACGCCGTGTTCGATGAGGTCGTTTGGTTTCATAAGGTTTGTTCCTTCACCGATTTGTCGAATTCCGGATCCATCGATCCCAGGTAGTCCTGCAGCGTCGCGACCCCCGAGTCCATTGCTTCGACCAGGCTTTCGAGATGTTCGCGCGTGTTGACCAGTCCCTTGCTGTGCAATGTGCCGTCGCCGCCAATCAACAGCGCAAAAGGCAACTTGCTGACTTCATAAGCGAGCCCCAGCCCTTCGGAAATGACGTAGTGATAATCATCGAGTTCGAGGTCGCGGGCATACGTCCGGTGCTGCTCGAGCTTGTCACCGTCACTTGCAAATACCAGGCGCATTCGTCGTCCCTCGCGTTTCGCGAGTGACTTGGCGGTTGGCACCAGGGACTTGCACACCGGGCAGGTGGGCGAGATAAACATGACCAGGGTTGCCTCGCCAGCCGCGTTCGCGCCGCCGATGACCACCTCGTCGCCCCCGAGATCCGTTAAGGTCATCGCTTCGGTCAGCTCACCCACTTTCGGTCCGCTGGTGGGCATCAGGGCCCCGGCAGGGGCGACGCGCTCGTGCAGGATGCCGACCTGCCGGGCGAGCGCCAGCACCACCAGTGCCAGCACGATCACCAGTATCCACAACACGACATTGGAAACGATCAGTGCTTCAGTCATGCCGGTTTCTCCAACTACCGATCGCGGCGCCGTTGTTCAACAGCTGGTTTGCGGCAGCGTACAGCAGCACGATTGTCAGCAGGCCGGCTGCGAGGGTGACGTAGTCGAGCGCACCCATCGAACGGCCGGCTACCGGCAGCGTTGCGGCCAGTGCGGCAGCAATCATGATGGCATTGCGAGCGACGAGGCCCCAGGACAACATCGCATCGCCACCCGCAGAATTCGCCATGCCGCAACCGCAGTCGATGTGAATGCGACCGCGCAGCAAATTGACCGCGATCGCTGCGGTGTAGACCGCCAGCAAAACGGCACTGGCAACGGCAATGGCCGACATCTGCCAGGCCGCAAGCCACGCAACGCCCAGCAGGCCCTCGAAAACTGCAACACAGATGCTCAGCGGTGCAACCAGGACGTCAGGCACCAGCTGATAGGCCGCCAGTGTGGCGCGAAACGTCGCCAGGGACGTCAGTTTGTGTACCGCGGCCAGCAGGAACAGCAGTGCGAAACTGATCGACAGGAGTTTTATGAGCAACGGATCGAGCATTTATCAAAGATCCTGGATCAACTCCGCCTTCGGGCCCGGATCCGCGATCGTTCGCTCGAGGTGCAGTTTCATCGCGTCATAGACGTGCAGTCCGCCTTCCTCATCGGCAACGACGAGTTTCGGTTCGGCTTCCTGGGTCACCAGGATATTGCCGGCCTCGGATTCCAGGGTAATTCGTCCGATGCGTCGCTGTGCGCGCAGGTCGTATATCCACACTTCGCTGCCCGCGTGGTGATGCGTATAGAATTCGCCCTGGTGCATCAGGATATACATGAGACCGGTGGCTTCGTGTACCGAATACACTTCGCTACCGCCCGGCCACCAGCCATCTGCAGTGTCCGCATCACTAAGCATCGACCAGGGCCGCGTGATGTCGATATCGTCGCCATCGACGGTCACCTGGTACACGAGTCCCCGGTGCGAGACGAGTGTCCAGCCGCCGTTGAAAGGTACCGGCCGATCGAAGACCGGATCGTCGTCGACAGAGAAAAATTCGCGGCTGCGCTCACGGTTCGACTCATTGCCGTTGTCGTCCAGTTGTACGAGCTGCATCGTGCCGTCGCCGCAAATCATCAGGAAATCGTTGTTGCCGACCGCCATGATGAGTGCACACCCGGGTGTCGAGATTTCGCCGACCAGCTCGCGATCGATGACATCGACGATGGTGACCGACGCCGCCGGAGTCATATTGAATATGCCGACATGCCGCCCGTCGCCCATCAGCTGTATATAGGTGCGCAATGGCAACACGGTAATCTTCTGCGGAATTTCGACCTCGCCAATGGGCGACAGGTTTTCGTAATCGTAGATGCTGAGAATGTCGGTGCGGTCGCCCCAGGTGCCTCGCGAGTAGTAGCTCTCGGCGGCATAGAACTCTTTGCGTGCCGGATTGGGCTGTACGGCCGGGGTGTGCCGGGAAAGGGACAGCAGTCCCCGCATCTCACCGGTCGTGCCGTCATAGATGTATGCCCCTGCCCTGGTGGTCGAGATGAACCAGTTTTCTCCAGGTTCGTCCATGGTCGCCACGGTTGCCGTATGCGGTGCAATCTGAGCGAGTGCCGCGGACGACAAAACGAAGAGCCACAAGGTCAAGAAGGTGATGCCGCGCATTATTGTTATCCTCCGTTGCCGGGGTGGGGTCTGCCACCTGCGGCGCAGTTTAGCACGGTTACTCGGATCCAAGGCAGCCAGTTGCAGCCGTCGAAGTCACGCTCTTGCGGCTTTGATGGCCCTGCCTGGAGTGGCAGAATCGCCGATCTAAACGACTACCCATGTCATTTTTCAGATGTCAATGAATCGCACAAAAGCATTGTCGATCGCAGTGGCGTTGGTGCTGGCCGTTCTCGTGTTATTTGAGGTTGACTTCAACCCGCAATTCTCGTTGCCGGGGGAGGGCAGGCAAGTCGACGCGGAACAGGAGGCCCGCTACGCAGCGTGTTACGCTGAACGTGACAAAGAAATTCACGACGTCGCGTTTTCCACGATCGACAATCCCGACGTGCAAAAACTCTACATCAAGAATAACCGCGACGTCGCACGCAGCGATTGCCGTGCGCAATATCCGCAGCGATGGGTCACTGTCGATGAACCGTTTCGCTTTAACCTGGTCGATTTAAAATATCGCTACTAGCCGAAATTCGCGAAGATCTTTTGGTGCTCGCCGACGATGCGTTCAGTCTCGTCGGACTCGACATGCCGCGTATAATCGTCAAGCTTGAAGGTTCCCCCGAGCAGTACGACATCGGAACGCGGGAACATGTAAAGCAGGCCGTCACCGCCACCAAATGTCATGTAGTCCACGGCCGGGTCGGGCGGAAAGAAGACCAGTTGGCCCTTCGCCGGCACCAGGCCGTCGTCGCCAAACAGCTGCGCAGCGCCCAGGCCGGTGCAATTGAAAATGACCGTTTCCGGCAATGACAGGACGTCGGCAACGTTTTTGAATTCTCGAACCACGTATCGGCCACCGGCAACCCGGAAATCCATCGTCAGTCGGCGCAGCAGTACCGCGGGATCGATCTGCATGGTGACGAAACGTTCGGCGTAGGCCGTTGGGAAGGGGTGTTCGTCCGGGCCGAGCAGCGCCTTGTGCGGGAACAGGTCATCGAAATCCGCGTCGCCCTCGTAGGGTTCCGGTGCCTCCAGCAACGAATACGTCTCGAGCCAGCGAATGCCGTAGTCCGCTCCCCCGAGATTGGTGTAAGCGTGATGTGCGATGCGTGCCGCCCAGTCGAGTTGTGATTTGAACGCGGCGGAAGATACTTGCGGATCGTGCACGCTGAAGGGAGACCATTCGCCGGCAGCGACATTCGATGTCGTATGCCGGGCGGGGTCGCGGGTATGGATCGTTACCTGCCAGCCGGCATCCTGCAGCAGCCTCGCGCTGGTCAGCCCCATCACGCCGCTGCCGATGACGGCAACTTTGCCGGGTTGCATGCCGAAGATCTCGCGAACCGCCAGCGCCGACGATCCCCAGGAAAGGCTTAAGCCCCCGCCGCCGTGGCCGTAGTTATGCACCACGACCTTGTCGTCGAACTGCTCGCTTTCAACGCGAAATCCCGCGGCGCGAAACGGCCGATGACCGACGATGACGCGAATCACGTTGTCCATGGAGATGCGTGGTGTTGCCCAGGGTTTTCTCGAATACGCGCGGGCATGTCGAATCGAGTTGCCGCTCATCGGAACACAACCTGCCAGACCGGCAACCGCACCCACACCCATGGCTTTTAGAAGGTTGCGGCGCAGCCGGCGGTTCATGCTGGACATCGTCTTTCTCCCTGGCGGATTAACGCAAAGGTTAGTCGCCGCATGCGGCAAAAACAATTGCACGGGTTTTTGCATCGCACCAAGCCATTGCGTACCCTGTCGCGAGCATCGAACGGTGGGGAAAAACATGAAAGACAAAGTCACTCGACGCGATTTTCTGAACGGTACGCAGGTTGCTATCGGCGCCTCGCTGTTATCACCGTGGACTGATGTATTCGGTGCGAGTCCCGACAAGTTCGCGCTTGCGCCGGATTACTATCCGCCGGCCAAGACCGGCATGCGCGGCAGTCACGACGGTGCCTGGGAGACGATGCACGCCAAGGTCTCGGGTGCGACCTGGGCCAGGACCTCTCCCGAGGAGGAATACGACCTGGTGGTCGTCGGCGGCGGCATTAGCGGACTGTCGGCGGCGCATTTCTATCGCCAGGCAAGACCCGGCGCACGGATTCTCGTGCTGGACAATCACGACGATTTCGGTGGTCACGCCAAGCGCAACGAGTTCGACGTCAACGGCCGGACGCGCATCGGCTACGGTGGCACCGAGTCGATCGATACGCCGTCATCCTACACCGAGATTTCCAAGGACCTCCTGTCCGACATCGGGATCGACGTGCAACGTTTCTACGAGTACTTCGACCAGGAACTCTATTCGGGCATGGACCTGTCTTACGCGATCGCCTACGACCAAAAAACCTACGGCAAGCGCAAGCTGGTTAGCGGCTACGGTAGTCGGCCCTGGGAGGAGTTCGCAGCGGAAACGCCGATGAACGAGCGTGCCAGGGCAGACCTGGTTCGCGCGTTTACCGAGCAACGCGATTACCTGCCGGGCATGAGCTATGAAGAGAAAGTGCAATTTCTGCACAGGCTGAGCTATCGCGATTACCTCAGGGATTACGTCAAGGTCGATGACCAGGTGCTCGAGATGTACCAGCGCTGGGGCATGAGTTACTGGTGCGTCGGCATGGACGAAGTGCCGGCGATATCGATCCAGGGTTACACCGACGGCGGCGGCCTGCCGGGACTTACCTACACGGTGCCGCGAACCGGGAGCCGTGGCGACGAGCCGTATATTTTTCATTTCCCGGACGGCAATGCATCGGTGGCCCGGTTGCTGGTGCGCAAGCTGATTCCCGAGGCGCTGCCGGGCAACAGCATGGAGGACAGCGTTACGGCGCGTGTCGACTACACGAAGCTCGATACCGACGGCGCACCGCTCAAGATCCGGCTGAACAGCACGGTGGTCGACGTGGCGCACACGCCGTTATCGGACGCGGTGGACGTGACCTACGTACACAAGGGCGACGCGCACACGGTGCGCGCGGCGCGTTGTGTGCTCGCCTGCTACAACAGCGCCGTGCCGTATATTTGCCCGGAACTGCCGGAAGAGCAAAAGCAGGGGCTCGCCTACAACGTCAAGGTGCCGCTGGTCTACACCAAGGTCATGGTGCGAAACTGGCGGCCGTTCGCGGACCTGGGAATCCGCTACGTTTTCTACACCAACGACTTTTACAAGCAGGTCGAGCTGGACTATCCGGTGTCGATCGGCGATTACCGGTTTAGCACCACGCCGGACGGGCCGATGGTGCTGCACATGTGCAATGTGCCGTATTTCGACGATATCCAGGGCCCGGAACAATGGCGCGCAGGCCGCCGCCAGATGCTGACCACGCCGTTTTCGGTCTACGAGCATCACGTGCGCGATCAGCTCGACCAGGCGCTCGGCGGCAGCGATTTCGACGGCGACCAGGACATCGTCGCAATCACCGTCAACCGCTGGGCGCATGGCTATTCCTACGGGCCGAGCCGCACCTGGGAACCCGACTACCCGTCAGAGGAAGACAAGCCCTGGGTGAAGGGCCGCCAGCCGTACGGCCGCATCACGATTGCCAATTCGGATGCCGGTGCGGCAGCGAATACCAACTCGGCGATAACCCACGCACATCGCGCGGTACAGGAAGCCCTCTCCGCCTGACCAGGTCTTGGGAAGTCGCCGGGGGGGGCCCCCCCCCCCAAACATAAATAAAACCAAAAAAAAAAAAAAATATAGGGGGGGGGGAGGCCCCCGCCAACACCGG
>JAWWCT010000043.1:0-30714 GCA_033720315.1 Woeseiaceae bacterium | reverse complement strand
CTGGTACAAGATGTCCAGCATGCTGAAGAGCGGCCTCGATATCGAGCCAATCATCACCCACCGCTTCCCCCTCGACGACTACGAGGAAGCGTTCCAGCTGATGGAATCCGGACAATCGGGAAAAATCATTCTCAACTGGGAATGAAAAGAAATCGGCGAGCCAATTCTGTTACGCAGAAAAACCTGCGAGCCACTGCGTAAACGCTAACCAAACATCGGTTGAGGTTACAGCATCCCTGAAACTGGAAATTGTGAGCACGGCAACGCCGATTACATAGACAGGGTGTACAAGACGACGTCGAACGAAGTCATGCACCATGGCAACGAGGATTGGCGATAACCAAAGTAGTACAAATATCAGGTGTGTCATTGGTGTCGCCAGGCCGACCGCCCGAAAAGCGGCTGCAACGATAAGATTCGTGGTCGCGACAATCATCAAGCGCTTGTGAATTTCCGGCTGCCGGCGATAAATAATCGCCGGTACAAAGAAGCCTGCAAAAATCACCATATCCAACAGTGGCCAGATGACGAATTGGCGCGCCGGTTCAACCAGGCCATCGGCGTTCATCGTCCAGAATCTCAAAATCGCCGTCACCACCCCGACCACGAGTACCAAAAATCCATAAAACATCACGAATTGACCGAGTTTTCGGTGCAGGGCCCTGCGGCCCAGCGCGATAAACGATGCCTGTGTCACGAATAGCGCCATCCAGCTCACAAAGACAAACGCATGCACGTGTATGAATAGTTCTTTTTCGACTCCTTTACCCATGAGTAAGCCGAAATAACTGGGCCAAAAACCGAGCGCGATAATGGCGATCATCAACAGGCTGATAATCGGATATATACCGGCGATTTCCGGGCGATGCGGTACAGCTCGGCTGGCGACTACTGACACGGCTTTTCCTTATTTTTATTTAGTATTGGGCGATGTAATTCACAGCCATTAAAGCGCAGATCGCTGTCAACGATCGATTCAACATGGCTCCCGCTGACGATTCGCCGACCGTGCAAATTATAGTAGATTTACCGGTCGCCGGGACCGTGCCTGCCTGAATGGGTGCCCGGCCTTACGCGCTGTCAGCGGATAATTCGATATTCTGAAGCGGCTTGTCAAAATCGAATCCGAACAGGGCCGGATTCTCGCCGATCACCATGGCGGAGAAAATATAGAAGACGTAATCGTAGGTTTCGGACGGGATGTTGTATTCCTCGAGCAGCTTCCAGAAATTGCGTTCACGCGGATTTGCAGGCATTTCCCGGATGCGTCGCCGAACGTTGTTCGGCCCCCAGTTGTAGGAGGCGATCACCAGCAGACCGGACGCCTGGGCTTCGTGGCTGTAGATATCCCGCAGGTATCGCGCGGCGGCCTGGGTCGCCAGCTCCGGCTTGAAACGGTCGTCATTCGGATCGTGCACCGGTAACTCGACCAGCGGCCCGGTACGCAGGCCATAGCGGCGAGCTGTAGACGGTATGAATTGCCACATACCCTTGGCAATGCCGAAGCGGGTCTTCGGTCCGACTGCCTCGTTGTCGAAGCCGCTTTCCTTCAACGCCACGTACAGAAACTGCGGCGGCAGGTGGTTCTCGAGCATCGCCCGGACCATCGTTTCCGTCAGCCCCTGGCGCTGCATCCTCGCCAGCGAACGGCGCAACTGGTTCGTCGCCCGCCATTTCCGGATGTACGATTTGACGGTCTCGATGAATCCTTCCGGCATGGTCAGCTCGCATTCACCGAGCATGCGAGCGACCCGCAGGATGACGCGGTCCTGGTCACTCAGGTCGGGTCCCAGCAAATCGAGCTCAGCCAGGAACCGGTCGTATTGCGCTTCGAGCTCTCTGACTTCGTCACGGCGGCTCCTGGCTTCGTCAATCAGCTCGGCATCGCCTGAATCACGCACCAGGTCCTCGATGCGCGCCACCTGGACCTCGACCGATTTCATGTTGTAGAAAATTTCGGTCGCCAGTGCGCGCGTTTTCTGTAGCACCAGGTGTTGATAGGTGCCAATGCCAATCGCCGCGAGCAACACGAGGACGACGGTCGAGATGATTGCGCGATAGCGCCGCTTCTGTTTCTTTTCGATCTGGCGGTAGGCTGCGCGGACCTTGAGTGTGCGGTGCCCGAGTTCGTGATCCGCGCTGTCGCCGAAGTAGCGCTCGGAGATATCTTCGTCAGTAATGGTGCTGGGCGCCTCGGGGACGTTCAGCCACAGCTTGAACTCGTCGCCGACCTGCAAGGTGGAGGCCTTGGGCAACACGGCCTCGCGAATCCGCACGCTGTCGAGGAAGGTACCGTTGCCGCTGTTCAAATCCTTGACGTGCCATTTGCCCTGGATCGGCGATATGCGCGCATGCTTGCGGCTGACGCTGCTGTCGGCAACGGAGATGTCGCAATCGGGATCGCGGCCAATAGTAAAAGTCTTGGTGAATGTCGCCGTATGTTCCGTGTCGTCCACCCGCCACAGTATGTCCACGGGCCCGGCGTCGTCGCCAAACGAGTCCGTGACGACCGTTTCGTCGACTTCGATTTTCGAGCTCTTTGGTTTTTTCGCCTTCGCCACTACTCGAAATCATCCACCTGTACAGTTTAACAATCGGAAAACTGGCTCAGTTGTCCGCCGGCACAGCACATTAATAGATGATTTGATAGCAGGAATCTGTGCGGCAGGTCAAAAGCACGGGCAGCGCCGAGTGAGCCAATCCTGCCGACTTCAGGCCAGTCATGCCCTTATGTTGAGCAAGCGCAGTGAATGGGCCTTGATCGCGTCAACGCGCATTCCGCCCCTGCCTCACTCGAATACGCAAAAGCAATGCGAATAGACGCCCATGGGGTCGTTCATGCGCAGCAGCGGTCGAATGGAACGATCGAGTACCTGGGCCAGCTGGTCAATCGATGAGCGTTTTTGCAATAAAGTTTGCGGCAGGATGCCGATCGACCTGGCACCGCTCAGGAAATCCAGCAACAGCTGCTCACCCGGGCTCAGTTCCTTTTCGAAATACTTTTTGCCGTACGCACCTTCTTCGAGTCCTGCAAGTTCCGCAGCGGCAACAATCGCCGTGTCGATGTTGCCAATCTCGTCGACCAAACCCCTGTCGATTGCGTCGCTGCCCGTCCAAACCTGGCCTTGTGCAATTCTGTCGACCTCGGACTTTTCAATACCGCGATGCAGAGCGACCTTGCTGATAAAGTCGTCATAGCCTTTTTCGACCAGCAGCCGGATCATCGTGCGGGTTTCGTCGGACAACTCGCGATCCGCGCGAAGTTCGCCGGCCCAGAACGTCGAGCCGACGCCATCCGTCGATATCCCGATCGCGTCGAGCGAACGATGAATCGTCGGGAACATGAAAAAGATTCCAATGGAACCGGTGATCGTATACTCCGAGGCAAAAATCCGGTCAGCGGCCATCGATATCCAGTAACCGCCGGAGGCGGCAACGCTACTCATCGAGACCACGACCGGTTTGCCGGCTTCTTTGAGCGCTACGACTTCATTGCGGATGACTTCCGATGCAAAGGAGCTGCCGCCGGGGCTGTCGACCTGCAGCACGACGGCCTTGACGGACTCGTCATGACGTGCCCGCTGCAAGAGGGCGGCTGTGGAATCGCCACCGATGGTGCCGGGCGGCTGCGAGCCGTTGAGTATTTCCCCGGCGGCGACGATCACGGCAACGTTCTTGCCTTTAACCGTGTCGTCATCGAGCAAGCGCATCTGCGCCAGGTAATCTCGCAGGCCGGTCGCCGGAAAAGTCCCGTCGTCTTCTGCTTCGGTGGCGGACGCTTCAAGCATGCGCGCCCGAAGTTGCTCGCGTGTCATCAGTTGATCGACGAATCCCAGCTCGACGGACAGTTTCGCAAGGTCGCCGTCGAGTGTCTCCGTATACTCGATCAGGTTGTTTAACAAGTCGTCCACGCTGCCCGGTTCGAGTTCGCGAGCCGCTACGACGTCATCTTTGAAGCGATTCCAATATTGATCGAGCAGCATGGTCAGGGATTCCCGTTGCTCGCTGGACATGCTGTCGCGCATGAAAGGCTCCGGTGCGGCCTTGTGCGTTCCGACCCGAAATACGTGCCAATCGACTTTGAGTTTATCTAACAACCTTTTGAAATAATTGAGATAAACACCGAATCCCCGCATCAGGAATATGCCTTCGGGATGCAGGTAAACCTCGTCCGCGTGCGCTGCCAGGTAGTAGGAACGCTCGCCGTAAACGTCCGCCGTGGCGATGACGGGTTTGCCGCTGGCGCGAAAATCCTGAATCGCCGCCGCGATGCGTTGTAACTTGCTGAATCCCCCGCCGCCGATCGCGGAAAGATCCAGCAGGACCGCCGAAATCCGCGCATCCGTTTTGGCAAATTTGAGGCCGTCGATGATGTCCTGCACCCGCGTTTGCGGCTGCTCCTCGCCGAGAAGCTCCGCCAGGGCGCGTTCATAAGCGTCGCCCTCGAGCTGATCGACCAGGTTTCCGACCGGTCGGATAACCAGCGATGCCTTTGCCGGCATCGACGGCGTCTGCGACGACAACGCGCTGATCAGAATCGAAAAAATGAATAACAGTACGAGAAGATGAAGCACCTTGCGTAGTCCATCGACACCGGACCACAACACGGAGAAAATCCTGGAAAACGTCCAGTTCTGACTCATATCTACAGCCTTTCAGTTTGCCCGCTACCCGCTCGGGCGATCATGTTTTGTATTTCGGTCGCCGCAAACAGCGCAGCGACGAAGAATCTCCGATGATGCGATTCCCTGGCTACGGCATGACGGCAACCGCTGCGCTGCTCAGGCAATAATAACGCTCTTCGCCACAGCCGTTATTGCAGCGAGTCCGCGTCATCGAAACTTACTGCTACCCCGTCGTCCATGGGCCGGGCATACGCAATGCGATAGATGACACCATTCAGGTCATCGGAAAGCAGCATCGACCCGTCGGGCTGCACCAAAAGGTCAACCGGCCGACCCGAAACCTGCTCGTTGTCGAGCCAACCATCGGCAAACACTTCGTAACCGACGGCCCGACCGCCCTGCATGCGGACCAGGGACACGCGGTAGCCGATTTTCTGCGAGCGATTCCAGGAACCGTGTTCGGCGATAAACGCCTGCCCGCGATACTCTTCGGGGAACATGTCGCCATCGTAAAAAAGCACTCCGAGAGGTGCGACGTGCGGTCCCAGTTTCTGGGCGGGTGGTTCGAAGTCAGCACAGTCGCCGCGATCGCCAAACTCGGGATCCTGGATATCACCGCCATGACAATAGGGAAAGCCGAAATGCAGCCCGTCTCGCCGCACGTGGTTGAGCTCGCCCGGCGGAACGTCGTCGCCGAGCATGTCGCGTCCGTTGTCAGTAAACCAGAGGTCGCCGGTTTCCGGGTGCCAGGTGAATCCGACTGAATTACGCACACCGTAGGCAACGACCTCGAGCCCTGAGCCGTCGGGATTCATGCGAGATATGTTTGCGTAACCTTCGCGTTCGCAAACGTTACAGGGCGCACCAAGCGCGATGTAGAGTTTGCCGTCCGGCCCGAAATCGATGTAGCGCCATCCGTGATGACGGTCGGTCGTCAGCTTGTCGGTAACGAGTTCCGGCTCCGGTACCTCGGGAAGGCTCTGTTCGATGCCCGGATAACGGGTAATGCGATGATTTTCCGCCACGTACAGGGCTCCGTCATGGAACGCAACCCCGTTCGGCATGGTGAGATTGTTCGCCAAGGTAACGACCGCAGGCTTGCCGCTACCTTGTGGCAACAAGGCGTACACCCTTCCGTCACGCCGCGTCGCGACGAATACCGTGCCGTTGGCACCCAGCGCAAGCGAGCGGGCATTCGGTACTTCGTCGGACCAGACTTCGATGGTGAATCCCGGCGGCAAGCGGATCTCCGACAGGTCGAGTTCCGACTGGGCACAGGCGGCAGGGCTCAGGATCGTTGCAAGCACGGAGAGGAGCATGACTATCGTTTTTTGCACGGTGAGTCCTTGTGGAAAATTCGCTGTGCCGTCAATCCGGCAACAACATCAGCGACAGGTCCGGCCAGTACATGATCAGCAGGACTGATACGGCCAGAATGACGAGGAACGGAAACGTTGCAGCGTAAACATTCATGATAGGCCGGTCAAAGCGGTAGCTGGCGATAAACAGGTTGAGACCGACCGGAGGCGTCAAATATCCCAGTTGCATCGCGGCGAGAAACACGATTCCCAGATGGTATTCGTTGACGCCGAACTGCATGGCGATCGGCAGGATCAAGGGCACCACGAGCACGATAGCCGAAAAAATATCGAGGATCGCACCCAGCAGAAGCAGGAAAACGAACAGCAGGATCAGGAAGTTGGCTTGCGTCGATACGAATTCGGTGATGTAGCCCAGCAGTTTCTGCGGTACTCCCGCATCAATCATGTAATTGGTGGATGCCAGCGACATGCCGAGAATAATGAGAATGCCGCCGACCAGCAGCATCGATTCGCGCATGACGCGTGGCAGATCGCGGAACGTGATCTCGCGCAACACGACCACCTCGACCAGGAATACGTACAACGCGGTGACCGCAGCGGCTTCCGATACGGCAAAATAGCCTGAATAGATACCGCCAAGCACCACGATCGGTAACGGCAACTCCCATTTGGCGGCATTCAATGCCGATGCCAGCTCCGCCCATGAAAACGGTGCCAGCTCTTTTTGCGTGCCGCGACCGATCCACAGGCTGTAGCCGGACAGCAGCACCAGCATCAGTATCCCCGGGAGAATGCCGGCCCTGAACAGGTTGTCGATCGATATTTCCGCGACGACACCATAAAGGATGAGCGGCAGGGAGGGCGCGAACAGCAGGCCGAGACTCCCCGAGGTGGTAACCAGCCCGAGATTGAAATTGTCCGGATAGCCGTCCTGCTTGAGTGCCGGGTAGAGAATGGCGCCGAGCGCAATGATCGTGACGCCCGATGCGCCGGTAAACGCCGTGAACAACGCGCAAGTGACGAGCGATACCATCGCAAGCCCGCCCGGCATCCAGCCGAGCAGTGCGTCGGTCAGGCGCACCAGCCGTTGCGGTGCATTCGACTCGCTGAGCAGGTAGCCGGCGAAGGTGAACAGTGGGATGGCCGAAAGCATCGGCATGCCGGCGATCCCGAGGACCTCGATCGCGATCGCCATCAGGTCGATGCCCTCCTGCCGGTAACCGATCATTGCACTGGCGGCGATTACCGTGAAAAGCGGCGCGCCGAGTATGGCGAGCAGGACCAGCGCGATACTCAAAAGCATCAGCGCGCCTCCCGGGTGTCCGATTGCGGCCGCAGAATGCGGATCGCGTGGCCAATCGTCAGCAAGGCAAAGCGATAGCACATCAACGCGAACGAGAGCGGCAACAAGCCATAGGCGAGCCACGCCGGCACGTGGACCAGCACCGTCTCCTCGAATTCAATCGTCAGTTGCAGATACCGCCACGACTGCCAGGCAAGCAGGCCACACATGAAGGTGGCAAATGCGTCGACCAGCAATCGAGGAAATCGCGCAAACCTGTCCGGCACGAAATGCGAGATGACATCGATGCGCAGGTGGCGATCACTCCGCGCGGCAGCGATAGACGCCACCAGGGCAATCCACAATACGATCAACTTGACCAGCTCGTCGGCCCAGATAAAACCGGAGCTGAAGAAAATTCGCAGGGCGATCTGGCCGACGGCCAGCAGCATGAGCGCGCCGAGAAGCATGACCAGCACGGCGTTTTCGGCCGCCGTGCCCCAGCGTTCGAGCCGCGCCACAAGCGCCGTCGTTGCAGACAAGATCAGTTCCCGCTCAGTGGGCCGGCGTCTCCCTGCGGGCTATTGTTGCGGTAGTTGTGGATGTGCCCTTGCATGGTTTCAAACAGCGACAGGGGCAAAATGCCTTTTTGCGCCATGGCGAGATTGGTGTCGCTCATGGTGGCCAGCAATTCTTCGAGCTCGCCTGCATCGGGTTCGACCCTGTCAATACCGATGTCGACCAGCGCTTCCACCGCATCGAGTGAATCGGCCGACGATTGCTGGTCCATGCTGGCATAGGTATCACGGAGCACTTCTTCGAGCACCGCCCGATCTTCGCCCGACAACCGATCCATAGTGCGCTTGTCGATGGCGAGGAAAGACATCGCGTACAGCACAGGCATGTCGGTGAAATACTTGACTCGCGTATGCCATTGCAGCGCTACCGCAACCTCTGGCGGAATGGCCGCCATGTCCAGCAGGCCAGTCTGCAGTCCGGTCAACACGTCGGTGACCGGCAACGATACCGGCGACAGGTTGAGCGCTTTCAATGCCTCGAAGGTGATGAGGTCACCTTCCGGCAACCAGACTTTCTTGCCGCGCAGATCCGACTGGTTGCGCACCGGTTCGTTTGAAAGGATCATCGAGAAGGAACCGACGAAACCGAAGGTCACGAAATTGAGTTCTTCGAAACCTGCCGCGAGCTCAGCGTCCATCTGTTCACGCACGTAACGCATTTCTTCCCAGGATTCAAAAACGAACGGCAAGCCGTACAAGTTGACGTCGCCGTAGGTTTTCATGAAATCGGTCGGGGAAAAGACGCCGCCGTGCAATTGACCGATCTTGATTTTCTGCAGCACTTTAGGCGATGCACCCTGCACGCCGCCGCCATAGAATTTCAAATTGACACGGCCTTCCGTGCGCTCCCTGATGGTTTTTCCGGCCTCACGCATCTGCACCATCCAGGCCGACTGGTTCGGCACGATGGTGGCGATTTTGATGTCGGCGGCGCTGGCCGTTGTCTGCCCGCCGATCAATACAGTCAGCGTCAGTGCTGTAGCTACGAGTAACTTTTGCATCTTCATACTCCGATGAGACTGCGTAACGGGCCTGGCGTTCAGAAGTATTCGTCCGCGCTGGCCAGGAGTTCCTCTGCCCGCCGTTGTGCAAGCACATTCAGCAGGGTATTGCCTGGCTCGACCGGATCGGCGGCAATTACCTCATTAAGCAAGGAGTCGTGCAACTCACGCTCGTAAAGCAATCGTGCATAGCCTTCGGCGTACTCCACCTTTGCGCCCAGATTGCGGCCTCCCGATAGCTCGATGGCCCGTTCGAAATGCGCCCTGGCCTTATCCGGCTCGCCGCCAAGCGAGGGCGGCAATATGGAATTCAATATGCCGAGATAGGTATGGATCGCAGCGTCGTCCGATCCATCGTTGATCTCGAGATACCGCTCGAGCAAAGCCTGGCTGTAGGGGAGCATCGCGATTGCCGTAAAGTCGCTACTGTGGGTGCGAATATACGCGAGTGACGCTAAACCGTGACTGAATACGACCTCTGCGTGACGTTTCCTCAACCCTTCGAGGGTTTGAACATATTCCTCGAACTGCATCCCAACCCAGTCGCATGACGGGCGATAGCTGTTACATATTGCCGTCGTGCTGTAGCCGCGGGCGCGTTCGGTCAGGCGCGCTGCGCGTTCCTGCTCGTCTGCGAACACCGAGCCGTAGGTAGCATATAAATTGGCTGCAGCGGCAAGGATTGCCGGATCGTCCGGATTACCCTCGATGAAGCTGTCCAGCAACAACAAATAGGCCGGCGCACCGTCACGCACCGTTTCCGGGTCGTTCTGGTTGAGAACAGCCGCCGACAGGTTGTCGGCGAGTCCTGAGGCTGCCGACGACATGATCGACGCACAGCCTGCATTCAGGACAAGTACCGGGATTGCGATTAGCTGGAGAACTCGCGCACTGATTCCTTGCAATGTGCTCATGCCTCGACAGACCCGTTAACAGGGTGTTGGTTCAGGCCGGTAGGCGCATTCCTCAAGCACTGCCGATCGAATCATGCAGAGCTCAGGAACTTCCCTGGTTGCTCAGATCTTTTCCTTGATCCGGGCAGCCTTGCCGGTACGGCCACGCAGGTAGTATAGCTTGGCGCGACGCACATCGCCGCGCCGTTTTACCTCGATTTCGCTGACCACGGGACTGTGGGTCTGGAATACGCGTTCGACGCCTTCGCCGTGCGAAATCTTGCGGACAGTAAAGGAAGAATTCAGTCCCCGATTGCGCTTGGCAATGACGATGCCCTCGAATGCCTGCAACCGTTCGCGATTGCCCTCCTTTACCTTAACCTGCACGATCACCGTATCGCCCGCCGAAAAATCGGGAATTGTTTTGGTGATTTGCTCTTTTTCGAGTGCTTCGATGACCTTGTTCATGTTCTTTCTTCCAGATATTCGTCAAGCAGTTTTTTCTGCTCGTCGTTCAAGTCGAGTTTTTCCACCAGGTCCGGCCGGCGTTCGAAACTCCTGCCCAGAGCCTGTTTGTATCGCCATTTTGCAATGCGTGCATGGTCTCCCGACAGCAATACCGCGGGCACGCTCCTGCCTTCGATTACCTCCGGCCGTGTGTAATGCGGGTGGTCCAGTAACCCATCCATAAACGAGTCCTGGAACGCCGACGACTCGTCGCCGAGCACCCCCGGCACCAGCCTTGCCGCCGCATCGATTACTGCCAGCGCTGCAACCTCGCCGCCGCTCAGCACAAAGTCGCCGAGTGACAGCTCTTCATCGACGTGCGTCTCCATGAGTCGTTCGTCGATACCTTCATATCGGCCCGCCAGCAATACGATGCCTGGCAAGCCCGCAATTCTCTTCGCCGCAGCCTGGTCGAACAGTGCGCCCTGCGGCGACAAACACACCACCGGCGAACCCTCAGGCAGCGCGGCCTTTGCTGCTTCGATCGCGGCGGCTGTCGGCGCATGCTTCATGACCATGCCCGGTCCACCGCCGTACGGACGATCGTCAACCGTTCGATGGGCGTCGTCGGCGAAATCCCGCGGATTCTGGCAACCGATGACGACCAGGCCGCTTTCGACCGCCCGGCCCACGACACCGTAGCCGGCGACGCTCAAAATCATTTCGGGAAAGATTGTGACGACCTGAACCTGCATCGCGTCACTCCCATTCCCAGTCGACGTTGATGACGCCTGCCTCCAGGTCAACGTCTTTCACAATCTCACCCTTCACGAACGGGATCAGCACTTCCCGGTCGCCCCTGACCACCAGCACGTCGTTTGCACCGGTGGCCAGCAGATAGGCCACTTTGCCAAATGACCTGCCGTCCGTATGCACGACCTCGAGACCTTCCAGGTCGGCCCAGTAGAACTCGCCCTCACTAATCTCCGGCAAGTTCTCCCGCAACACACCGATGTCACTGTCGACGTATTCGGCGGCGGCATCGCGGTCGTCGCAACCTTCGAGGCTGGCGATCACGGTCTTGCCGTGCCGCTTGCCTTCCGCGAGACGGGCTGCCTCTGCATGACCGTCCTTTAGCAGCAGCCAGTCTCTATAATCCAGTATCGCTTCGCGCGGCTCGGTATAGGACCGAACCTTGAACCATCCCTTGACGCCGAACAGACCGGTTATCCGGCCGAGTATGACCGGTTTGCCGTTGGTCTGTGCCACACCGCTCCGGGCCGATCAGGCGTCGGCGGCGGCCTTTTGCTGGGTCTTGATCAGCGAGGCAACGCGTGCCGAGGGCTGGGCGCCTTGACCGATCCAGTAATCGACCCGCTCCAGGTCAATGCGCAACTTTTCCTCCTTGCCCTTTGCAATGGGATTGAAAAATCCGAGACGCTCGATATAGCGGCCATCCCGACCGTTGCGGCTGTCGGTGACCACCATGTGGTAAAAGGGCCGTTTTTTCGCGCCCGCGCGCGAAAGGCGAATGCTAACCATCTGTTTTCCGATAAATTATTGGCAGGCGGGCACACCCGAGCCCGGAGCCCTGCCCGAGTAAAGCGCGCATTGTACTGATTTCACAGCGAAAGTGAAGCAGAATCGGGGGCCAGTGCCCGCTCTGACCGTGCTCAGCCGACGCCCGGCGGCAGCGATCCGCCCGGCATGCCCCGCAGCATCCTGGCAAAGCCCCCTTTTGACATCTTTTTCATCATTTTCTGCATCTTCAGGTGCTGTTTCAGCAGCCGATTGACGTCCTGTATCTGGAGTCCCGCACCGTTGGCAATACGCCGTTTGCGCGAGCCGTTGATGATCTTTGGAAATCGCCGTTCCTCGGGAGTCATCGCATTGATAATGGCGATCTGCCGCTTGAATTGAACCTCGTTGTCCGCGTTTTGCAGCATCGCCGGATCGACATTGCCGGGTATCGGAAGTTTCTCGAGCATGCTCGCCATGCCACCCATGTTCTGCATCTGCTCGAGTTGATCGCGCATGTCGGCAAGGTCGAATCCCCTGCCCTTTTTTATCTTTTTCGCAAGTTTTTCTGCTTTGTCGCGACTGACCTTTTCCTCGATTTCCTCGACCAGCGTCAGCACGTCGCCCATGCCGAGTATGCGTGACGCCATGCGGTCGGGATGGAAGACCTCCAGAGCGTCGGTCTTTTCGCCGGTACCGAGGAAGCGAATAGGTTTGCCGGTGATCTCGCGAACCGACAGGGCAACGCCACCCTTGGCATCGCCGTCCGCCTTGGTCAGGATCACGCCGGTCAGCGGCAAGGTTTCGTTAAACGCCCGTGCAGCATTGACTGCGTCTTGACCGGCCATGCTGTCGACGACGAATATCGTCTCGTGCGGCGAGCCCTGCTGGTGAACCGCCGCGACCTCCGCCATCATGTCGTCATCGACATGCAGCCGCCCGGCAGTATCGACGATCAGCGCATCCATGTGCGATCGCCGGCTCTCATCAATTGCCCGACGCACGATTTCGACCGGCTCTTCTTCTGCGTGACTGTCGCAATACCCGGCGCCGACGTCGCCCGCGAGTGTTTTCAATTGCAGGATGGCGGCCGGACGATGAACGTCGACGCTGACCAGCATGACTCGCTTTTTTTGCTTTTCGATCAGGCGCCGCGCCAGCTTCGCTGCCGTCGTCGTCTTGCCGGATCCCTGAAGCCCGGCGAGCAGAATGACCACCGGGGGCTGCGCCCGCAAATCGAGCGGCACCGAATCGCTGCCGAGAATCGACACGAGTTCGCTGTGAATGATCTTGACCAGGGCCTGGCCGGGAGACAGGCTCTTGCCGACTTCCTCGCCGACCGCCCGCACACGAATTTTTTCGATGAACGACTTGACGACCGGCAGCGCGACGTCGGCCTCGAGCAATGCGAGGCGTACCTGCCGGAGCGTATCCTTGATATTGGATTCGCTGAGACGTCCCTTTCCCGACAGGTTGCGCGCAGCCTGCGATAGCCGCTCGCTGAGATTTTCAAACATTACCAGTTCTGCAATCTGTGGAAGTGGCAGAGTGTACAAGGAATCGCGGCTAAAGCCGCTCCCAATCCGCCTGCAGTAGAAAAACTTGACGCGCCAGATGGGTGCGGATTGATCTTTAGTCCCATGACGGGAAGTGAACAGTAGCTGCTTCCACCAATCGGCCGAAAGGGCAGCAGTCGCGGCTGAAGCCGCTCCCACATTTCTATAAAGGCAGGTGGGAGCGGCTTTAGCTGTGGGAGCGGCTTTAGCTGTGGGAGCGGCTTTAGCTGTGGGAGCGGCTTTAGCTGTGGGAGCGGCTTTAGCCGCGACTCCTTAAATCTACACCGTAATTACGGTACCCCGTGACAACAGGCGGACATTCTTCTCGGGAACCGTCGCCTTTACCTGCGCGAGTATTTTATCTTCCAGTCCGGGCTTCATACCCGTCAGCCAGATATCCGGATCGTGATTCAGCAGTTCGAGGTCCCGGCACATCGTGCTCGGGCAATAATGGCCGGCCATATTGGCGAGTTTTTCCTGCTCATCGGCAAACGACACCTCGATGACCAGTACTTTGAGATCTTCGCAATCATTGAGCACCGGCCATAACGTCTTGTTGGTTTTGGTATCACCGCTGACTGCAAATACGCCTCCGGAATTGGTCACTGTAAAACCCAGTGATGGCACGCTGTGTACAACGTCCACGGCGCGGAACTCGCGATGCTTGATCGCTACTCTGGCGCCGGGGTCGCATACTTCGTAACGCAACATCGGGTTATCGGCACTCGGAATCTTGGCAAAGTCCGGCCAGATCACGTCATTGAACAAGTGCGCCTGCACGGCCTCGAGGGTTTCCCGGCGGCCGTAAACGGTGACCGGTGTATCAAAATCGTCCTCGAAATTCGAGTCCACCAGCATCGGCAGGCCGGCGATATGATCGAGGTGTGCGTGGGTCAGAAATACGTGGCGAATGCGATGCAACTCATCCAGGCCGAGGTCCCCGATGCCGGTGCCGGCATCGAGCAAAACATCGTCGTCGATAAGCATGGCGGAGGTACGGGATCCAGCGCCAATCCCACCACTGCAGCCCAGAATTCTAACGCGCATATCCGTGCGACCTCATGCTGCTGCGCCGGAACCAGGGTTCTATTAAACAGCACCATATGGGATGATTGATTCGCCAAAACCTAGGGTATCCCCAGTAGGGTTTCTGTGTTTCAAATCACAATTCTTTTCTTGTACATAATTGCTGGTGTATCCCTTACCCTGAGCCGGCTTCCGGCATTTTCGACATACCATAAAATTCTCCTTGGCGCCGCCGGTCTGAGTGGTGTCGCAGGCTTGCTGTTGCATGCCCAGGCATTGAGTACAGGCATCTTTGTCGACGGTGGTCTGTCGTTGTCCATTCGCAATACGGCATCGTTAATCGGCCTGCAACTGGCGCTGATCGCGCTGCTCGCAGCGCTGCAAGAAACGCTACGCGGCCTGGCGGGCGGGCTGCTGCTGCTCGCCGCGGTGGCGGCGACTCTGACCGGCTGGAGCCTGCCTGCGACGGCCGAGGAAGCGCTTACCTGGCAGATCCAGACGCATGTCCTGATTTCGCTGTTTGCCTATGGCTTGCTGACCGCCGGCGCGATCGTGGCATTGTTCGCCCTGGTACAGGAACGGCGCCTGCGGGCCGGGCAACTCAGTTCCTGGAATCGACTCTTCTCGCCACTCGAAACCACGGAGAAAATGCTGTTCGGCATTACCACCGCAGGCTTCCTGTTGTTGCTGCTGGCGGTGTCGTCTGGTTTTGCCCTGTTCGATAATATTTTTGCCCAGCACCTGGTGCACAAGACCACCCTTTCGCTGCTGGCTTTGCTGCTGTTCGGCATCCTGATCGGTGGCCGGCAGTTCGCCGGCTGGCGCGGCAGCCGTGCCGTCTATCTGTACCTGTGGGGCTTCGCAATCCTGTGCCTCGCGTATTTCGGCAGCCGATATATTCTCGAGGCCATTCTCGGTCGAAGCTGGAACTAGAAGCGGCTATGGATGTTGCCGAGACCGTTTGATAATTCCTTGACAGCCCCGGGGCGTCCTGCTGAAGTGCATGTTGTCTGTTCCGTATTGGAGGTGCCCATCTTTTGGGCGATGACGTACCGCTAGCGGCCCTGATCGGCTTGCTTGTTACTCTCGTTTTACTTTCCGCGTTTTTTTCGGGCTCGGAAACGGCCTTGATGAGCCTCAACCGGTACAAGCTGCGCCATAAGGTACGCGCCGGACATCGTGGCGCCAAGCTTGCGGACAGACTCCTGCAACGACCCGATCGACTGATCGGCCTGATCCTTCTCGGTAACAATGCCGTCAATATTTCGGCCTCGGCCCTGGTCGGTGTCGTGTCCGTCCAACTCGGCGGTGAGCTCGGATTTGCGATCGGCACCGCCGCCTTGACCCTGGTCATCCTGATCTTCGCCGAGACGGCGCCGAAAACGATGGCGGCGCTGCGCCCCGAGCGCCTCGCTTTCCCCGCGGCCTATATATATGTGCCGTTGCTCAAGCTGCTGTACCCGCTCGTTTGGCTGACGAACGTCATGGCCAATGGCGTATTGTTCCTGTTCGGCCTGCGCAACCTGGACACCGACGGTCATGCACTCAGCCATGAGGAATTACGCACTGTCGTGTTCGAGGCCGGGGCGATGATTTCCAAGAAGTACCGGCGCATGCTGATCAACATCCTCGATCTCGAACAGGTGACCGTTGACGACGTCATGGTGCCGCACACCGAGGTGATCGGTATCGATCTCGACGACGACATCGACGACATCGCGAAACTAATCAAGGAATGTGAGCACACTCGCCTGCCCGTGTACCGGGACAACATCGACAACGTCATTGGCCTGTTGCATTTGCGTCGCCTGGCCAACATGGCCAGCAGCCCGGGATTCAGCAAACAGGACCTGGAGCGCCTGGTTGTCGAACCTTATTTCGTGCCGGAGGGCACGCCGTTGAGCACACAGCTCGTGCAATTTCAGAAACGGAGTCAGAGGTTCGCACTGATCGTCGACGAATACGGCGATATCCAGGGAATCGTAACGCTCGAGGACATCCTGGAAGAAATCGTCGGCGAGTTCACGACCGATCCGGCAGCCACAGACGAAGACATCGTCCGCGAATCCGATACGACCTTCCTGGTCAGTGGTACCGCGAACATTCGTGAAATGAACCGGGTCATGGACTGGAACCTGCCCACCGACGGCGCCAAAACTCTCAATGGCCTGATACTCGAATACCTGGAAGCGATTCCCGAGCCAGGAACCGGACTGAAGATCGGGGGGTTCCCGATCGAGATAATCGAGACGCGTGGCAACCGGGTACAGCTTGCCCGGATTTACCTGGCCGAAACCGTTTCCCGCGCTGTCAACGACTAGTCGAAAATTTCCCCCAACGCATCGCCAAGTTTTTTCACGCCGATGACCTCGATGCCATCAATCTTGCTTCGCGGCACATTGCTCGACGGAACGATCGCCCGCGTGAATCCCTGCTTGGCAGCTTCCGCTATGCGCTCGGTGCCGAACTTGACCGGCCGCACCTCACCGGCGAGGCCAATCTCGCCAAAGCTGACGATTTCCCTTGGGCATGGCCGGTCGCGATAACTCGACACGATAGCAATCAGCGTCGGCAAGTCAGCCGACGTTTCGGCGATGCGCAGGCCGCCGACCACGTTGACGAAAACATCCTCTCCCGCCAGCGCCACACCGCCGTGTCGCTGCAGGACCGCGACCAGCAGGGCGAGCCGGTTTTGCTCGATGCCCTGCGCCAGGCGTCGTGGATAATTGCTGTTGGCATCCGCCACCAGTGCCTGGATCTCCGCGAGCAGCGGCCGACTGCCTTCCCAGGCGACCGACACGATGCTCCCCGGGGCGCTTTCGTCAGCGCGTGACAGAAAAATGGCCGACGGATTCCGGACCTCACGAAAGCCCTTTTCCGTCATCGCGAACACGCCCATTTCGTTGCTTGCACCGAATCGGTTTTTTACCGCCCGAACGATCGTGAAGCGACTGGCAGGGTCGGATTCGAAATACAGCACGGTGTCGACCATGTGCTCGACGACCCGCGGGCCGGCAATCGCGCCTTCCTTGGTGACATGGCCGATGAGGAACACCGCCACCTCGTGCTGCTTGGCAAATTGCACGATGCGCGCAACGCATTCACGGAGCTGGGCGACCGATCCCGGCGCCGACGGCAAGGCGGCACTCGCTACCGTCTGGATGGAGTCGATGACCAGGGCGGCGGAACCAACGGCCAGCGCCTGCTCGAGTATGTTGTCGAGCGAGGTGTCCGCAAGCAGCTTGAGCAGCGGATTTTCAATCTCGAGCCGCTGGGCGCGCTGTGCGATCTGCCGCAAGGATTCCTCGCCGGTCGCATAGCAGGTCTTCAGGCTCTGTGGCAGAGCTGCCGCAACCTGCTGCATCAGGGTCGACTTGCCGATCCCGGGGTCGCCACCGAGCAGCACCACCGAACCGGGCACCATCCCGCCGCCCAGGACCCGGTCGAATTCAGCAAACCCGGTGGCATGCCGCAAACCCGGGTCCTCGACAAGCTCCTCCAGCGTGGCCGGCTGGGGGCCGTCTGCCGAGCTTGTCGCAGCACTGGTGACCCGGGTCTGGGCGAGCGTGTTCCAGGCACTGCAGTCGGGGCACTGGCCCTGCCACTTCACACTGTGCGCACCGCACTCGGTGCATACGTAGGCTGTCTTGGCTCGTGGCAAACGACTGTCTCCGGCTGGGGCCGACTGGCCCTTATCGGTCAAAAATGACCATATCCAGTATTCATCGGCCCGCCGGGGCGGGCCTTAAAAATTGCGATCATAGCACCGCGGTCCGGCTCCCCATGCAGGCAAAACTGCAAACCGTATCTCACTAATTCCACTTGCTATTTTCTATACTTCCGGCGTTATGTAGAGAACGCTAACCTTGGATAACAAGCGTAAACAGCAACGCGACCGTCTGGTCGTACTGAGTTTCATCAGCGTGCTGCTGGTCCTGGTATACGGGCCGGCCTCGCAGTTATTTCTCGGTGCCGATCGATTCTTGTTCGACCGTTTCGCGACCTTTCTCAGCAATCAGCCGGCACGCGACGCGGTCATCATCAGTATCAATCCGGCCAAGAAGTCCGGCGACGAGGTGTTGGCCGAGTACGGCCGCGTGCTGGCGGTTCTCAACTCGCAGCCCGTGTCACGCATCATCATTTCACAGGCGCCGCCAGTCGACGAGCTGCCCGGCTGGGCACCGACGTTGTCAGCGGGTCCGACGGTGTTCGTGCCTGCAAACCATCGCTTTGCCGACGTTGCAGCAAAATCCGGGATTCTCGAACTGACCCCCGATTCCGACGGCGTGCTGCGACAACTTCGCCTGTGGCACTTGCAAGGCGGCATCATGACACCGTCGCTGCCGTTGTCGGTGGCCTTGCATGGCAGGGACTACATTGCCGACTCGCGAATCTCGAATGCCGACAGTGCGATTTACCTGACCAATTACCATCCGCTGCCCAGGATCAGCGCCGAAGATGTGCTCGAGAGAGACTTCGACGGCGGCCGACTGGCCGGCAGGACCGTATTCATCGACGCCGAGCCGGCGCTGGTTGCTGCAACTGCACAACTGCCGTCAGGACAGTTCGTCACTCATTCCGAAATCATCGCCAGCGCCCTCGGTAACATCGAGAACCGGCAAATCGTAATTTCGCCAACCTGGGTACGCGCACTGGAATGGTCGATTCCGGCATTGCTGGCAGTGGTTGCCGTCATGTTCCTCATCGGCCGCAAACGCAAGGACATCCTGATACTCGTCGGTGGTGTGGTGTTGGGTCTGATCGTGCTCGAAGCATTGTTCCTCCTGATCGGTCGCATGCGGCTGGACCTGGGCCGGCCGGTATTGCTCATCCTCGGCAGCGGTTTGCTGAGCTGGTGGCTCGCCGGTGGCGACAAGAAGGCGGCCGTCAACGCATTGAAGCGTGGCAACGACTTTCTCGCCGCCGGGCGGCTGGAGCCGGCCTTCGCCGAATTCCGACGCTGCGAACCGACCGAAACGCTGGCCAATGCCATGTACAAGTTGTCGCTCGCTTTCGAAGAGCAATCCAAACCGGAGCGAGCCGAGGCGGTCCTGCAATGGCTCAAACGCACGCACAGCGGGACCAGCACGCAAAGTCCGTTTTCCCTGCAGTCGACTCTCGGCAAATCACGGCGCCTGGGCCGTTACGTCATCGAAAAGAAGATCGGCAAGGGTGCAATGGGCGCGGTCTACCTGGCCCGGGATCCGCGCATCAATCGCCCTGTCGCACTGAAAGTCATTCCGATCGAGAAGGAATTCGAAGACGAGGAACTCGAGGAAGCCAGGCTGCGGTTTTTTCGTGAAGCGGAGTCTGCGGGGCGACTGACGCATCCGAATATCATTACCGTCTACGACTGTGGCGAAGACAAGCATCTCGCCTATATCGCCATGGAATACCTGCAAGGAATTTCCCTGACCGAATTCACCGACCAGAAGAAATTGCTGGCACCGAACAAGGCACTCGAACTGTGCGCCCGGGTCGCCGATGCACTCGACTATGCGCACAACCAGGGCGTCATCCATCGCGACATCAAACCGGCAAACCTTCTCTACAGCCTGAGAAACGACACCCTGAAAATTAGCGATTTCGGAGTTGCGCGACTGACCGACAACAACCGGACGAAGACCGGTATCGTTCTCGGTACGCCGATGTACATGTCGCCCGAGCAACTGAACGCCGAGGACCTCACCGGCCACTCGGACTTATTCTCCCTTGGTGTTACGCTATACGAGTTATTGGTTGGGGAGGTTCCGTTCAAGGCCAGCAATATTGCGGTTTTGATGACCAAGATCACGTCCGAAGACCCGGACCCGGTGTCGAATCGGCGGGCGGGCGTACCGCCGGCGGTCGACGCAGTGCTGTTCAAGGCACTCGCCAAGCGCCCGGAGGAGCGATTCGCCAATGGAGGGGAAATGGCGATCGCACTGCGTAATTGTGCGAAGTATGCCTCATAGAACGGAAACCCGAGCGAAAGTATGAGTCTGCGTGGAAAATTCAAGTTCGCTGAGATCACCGACGTCGGCAAGGTGCGGGATCACAACGAGGACGCAATCGGTTCCGATGCCGATATGGGGCTCATGGTGCTCGCGGACGGCATGGGTGGATACAACGCCGGCGAAGTCGCCAGCGAGATCGCCGTCCAGACCATCACCGAGCTCGCGGCCGAAGGGGCCACCCGTGAAGATCGTAACGATCGCGACCCACAAACGGGACTGATGCGCCAATCCATCGTCCTCCGGGATGCCATTTCGCGCGCCAACAAGATCATTTACCAGACCTCGCAGAGTCAAACGCATTGCGAAGGCATGGGCACGACGCTGGTTGCAGCGATGTTTTACGACAACAAGGTATCCGTCGCGCACGTCGGCGATTCGCGAGCCTACCGCCTGCGCAACGAGCAATTCGAACAACTCACGATGGACCACTCGCTGCTGCAGGAGCTGGTCGATCGCGGCTTCTACTCCGAGGAGGAGGCGCAGAGATCGACGAATCGAAACTACGTGACCCGTGCGCTGGGCGTGGAGCCGACGGTCGAGGTCGAGGTACAGGAATTCGATGTCCTCCCCAACGATATCTACCTGCTGTGCTCCGATGGCTTGCCGGACATGGTGGAAGATGAGGATATTCACTTAACTATCAGCACCTTTAATGCTAGCCTTGATGTGGTTGGTCAACAGCTCGTGAAGCTCGCCAACGACCATGGCGGGCGGGACAACGTGTCCGTGATGCTGAGCCAGGTGCTGGAATCGTTTGCGGCGAAGAAGGGCCTGATGGCGCGGCTCGCTGGTTTGTTCAGGTAACAGGGATGCCGGGGACTGTGGGTTTCGCGAGTAATTCTGAATCAATAGAGCGATATTACTGATATGGCACGTTTAATCCTGAGTTTGGACAGCCAGGTGCTGGCTGAGTACAACATGTCAAAGGAGCGGTACACCATCGGGCGGCTCCCGGATAACGATGTGCGCATCGACAATCCGGCTGTCAGTGGCCACCACTCGCTGATCATTAATATCCTCAATGACTCCTTTCTGGAGGACCTGAACAGCACCAACGGCACGTACGTCAACGGCAAACTGATCAAGAAGCATGCGTTGCAACACGGCGACGTCATCACGATCGGGCATCACCAGCTTCGATTCGTCGATCAGCAGGCAACCGATGCCGAGCAGGACGAATTCGAGAAGACCATGGTGATTCCTGCCGAGCAGAGGAATCAGGAACAGATCGCCAAAGCCGAGGAGGCGGTGGCACAAGCCGCTGCCGCCGAAGCACCGGCGGCGCCGGCAGAAGCCGCCGCGGCAAGGGTCGACGTCAAGGTCGATATCCCGGAACCGGCAAAACCGGCACCGGAGCCGCCCCCCGAACCCGCGGTGGCGACCGTCGCGGAGAGCAAGCCGGCGGAGGCCCCGCCCAAGCCGGCCGCGGCGCCGGAGCCCCCTGCCCACGCGGCGACCGCAGCACAGGAACCGGCCGGCCATATCGCAACCCAGGCCGGCATCGATCCGAGCAATGCGCCCAATGCGCTGCCGATGGCCAAGTTGCAGGTGTTAAGTGGCGCCTTTGCCGGTCGCGAGCTGGAACTCACCAAGGCGCTGACGACCCTCGGGCGACCGGGTGTGCAGGTCGCGGCGATCACCCGCCGCGCGGAAGGCTATTTCGTGGTACACGTCGAGTCGGGCAAGGACGGCGATTTCCCGCTGGTCAACGGACAACCCATCGGCGCGCAGGCGAAGAAGCTGGCAGATAACGATGTGTTGCAGTTGGCCGGGGTGAAGATGGGGTTTTTCCAGAGCTGAGAATCCGTCGCAGTTCATCACATCTGACTAAAGATCAATCGGCACTGACCCATCTGCCACACCAGTCAATGCAGGCCGATTGGGGGTTTTTCCAGAGCTGAGAATCCGTCGCAGTTCATCACATCTGACTAAAGATCAATCGGCACTGACCCATCTGCCACACCAGTCAATGCAGGCCGATTGGGTGTTTTTCCAGAGCTAACTTGCCGTCGCTCCGAACACCACACCAAAGTTCATTAATTCGCCGGGCCGCTCCGGTTAGACAAATTCGTAACTCACGCGCTCGCTGACACCACACACGAGCTGGTAAGGAATGGTGTCCGCGTGGATCGCGACCTCCTCGACCGGCAACTCGTCACCCCATAACAGCACCGGGTCACCCACCCGGTCTTTGGCGTCCGGGCCCAGATCGACTGCAGTAAGATCCATCGACACCCGGCCGGCCACCCTGACAGGGCGGCCGTTGACCACGATCGGCGAACCGGTCGGAATGTAGCGCGTGTAACCGTCGCCGTAACCGGCGCCGGCGATGCCCAGCACCGTATCGCGATCGGCATGCCAGGCGCCGCCGTAACCGACGGCCTGCCCCTTGCCCAGGGCCTTCACCGCAACGAGTTTCGATTCGAAACGCATGGCCGGCTGCAGGCCCAGGTCGGCACCGGACTTGTCAGGAAACGGAGAAATTCCATAGAGGGCCAGGCCCGCGCGCGCCCACAGTCGACGGCCCTCGGAAGGCGCGAAGAGTGCCCCCAGTCGATCCTGCCATGCAAAGATGGCCGCAGAATTGGCGATGCTGATGTCACCCTCGAAGCCGTCGACGATGCTGGCAAATTTCTCGAGTTGCAATTCGGTGGCAGGTTCCTCCACGTCCTCAGCGCTGGCCAGGTGAGTCATCAGACGCAGCTCGCGAACAGAATCCAGGCGCTCGAGTCGCGCGAGTGCATCGGTGACTTCGTGCGGCCGGAAGCCGAGCCGGTTCATGCCGGTATCGACCTTCACCCAGATGATTTCAGGGACCGTTTTACAACGCTCCAGCCATGCGACCTGTTCGTAAGAGTGGATGGCGACCTGCAGATCCAGGTCGACGGCTTTTTTGACGTCGTCTTCGCCGAGCACTCCGCCAAGCAGTGCGATCGGGGTCGCAATTCCGTCGCTTCGCAGCAGCTCTGCTTCCGCGATCCTCGCCACAGCGAAACAGTCCGCCTCATCGAGGCAACGCGCGACCGGCAGAAGGCCATGGCCATAGGCATTGGCCTTGACCACGGCCATGAGGCAACTACCGTTGGAGCGTTCCTTCAGTAAGCGATAGTTGTGCTTGATTGCACCGAGCTTGATGAGAGCCCGGGCAGCAGAACTCACGGATACGCCTCGTCCGCGTACGCTTCCGGAACCCAGTTTTCGAAGCGCGTAAAGCGGCCGACAAACGTCAGCGGAAAGTCGCCGATCGGGCCGTTGCGTTGTTTGGCCACACTGATATCGGCAATCCCCTTGCGCGGAGTGTCCTGTTTGTAAACCTCTTCACGGTAGATAAAGATGATTACATCCGCGTCCTGTTCTATGGCTCCGGATTCGCGGAGATCCGACATCACCGGTCGCTTGTCGGTGCGTTGCTCGACGCTGCGATTCAGCTGCGACAAGGCGATGACCGGAACCTCGAGTTCTCTTGCCAGCGCTTTCAGCGAGCGTGAAATTTCAGAGATCTCGGTGGCACGATTCTCCGATGTACCGTGTATCTGCATCAGTTGCAGGTAGTCGATAACGATCAGCCCGAGATCGGCCTCGCGCTTCAGTCGCCGCGCACGCGCGCGGATCTCCGTGGGCGTCAGGCTTGCCGAATCGTCGATGTAGATGGGTGCCTCGGACATCAGTTGCACGGCAGTGTTGATTCGCGACCAGTCTTCGTCCGGAAACCGGCCACTTCTCAGGTGCGACATGTCGACCCGACCGAGCGACGACATTAGCCGCACGACGAGTTGTTGCGAGGGCATTTCCAGCGAAAACACCGCGGTCGGGATCTTGGCACCGATTGCGGCGTTTTCCGCGATATTGATGGCGAAGGTCGTCTTTCCCATCGAGGGCCGGCCAGCGACGACAACCAGGTCGCCCGGTTGCAACCCCGATGTCAGCTTGTCGAATTCGCTGAAACCGCTTGGAATACCGGTAATCTCGCCGCCCGATCGATGCAGCATGTCGATGCGATCCACCGCATCCGGCAGGATCTGTTTCAGGGACTTGAAGCCGACGCGCCCACGCGCGCCCTTTTCGGCAATCTCGAAGACCAGTCGCTCCGCCTGGTCCACGAGTTCGGTGGCACTGCGGCCTTCGGTGGCGTAGGCACTGCCGCTAATTTCGTTGCCGGCCGAAATCAGCGAGCGCAACACCGAGCGTTCGCGGAGGATGGTCGCATAGGCCCTGATATTGGCCGCACCGGGGGTTTCATTGGCCAGCATCGCCAGGTATTCGAGGCCCCCTGCTGCGTCGAGGTCGCCGCTATTGGCAAGATGCTCGGAGACCGTGACCACGTCGCACGGGCTGGCATTCTCGGCAAGCTCGTTGATTGCAGAAAAAATGAGCCGGTGGTCCTTGCGGTAGAAATCGTCGGAGACGACGATATCGGCAACCTTGTCCCACGCGGACTGATCGAGCATCAGGCCGCCGAGCAACGATTGCTCGGCCTCCAGGGAATTCGGCGGGGTTTTCAGCCGCGGTTCGGCCGATTCCAAACTTGCGCCGTCATCCAGTGCTCGAACCATGTACTTTCGGTCTCCGAACGAATCGGGCAAATGCCCGATTCCACGATAAGTCAGGAAAGAACGGGGTCAGAGCCCTTTCACGATCGTTGCGCTTCCGCGGCGTTTCCGGAAAAAGGGCTCTGACCCCGTCGCTCCCGGACCTGCTACCGTACCACAGAATTCTTATTCTTCGGCAACCACCCGCACGGTGACTTCTACGTCGATTTCCGGGTGCAAGTGCACACTGATCGCGTAGTCGCCGACTTCGTGAATCGGTCCTTCCGGCATACGGATTTCGCTGCGTGCGGCCTCGACACCCACCTTGGAGAAGGCCTCGACAATATCGATTGGACCCACCGAACCAAATAACTTGCCTTCCGCGCCGACATTGGCGTTGATGACCAGCTCCATGCCGCGAATCAGTGTCTCGCGTGCTTTTGCGGCGTCGAGTTCTTCGGCGGCCGCCTTTTCCAGCTCGGCGCGCCGCTTTTCCAGGTCGGCGATATTTTCCTTGGTAGCGAGAGCTGCCTTGCCCTGCGGCAACAGGTAATTTCGCGCGTATCCCGGCTTGACCGTCACCAGGTCGCCGATGCCGCCGAGATTTTCGATGTTGTCCAGAAGAATCACGTTCATGTCTCAAACCTTTCCTGCATTGCGGGTCCTGAAATCGAACCACGCATCGATATAACCAACCACGGCCAGCGAAATCACCGGTAGTGCGCTCAGCAGCGGAACCAGGGCATAGACGACCAGTACGAAGAATAACGGCAGCCGCTTTTCAGCGTGCAGCCAGTGAATCATCGCCAAACCCTGGATCCAGAAAATCACGAACACAAGGAACGCGAGATTCCGCAGCCAGTCTACTTCAACCCATACGGCAGCAACCGAAGCAACTGCCATAGTTAATGCCAGCACGCGACCGAAATTCAAATCGCAAAACCGGCCAAAAATTCCTTTTTGCCCGGGCAGCGCTTCGTACAGCGCATAACCCAGCAGCAATCCCAGGGCATACAGCGACCATATCGCAAACACGAACAAGACGCTCAGCTGCTCTGCGACGGCCTCGCGATTGTCGAGCAGCGTTGCCGCCTGTTCGGCAAACCCCATGTCCTGAAACAGTGGCACCGCTTGCTCGGCAATCCACTGGCTCCAGAACACCGCCGGGTCGCCCAGCACCACAAAAAATCCCATCAGGCCGACCGCAGCGACGATGACCGAAACCTGCAAGGTCAGCGTCAGCGACCGCCAGTTCCCCAGCAAGGCCGCAAGGACGTAAGCCGGCAACCAGTTCACCACCACCGTCGCCGCCGTCTGCGGCGCCGAGCCGCCGGTCGCCAGTGCAAGTACCGCCAGCAGCGCCGCGGCAATCAGGCACAGCAACAGCGCCTTGCGCGCGCCCTGGTGCAACACCAGGAGTACCACCAGGGCGCCGCTGATGGCGCCGGCCAGCGGCAAAAACAGCAGGTAACTGGCCGCAAGCCCGAGGATCGCATTGTGTGGCCGGCTGACCAGCCATGCGGCTACCGGCTGCACTGGTAACGCCCGGGCGGATGCCGGTCAGTGGCGATCGGTATACGGCAACAATGCCAGGTACCGGGCACGCTTGATGGCGGCCGACAACTGGCGCTGGTATTTCGCACTGGTGCCGGTTATCCGACTGGGCACGATCTTGCCGGTTTCCGTGATGTATGCCTTCAACAACCCGAGATCCTTGTAATCGATCTCTTCGATTCCCTCGGCGGTGAAGCGGCAGTACTTTCGTCTGCGTGAATATCGACTCATGGTTTGCTTCTCCGTCAGGCGCTTTTCGCCTCAGCCGCGGGTTCCCCGGCGGCTTCGGCCTTTGTGTTCTCGTCATCACCGGCGTCCGCTTTGGCGTCCGCGTCGGCACCCTGCTGTTCAGCCGCCGCCTTGGTCGCTGCATCGTCCTCTGGCTGCTCGGCGGTTTCACTCGCCTCATCGGCCGTGCCTTCCTCGGAGTCCTGCTCGGCGAGCATGGCGCTTTCCGCGGCCGCCTTGGCATCCCGGCGACGTTGCGACTCACGTTCCTTGGCCTTCTCTTCTTCGACCGCGATGGCCATCGGCGATGCCTCGCTGACGGCCTTGTCGCGATTCAGCACCATGTAGCGCAATACCGCGTCGTTGAAGCGAAACGCGCTGGTGAGTTCCTTGGTTATGCGGTGGTCGCACTCTATGTTCATCAGAACGTAGTGCGCCTTGTGAGCTTTCTGGATGGGGTGCGCCAGTTGCCGGCGGCCCCAGTCTTCGACGCGGTGAATGGTACCGCCAGCCTCGGTAATCATGCCCTGGTAACGTTCTACCATGGCAGGTACCTGCTCGCTCTGGTCCGGGTGGACCAGGAATACGATTTCGTAATGTCTCATTGTGTTCCCTTCCGGATGAATTCCGCAGGCTGCTCCGATGCAATTGCGGGGCTGGCTTGCGGGCAACAGCTTCCCGGCAGTGCCGGTGAAGCAAGGGCTTACCCGGCCTCATGACCGGGGACGCGCATCCTAACCAAGCCGTGCTTCGGACGCAAGGAAAACCAGGGTCAGAGCTGGCTCTGACCCTGGTTAGCGGGCGCGTTGACGAACGGCTTCAAACAGGCAGATTCCCGTTGCGACGGACACATTGAGACTCGACACCAGGCCGCGCATGGGCAGGTGTGCCAGCTGCTCGCAACAATTGGCGACGTGCTCGCCGAGGCCTGTGTGTTCCTCACCCATCACCAGGGCAACGTCGCCGGTGAGGTCAAGGTCGAAAATGCTTTGCCCTGCAGCGTCCGAGGTACCGACGACCGTGACGCCGTATTCCCCGAGCCACTTGAGCACCTTGCCGAGATTGTTGACCGAGGCAAACGGCACGCTTTCAGCCGCACCGGCGGCGACTTTGCTCACCGTTGCGCCGAGACCCGCAGCCGCATTGCGGCGCGCAATCACGGCATCGACACCGGCCGCATCGGCAGACCGCAGACAGGCGCCGAGATTGTGCGGATCCTGGATGCCATCGAGAACCAGCAACAACAGTGGGCTTCGATCATCGTCCGTCAGCGCGGCTTCGACCAGTGTCCTCAGGGCCGCCTCATCGAGTATGGACTCTCGCTTGACCTCCGCCACGACGCCCTGGTGACGCGATTCGCCGCTGATTTGCGTGAGACGCGCCCGATTGGCGGACTGGATTTCGATCGCCTGCGCTTTGGCCATGGCAACGATCGCTTCGACGCGTGGATTCACCGATCGGTATTCGGTATACAACTTCAAAACCTTCGATGGCGAACGCGCCACCAATACTTCCACCGCACGCAATCCGGCAACGTACCTGGACTTACTCATCGTCGACGTTTACCGGTTGCCGCGTTGCCCGCCAACTGAAAGTCGATCCGCTTGGTCTCGAGATCGACGCGCGATACGACGACCTGCAATGTGTCGCCCAGGCGGTATTGTCGGCCGCTGCGGTCGCCGATCAGCGACTGGCTGCCCGCGTCGAAGCGATAGTAGTCATTTTGCAGACTGGTAACGTGCACCAGGCCGTCGACCTGCAGCGCCTGAATCTGCACGAACAAGCCGAAATTGGTAACCGAGGTCACCACCCCATCGAACTGCTGGCCGAGCTTGTCTTCCATGTACTGGCACTTTAGCCAGGCCTCCACCTCGCGAGTCGCATCCTCGGCGCGCCGCTCGTGCTCCGAGGAGATCGCACCGAGCTGTTCCATCGCACTCCGGTCGTAGGGATAATTACCGGCCTTGCCGCCGTTCAATATGTGCCGGATAGCGCGGTGCACCAGTAAATCCGGATAACGCCGGATCGGCGAGGTGAAATGCGCGTAAGACTCGAGTGCGAGTCCGAAATGACCGATATTGTTCGGCGTGTATTCCGCGTGCGCCATGGCGCGCAGCAACGCCATGGATATTGCGACGCTATCGGGCCGCTGCCGGACTTTTTCGAGAAGCTTGTTCAACTGCCCTGGCTGCACGTGATCGGGGTGCGGGACTTTCAGGCCAAGGCCCAGCAAATACTGGCGAACCTCCTCGAATTTGTCCGGGTCCGGTTTTGCATGCACCCGGTACAAGCCGGCTATGCGATGCCGCTTGAGGAACCTGGCTGCCTGCACGTTGGCGGCGATCATGCACTCTTCTATCAAGCGGTGCGCATCGTTTCGCGGCATGGCACTGATACCCGTCACTTCGCCTTTGGCATTCACGTCTATCCTGGTTTGCGGAATGTCGAGCTCGAGCGCTCCGCGCCGCCGGCGAACTTTCGCAAACAGCCGGTAAACGTCGTGCAGGCGCCGCACATCTTCCTGCAACGCCTTCGGAACCGCTCGCTTCGATTGTCCCGTTAAAAATTCGTGCACCTGGCTGTAGGTCAGCCGAGCGGCAGATCGCATAACGGCCTGGTAGAACCGGGCACGCGTTACCTTGCCTTCAGCACTGACCTGCATTTCGCACACCATGCACAAGCGGTCGACTTTCGGCTTGAGCGAGCACAGCCCGTTCGACAGCGCCTCGGGCAACATCGGCACGACGCGATCCGGAAAATACACCGACGTGCCGCGCCGGATCGCCTGTTTATCCAGCGGTGAGCCTTTTTCTACGTAGTGCGAGACATCCGCAATGGCGACCAGCAAGCGGTATCCCTTCCCGGAAGGCGCGCAATACACGGCGTCGTCAAAGTCACGCGCATCGGCACCGTCGATCGTGACCAGGTTGACGTCGCGCAGATCGATGCGGTCCCGCTTGGCCTTTTCCGGCACCTCGCGACCGAGCGACTTTGCCTGCTCCCGCACGGCTTTGGGCCAGTCCGTCGGAATGCCGTGCGACTGGATCGCGATATCGGTGACGATGCCCTTCTGGTCCGGATCGCCGACGACCCGAACGATTTTGCCGGTCGCGGGCTTGAGTCCGTCGGGATAGTCGAGGATTCTGGCAACCACGATCTGGCCGTGTTTTGCCTGGCCCGACTCGCCCCTGGCGATGAGTATGCGTTGCGCAATCCTGGGATTGTCGGGGATGACGACACCGACGCCGCGCTCGCGGACGAACTCCCCGACCACCTCACGCGTCCCGCGGTCCAGCACCTCGACGACGTTTGCTTGCTCGCGTCCGCGATGATCGACACCTGCGGAGCGCACCGCGACCCGGTCGCCGTGGAACAACGCGCGCATCTCGCGGGGTGACACGTACATGTCCTCGCCGCCGTCATCGCGAATCACGAACCCATAGCCGTCCATATGCCCGGTCACGGCACCGGTAATCAGCGAGAGCTTTTCCAGCAGGCAGAATTCGCCGCGGCGGTTTTCGATGATCTGGCCGGCACGTACCATCTTGCCGAGTTCCGCCAGCAACCGGGTGCGCATGCGCTTGCCCTTGAGGCCAAAACCACTCATCAATGCCTCGGCCTTGAGCGGCTGCCCGGCAGCACGCAGGAAATCGAGAATCTCGCCCCGCCTGGGTATTGGATGCTTGTATTTCTGGCCGCGGTCCGGTGCGGACTTTTTTCGTCTGGACAAGCAGTTATGCTCCGTTTGACAGGTCCGGCGCCGTTTCAGTACAGTGCGCCACCCCGCAAGAAATCGCAATTGTACGCGGTTCGAACCTGCCGAGGTGGCGGAATTGGTAGACGCGCTAGCTTCAGGTGCTAGTGGGGTGTAACCCCGTGCGAGTTCAAGTCTCGCTCTCGGCACCAATCAAATTGAGCGTGTGGCACAGCCTCCGGGCGGCGACACGCTCAACAATGCGCTGTGAATTCCGCATACGACTGTTCAATTCCAGGGCGTTGCGCAGATTCGCAAGGTCGCTGATATACCCGGCCTGGATTTTCGCACGATCGGAATTTCAAATTCGGTCCGCCCGTCGCGAGAAATCGCTTCCAGTGCCCTGCTCGCACGATTCGGTGTTTTGCTGTCGAGGCCGTATTTCAGATTCGCAAGGTTACCGCG
>JAWWCT010000042.1:0-31382 GCA_033720315.1 Woeseiaceae bacterium | reverse complement strand
GGTGTTGCAACAGGCAGCATGAATGCACAACTCGCGGCAATGGTCATCGGCACCGTCAACAGCACCGGCGGTACGCCGGCTTGCACGGCGATAGCGCCCATGACCGGCAGCAGGGTCGCCGTGGTCGCCGCATTGCTGGTGAGCTCGGTCAGGAAGATGACCAGGGTCACCGAGGCAACGACCAGGACCGCAGTCCCCCAAACGTTCAGCGGCGCAAGTTGTTCGCCGAGCCACAGCGCGAGGCCGCTGTCGGATACCGCACCGGCGAGGCTCAGTCCGCCGCCGAAGAGGATCAGTACACCCCAGGGCAGGCGGCTGACATCCTCCCAGACCATCAGGCGCGGCTGCGATACGTTGCCGCTCGGCAACATGAACAACAACATTGCCGCCGTCATCACGATGCCGGTATCGGTGATGCCGCTGAGCCCCAACCACTCGCTGAGCGGCTGGCGGAACATCCAGAAAAACACCAGCAGCGAGAACACCGTGGCAACGCGGCGTTCCGCGTTCGTCATCGGGCCGAGTTCCTCGCGCAGCACGTGCAGGTGCTCGCGAACCGCATCGCTTGCCGGAATGTGACAGGGAAACAGGTAGCGGGTCAGGATGAACCAGGCGGCCGGCAGCATGACGAAGCTGACCGGGATTCCGACCAGCATCCAGCGGGCAAAACTGATCTCGATGCCGTAGTTCTCGGCCATGAATCCCATTAGCAGGGCATTCGGCGGCGTACCGATGAGTGTCGCCACGCCACCGATACTTGCCGAGTAAGCAAGTCCCAGCAGCATGGCGATCTTGAAGTCGCGGTGATTCTTTTCCGAGATGTCCGGCAGGTTTTCGCGGATGACCGAAACGACGGACAGGACGATCGGCAACAGCATCATGGTGGTCGAGGTGTTGGTCATCCACATGCTCAGTATCGCGCAAACGAACATGAAGCCGCCGACCAGGCGCCGGCCATCGGTGCCGACGTTGTCGATGACGGCCACCGCAATCCGCCGGTGCAGGTTCCAGCGCTCGAGGGCGAGAGCCATGACGAAGCCACCCATGAACAGGTAAATGATCGGGTTGGCATACGGCGCCGCGGCATCGCGAATGCTGGCAATGCCGAAGGGCGCAAACACCACCAGCGGCAACAGCGCGGTGACCGGAACGGGAATTGCCTCGGTGGCCCACCAAATCGCCATCCAGATACCGGCGGCCGCCACTCGCCAGGCTTCCGTCGACATTGCCTGTTGCCACGGGTCGGCAAACATCATGACGACGAAAATCGCCGGGCCGAGAACGCGGCCGACGACCTGGTAGGTCGCTACCGGCGTCGCGGCTGACGAGGAAGCGGATTCGTTGTTCATTATTGGCGAGGCAGAATACCAAAAAGGCGGCAAGCCATGCTTGCCGCCCTTGTTGGCTGTTTTGGCGTCGGCCCGCTTAGCGGAGTTGCACGAACCTGCGACTCTCGGCGATATAGGCACGCGCAGAGTCACAATCGATGAGGTGACCCATCAACCTGCCGGCGGTCACGAAACCGCCGCCGTTGCCGTAGCGCTCGTAATCGGCGCCGAGCTCTTCGAGGTTCGAGAATGCCTCGAGCCACTTGAAGTCAAACTGCTCGCCGCCGCCGCCGTAAACCGGGTACCAGTGCCAGATGCCCGCGGTCGATCCCTGCTGATCCAGGTACTCGGCCCATTGCCGCATCGCGGCGCCCAGCGCGGTAAACGATGCGCCGTCTTCGAATGTGCAATCGGAGAAGGTCAGTATCGAATTCTGCGGCGTGGCGTTCTCCGGCGGCATCTTGAAATTGATCGAGGCAAAGTTGGAATGGCTGTCGCAGGTCAGCACTTCGTCAAAATCGTCCTGCAAGCCGTGCGTGCCCCCGAGCCATGCGCTTTGGCCGCGGCCCAGTGCGACGGCATCCTTGGCCGCACCCAGCCAGATCACGTCAAACTCCTGCTCCGGGCTGTAGTAATAAGGCGTCAGGGTCCATGCGGCGTAGTAATCCATCGCGTTGCTGTCCGCCCACGAGTTCCACCTTGCAACGACCCGATCCAGGTCGTCCGGTCCCTGGCGATTATTGTATTTGCAGGTATAAAGCTCGACCGGGATGACAAGCATGTCATCCTGCGCCGAACTCGTAACGGAACCTGCCAGCACGATGACGCACGACACGATCGTCGAGATCAATATTTTCTTCATGGTTTTCCCCAATCTTTGTTTTTTGCGATTGTTATTCGGGTCGCGTCGATAACCCGCGGCCGGTTGGCACAGTATAGGCCAGGAAAGGCAGCTTGGCGACGCTCAGGCGACGTTACTGCGTGTCAGCAAATGATCGAGCGCGTTTAGCAGCCTGTCGACTTCGGCCTGCGTGTTGTAGTGCACGAGCCCGACGCGTACCGCGCCGCCGGAGTCGTAGATGCCGAGCGCTTTCGCAGCCTCCACGGCGTAGTAATGTCCGGTCCACACGAAGATGTTCTGTGCGCCGAGTTCGCGGCCGATGGTTTTTGCATCGAGCTTGTCACTCGTGAACGCTACCGTCGGTACCCTGCGATCCAGTGCCACCGCGTCGCTTATGCCATGTATGCGCACGCCGGGAATCTCGAGCAGCCCGTCGATCAGCCGCCTGGTAATTTTTCTTTCGTACCCGAACAGGCAGTCCATCGCCGCGTGCACGTATTTGCGGCGACCCGAAAAATCCGGGTAACGCTCGTGATAGTCCTGCGCCATGGTTTCGCCGATCCAGGCGAAGTAATCGACTGCCGCAACCAGACCGGCCATACCTTCGTGATTTTGCGTGCCGGTCTCGAAGCAATCCGGAATGCTGTCGCGTGCCGGCCGCACCTTGTACGGATCGAGCATTTCGAGCAGCTCGCGCCGGCCCCAGAGAGTGCCGATGTGCGGGCCGAAAAACTTGTACGCGGAGCACACCAGGAAATCACAACCGAGGTCCTGTACGTCCGTCGATACATGGGGGACTGACTGTACCGCGTCGATGTAGGACCAGGCGGACACCGCACGCGCTCGCTTGCAGATCGCCTTGATGTCGTTGATGGTTCCCGTCAGGTTGCTTGCGCCCGCGACGCAAACGAGCCTGGTTCGTTCCGATAGCACCGTGTCTAGCTTGGCGAGGTCGAACTCGAAGCTTTCCGGGTCGAACGGCAACCAGCGAACTTCGAGATCGTGATCGCGAGCCAGCAACAGCCAGGGCGCGACGTTCGCGTCGTGGTCCATGCGTGACAGGACGATTTCGTCGCCGGGTTGCAGGCAGCGCCCGATCGACCTCGAGACCTGAAAGGTCAGCGTCGTCATGTTTTGCCCGAACACGATTTCGTCAGCGGATGGTGCATTGAGGAGATCGGCTACTGCCGCGTGCGCGCCGGCGATCAGTTCGTCGACCTGTCGCGAAGTTTGAAAATCTCCGTGTACGTTCGCGTTCGTCCAGATCAGGCAGTCCTGCATGGCATCGACGACACGCTGGGATACCTGTGTGCCACCGGGATTGTCGAAATAGATGCGCGGCAGGTCGCCGTCAGTAATTGACAACGCAGGAAACTGGGCGCGAATTGTCTCCAGGTCGAAGGTCACCGGCGCTTGCCTACACGCTCCTCGATGTGGCCACCCCATTGCTCGCGATGTGCGTCTTCGGCGCGCTGGCGAACTTTTGCGTGACGGTTGCTGAGCAGCAGGGTACCGGGATCGCAGACCTCGGCCTTGATGAGTCCCAGGTCGCTCGCTGCATCGAACAGGCTCGGATACCACCGCTCCCAGTTCGGCAACAACTCCTCTACCTGTGCGCGCAGACTCATCGCAGCAATGTACCCCGCTGAGATAGGCGAAACAACGACCATTGCCCTTGTTATATTTCGGCGGTTCGTATAGGGATCGCCATCTCGTGGACTCGACCGTTTTCATCCTGGTGTTACTCGCGGCGCTCACGCACGCCGCCTGGAACGCATGGCTGAAAAACACGAGTCCGGATTTCATCGGCCTGGCCGCGCTTGCGACCGGCTGGCTGACTACGGCTTGCATCGCTCTGCCGTTCGTTGGTCCCCCCGAACCCGTACACTGGAAGTACCTGCTGACGACCACCATCGTGCATACCATTTATGCCGCTCTGCTGGTCAGCGCCTACCGGCACGGAGAACTCAGCCTGGTGTTTCCGATCGCACGGGGTTCCGCCCCGCTGATCGTCGCGCTGGTGTCTCCGTGGGTGCTGATGGAACGGCTCGCCGGCTTTGACCTGCTCGCCGTCGTGCTGATTGCCAGCGGCATACTGATCATCGGTCTCGCCGGAGCCGGTAGCAATGTCCGTGATCGGCATGCCGTGTTGCTGAGCCTGGCAACCGGGGCAACGATCGCAAGCTACACCATCATCGACGCCTCCGGCGCACGCGCCGGCACCTCGCCGCATGTGTACTCGGTATGGCTTTTCGTGCTGGCGTCGATTGCGCAAATCGCCGTCAGCACACTGGTTCACCGCTCGGCGACACTCGCACTCCTGAAGCCGCATCTGGTGCGCGGCATCACGGTTGGAATTCTGTCCGCGGTCGCCTACGGCGCGGTGTTATGGGCAATGAGCGTGGCGCCTGCCGCACTGGTCGCAGCCGTCAGGGAAACCAGCATTCTGTTCGCTGCATTGATCGGCTGGCTGTTGCTCGGCGAAAAAGTCGGCAGGTTTCGCTGGATCGGTGTGGTGATTACCGTTGCCGGTTTGATTGCCGGCAGGTTGTAACGGCGCTACTCAGTAGTCCTCGGCGATTCGCAACAGGACCAGGACCGTCGCAAACAGGGCAGCGCCGGCCAGCATGGCCGGCAGTCCCGCGATACCCGTCTCCGGCATGGCGATAACGCCGCTCAGTTTTTGCGGCGCTCGTGCCAGCAACTCGAGGGACAGGCCCATAAGCTGTACGAACGGCTTGGCGGACAGGATGGCGCCCAGCCCGATCGCGACCGGCAACGTCAATCGCCTGGCCCACATGCGCCGGCGCACGCGTTTTACGACCCCGGCCGAAAAGCCGCCGTCCTCGATAGGCCCGGATCGAAACAGGGCCTCGAGTTTCAGGTCGTCGCTGTCTTTCTGCCACTCACCCATACTGATGATCTTCGATGTCAAAACGTTCCCTGATTTTTTCCTTGCCGCGAAAAATTATCGACTTCACCGTGCCGACCGGCAGGTCAACGGCCTCGCCGATCTCCCGGTGCGACAGACCGCAAGCGTAGGACAGTATCATCACGGCACGCTCGTCTTCCGTCAGCACGGCAAGAAACTTGTCGAGATCGGATAATTCCGTCGACAAAGCGGCTTGCGATTCGCCGCGCGCCACCGTGTCCTGCTCGAGCTCGCCAAGAATCTCCCCGTACCTCGAGGACTTCCGCTTCGACTGCAGGAAGGTCGTGTAGGCGACCTTGAGCAGCCATCCGATGAACGTGCCCTGCCCGCGATAGGTGTGCAACTTGTCCCAGGCATGCAGGAATGCATCCTGTGCAAGATCGTCTGCGATGACGAAATCGCGCGCGAGCTTGCGCAGGAAATTACGTACCTGGGACTGGTGTCGACGCACCAGTTCGCCAAACGCCGCCGCATCCTGGTTCGCCAGCACCCTGGCGACCAGTTTCTTGTCGTCGACCTCCGATGCTCCTGCATAGTTGCTAATCGAAGCTATTCCTTGCGCGTTCCCAGTTTCCACATCACGAGATAAGCGACGCCAACCAATCCCGGGAATGACGCACTGCCCATGATTGGACCCATTGCATCATCCTCGCCGATACCGATCGCGAGGACGATCATCGCGACACCGAGGGCCAGCCAGATGAGGCCGCGGCGCAGGTCCTTGTCGGCGTTCGGCTCCGGATCGCTCAATTGCTTGATGAAATCCGGGCTGAGCTCCGTGCCCTTGTCCAGCGCGAGCCGAAACGTTTCCTGCATGTCGCGCCGGTTCCGGTATTTCAGGAACATGAACAAAGCGCTACAGATCGCGATTGAGCCAATAAACACGATCGGTATCCATAATTCTTCCATCTGAGACTCCTTAATTCCTGGTGACAATCTTGTTGCCATTCACCGGTCAGATGCGCCGCGGCGCCGTTTTGGATGCAGAAATCGGCGCTTTTTCGCTCGTCTGGCTAACCCTTTTAATTTCAGCGACTTAGCTAGCCGCCATCCGAACGGGCCGGCGTGTAAATTTGCGGTAAACAACGGGCCTTCAGCCCCTTTTTGCTGACCCGCGGTCGACCGGCGTGTCGTTTGAAGGGGCATGCAACGAATTTTTCTAACTGCTGACCCGCGCCTGTACCAGATCGCCGTCCTGGGTGTGCTGGTCGCCTACGGCGTGATTGTCCTCGATTTCGGCATTCATTGGTACAACGCGCTCGCCATAGCCGCATCGGCAATGCTGGTTCAGTTGCTGGGCACAACGCTGACGGGCTCGGCGCGCTTCGATGCGAGAAGCCCGCTGATCACGGCGCTGTCACTGACCATGCTATTGCGCACCGACGACATTCTGCTCGCGGCGGCCGCGGCCGCAATCGCCATCGGCAGCAAGTTCGCGGTACGCATTCGCGGCAAGCACGTATTCAATCCGGCGAACGTGGCCATCGTTTCGCTGATGTTTGTAAGCGACAGCGTGTGGATCTCGACCGGTCAATGGGGCAATGCGGCGATCGGCGCGCTGGCGCTCGCCTGCCTCGGATTCATCGTCCTGACACGCGCGCGGCGCGCCGAAACCACTTTCTCGTTCCTGATTGCCTACGCGGTCCTCCTCGTGAGCCGCGCGCTATGGCTCGGCGATCCGCTGGCGATCCCCTTGCACCACCTGCAAAACGGGGCGCTGCTGATCTTCGCGTTTTTCATGATTTCGGATCCGAAAACGACACCGAACACCCCGGCCGGCCGGATCTCTTACGGCGCTGTCGTCGCCGCAATCGCCTTTTTGATCCAGTTCACCCTGTACCAGCCGAACGGCCCGGTCATCGCGCTGATCCTTGCCGCGCCACTGGTGCCTGTCATCGATTTTTTCCGGCGTGGCAGCAGTTATCAGTGGCATGCGCCGCGCGCATCTGATTCCGAAGCAAGCCGAATGCATCACGAAACAATCCAAGGAGACCTACGATGCGAACATTCATCATGACAATCACCGCAATCATCACCATGGGTGTGACGACAACGGCCCAGGCCTTTTGCGGTTTCTACGTTTCCCGCGCGGATACCAGCCTGTTCAACGAAGCGTCCCAGGTCGTGCTGGTGCGTGACGGTGAGCGGACGGTGATCACGATGGCGAACGATTTCCAGGGTGCAACCCGGGACTTTGCCGTGGTCATACCGGTGCCCACATTCATCGAACGCGAGCAGATCCATGTCGGCGAGCAATCGCTGATCGATCATCTCGACGCCTATACCGCGCCACGGCTCGTGGAGTATCACGATCCGGACCCCTGCCAGCGCTACGAGTTGTACTCCAGGATGTCGGGCAATCGCATGCCGCGAAGTGCGGTAGCCAGCGACATGGACAACGAAGCGCGGCAGCTGGGTGTCACCATCGAGGCGAGCTATACGGTCGGTGAGTACGACATCCTGATTCTCTCCGCGCAGGAAAGTGACGGTCTCATCACCTGGCTCAAGCAAAACGACTACCGGATTCCCGATGGCGCGGAGCGAGTAGTGAACAGCTACCTGAAGCAGGATATGCGTTTCTTCGTCGCCAAGGTGAACCTCGAGGAACAGGCAAAGCTCGGCTTTACGAACCTGCGCCCGTTGCAGGTCGCTTACGAGAGCAATCGCTTCATGCTGCCGATCCGGCTGGGCACGGTCAACGCCAGGGGAAAGCAGGAGCTGTTCGTCTACACACTCACCCGCACCGGGCGCGTGGAGACGACCAACTACCGGACGGTGAAGTTACCGAGCAACAGCGAGGTGCCGGAATTTGTGGAACACGAGTTCGGCGATTTCTACCGCTCGATGTTTACCCGGCAGACAGACCGGGAAAACGGCAGGGCGGTATTCCTCGAGTACGCCTGGGACATGGCGTGGTGTGACCCCTGCGCGGCCGATCCCCTGAGTGCCGGGCAGTTGCGAAAGCTCGGCGTGTTCTGGGTCGGCGAGCAGGCGGAAGCCAGCGGCGGCAGCAAGATCTCACCACGACCGCAAGACGTGTTCGTCACGCGTCTGCACGTTCGCTATGACGGCGAGAGCTTCCCCGAGGACCTGATGTTTCACGAAACCGGGGACCGGCAGAATTTCCAGGGACGATACGTCATTCGGCGGCCGTGGAAAGGCCAGGCCAGCTGCGACACCGAGCAATACGAGGCTTCCGTCCGCGAACGGCAGGAACGCGAGGCGCAGACGCTTGCCGACCTGACAGGCTGGGACCTCGAGGCTATCCGCAAGAAAATCGAGTTCCTGGGCAAACCGGCCGAGAAGCCGCTGCCCTGGTACCGAAGGATCTGGCAATAGCGCTGAGACTCAGGGCCCGCTTATCAGCTGGCCCTGAGTCCTTCAGGCAAATTTGATCGCGGCTAAAGCCGCTCCCACAACAGACGGGAGAAAGTTGGAAAATAAGTCCGGTAAATTCAGACGCCGGTGCGCACCCCTTGCTGGATGTTCCACATATCCAGGAGCTGCTTTTCTCTTTCGGCACTCAAGCCGGCGCGCAGAGTTTCCCTGCGATCCGCGGGCAGCGTTTTCCACCAGGCGATCGTGTCGCGCGCCGTTTCCCGGGTCGGACGGTTCTTGAGGCCGGCGGCGGCGGCGCGACTGCCGTCGACCAGCGCCAGTGACGCGTAGTCGCCGTCGGGATGCACCCAGATCGGCAAGCCGTTGTCGTCTGCGACCTTGTTCTCTGTGATGAAGTTCTTGTCGACCCATACCGGCCGCATGTTCGACGCGGTGACGGCCAGCGAGTCTTCGAGCAGGTCGCCCATCTTGAACGACCTCAGCGGCGTTACCGTATTGAAGGTCCCGGCAATTCTCTGCTCGAGACAGTCGACCGTGAAGTTGGCAAAATCGCGAACGTCGATGATCTGCACGTCGACGTCGGGCGTCCCCGGCCACAGCATCTCGCCGCCGCGCATCGTACGCACCGGCCAGTAGGTATAACGGTCGGTCCGGTCACCGGGGCCGCAAATATACGTCGGCCGCAATACGGTCGAGCGCTCGTTGCCGAACGCTGCCAGAACTCGCTGCTCGCACAGCGCTTTCATCGGACCGTAAGTCTCTGCGGTGACCTCCTCGAGCGACTCGTCTTCCATGGTCGCCAGCGGTGAGTCCTCGGTGATCGGTGCCGCGGACACGTCGTACACGGAAATCGTCGATACGTAGAGATAATGCGATACGACCGGTGCCAGCAGGCGCGCCGAATCTGCGACGTGCCGGGGCACATATCCGGAGTTGTCGACGACCGCGTCCCACTTGCCACCCTCGAGGGATTGCAGGCCGTTGTTGCGATCGCCCTTGTAGAGTTTCAGGTCGGGAAACAACTCGCTGTTGGTACGGCCGCGATTGAAGAGGCTGACATTATGGCCGCGCCGCAGCGCTTCGCGGACCATATGCGGCCCGATGAACCCGGTGCCGCCGAGCACCAGGATGTCCAGTGGCTTCGCGCTTTCCCGGTTTTGCTCAGCGCCCGGCGCACAACCGGCGGCGACCGCGGCACCGCCGAGCAGACTCGATTTCAAAAAGTCTCTTCTTTTTCTGTCCATACGACTATTTTGATTCTTGGTTAAAAAATGGGGTCAGACCCCAAGGGGTCTGACCCCGGTTATCTGTCGTCTGAATCGCTAGCGATAGCGGTTCATCAGCGCCGCGAGTTTTTCCTTGCCGGGATTCAGTTCTTCGTAAGCGATCTGCGACAGCGGTTGGTCGACACTGCCTGACAGGCCGTGCATGTCGTCGGACTCCTCATCTATATATAAGAGTCCGGTGATGATCTCTCCGGCATTGACGCTGTCACGCAGGAATGAAAACGCCTCGGCGCGGCTTTTCGGATTGTAGGTCCGGTCCAGCTTGCGGAACAGGATCTGGCTGCCGTCGTGCAGGCGGATCGGCATCGTGTCGCCGGCATCGTAGGCGGCCTTGATTTCCTTGGCGGGCGGTACGAAGTCCGCGTCGATCACGTGATGCGAGTGCTGCCGGGTATGCGCATAGCTCTTGGTCGAGCCTTCGTGATCGTTGAACGTCACGCAGGGACTGATGATGTCCACCAGTGCGAAGCCCTTGTGCGTCAAAGCGCCCTTGATGAGTGGCACCAGCTGCTCCTTGTCGCCGGAGAAGCCGCGCGCGATGTAGGTGGCGCCGAGGCCGATCGCGGTACTGACCGGATCGATCGGCATCTGCCGGTTGGCCGGCCCCTTCTTCGCCTTGCTGCCGACGTCGGCGGATGCGGAATACTGGCCCTTGGTCAGGCCGTACACCCCGTTGTTCTCGATGATGTAGCACATGTCGAGATTGCGCCGGATGACGTGCGCGAACTGGCCCATGCCAATGGACAGCGAATCGCCGTCGCCGGAAACGCCGATGTAGGTCAGGTCGCGGTTGGCGGCGTTCGCACCGGTCGTGACCGACGCCATGCGCCCGTGAACCGAATTGAAGCCGTGCGACTGGCTCACGAAATACGCCGGGGTCTTCGACGAACAGCCGATACCGCTCATCTTTGCCATCCTGTGCGGCGGCAGGTCCAGTTCGAACACCGCCTGGATGATGGCGGCGGTAATCGAGTCGTGACCGCAGCCGGCACACAGCGTCGACACCACGCCCTCGTAATCGCGAACCGTCAGGCCGAGTTCGTTACGCGTTAAACCCGGGTGAACAATCTTTGGTTTGGGAATGAAACTCATGATCTCGATCCTGGCGCTCAGGCCGCCCGGCCCTTGGCCACCTCCTCCCGGATGCGTTCGACGACAAATCTTGCGTTGATCGGCATGCCGTTGTAATGCAGCACGGACACGAGTTTGGCTTCGTCGCTGTTGGCATCCAGCATCAGCAGAGCCCGCAGCTGTGCATCGCGGTTTTGCTCGACAACGTACACGCGTTCGTGCTTTTCAATGAAATCCATGACCGCCTGGGTAAAGGGGAATGCCTTCACCCGGCAATAGTTCATGCCGGTGCCCTCGGCCTTGAGCCGGCCGATCGCTTCCTTGACGGCACCGTCACAGCTGCCCAGGGAGAGAATCGCCTGCTTGTTGAACTTCGAGTACTCGATCTCCGCTTCCGGCACCAGCGTGCGCGCAGTTTCCCATTTCACCAGCAGCCGGTCGACCACCTCCTGGTACTCGTCGGAGTTTTCGGTGTAACCACCGTACTTGGTGTGCCCCGAGCCGCGCGTGAAATAAGAACCCTTCGGATGTTCGCCGGGAAGCGTACGGTACGGGATGCCGTCGCCGTCGACATCCAGGTAGCGGTAAAACTTGTCCATGGATTCGAGGTCTTCGGCGGTCAGCACTTTGCCTTTGTCGGGCCGATAGCTGTCATCCCACTGGAGATCCGGGCACACCCAGTCGTTCATGCCGATATCCAGGTCGGACATGACGATGACCGGCGTCTGTAGCCGATCGGCCAGGTCGAACGCCGTGATCGACATGTAAAAACATTCTTCCGGGTTGGCGGGAAACAGCAGGACGTGCTTGGTATCGCCGTGCGATGCATACGCACAGGCAAGCAGGTCGCATTGCTGGGTGCGCGTCGGCATCCCCGTCGACGGCCCGACCCGTTGCACGTCGAAAATCACCGCCGGCACCTCGGCGTAGTAGGCGTAACCGATGAACTCGCTCATCAGCGAAATACCCGGCCCGCTCGTCGGCGTAAACGCGCGCGCACCGTTCCAGGTTGCACCGAGCACCACGCCGATGGCGGCCAGCTCGTCCTCGGCCTGCACGATGCAGAATTTCTTACCGCCGGACTCCTCGTCCATGCGGTATTGCTTGCAGAAGGACTTGTAGGCATCCATCAGCGAGGTCGACGGGGTGATCGGATACCAGGCCCCCACGGTAGCACCGGCATAGACGCAGCCGAGCCCGGCCGCCGTGTTGCCGTCGATCATGATGTGTCCCGCGGTCTTGTCGAGACGTTGCACTCTCACCGGCAACGGGCAGTCGTAATGCTCCTTGACGTAGTCGTAGCCGAGATGGATGGCTTCCAGGTTCGATGCAATCAGGTGCTTCTTGCTCGCAAACGTTTCTTCCAGCAACTGATTGATGACGTCCAGCTCGATATCGAGCAGGGCGGCAACCGCACCGACGTAGGCGATGTTCTTCATCAGGATGCGTGCGCGCACGCCTTCGAAGCGCTCATTGCACATTTTCGCGAGCGGCACGCCGATGATATTGATGTCTTCGCGATCCAGGAGTTTTCTGCGCGGCCAGGTCGAATCGTAGATGAGCCAGCCGCCCGACACGACTTCCGCCATGTCCTGGGCGAAGGTCTGCACGTTCATGGAGACCATGATGTCGACATGATCGGCGCGTGCCTGGTGCCCTTCGCCGCTCACCCGGACCTCGTACCAGGTCGGCAGGCCCTGGATGTTCGACGGAAAGTAGTTCTTGCCGACCACCGGAATGCCCATCCTGAAGATGGCTTTCATCAACAGGCCATTGGCGCTCGCCGAACCGGTGCCGTTGACCGTGGCGATCTTGATGGTGACGTCGTTGACTCCGGACACGCTGGCTTACCTGGATGGGTTGTTGGGTAGTTTAGACAGAATAGACCGACAAATTCTCAATTTCCGAGACCTGAGACACGCCTAACTCGACACTTTCGCCGGCTTCCGGCGGCTCGCTTCAGCCTCGTCCAGCGCGTAGGGAATCAGGATCTCCGACTTCTGCATGTCCCAGGCACCGGTCGGGCAGCGCTCGGCACACAGGCTGCAATGCACGCACAAGTCCTCGTCCTTGACCATCACCCGACCGGTCTGCGGCAGATCGGCGGAAACATAGAGTGCCTGCTCCGGGTTATTGGCCGGCGCGGACAGCCGCGACCGCAGGTCCTGTTCGTCGCCGTTTGCCGTGATGGTCAGGCAGTTGACCGGGCAGATGTCGATACAGGCATCGCATTCGATGCACAGGCTCGCCGTGAACACGGTTTGAATATCGCAGTTCAGGCAACGCTCGACCTCCAGCATCGTCTGCTCGGGCGTAAAACCGAGCTCCACCTCGATATCGAGTTTCTTGAATCTTTCCTTCAGGTCGACGTGCGGCATCAGCCGACGAGCCGAAGGATCGTAATTATTCGAAAAACTCCACTCGTGCATGCCCATTTTCTGGCTGAACAGGTTCATGCCGACGGGCAGACGGTCATTGAGGTCTTCCTGGTGGCAATACTTGTGTATCGAGATCGCTGCCTCGTGACCGTGGGCCACCGCCCAGATGATGTTTTTCGGGCCGAAGGCCGAATCACCGCCGAAGAACACGCCGTCGCGGCTGCACATCATCGTCTTCTCATCGACGACCGGGCAGTCCCATTCGTCGAATTCGATGCCGATGTCGCGCTCGATCCACGGAAACGCATTTTCCTGGCCAATTGCCAGGATGACGTCGTCGCAGGGCAAGGTGACTTCGCCGACCGCCTTGCCGCGGTCGATGCGCCCGTTATCGTCGACCTGGTATTGCATCTGGTCGAACTTCATACCGACCAGCTTGCCGTTCTCGATGACGAATTCCTTCGGCGAGTGATTGACGATGATCTCTACGTTTTCCTCTTCGGCATCCTCCAGTTCCCAGTCGGACGCCTTGAAGTACCCACGCGGCTTGCGCGCCATCACCTTGACGTCGCTGGCACCGAGCCTCAGCGAGGTGCGGCAGCAGTCCATCGCGGTGTTGCCGACGCCGATGATCAGCACCTTTTTGCCAATTTTCTCCGTGTGCCCGAACGCGACGGACTCGAGCCAGTCGATGCCGATGTGTATATTTTCCGTGTCATGGCGTCCGGGCAGTTCGAGTTCCTTGCCGCGCGGCGCGCCGGTGCCGACGAAGATGGCATCGAAGCCACCGTTGTCGAGCAAGTCTTTCATGCTGTCGATGCGGTGATTCAGTTTCAGATCGACGCCCATATCGAGGATGTATCCGATCTCCTCGTCGAGTACTTTCGGCGGCAGGCGAAACTGCGGAATGTTGGTGCGCATCAGGCCGCCGGTCGCGTCGAGTTCCTCGAACAGCGTCATTTCGTAGCCGAGCGGTGCCAGGTCGTTGGCCACCGTGAGTGACGCACAGCCCGCGCCGATCAGGGCGATTTTCTTGCCGTTCTTTTTCTCGGGCGCTTTCGGCAACAGATCCCGCACCTCGTCGCGATGATCGGCAGCGACGCGTTTCAGCCTGCAGATGGCAACCGGCTTTTCCTCGACACGGCCGCGACGGCACGCAGGCTCGCAGGGACGATCGCATACACGCCCGAGGATCGCCGGAAACACGTTCGATTGCCGATTGAGCATGTAGGCATCGGTGAACTGTCCCTGCGCGATCAGGCGAATGTAGTTCGGCACGTCAGTGTGCGCCGGGCATGCCCACTGGCAGTCGACAACCTTGTGGAAGTACTCGGGCTTGGAGGTATCGGTGGGCTTCATTCGAGTCGTGAGCCGGCGGGTCCGGAATGGGTCGCTGTGAGTGTCTCCGCCGGGCGGGACCAATATTTCGCGTAGGATAACGGGATCGCCCGGAAAGTAAACTGCAACCGGTCGCAGATTGCCGTGTTGCCCGATCCCGGCCTTCGCGATTCGCTCGACGACACTTATTATTATAGGCGGCTGTATCGGCGCACTGGCAGCATCGCCTGCAAGCCGCCGGTGCTCAGCGCCGGCGACCGCTGTCGAGGCGCCTGCCGGCAATCGCCTCGCTGACGGTTCCGTCCCGGTAGGCGATCGTTCCATTGACGATGGTGGTGTCGATGCTCGAGGAGAACGTGTGTCCCTCGAAGGGTGACCAGTGACACTTGGCAAGCAGGCTGCCCGGAGTGACCAGTTGCGGCGCTTGCGGATCGATCAGCACCAGGTCGGCAAAGTACCCCTCGCGGACGTAGCCGCGCTCTTTGACCTCGAAAATATCCGCGATCGCGTGGCTGGTCCTGTCGGCAACCAGCTCGTACGTCAGTTGACCGTCGGCGACCATATCCATCAGGCAAAGCAGCACGTGCTGCACCAGCGGCAAGCCGGCCGGCGCCTTGAAATAACTCTTGCCCTTCTCGCTGATCGTATGTGGCGCGTGGTCGGTCGCAATAATGTCGATGCGGCCTTCGTTGACGGCCTTGATCAGCGCCGCGCGGTCGTCGGCGGATTTGATGGCCGGGTTACACTTGATGCGCGCGCCGAGGTCCTTGTAGCGCGAATCGTCAAACCACAGGTGGTGCACGCAGACTTCGGCAGTGATGCGTTTGTCGCCGCGATGGGCCTTCGAAAACAATTTCATCTCGATGGCGGTGGTCAGGTGCAGCACGTGCAGCAATGCATCGTGCTGACGCGCCAGGTTCACCGCCTGGCTGGAAGATTGCAGGCAGGCGTTCGCAGAGCGAATGTTCGGGTGCTCCGCCATCGGCACCTTTTCGCCGTACTTGTCCTTGGCCCGCGCTTCGTTGTCGCGAATCGTCGGCGAATGCTCACAATGCGTGGTGATGATCGTCGGGGCGTGCTTGAAGAGCAGGTCCAGTGCCTGCGGATCGTCCACCAGCATGTCGCCGGTCGAGGCGCCCATGAACGCCTTGATGCCGCAGACCTCGCCAGGCTCCAGTGCCTTGATTTCCTCGATGTTGCGATTGGTCGCACCGAGATAGAACGCATAATTCGCGCGGCACCGTCCCTCGGCAAGCCGATATTTCGCGGCAACCGCCTCCCTCGTCGTGGTCTGCGGATTGGTGTTCGGCATATCCATGAAACTCGTCACGCCACCCGCCACGGCTGCCGCCGACTCCGTCGCCATATCGCCCTTGTTGGTGAGGCCGGGCTCGCGAAAATGCACCTGGTCGTCGATCATGCCCGGAAACAGCAATTTGCCGTCCGCATCAATGACCTGGACGTTATCGACAGCGGCAATCCCGCTTCCAACCTGTTCGATTCGCTCGCCTTTTATTAAAACGTCGGCGTCTTTGGTGTCACCTTCGTTGACCAGTCTGGCGTTTTTGATCAGCAAGTCCGTCATGCCGGCATTATGAAAGGGAGTGACGGCTATTGGAACCTTGATAAATAAAATCAGTCTTTAGGCTAAACTTCCCCTATCCGGACACCTCCAAAAGGGTCATTAATGAATCGCTTGCTCAGAATTCCCCGGCTGCTCGGCCTGGCGACTATCCTGCTTTCCGTAAACGCGCTTGCAGCGGAAATCGACATCAACTACACCGAGTACACGCTCGACAACGGGCTGCGACTGGTAGTCCACGAAGACAAAAAGGCACCGATCGTCGCCGTCAACGTCTGGTATCACGTCGGCTCGAAGAACGAAAAGCGCGGTAAAACCGGTTTCGCACATCTGTTCGAGCACCTTATGTTCAATGGCACGGAGAATTTCGACGACGAATACTTCAAGCCATTCGAGCTGGTCGGCGCCACCGACATGAACGGCACCACCAATTTCGACCGCACCAACTATTTCCAGAACGTGCCGAAAACGGCGCTGGACATGGCGCTGTGGATGGAGTCCGACCGCATGGGCCACCTGCTCGGCGCGGTCACCCAGGAAAAACTCGACGAGCAGCGCGGCGTGGTGCAGAACGAGAAACGCCAGGGCGACAACCAGCCGTATGGGAAGGTCCTGTACAGCATCCTCGCGGGCGTTTATCCCGAAGGTCATCCGTACGCGACCTCGGTCATCGGCTCCCTGGAAGACCTCGACGCGGCGAGCCTCGAGGACGTGCACGAGTGGTTCAGAACCTATTACGGCCCGAATAACGCAGTCGTCGTCGTGGCCGGCGACGTCGTGCCGCAGGAGGTATTCGAAAAAGTCCAGCTTTACTTCGGCGACATCCCGCCGGGGCCGCCGATCGCAAAAAAAGAAAAGTGGGTCGTCAAGCTCGAGCGTGACAAACGGGAAGTCATGCAGGACCGGGTCCCGCAGGCCCGCCTCTACAAGATCTGGGGCGGCCCCGCGCTGACGGAGGAAGACACCGACCTGCTCAACCTCGCCGGCGATGTGCTCGCCAGCGGCAAGAACTCCCGCCTGTTCGAACGGCTGGTGTATCGCGATCAAATTGCCACCACCGCCGAAGCCGGCATGTTCGGCATCGAAATCGGCGGCATTTTCTGGTCGTCGATTACGGCCCAGCCCGGGGGCGATCTCGCCGAAGTCGAGAACGCGGTCAACGAGGAGATCGCAAGGCTCATCGAGGACGGCATCAGCAAAGGCGAACTGGAACGGGTCAAGGCGGAGCGCCGCTCTGCCTATATCCGGGGTCTCGAACGGGTCGGCGGATTCGGCGGCAAATCCGATATCCTGGCGCAGAACGCCGTCTATGAGGGCGATCCCGGCGCCTACCGCAAGACGCTGGCGCGACTGGACGCGGCCACCGTCGATGACGTCAATGCCGCCGTGCGTCGCTGGTTGTCCGCGGGCGCCTACCACCTCGAAGTGCATCCGTTCCCGGACGTTGCTGCCAGCGGCGGCGGGGCGGACCGTTCTTCCGTTCCCCTGACGACCGACTTTCCAACGGTCGAATTCGCCGACTTCGAACGCGATTTCCTCGGCAACGGCATGGAGCTGATCGTCGCCACACGAACTGCCGTGCCGGTGGTGAACATACAGATGAGCTTCGACGCGGGCTTCGCATCCGACCAGTTCGGCGAACTCGGCACCTCGAGCCTCGCCATGACCATGCTCGACGAGGGCACCAAAAACCGAACCTCGCTGGAAATCAGCGATGAACTTTCGCGGCTCGGTGCCCGGTTCAATGCAAATTCCGCCATCGATGCGTCGACCGTCGGCATCAGCGCGCTCAAGGAGTACCTCGACGAATCGCTCGACGTTTATGCCGACATCGTCCTGAATCCGGCATTTCCCGAACACGAACTCGAAAGACTGCGGCGCATGCGTATCGCGCAGATCCGGCAGGAAAAAACGCAACCGGTCGGGCTCGCGATCCGTGTGTTCCCGAAACTGCTGTACGGCGAAAATCATGCGTACTCGATGCCGCTGACAGGCTCCGGTACGGAAGAGTCCGTGTTGCGTATATCGCGCGATTCACTGGTCGACTATCACCGCACCTGGATCAGGCCCAACAACGCGACAATGATCGTCGTCGGCGATACGACCCTGGCCGAGATCAAGCCCAAGCTGGAAAAACTGTTCCGCGACTGGGAGCCGGGCACGGTACCGAGCAAGAACGTCGCCGATGTCTCCGTGCAGGACACGGAGCGGGTGTATCTCATCGATCGTCCGGATTCCGAGCAGTCGATCATCATCGCCGGCAATATCGCGCCGTCCGTCGCCGACAGTAACGAGATTGCGGTCGAGACGATGAATGAAATCATCGGTGGCAGCTTCACCTCGCGCATCAACATGAACCTGCGCGAAGACAAGGCGTGGGCCTACGGTGCGCGCACCATGGTCCTCGATACCAAGGCACAGCGACCGTTCATTGCCTATGCGCCCGTGCAAACCGACAAGACCATGGAGTCGATGGCCGAGATCAAGCGCGAGCTCGAGGAGTACCTCGGCGACAATCCGGCGACGGAGGAGGAGATCGTCAAGGTCAAGAGCAACAACACGCTGAGCCTGCCGGGTCGCTGGGAGACTTCGGCAGCAGTGCTGCGGGACATCGGCGAGATCGTGACCTTCGATCTGCCCGATACCTACTGGGACACCTACGCGGAAAACGTGCGCAGTGTATCCGCAGCACAGATTGCCGCGGCGGCCGACGCGGTCATCAAACCGGACAGGCTGACCTGGGTGGTCGTCGGCGACCGGGCGAAGATCGAATCCCGCATCCGCGAACTCGAGATCGGCGATATTACCCTGCTCGACCAGGACGGCAACGAGATTCAGCCCACGGCAGCGAATTAAGCGATAGTGGCAATCGCAATGAGACAGCAAACGTGGCGGACCTTGTCGGCCACCTTTGTTTGCGCAGCCTTGGTTTCCTCAAACGGTTTTGCACAGGCCGAACGTTCCAAGCAACTGGTCGATGAGCTGAACCTCAAATTCCTGAACGTCGAAGCAGGGCTCTTCGATGTCGTCAGGGTCTCCGAGCTGGAAGTCGAGATCGACGGCGAAAAATCCGCTGCCAGCAACGTTATTTACCTGATGCTGAACCGGGATCAGCCAATCAACTACGTGCAATGGCTGTTCTCCGATGACTACCAGGTATTGATCGAAGGAGGGCCGGCGGATTACTACCTGTTTTACGCGGACGGTTCGACAGAAAAAATCACAATGGGCCGGGATATTGCCGCCGGTCAGAAAATGATCGTTCCCGCACCCGGCGGAACGGCAAAGGCGATCGTACTGCACGACGAGGCCGAATACATCCTGATGGGTTCGATCCTGTCGCCGGCCTGGAGCCCGCATCGCGTCAGGATCGGCGGCGACCAGGCGTTCGTGGACAGGTACCGAAACACGTCTGACTGGGCCAGCGATGACTTCATCAAGACGCTGATCGGTCCCAATTTCGGCCACTACACCGGTGGCGAGACAGACGAGCTCGAATTGACGATCATGCCCGACGGCCAGGTTATCTGGCTTCAGATGCAACTTACGCAAAAGCAACTCGACAATCAGTTGCGGAGGTTCAGCGAGCAGCAGCCAGGAAAGCCGGTCAGCCTGGAGATCGAGCACGGTGCCCCGCAAGGCGTGGTCGATTCGGTGACAAGCGCCATCGAAAAATTCGGACTCGATCTAGCCATCCAGCGATAGCAAGTCAGCAGCCAGACTGAGTCTGATAACCTGCGTTGCGCGTTTGATGACCTCCGGTCGGTGGGCAACGCTGATCACGGTCATACCCGTCGTTGAGATGTTCCGCAGCACTCGTCTTTCGGTCTCAACGTCGAGGTGGCTGGTGGCCTCATCGAGAAACAGGATCTTCGGCTTCCGGTACAGGGCCCTTGCGAGGATAAGGCGCTGAAGCTGGCCGCCGGAGAAGTTGCCACTATGGTCGCCGATTGGCGTGTCGAGTTTCATCGGCAAGGTCTGTATGTCGTGCCAGATTTCCGCGGTCACCGCGGCGACACAGATCCGCGCCAGGTCGGGCGCGGCATCGAACGCGGCGATGTTCTCGGCGATCGTGCCCCGGAACAGAGAGTCGTTCTGCAGCACGATGCCTGTCTGCCGTTGCAAAACTTCATGCTGCCACAAACTCATGTCGAGGTTATCGACTAAAACATGGCCTGACGCCGGCCGTTCGTGCCCGGCGAGAAGTTTCAGTAATGTGGTCTTGCCGCAACCCGACGGGCCGGTGATGACGACGTTGCTGCCCGCGGCGATATCGCAGTTGAGGTCGCGAATGATCCAGTGGTCGTCTTCGTAGGCGAAAGAGAGATACTCCGCTCTCAGTGAACCGTGGATCTCTGATGCGACCGCGCCGGCCGGACTGGCACGGGCAGGCTTCGCCAAGGCGATATCCGAAAGCCGGCCCGTATGGACTTTGAGAAGGAAAAGCGCCTGCATCGTGTCGATCAGTCCGAGCAGCGCCGCGCCGAATCTCGTTCGCAGGCTCATGAACGCGAACAAGACGCCGAGCGTGAATTGCTGTTCGAGTACCCCACCAATGCCAACACCGAGGAATAGTACTTGCTCGATTGTGCCGATGGTCCCCGTAGCGGCTTGTCGCGCGATGGACAGCTTGCCTTCGCGGATGCCCGCACTGGTTGCCGCCGAAAAATGCTTCTGCCAGTCGGCGAGCCTGACGGACTCGAGACCCAGCGCCTTCATGACGTCGCAGGCACGAATCGATTCGATGAGAGAGTTGTTTTGCGACGCGGTATGCACGATCGCCCGCTCACGCAAACGCCTGGCGCGCGGCAGGATTGATGCGACCACAACTGTGGACAACAGGAATCCGGCAACGGACACGGCAGTCAGCGCGCCGCTGTACAGGAACATGATGCTGAGAGTGGTGAGCACCACACTGCATTGCACGACGCTATTGATAAGGTGGTCGGTCAGGGCTTCGCGGATCGGACCCAGGGATTCCAGTTTCGACAGCAGATCGCCTGCATGCCGGCGACGAAAAAAATCCGCGGGCAAGGAGAACAGGTGACTCACCACGCTCAAAGTACTGTCGACCGCGAGTTGCGTGCCGGCATACAGCCCGGTCCAGCGCCGAAGTGCATCGAGCATGACGCCGGTGAGCATGACAAGCGCGAGTCCGGCAAGCACGGTGTAGAGCCAGGTCCGATCCTGGCCGAGGACCAGCTCGTCCACCAGGACCTGTGTGGCGACAGGTGGGGCGAGTGCGAGAACCTGCGTTGCCAGCAACAGGCAGAACATGAGCGCCAGGTAGCGATACAGATGTCGAAACGAACCGGCGATGTCGGCAAAGGACAGGGCGTTTCGTTGCCTGGCGGTGCGAAAGTTTGCGGCGGGACTGAGCTCCAGAGCAACACCGGTAAATGCCGTATCGAACTCCGGCCACGAGGTTTTCCTTCGCCCGCGCGCCGGATCGTGGATCAGGCAATTCCGCCTGCCGATTTTCACGAGAACGACGAAGTGGTTCATGCGCCAGTGCAACACGGCCGGCAGCTTGAGATAACGAAGGTCCCCGGGCTCCAGGCGCAGCGCGCGTGCGTTGAGATCCAGCCGCACTGCCGTCCGCAGCAGATCGGCGAGTGTCGCGCCGCGCGAAATTCCCGCTGCCATGCCTCGCAAGACATCGAGCCCCACATCCCTGCCGTGGTGTGCGGCGATCATCGCCAGGCAGGCTATACCGCACTCGGCGCTTTCCTGTTGCAGGATGACCGGCACCCGGCGCCTGCGGCCGGCCGCAGTTCGCTCAGGCGCTTCGTCCATCGCCGGTAATTCTGCGCAGTATCCACTGATAGAGTTTGTAGCGGCGCTGAATAACGTCCGCCTTGAACGAAATGCCCGGCCTCAACGGCCACGTCGTTTCCAAAGCGTCGATGGAAGCGCGCGAGATGCTGGCCCGAATCTCGAACATCGGCTCATTCAGCTGCAGCGGAACCTTGAGTTCCCACGGCACGACAGGCACGCGCGACACCGATGTGACAGTGGCATTTGTCGTGCCGAACACCTCGTGCGGATAGGCGTCGAAACGCAGCTTGACAACCTGCCCCTTATTCAAAAAACCGCTGCGCGCGTTCGGTAAATACAACCAGGCTTCGAGTGTCCGATACGGCCGGTAAAGGCGGACGAGGATGTCCCCCGGATTGACCGTCGCCCCGGCGCTTGCGTCGACTTTGGCGACGATGGCCGGCTCGCTCGCACGTATCGTCCTGTCCATCCTGTGGGCATGCTCGGAGAGTCTGGCTTCGAACCGGTTTCGCTCGATGTCGTACTCTGCGACGCGCAGCGCTGCGTCGTCTGCGAGCTGCTGACGCTCGATTCGCAATGTGCCAAGACGTTGCTCGATTTCCAGGATCGAACGATGCATCGCAGCAAGCCGCGTCCTGGCTGCGATCCATTGTGCTTGTTCCTGGTCCAGTCGATCGGCGGAAACGACTCCGTCCACGGCAAGTTCGCGGCGCCGTGCGAGCCTGCGTTCGAAAAGCCGAACCTGCTCGTATTGCAGGTCGTATTCGTCTTCTGTGACCGCACGCCGCTGCGCCAGCCAGGCCATCTGCTCATCGACGGCGTTGAGTCGCGTTTGCTCGACGTCAAGCGCCCTGCTGTGAGCCTGCTCCAGCAGCAAACGTTCCATGTGCAACAGCCGTGTCTGGTGAACGCTGAAATCATCGACGTCGGCAACGACGTCCAGCAGCGCATCACCCGGGCTGATGGTTTGCCCGACACGGACGTGCACGCCGGCGATACGCCCCGGTCTGCGCGCCACGACGTTTGCCATTCCGCCCGGGGGCATGAGCAACCCGACCGCGGTCGCCGCTTGTGGAACCTCGATGAAGCATGCAACCGCGCCGATGCACAGGACAGCAAGCAGGGCGACGACCAGCGCGACGGTGCCGGATGGAGGAACGATGACGCTCACCGAACCGAATGCCCGCCGGTGCGCCGGAGCTGTCGCCTGGCGGCGAAACAACGCCAATGCGCCGGTATCCTTCGAATCGTCCTGTCGCATGCCCGACCGTCCGTAGTCGTGTGCCTGCATTGCATCACGGCCGCGACGGCCTCGCGATCCGATAAACCCGTCGCTTCGCCCGGATATGGCCTGTCCGCGTTGCGGATACCGGAAAAAACGCAGGCCTCATGGGGCGCAATGCGCTAATCTGCCCGCCTTATGGTGAGAAAAGCGGCAAAAGCGGCGTTCCTGGCGGATGCGGGTCCGACGGCGGATGAGTACGTCCGACTGATCGACCAGGCCAAGGTATACGAGGTCGCCGACCGAACGCCGCTGGAACTCGCGCGCAATCTTTCGGCCCGGCTCGGCAATCGCATTCTCATGAAACGCGAGGACCTGCAACCGGTCTTTTCCTTCAAGCTGCGCGGCGCCTACAACAAGCTCGCCAGCCTGCCCAAGGACAAGCTGCAAGCCGGTGTGATCTGCAGCTCTGCGGGAAACCACGCACAGGGCGTGGCGCTGGCGGCAAAAAAGCACAACGCCCGCGCGGTAATCGTAATGCCGATCACCACACCGTCGATCAAGGTCGACGCGGTACGCTCGCTCGGCGGAGAAGTCGTACTGCGCGGCGACACTTACGACGATGCGTACGCCCATGCCCGCGAACTCGAAGAAATCGAGGGCCTGACTTTTATTCACCCGTTCGACGATCCGGCAGTTATCGCCGGCCAGGGCACCATCGGCCGTGAGCTGATCGAGCAACTCGAGGAAGACGTATCGGCGATTTTCGTGCCGATTGGCGGCGGCGGCCTGATCGCCGGTATCGCCGCTTACGTCAAGGGCAAGCGGCCCGATGTGCGCATCATCGGCGTCGAGCCGGACGATTCTTCGGCGATGAAAGAGTCACTGGACGCGGGCGAACCGGTCACGCTCGATCACGTGGGTATCTTCGCCGACGGCGTTGCAGTGCGCCGGGTCGGCGACGAAACGTTTCGCCTGTGCCGGGAACTCGTCGACGACGTCATCACTGTCGATACCGATCAGATCTGCGCCGGCATCCGCGACATATTCGAGGACACGCGATCTATCCTGGAGCCCGCCGGCGCGCTCGCGGTCGCGGGTGCCAAGAAATACATCGCCGGCAACAAGCTGTCCGGTGAATCCTTCGTCGTCATCAACTGCGGCGCAAATGTCAACTTCGATCGCCTGCGCCACATTGCCGAAAGGGCGGCGGTCGGCGAACAGCGCGAAATGCTGATCGGTGTCGAAATTCCCGAAGAGCCGGGCAGCTTCCGCAAATTCTGCGAAGCCATCGGGCGGCGCAGCATTACCGAGTTCAATTATCGTTACAGCGATTCACGCAACGCGCACATATTCGTCGGCGTGGAACTGCGTCGTGGCGCCAAAGAGCATGCCGAGTTGATCCAAAAGCTGAGAAAACTCGGCTACCCGATCGCCGACCTGAGCGACAACGAGATGGCCAAGTTACACGTCCGGCACATGGTGGGCGGCAGCGCGGCGAAAATCGAAAACGAAAGACTGTTCCGTTTTGAATTTCCGGAGCGGCCGGGCGCCTTGCTCGATTTCCTGAATGCAATCGGCACCAACTGGAACATCAGTTTGTTTCATTACCGGAATCACGGCTCGGACTACGGCCGCATCCTCGCCGGCATCCAGGTTCCTGATGCGGATTCCGACGAACTCGAGGCACACCTGAACGACCTCGGCTACGCCTACAGCGAGGAAAGCGACAACCCGGCGTACGCGATGTTCCTCGCCTGACGCAGGGTCAGAGCCGGCTCTGACCCTGGTGAGATTCAGTCGCGGAAGGACGGGTCGATGCGATCGAGCTTGCGCAACATGGCAGGCCAGGCAAGCTCACCACCCATGCCCCTGGTCACTGCCTCGACCTGCGCCTTGATGCCGTCGACGATCGCCGGATTGACGTGCACCAGTTCGCCGCCGCCCGCCTGCGCGGCGATCTGTGCCTGGCAGGCGGTTTCGAGCGCATACATGAAGAGAAAGGCGTCGGCGATGGTTTCGCCGACCGTGAGCAGGCCATGATTGCGCAGGATCAGGGCGTTGTTGTTGCCGAGGTCGGCAACCAGGCGCGGCTTCTCCTCCTCGTTCAGCGCAATGCCTTCATAGTCGTGATAGCCGAGCGACGCGAGTGACACCACGGCGATCTGCGAGATCGGCAACAAGCCGTCGAGCTGTGCCGACACCGCGATGCCGGCTCTCGTATGGGTGTGCAGCACGCAACCGACATCGGGGCGCGCCGCGTGCACGGCGCTGTGTATGGTAAAGCCGGCAGGATTGATGAAATGCGGCGTGTCCGAGACGATCTCGCCGTCCAGATTGACCTTGACCAGGCTGCTCGCCGTCATTTCCTCGAACAGCAGCCCGTAGGCATTGATCAGGAAGTGCTCGTCCGGGCCCGGAACGCGGGCGGATATGTGGGTGAAAATCAGGTCGTCCCAGCCGAACAGTGCAATCAATCGATAGCAGGCCGCGAGGTTCACGCGCGCTTGCCATTCCTCGTCAGAGACCCGTGGTTTCACGGACAGGGCTTCTTCTGCGGTACTCATCGGTAGGGCTCCGGCATTTGTCGATCCCGGAATTATAGGCCAGTGCCGGCCAGGCCGTCAGAAATGGACTTTCGACTATATGAACGACTTATTCCGAATCGTTAGCAACCATTCCGGCGTGCAGCGCATCAAAGCTACAAGGACAGGACAAATACCTGGTTCTGGATCGGGCACAACCCGGCCAGGGTGGCAACGAAACAATAGATCTCCCAAAGGTATTGTTTCGTAAACTCGAACGGTGGCTTCGGCCACCGTTTTTTTGTTGTTTTCAACGCAGGGAGTGTGCGTGAATGTGACTGATCTTGTCACCCTGCGACAGCCTGTAAAAATGACGTAGCTCACTGAGCGCACTGTAACTGTTTCGCGATAGCCGATCGATCAGTCCGTGGCAAAAACGCGCTGCGTAATTGTTCGCAATGGCATAGCGCTCGAGTTGATCCTTGCTCAGGCGGGGATTGAAGCTGACCTCGTCGAAAAGCCAGCCGTGCAATCGGGTTGCCAGCTCGGCATCGTCCTGTTCCAGCGCCATCAGAAACGTGCTGACAAACTTGTCCACCTCAGCCTGCATTTCCAGCTCGAGAAGCGACATGCTGCGATTCTTGCGCGCCCGCCACGCGATGTAATTGAAATGACTGATACCTTCGAGCACCGTCCACAAGTCGTCAAGTTGATTCGCCTTGAGGTCCTTGAGCGGGTCGGAACCGTTCAGCCGCGACAGCATGTCGTTATCCAGGAACAAGCTGAGTGCGAGCCCGTCGTCGTCCTGTTTTAGCAACACCGTCTCTTCCGCCTTCGGGATCATCGATTCCTGGCCGAGGATCTTTGCCAGGGCCGGATCGGTAATCAGGAAGTCGGTAACGTCATAACCCGGATCGGCCCGGTATATGCTCGACAAGTGCTCCTGCAACTGGGAAAGCATCAGTGCCGATCTTGCTTCGGTGACTGGGGTATCGGAACGACGCCATTCTGTCGCAGCAATTCAGCGGCCCGCTTGCTGCCGGTCTTAAGCCAGACTTCGTAGGTGCGCAACACGTCGATGTCCGACGATTGTCGGGCACCGTCCCTGACTTCGTTCAAAACGTCGACTAGGATCTGGAATTTCCTGGCCAGCTCCCGGTAAACCTCGGCGAGTGCCTGGCCCCGTGTCGTGCCGCGAATCTCATCGGACAGGGAACCGTAGGCATTGCCGCCCATATTGATGTAGTAATCGAGGTCGACCAGCTTGTGTGCCAGGCTTTCCGCGAAAAATCCGGAAATAAATAGCGCAACATCACCGATGCGCTGCAATGAAAATGTCCGTTCGGCGGCCGTGCGTGCGTCGACCGCGTCTGCCAACATCAACGCCAGTGGTTTGATGCCGTAGACATCTCCATGGTCTTCGTAAAGGCTCTCGGAACGGGAGAAAAGAGTCAGCAGGTTTACGACGTAATGTGTTGCGTGAGCATCGACGGATACGCCCTGATGCTCAATTGCAGCATCGATCGATTCGCGAAAATAATCGCGAAGGTTTCTGACCGGTACGACCCGGTCCCCTGCCAAATGACCAGTCATACAATGTCTCCTGCAAGCAAAAGACCCTACACTTATATATTAATTAGAGAGAATTCGTTGTGACAAGGTTCACGATAAAAAAATGAACTTTGCGGGACTTGACATTTCTGTGACGCTTGACATGCGTGAATTTACAAAAAGTCAAGGCCGATTAGGCGAAAACCCTGGGACCTTGCTCTGCTAAACTCCGCATTGCGGCGAAAACAAGGAGAGCAGGATGAACCTTGCCGAATCACTGGCCGGTGTTAACTGGCTTGCTGTCGTCATCTCCACGGTCATTGCGTTTGCTGTCGGCGCAGTCTGGTATTCAAAAACATTATTTGGAAGCGCCTGGCTGGAGGAAGTGGGCCTCACTGAGCAGGCCGTCAACGACGCCAACATGCCAATGACGTTCGGCGGCACGTTCGTGCTGCAATTTCTCGCCGTCACCGCGCTCGCGGTATTACTCGGATCGGACAGTAACTGGCTGGATGGACTGCAGGCCGGATTGCTGGTTGGTGTATTCTGGGTGGCAACGGCTTATGGCACGACCTACCTTTTCGAGCAGCGATCGATGCGCCTTTTCTTTATCAATGCGGGCTACAACGTCGTGTTGTTTGCAATTGTCGGTATGATTATCGGCTTTTGGCATTGATCGTGTTTGGCCGGTCCGATTGCAACGGTTCCGGCATTATTCTCAAACGCGCTTCAGAAATCCTTCAATAGCCTCTGCCAGCGCCGCGGGTTGCTCGAAGTGCAGCATGTGCCCGGCGGCATCTATTTCAACCGATTCTGCAGCATCGAAAACCTCGATCTCCTGCGGGCCGGCATGCTGTTTTGCGCGGGCATAGAAGTCGCTTTCCGCGCCTTTGACGACCAGCACCGGGGCACTGATCTTTTCCCAGCACGCGTGCGCCTCTGCGCGACGGTACTGCACGGCGTTCGGCAAGCGGTGTGCGGGATCGGCGCGCAACACCACGCTGCCGTCAGCGAGCTGCTCTCCCCAGAGCCCGGCCACGAACAATGCTTTTTCAGCGCTCATTCGTGGATTGCGTTTCAGGATTCGTCGTGCCAGTTCAGCAAAGTCCTGGTATGACGCATAGGCTTGCTCGTCGCGACTGCGTTCGATCCAGCGACGGTAATGGTCGGGCGCGTTCCGCGGATCGCTTTCTTCGAGCCCGAAACCTTCCACGTTGACGAAGGCGGCGACCCGTTCGGGAAAGATGCCTGCGTAAAGACCGGCGATGTTGGCACCCATGCTGTGGCCTACCAATCGCACGGCGTCCCTCGGACTGTAAATCGCCAGCATCTCGTCGAGATCCGCAAGGTAGTCCGGGAACCAGTAGGCTTCCGCCCGGCAACGGCTCTCGCCGAAGCCTCGCCAGTCGGGCGCCACTACAAACCACTGGCTCTCGAGCTCGTCGACGAGAAACTGGTACGAAGAGCCGGTATCGCCCCAACCGTGCAGCAGCACGAGCAACGGGCTGCCGGCGTCGCCCCATTCGTTGATGTGGTAGTCGACGCCACGAATCCGCCGTTCCGCCGACCGCCTGCGCACCCGCGGCTGGTAAATCTGCTCGATCCTGTTAATGAGAACTGGCCTTTGGCTAAGTGCCTGACTGTCGTGTATAAATGATGGGATCAGTATTCTCTTTCAGGTTTCCTTCGCAGTACAGGCCAACGCGATTAATGACATTTGAAATCGCACTCGTTCTCAGCATCCTGGCCGTCTCCCTGATCCTGTTCGTCAGCGAAGTGATCCGCATGGATCTCGTGGCGTTGCTGGTACTGTGCGCATTGGCCGTAACCGGCCTGGTTTCCGCCTCCGATGCCTTCGCCGGGTTCTCCAACAGCGCGGTCATCACCGTCTGGGCCATGTTCATTCTCAGCGAAGGCCTGACGCGCACCGGCATCGCCGACATTATCGGCCGCCAGCTGATTCGACTGGCCGGCACCCGGGAAATCGCAATGGTCATCGTGATCATGGTCATCGCCGCGGTGTTGTCCGCATTCATGAACAACATCGGCGTCGCGGCGTTGATGTTGCCCGTCGTCATCGACGTTGCCAGGCGCACTCGCATCTCGCCATCGCGCCTGCTTATGCCTTTGGCCTACGCGACACTGCTCGGTGGGCTCATGACCCTGATTGGCACACCGCCCAATCTTCTCGTCAGCGAAATCATGGATCAAAACGGCTACGAGCCGTTTGCGTTGTTCGATTTCACGCCGATCGGCGGTTCGATCCTGATTGCCGGAATCATCTTCGTTGCAATCGCCGGTCGCCTGCTGCTGCCCAAGGTAGAAGCAGAGCGAGACCGGCATCAAAGCCAGCGCAGCCTGCGTGCACAGTACAAGCTGCAGGAGCAGACCTTCACCTTGCGGGTGCCGATGGACTCGATCCTGGTCGGCAAGACCCTCGCGGAAAGCCGCATCGGCGTATCGACCGGATTGATCATTCTCGCCCTGGTGCGCTTCGGCCGCAGTGAAGCATTGCCCAGCCGGCAGACGGTCCTGCACGGCGGTGACCGTATCCTGGTCAAGGGCCGGATCGAACAGTTTCGCGAATTGCAGCGCTGGAGCGACCTGGTCATCGAACGCGAGGCGCCGGTGCTCAAATCCATGGTCGCGGCAAAGGTCGCATATGCCGAGGTGGAGCTGGCGGAAGGATCGCCGATCATCGGCGAACTGATTCGCCTGGCCAATTTCCGCACCCGCTTCAATGTCGCGGTGGTGGGCGTGTGGCGCCGGAATGCCTATCGTTTGACCAATCTCGCGTACGTTCCGTTGCGCTCCGGCGACCGCATCCTGGTGCAGGGCGAGAACGAAGCGATCGCCGAACTCGACAAGTTCGCCGATTTCAGCAGCGTGCAGCCGCTCGGTGAAGACGACCTCAGCGAGGACTACAACGCCGACGAACGGCTGTTCGTGGTGCGCTTGCCGAAATACAGCGACCTGGCGGACGCGACCCTGGAAAAAAGCCGGCTGGCCGACGTGTTCGATTTCCGCGTCGTCGCTATTTTTCGCGACGGCAAACTCACGGTCATGCCGCACGGTGACGAGGTATTGGTCGGCGGCGACCTGTTATTGATCGAAGGCCAGCAGGAGGATCTCGACGTCTTGCGCGGCCTGCAGGAACTCGATGTCGACGCCAAGGTGTCGCCGCATCTCGGGGCGCTGGAATCCGAGCGCCTGACCATGATGGATGCCACACTCGATCCGCGTTCGAGCCTGGCAGGCAAAACCGTCGGCGAACTCAATTTCCGCGAACGATACGGGATCGAGCTCGCCGGCATCTGGCGCGAGGGCGGCCCGGTCGGCGCAGACCTGGCCGAAGAGCGCCTGCAGATCGGCGACGCGCTGTTGCTCCTCGGCCCGCACGATCGGCTCAAGCTGCTGGACAACGATCCGGATTTCCTGATTCTCACCCCGCTCGGCCGCGAACCGCCCGACACCCGCCGCGCCCCGCTCGCCGCCGTCCTCATGCTCGGCGTGGTGTTGAGCGTCATGGCCGGCTACGCCCCGATCGCCGTCGCTGCCGTCGTCGGCGGCAGCATGATGGTGCTGACGGGCTGCCTGAGCATGGAGCAGGCTTACCGCGCCATCGAGTGGCGGGCGATATTCCTGATTGCCGGCATGTTGCCGCTCGGCACGGCGATGCAGGATACCGGCGCAGCGGCTTACCTGGCCGGTAAAGTCATGGAGCTGCTGGGTGACGCAGGCCCCTGGCCGGTCATCATGGGCCTGTACCTGATCACGGCAATGGCGACCATGATCATCCCGACCGCGGCGCTGGTGGTACTGATGTCACCGATCGTGCTGTCGGCGATGGCCGATATGGGGCTCAATCCGCAGTCGGCGATGATGGCCATCGCGATGGCCGCATCCGCGAGTTTCACGAGTCCGATATCGCACCCGGCCAACATCCTGGTCATGGGCCCAGGCGGATACCGTTTCAGCGATTACCTCAAGGTCGGCGTGCCACTGACCATCCTCGTTTTCATTACGGTGATGCTGCTGCTGCCAATCCTCTGGCCGCTCTCACCCCTTTGAACTTTGGAGTTGTGGGGGGGGGGGGGGGGCGGGGCCCCGGGCCGACTGCTAATAACAGTGGGGGCAGAGGCGCCCCGACCAGGGGGGGAGAGGCGGGGGGGGGGGGGGGGCGGGGGGCGCGCGCGGGGGGGGGGGGGGGG
>JAWWCT010000041.1:0-31698 GCA_033720315.1 Woeseiaceae bacterium | reverse complement strand
GAAGATGCCGGGTTGCATCAGCAACGCGTCGGTGGTCAGTTTTCCCTGGCGGATCTTCTCGTTGTCGATGATCGCCAGCGCTGCAGAGACATCGGAAGCCTGCGCCGGCCTGCGAGTCGCGGTAACCTGGATTTCCTCGATAGCACCGGCGTCCGCGTCCTGCGCAAGGACCGGCGATACAAACATAAACAACAAGTAGCTGCTGCTGCACGCCGCAATCAGCGACCGGCAATAGCGCAGTGTCGTCTTGTGATTACGACCCCGGATCGGCCGCACGGTATTCGTCAGGTTGAGTCGCCAGTGATTTTTCGATCACGTTGACATTGATGGCGATCGAAATGCGCACGCCCTCGCCAATGAAAGGATGAACCATGTGTTTGACCCAGCTCGGAAACAGGACCATGCGTCCGGGCCGGTTTTCGATGAACATGCGCGCGTCGAGGATGGTATTCGGGATCTGGATGTAATTCGCTGACTCGCGCGGGTCCAGCAGCTCCAGTGAGCCTGAATACGGCACCGACGGATCGGGCTCACCGGCAGACACGTAGTAGACCAGCGACCACATGGCATTCGGGTGCGTGTGCACCACGTTGTAATTGCCGTTGCGGCAGACGTTGGCCCAGGAATCGAACGCGAGCTGGAACGTTCGCTTGGTACCGTCCTGGCGCAGGATCGCACCGATCACCTCGAACACCGTCGTCTCGACGCGCTGCTTGAGCTCAACAAGACAGCGTTCGGGTCGCATCAATAGATTGCCCCTCGACTGCCAGCCGCCGGCATTCGAGCGGATGCCGCGGCCCTTGTCGTCGCCGGCCTCTTCGGCCATCACCAGTTCAGCTATCTCACGATTCAGCTCATCGCTGTCCGGCCACTGGTAGCTCAGGAACGGCGTGCCGAACATTGCAGTCAAACTTTGCCTGATGTCTGATTCCTGGGTCTTGCTCATGGGTCAGCCGGGTTGTGAGGCCACAAAATGAATCATTCTACACGGCGGACGCGTACCATTTGACCTTTACCGTCTACGCGCAGCCGGTATTCGCCCATCAAGCCCTGCGAAATGGTCACTTCGAAGGCACGGTTCCTGGGGTACGAAAAATACCGCGGTTCGATCTGCCGCCAGACCTGGCCGTTGGCAAAATGGAAATACAACCTGCCGGAGCCGCTTTTGGTCACATCGCTGACCGTGGCCGTGACCGCCGGCGGCGGCTCGGTCTCCCGTTCGTTGCGACTCAGGTGTTCGCTGCCGAGTTCGTCGGTCACTGATGGCTGTGATGAGGTTGCCGGCGACTGCGTCGATTGCGGCGCAGCCGGCGCCGCGCGCGTTACGGCGGCCGGCGAGGCCGCCGGTCTTGCATCGCTTGCAGTTGCTGGAGCCGGCTCTTTGGCAACCGCCTTCGTCGTCGATACCGGCGTTGCGGATGCAGCGGGAACCTGCGGAGGCGACCCGTCATTAGCCTGTCGAGGTTCCTCCGCCGGCGCCTCGACAATCGGATCCGGCACAGCCGTCAAGGCTTCGTAGCAGGCGAGCTTTTCGGCGGCCGACGCTTTTGCGGCACACTCGACCAGTTGTTGCTGAGACACGTCCTGCGAAATTGCCGGAGAGGTCGCCGCCAGCAACGGGATAATGACCTTCAGCTTGCCAACTGTATCATTCAATGCAACCGGTCTCTTAAAGGAAAAGAGGGGCCGAAGCCCCTCTATTCTTCCTGCTTGGGTCGTGCCTAGAACAGGTGCTTGAACCGCACGTAGACAATTCGCCCACGGAGGTCATGACCCGCTCTCGCGTCGTAGCCCGGACGGTTGAACAGGTTACGATTGTAAGTACCATTGGGGTTGAATCGCTCCTGCGGCGTGCCGTCGGCATTGTTTACAACCAATCCCGGCGGATCCTTGTCCGCGATATTGTTGACGCCGAGCGTCAGCGTCGTATCACCGTCACCCACCAATCCGGAGAAGGTGTACGAATACATCGCATCGAGTGTCGTCCACGCGTCGATTTCCCTGTCGTTGCCCTGGTCATTCTTGTAGCTGTCGATATGGTTCAGCCCGAGACGCGCAACGTGGTTGCCACTGAACCAGGTCGCAGCGAGGTTGCCACGAAGCTCGGGCATGGGGCCAAAGCTGTCACTGTTGGAAAAGTTTCTGCTGCCGGCACCATCGAACTCGTTGATGCCGTCACCATCGGTATCGACATCGAACTTGTTGAGGAACGTTGCACCCAGGTCGAACACGATCGTGCCATTGCCGATTTCCATGGTGTAATCCGCATTGACATCGATGCCATCCGTCTCGACGGAACCAATGTTGACGAATTGCGACCGGACTTCGCGAACCTGGCCGGTAGCGTCACGGGTGACGTTGGGGTTGGGAATGATCGGCAAGCCGCTATTCTCGATCCCCGCACACTGCCCATCGACCTGGGCCTGCGCACCTGTCGACGCCCCAATCAGACTCGTATAGTCGAAATTGAAGTAGTCGATGCTGGCGCGGAAGTTGTCGGTCGTAAAGACAACGCCGAGGTTGATGTTCTCCGATTCCTGCGGCTGCAGATCCGGCGCACCTTCGACGATGGTCGTGATGTTGTTGGTCACGCCCGTATTGGTGCAGACGAAGCTGCCGCCGGGACCGGTTGCCGATGCAGGATCGCTGATGAATAGCGACGAGCTGGATTGCGCTTTCTGACGAACGGTCGGTGCCTGGAACGAGGTGCCCCAGGATCCGCGCACGCCGATCAGGTCATTGATGCCCCACTCCACGGAGAATTTGGGGTCGGTCGTTGACACACCCTCACCGTAATCCTCGTTACGCACAGCGAGCTGAAGCTCGGCGGTGTCATAGATCGGCACCACCACCTCCGCAAAGAATGCGACAACGTCCTGGCGTCCCCTTACCCGGGTCTCGGTGCTTTCCTGGCCGCCCTCACCGGCCGCCGAGAGAGAGTCGGGATCCTGAACATACTCGATGTCACGGAACTGGCCACCGACCGCCGCCGCAACCGTACCGAAGCCCGTTTCGAACAGCTCGCCCGAGGCGACGAGGTCCACGACCTTCTCCGAGGATATGCGATGCGCAACGCTGTGGTTGTTCCATTGCCTGCGGACCTGATTCGAGTTGGCCGCCGCGCAATACCCGAGGTCGATGTTGAAGCAATTCGCCGTATCGGCTGCATCCTTGGGCGATTCCAGAGTCGGATCGGCATCGCGCGTGCCGAACGGGTTCCAGGTGCCGGCGCGAACGAGGTCCTGGTAGGTATCCGAGCGGATGCCGCTCGGATCAACGTCCGTCCACTGTGCCTTGGCCCACATGTACGACATATCGAGGAACCAGTCGCCCGGCAGGTCAATCTCCAGGCCCTGCATGATGCGCGCATAGTCAACGTCCGTGGTTGCCTGCTCCGTCAATGGCGTGTTGGTAATGCTCGGACCCAGCGGGCGGTGAATGCCGCGCAAGGTCGCGGTCTGGAACTGGCAGGTCGGCGCGGACGTGATGTCCGTGCAGTGGATCGTCGGGTCCCAGTTGTCCGGACCGATCCAGAGAATTTCCCTACCGAGGGGATCTGCCGGATCTTCGACGAAGAAGTTGAACGGGTGGCTGGGCAGGATCGTAACACCGTTACCGGGTGCCCTGCCCGTGGACAGCAGCTGGCCGCCGAGATCCGACTCGATCTGGTTATTCGAAAAACTGGCTTCCGCGTAATACTTGACGCTGTCAGTCAGCTCCCAGTCGAACTCGGTAAATACCTGTGCCCGTTGCTCGTCCTTGAGGACGGATACCTGGTCCGCGAAGTTATAGCGGCAGGTGTTCGAGCTCAGGATGGCCGGGTCGGCGATCACGCCGCCCGCTGCTTCGCAATCAGGGTCCGGCTGCCGCACCGCTCCAAGGAATTCAGGTTCGCAATCTACGGTGCATGCTGGATCAAATGCCGGATTGGGTACCGACACGGATGCCGCCTCGCCGTCCGCATTCAGGGTCGCACGCTCGTAGGAGCCCGGAGAACCGGTGCCGGACAGGAAAGAGGATCGACGCTGGTCGCCGTTGCCGTTCAGGCGCAGGTTCAGCCAGTCATATTCGGTGCGGTTCTTCTCCTCCTGCTCGTAATAGGTTGCGTAGATATTGAAACCGCCGCGATCGAACTGCGCGCCGGCGGCCAGGTTAATGTAGTAGTGGTCGTTTTCCGAATCGGCATAGCCGCCGGAGACCTCGAGTCCCTCGAATCCCTTGCGGGTAATGAGGTTCGCCACGCCCGCAACCGCCTGTGACCCGTAGGTCGCGGAGGCGCCGTTGGTCAGTACTTCGACGCGCTCGATCATTGCCAGCGGAAACTGGTTGATGTCGACGAAATCCGTGCCGGTCGCATCGGCAGCCGCCGAGATCCCGGCACGCTTGCCGTTGATCAGCGTCAGGGTCGAGCCTAGCCCCAGGTTGCGAACATTGAACTGTGAGATACCACCCCGGGTACCGGTCTCGGAGTAGATTTCCGAGCCGCTGTTGACTGAAAGTTGCTTGAGAATTTCGACCGGCTGCGAGGCACCGCTAAGCTCGATCGTCTGTGCATCAACAATCTGGATAGGTGCACGGCCCTCATATTCGGTCCTGCGGATATGCGAACCCGTGACCACGATTTCCTCGATCTCGCCTTCCTGGGCCAGTGTCGGTGGTGCCGTACCCAGCGCCACCGCAATGCCCGCAGATAAAGCGGTCACTTTAAAGCTATTACTTGCCATTTGGATTCCCCCGAATCGGTAATGACGACGAAAACGGGCAATACGCCCTGTTGTCAATTTGTTGGATTAATGTAACGTTTTTTCGCGAGTCTCGAATGCGCCGATCGCATTCGCTTTGTTCCTGCCTTGCAATGCTTTTACGTTTCGGTTCCCGATTACCCGGCTAGGTAGTTCTACTTACCCTGAACCGAGCCTGAAGCAAGGGTATGCGCCCCTATCCGGGGTGTCAATCAACAAACAGAAATAATTTTTATAACCTTATTACGTCGCCGGGGAAATACTTTGGCCGGTCAGTAAATACGCCGCTCGCGGCTGCCGGACCGGCACCTGGAAGCCCGTTTGTTGTCAATACGCAACACGCGAACGGCCTCAGTTGCGATAATCGAGCGGTGGCGCGCGGTTGCCGAGCAGGGCCTCGTACCTGAAGTCCGCGCCGCGGCGCTGGTGAAACTCGGTCGTCGCCCGTTCGCGGAGTTCTTCGTTCTGAAACAGCTCGATCGCGGCCAGGGTCAGGGTCTTCGCGGCAACCTGCGCACCCTTATAACCAATCGTCATACCGCTGGCGGCCGTCGACTGCCAGCTGTGCGAGGCGGTGCCGGGGACCCAGGTCGCGGTGCGCAAGCCCACGGTCGGCACGTTCATGGACACGTCACCGACGTCCGTCGAATGGTAGCCGAGCGTGACCTCGAACGGCTGGATGGTCTGCTCGCTGCCGAGCGGCAGGTCCGGGCTGTCGAGCGTCGCATAAATCGCTTCGGCAAAGCGCTGTTCGTGCGCGTTGTAGCCGACGCCGCCGACCAGGCGCAGTTTTTCGTCCATCATCCGCGCCAGCGCCTCGTTGACCAGCACCGAGTGACTGCCATGGATGATCTCCCATTCGACCGTGGTCCCGGTGCCCTGGGCCGCACCGAGCGCGGCGGCCTCGAGCCGCTGCCAGATCGCCTTGACGTTTTCCGCATCGGGATTGCGGACGTAATAAAAGACTTCGGCGAAGTCCGGCACGACGTTCGGGGCGTTGCCGCCCTCGGTGATGACGTAATGAATGCGGGTCTCCTGCGGCACGTGCTCGCGCATCAGGTTGACCATGTGATTGAACGCTTCGACGCCGTCCAGTGCCGATCGCGCCTTGTCCGGCGCCCCGGCCGCATGTGCGGAAATACCCCTGAAGCGGAATTTGCCGGAACGATTGGCGAGCGACGTGCTGGCCGCGGCCGAATTCCGGTCGCCGGCGTGCCAGTGCAGGACGATGTCGACGCCGTCAAAATGACCTTCGCGGGCAATGTAGACCTTGCCGCTTCCACCCTCCTCGGCGGGAGTGCCGAAAAGCTGCACCGTTCCCGGCGTGCCGGTTTCCTCCAGCCAGTGCTTGACCGCGATCGCGGCACCGACCGAGCCTGCGCTGAACAGGTTGTGGCCGCAGGCGTGGCCGGCGGCTTTGCCAGCGATGGGCGATCTCAGGGGCAAGGCGTCCTGGTTGATGCCGGGCAAGGCATCGAACTCGGCGATGATGCCGATGACAGGTCCGCCGGAACCGTAGCTGGCGACGAACGCCGTCGGAATGCCGGCTATTCCTGCTTCGATGGAAAACCCTTGCCGGTCGAGTTCGCTCTGCAGCAATGCGCTGCTCCGGGTCTCCTGGTAACCCACTTCGGCAAACTCCCACAGGGTTCGCGCCATGTCCGCGGTCGACTCGTAACGAGCGTCGATGAAATCCAGGATCTCGCTGGTGTCCTGTGCGATAGCGCCAGAGCCTGCGAAAAACACCGACGCGAGAACGATTGCTGCAGTCCAATTGGCCATGTTTCGCCTCTCTTGATGTACGGGGACAGTTTACTCAATTGTCGTAACAATCGAATGTGCAAATCAAACGAGCGGCAATTGAGTAAACTGTCGCCTTTATTCGTCTCCGGAGACCGATATGACGAGGCCACGGGCATTTCTGAATTTGCTGATTGCCATTGCATTCTCCGCATCACTGGTGAGCAATGCGCAGCATCGAACTGCGGATGCGGAATTTACGATGGCTTTGACCGGCGATTCGATCATTACGCGGAAACTCTCGGTCTACGACGAAGCGGAATACCTGCAGATGATCGAACTGATCCGTTCTGCCGATGTCGCGTTCACCAACCTGGAGGTGTTGTTTCACGATTACGAGGCGTACCCCATGGCCGAGAGTGGCGGCACCTGGATGCGCGCCGATCCGTCGCTTGCCAATGACCTCGCCTGGGCCGGATTCGACATGGTGGCGCGTGCCAACAATCACTCGGGCGATTACGGCGTGCTGGGCATGGACCTGACCACGAGGCACGTTGCCGAGGCCGGCATCGTGCAGGCCGGCGTGGGCGCCAGTCTCGCCGAGGCTCGCGAGGCGAAGTTCCTGGAAACTCCCAGAGCACGCGTCGCATTGATTTCCATTGCATCCAGTTTCGCGAATCACATGCGGGCCGGCCGCTCGCGAGATAACGTGCCGCCGAGGCCGGGGCTCAATCCGCTGCGTTACGAGACGACCTACGTGATGCCGCAAGCCGAATTTGAATCGCTGCGGGAAACCGGCGAATCGCTTGGCCAGTTCATTGACATGGACGGTAATTCGCGCGGCACCGATGACGACAAGCCGGGCGAAATGGAAGCGTTCGGCCGCAATTTCGCAATTGGCCAGGAGCACGTCATACGCATGCAGGCGAACCAGGACGACGTCAGCGAAATTTCCGCGGTCGTCAACAATGCCAGTCGCCTTGCCGACTTCACGATCGTCACGATCCACGCACACGAATACGACGGCAGGCGTGACAAGTCCCCCGAGTTTCTGCACCTGTTTGCACGCGCAATGATCGAGGCGGGTGCCGACGTCTTCGTCGGTCACGGCCCGCACGTACTGCGAGGCATCGAGATTTACCAGGGCAAGCCGATTCTCTACAGTCTCGGCAACTTCATCTTTCAGAACGAAACCCTGCTGCGCCTGCCGTACGACAATTACGCGGACTTCGACCTCGACGACAACTCGCATGTCGCCGACTTCAACCGCGAACGCTATGAAAACGACACCAAGGGCTTTCCCGTGCTGCAGGAAAACTGGGAATCGGTGATTGCCGTCCCAACGTTCAGCGGCGGCAAGCTGACCCAGCTCGCACTGTACCCGATCGACCTTGCCTACGGCGCGCCACCCCAGGTTCGCGGTCGTCCGTTGCTCGCCAGGCGGGAGATCGCCGACCGGATCATCGCTTACCTGCAACATCTGTCAAACCCTTACGGCACGCGTATCGAGAACCGGCGTGGAATCGGCTATGTCGATCTGTCCGCTGCCGATTGAACAACGAAAGAGGCAAGCGGTGTGGCGGCTTATTGTGCTCGCGGTGTTGTCATGCCATTCGGGTATTGCCCAGGAGGTACCGGCGCCTGAAGGGTCGTCGACCTATCCGAGCGAAATTGCCGCGCTCCGCAACGACCCCAGGGTGCAGGCAGCGCTGCAGCACATCCTCGCCCTCGAACCGCGATCGCGTCGCGACCTGGTCGAATTGACGGAAATCGCGGCGCCGCCCTTCGCTGAAGAGCGCCGAGCCCGACGATTCGCCGAGCTCTTGCGCGAAGCCGGACTGAGCGATGTCAGGATCGATGCGGCAGGCAATGCCATCGGCCGGCGTCCCGGTGTTGCCGGACAACGCGTGATCGCCTACAGCGCACATCTCGATACGGTGTTCCCGGCGGATACCGATGTCACGGTGCGGTTCGACGATGAAAAAATGTATGCACCCGGCGTCGGCGACAATACCCGCGGCCTGGTCGTGGTGCTCGCCGTGCTGCGGGCCCTGCAGTTCGCGGATATCGCAACCGATGCAGACCTGCTGTTCATCGGCAATGTCGGCGAGGAAGGTCTCGGTGACCTGCGTGGCATGAAACACCTGTTTCGTGACGGCGCCGAACGCATCGACGCGCTGATCGCCGTCGACGGCGGCGATACCCAGCGCATTATTTACGGCGGCGTCGGCTCACACCGCTATCGGGTCACCTTTCACGGTCCCGGCGGTCATTCGTGGGGCGATTTCGGCCTGGCCAGCCCGCACCACGCCCTGGGCCGGGCCATCGCTATGTTCGTCGAGAATGCGCCGGCGGTCAGCTCGAGCGGCGAGAAGACCAGTTACAACATCGGCCGCATCGGCGGCGGCACATCCATCAACTCCATCGCTTACGAGTCCTGGATGGAAGTCGACCTGCGCTCCGGCAGCCAGGCCAGACTCGACGATATCGATGCCGTATTCATCGCGGCCGTCGAGCAAGCATTGCAGGACGAAAACGCCGCGAGACGCGAAGGTCCCGCATTAACGGTCGACATCGAACGGGTCGGCACGCGTCCCGCATCTCGCGGCGACAGCCAGTCGCCACTGGTGCAAAGGGCGATCGCCGCGACCCGTTCCTTCGATATCCAACCGGTGCTGAGAATTTCCTCGACGGATGCCAACCTGCCGCTGTCGAAAGGCATACCGGCGATCACCATGAGCCGCGGCGGCGTGACCGGCAACGCGCACTCGCCGGAGGAATGGTGGCAAAACGTCGACGGGCACCTCGCCATGCAGATCGGGCTCCTGACCCTGCTCGCGGAGGCGGGCATCGCGGAATAAGGGTCAGGGCCGGCTCTGACCCCGGCTAAGCTTTCAGGCGGGATAACTCCGGCAGGACTTGCAGGTCGTTGGTCGTCTGGTCGACGGCATACACCCAATCGAGAAACTCCTGCTCCTGCATCGGTTTGCCGATGAAAAAGCCTTGCGCAAGGTCGCATCCGAAGGTGTGTACCAGCATCAGTTGCTGTTCGGTCTCGATACCTTCTGCAATGACGCTGAGTTCCATGGCTTTGCCGAGCGCGATGATGGCCTGCACCACCCTTGCGTTGTTGGTCGATTCGCTGAGTCGTTCGACGAAGGAGCGATCGATTTTCAGGGTCTGCACCGGCAGCTCGGCAAGATAGCTCAACGACGAATAGCCGGTTCCGAAGTCATCGATATGAATACCGACGCCGTAGAACGACAGGTCCATGAGCAACGGCCGCGCGATCGTCAGATCCTCGAGCAGCGCCGTTTCGGTCAGTTCGAGGTTGATGAGCTTTTGCTCGACCTTCTGCTTTCTGAGAATCGCCTTGATGGTGTCGACGAGCTTGTGATTGCGCAACTGATGGGCAGACAGGTTGACGCTGACGGGTATGTCCCAGCCGGACTCCTGTTGCCAGCGCGATACGGCACTGCATACGTAGCGCATCACGGTTTCGAAAAGCACGTCCGAAACGCCCATTTCCTCGCTGAGCGGGACGAATTGCGCGGGCGGCACGACTGTCCCGTCTTCGCGGACCCAACGGGCCAGTGCCTCGACGCCGGCAATCTTGCCGGATTTGAGGCAAAGCTGCGGCTGGAACCAGGCGATGATGTCACCGTTGTCCATCGCATTGCGCAGCTCGGCCTCCATGTCGAAGCGAGATTGGGCCCGGTGCTGCATCTCGCGACGATAGTAGGTGACGCGACCCTGCAGCTTGCGCATTGACCGGTGCAGTGCGGCCTCGGCTGCGCGGAAAACCGACTTTGCGTCTTCACCGTGTGCCGGATGCGTTGCGACGCCGATGCTGGCTTTGAGAAAAATGTCGCGGCCATCGACCAGGAACGGCTCTTCGACGACGATGATCATGTCCTCGACGATGCGTTCGAGCATCTCGGCGTCGCGTATACCGGGAATCAGGCAGGCGAACTCGTCGGCGCCGAATCGGCCGACCACGCTGCCCTGTGACGCCTCGAGGTCCAGGCAGAACTTCTCCAGGCGGCGGCCGACGGTATTCAGGAGCTCGGTTCCCGAGTCGTAACCCATGGTTTCGTTCAGGAAGCTGAATCGTTCGAGATCCAGCACTACGACCGCGGTGTCGGTGCCGGCGCGCTCCGCCTTTTCAATCAGCAACTGCAGCTCGTCGACGAGTTTCAGGCGGTTCGGCAGCTTGGTCACCGGATCGAAGTAAGCGAGTTTATGCAGTGCCTCGGTGCGATCCTTCACGCGTTGCTCAAGGACGTCGTTGGCGCGGCGCAGGGCGAGATCGGCGTGCCACTTGCCGCAAAGTGCAGCCGCAAGCTGGCGGCACTCGACGGCGTGAAACGGCTTTTTGAAAAAGAAGATACGGTCGGCGGGCGGCACTTCACCGCCGAGATTGTCCGGTTCCGGGCTCAGCGATCCGGTGACCACCACGATATTGACGTTCGGATCGATCTCTCGAATCAGTTTGGCGGCGCGAATGCCGTCGATGCCCGGCGGCATGCGGATATCGATGAAAACGATCGAGTACGGCGTTCCGCCATCCACGGCTTGTTGTACCGCAGCGACCGCAGCCTCTCCCTGCTGGCATGACTGGACATCGAAGCGCACCGCGCCGGTCTCGTCGGTCTCCTCACCAAACAGCACCTTTTCGAGGTCGCCGAGCGTCGACGTCGCGATATCCGGCTCGAAGCCGCTACCGAGACAGCGCATGTACTCGCCAATAATCTGATTATCGTCGTCGACGACGAGTATGCGATTGGTTGCCGTGCCTTCATCCATGCTCACTGGAGGCATCCTCAATGTGCTTTCACGATGTTGGCGACGTCTTCAGCAAGCTTGATGAAGGAAATCGGCTTGTTGAAATAATGCAGTCGCATGGGCGGGGGTACGCGGCGCTCCAGCTCCTCGCGCGGTACGTCCGAATAACCGGTGACGAAAACGATCTCGACATCCGGGTCGAGTTTGCGAATGGCGCTCCCGGCCTCGACGCCGTCGATGCCCGGTGGCATGCGTACGTCCAGTATGACGACGTCGAAGGGATTGCCGTCGTTTGCCGCTTCTTTCGCCAGGTTGATCGCATCGTCGCCTTGCTTGCACGCAACGACGCTGAATTTCGGTGCATCGACGATGTCCGTATCGCTATCGAACAGTTCCGCGTCAAGTGCATCGAGCGTTCTCAGGTTGTCACTGATATCGATGTCGCCGAATGCCTCCCGGTAACAATCGAGAATATATTCGTCGTCGTCTGCAATGAGAATGCGAATGCTGTTTTCCTGTGCTTGCGCGTTCACGTTAGCCTCCCAGTGCTGCCGGCAGCAGCACGTGAAATTGCGCTCCCCGTCCTGGCCCGCCACTTTCTGCCTGGATACGACCGCCCATCGCACTCAGGGCGTTGGCGCACCAATGCAGTCCGAGGCCGCTCAGGTGTCCCTGCTTGGATGAAAATCCACGCTGAAACATTTTTTGCCTGAAATTTTCGTCGAAGCCGCAACCGGTGTCCGAGACCGTCAGCCGCACCATCGGCTGATCGTTGAACAGCTCTTCGGCCGCGGATAATTCGATGCGGCCGGAGTGCGCCTGGCTACGTTGAATGGATTCGTAAGCGTTGAGGATCAGGTTTCCCAGGACCTGCAGCAAGCCGACACGATGCGCGCGAACCCTGTGGTCCGCCACGCCGTTGACCAGGTCCAGCTCGATGTCCGCGGGCGCCGCTTCGGGGATGACGAGCATCGCCTCGTCGAGGATGTCGCTCAAATGCAGCTCTTCGACGATCGGTGCCGCTTTGGCATGGCGTTCCTGATCCGCCAAAATCGCCTCGACCTGTCGTGCCTGCCGCGACGCGACCGCGAGGTCATCCGCAGCATTCTTGTTCGAGCTGACGAGGTGAGCAAACGCAGACTCGACATACTGAAGCAGCTTGGCAGCGCGATCAGGCGGGCATTTGTCGCCCCGCAATTCCTCGACGGCCTGAGTCACCTTGAGACTGTCCGCTGCGTTCATATCCTTCGACAACCGGTCTATACCGTTGATCAACGGCGTCATCGCATTGCGAATGTTGTGCAGCACTTCGGCTGCGTTGTCTGCCTGGCCGGCCTTGAATGACTGTTCCAGCAACAATTTCCTGGCGTCGTGCAGCTCCTCCGCCAGTTTGTCGAACTCCGTTGCAACGGAACCGATTTCGTCGGTCCTGGTTTCGCCGATGCGTTGCGAAAGGTCGCCGCTCTTGCGCATGCCGGTGATGTGCTGCTCCAGGCGCTCCAGTGGCCGAACGATGACGCTGCGCAACATCAGCCAGGCGACAACGGCGACGATCAGGCCGGCGGACGCGAGAACGATCAATGCACCGTGGACGGTGTTTTGGCCCAATGCCGATATTTGTCTCGGCGTGCGGGTGACGAGCTGCAACAGCGGCGAGCCGAACAGGTCGTTGAGAAAACCGTGGCTCACGATCTCGTCGATGCCCGCTTCGTGTGCCATGGAATCCGGGTTACCGCCGCTCAATGGCAAGTGCATCGCTGCCTGTTCGACAGTGCCTTCGTCCACCTCCTGCCATTCCAGCAGCACCTCGGTCCGCTCACGCAGACCGAGTTGGCGATCATCGTCGAGTAGCTGACCCATGATCATGCTGCCGGCAATCGGGCCTGTGCTGTCACTTCGCAATACGGGCCACGAGCTGATCAGCATCGCGCCGATGCGGGTCCGGACCAGGCCTTCGACATGGCCAGACGGATCACTGTGGGTGATCAGCAGTTCACGGGTCTTGCTGCCGGGATCGAGGATGCCGAGAACATCCAGGTCAATGGTTTCGCTGCCATCGTCCGCCTGGCCCCAGAGCAGCTTCGCCTCGGCGTCGTAGACCGCCAGCAGATTCAGACCGAGGTTGGTCAGCGTCGGCCGTGCGAGATTCGACTCCTCGAAATACGGGTAGTCGCCGCTGACGTAGTCGTAGGCATCGTCCCACAGGGCCCAGTCAGCGGCAATCGCGCTGAGATTGTCGAGATCGTTGGAAATCGCCTTCACTGCCCGGCTCAGGTTGGCCTCGGCCTGCTTGAGTTCCAGCTCGTCGAATGTCGGCGCAACGACCTGCTTCAACACCAGGTAACTCAGGAGCGCCAGCGCGGCCATCACCGCAAACAGGGTGATCGAGACTTTTTCCTGCAAGGATCGCCGGGCCACCCGGTTTGACATAATCGACTTCCGCAGCGGGCTTTGATGCTGCGCAAAGTGTAGGCAGCTGCCGTTCAACGGGCTGTGATGCAGTGCGCTTTACGGCGGATTCGATGTCAATGAATTCAACGCCTTCCGGCGACTTTTGCCCGAGCGCTCAACGGCTGCGCCGGTCGATCTCCCGCCAGCGGGCGTAGATCTCGTCAGGCCACAGACTCTGTAACCAGGCGATGATGGCGAGACGCTCGGCGGCTGACAGGGTGCCGGAAAAGCCGGGCATTACGCCGCCGAAGCGCATGCCGCCATTGGCAATGGTGTCGTCCAGCATGGCGAGTGGATGGTGCCAGGTGTGCGCGCTGCCATCGAGCGGCGGTGGCGGATAGTTGCCGGAATCGTCCGGTGTTCGCCAGTCGGGCGCAGCACTCGCGTCCGCACCGTGACACACGGCGCAGTGCATCTGGTACAGCGGCTCCCCGGACTCGACCTGCGCCGCGGTGTACCATCGACCCGGAACGGTTTGCGGGGATGGCACATTCTCGGAACAGGCCGCGAGCACAACAACGACAATCGACGTAACGACGTTTTTCAACGGAATCCTGTAACAAGTCGCGGCATCGGCCGGTCAGGTAGGCAAACAAAATCTGGGGAATAACATGAAAGCTTCCGATTTACTCGTCAAGTGCCTCGAGGAAGAAGGCATCGAATACATCTTCGGCGTACCCGGAGAAGAAAATGCCGACTTCATGATATCGCTTGAACAATCGGAAAAAATAAAATTCATATTGACGCGCCATGAACAGGGTGCAGCGTTCATGGCAGAAATCTACGGCCGGCTCACCGGCAATCCCGCCGGTTGCCTCGGCACGCTCGGCCCGGGCGCTACCAACCTCATCACCGGTGTCGCGGATTCCAACATGGATCGTTCACCGATGCTTGTTCTGACCGGACAGGGTTCGACGGACCGCTTGCACAAGGAATCGCACCAGATCATGGATGTCGTGAGCATGTTCGAGCCGGTGACCAAGTGGGCGACGACGATCTTGAACCCGGACACCATCCCGGAAATCGTTCGCAAGGCAGTGCGCATTGCGCGCACCGAGAAACCGGGCGCCGTGCATATCGAGTTACCCGAAGATATCGCCGAAAGCGAATCGGACGAGCAACCGATGACGCCAATCCGCTTTCGCCGCTCCGTCCCTGACGACAAGATCGTGGACCAGGCGTTCGCCATGATCGAGAAGGCGAAGCGGCCGATCATACTCGCCGGCAACGGCTGTATTCGCAAACGCGCCAGCAAGCAGCTAAGGGCTTTTTGCGAAAGAACGGGCGTCGGCGTCATCAGCACTTTCATGGCGAAAGGCAGTGTCGACATGGATGCCGACTATTGTCTTTACACGATCGGTCTCGGCAGCAAGGACCGGGTTTCGCTGGCCATCGACGACGCCGACCTGGTGATCACGCTCGGTTTCGACATGGTCGAGTATCACCCGCAACTCTGGAATCAAGAGGGCGACAAGAAAATCATTCACGCAGATTTCCTCGCCGCAGAGATCGACGCGCATTATCACCCGCAGGTGGAACTCATCGGTGACCTCGCCCACACCCTGTGGATGCTGAACGAACGTGTCGCAAACTCGAGCGGCCTTGATTTCGACCTCAAGTTCCAGCGCGAGACGCGACAGAAGATGGCCGAGGATTTTGCCGAGCACAAGGACGACAAGACCGAAGGTTTGATCCGGCCACAGAAAGCGTTGTGGGATGTGCGCCAGGTCATGGGACCGCATGACATCGTGTTGTCCGACGTCGGCGCTCACAAGATGTGGATCGCGCGTCACTACCAGTGCCACGAACCGAATACCTGTCTCATTCCCAATGGTTTCTGTTCCATGGGCTTTGCGCTGCCGGGAGCAATCGCCGCCAGCATCGTGCATCCGGACCGCAGGGTGCTGGCGATCTGCGGCGATGCCGGCTTCCTGATGAACGTCCAGGAAATGGAGACCGCCAAGCGTATCGGCAGCAATTTCGTCGCGCTCGTGTGGGCCGATAACGAATACGGGCTCATCGCCTGGAAGCAGGAAACGCATTTCGGCAGGCACACCGACCTCGCCTTCGGCAATCCCGATTGGGAGCAGCTTGCCAGCGCGTTCGGCTGGAACGGTCACTATGTGTCGCGCAGTGAAGATTTCGCCGCAACGCTGGAGAGCGCATTCAGTGAAAGCGGTCCGAGCCTGGTGGTGATCCCGATCGACTACCGCGAAAACGCTTTGCTCACCAAGAAGCTCGGTGAAATCACGCGGATGATTGGATAGCACCATGACCCCTAACGCATCCGCCGGCCTGCTCGAGGTCACATCGCCCTACGACGGCAACGTGCTGCAGTCCATCGAACTGCAGGGTGAGGACCACGTTGAAGAGGCACTGAGCACGGCCTACAAGCTGTTCCGCAATCGTGACGGCTGGTTGTCGATCCCGGGGCGGGTCGCGATCCTCGAACGCACGGCGCAACTCATGGTCGAGCAACAGGAAGCGCTCGCCAAGCTGGCCGCCGGCGAGGGCGGCAAACCGCTGCAGGATTCCATGGTCGAGGTAGTACGCGCTATCGACGGCGTGCGCCTGTGCATCGAAACGCTGCGCGGGCACGCCGGTGAGGTAATACCCGTGGCAACGACGCCCGCGACTGCGGGCCGTATCGCCTATACCCGCAAGGAACCGGTCGGTGTGGTCGTCGCCGTGAGTGCATTCAATCACCCACTGAACCTGATCGTGCACCAGGTCGCCCCGGCCGTCGCCACCGGGTGCCCGGTCATCGTCAAACCGGCCGAGGATACCCCGCTTTCCTGCCTGCGATTCGTCGAGTTGCTGCACGAGGCCGGGCTGCCCGGCGGTTGGTGCCAGGCCTTCGTTGCCGACAGCAATGAAACCGCGGAGCTGCTGGTTACGGACAGCCGGGTGGCCTTTTTCAGTTTTATCGGCAGCGCCAAGGTCGGCTGGATGCTTCGTTCGAAGCTCGCGCCGGGTACGCGTTGCGCGCTCGAGCATGGCGGCGCGGCGCCGGTGGTGCTCCTCGATGACCTCGACGAGGACGCTGCGGTTGCGTCGATTCTCAAGGGCGGCTTCTACCATGCCGGGCAGGTCTGTGTTTCGGTGCAGCGGGTGTTTGCGCCGGCGAAGATCGCCCGCTCCTTTGCCAAAGCATTGGCCAGGGAGGCCGAACAGCTGGTCGTCGGCGACCCGCTGGATCCGAATACCGAAGTGGGCCCGCTGATACGGCCCGGCGAGGTCGACCGCGTTGCCGAATGGGTCGACGCAGCCGTCGAGGACGGCGCCAAACTGATGTGCGGCGGGCAACGGCTCGACAACAATTGCTACGCCCCCACGGTGTTGCTGGACCCGCCGCCCGGGGCGCGGGTCAGCACGCTGGAAATATTCGGCCCGGTCGTCTGCGTTTACTCCTATGACGATATCGGCAAGGCGCTGGAACAAGCCAATTCCTTGCCGACGGCATTCCAGGCGGCGGTGTACGGCAAGGATATCGATCGCATCATGCACGTCGTTGCGTCGATTGACGCCTCCGCGGTCATGGTTAACGATCACAGCGCATTCCGTGACGACGTAATGCCGTTTGCCGGATTGCGGGAATCGGGTCTCGGTGTCGGCGGTATCCCGTACACGATGCACGATATGCAGATCGACAAGATGACCGTGATCAAGACTGCCCCACCGCAGCAATGAGCCGCATCGTCATCGTCGGCGGTGGCTTCGGCGGAGCGTTTGCCGCCAAATACCTGCGGCGCCATCTCGGGCGGGACGCCGACATCGAGATCATCAACTCGACCAACTATTTCGTGTTCCAGCCGCTATTGCCGGAAGTCGCCTCCGGCACCATCAACGCGCCGGATGCCGTGACGCCGCTGCGCTACATGCTGAAAGGCATCAGGGTTCGCATGGCGGACGTGATCGCAGTGGACAGGGACAAACAGCGAATTACCATCCTCCAGGGATCGCGGAGGATCCCGCAATACATCGACTACGACCATCTGGTGATCGCGGTCGGCCAGCAAACCAACCTCGAGATCTCGGCCGGCATGCGCGAGCACGCGCTGTGCATGCGTAATCTCGCCGACGCGCACGGTTTGAGGAACCGCGTGATCGAGTGCCTGGAGCATGCCGACATCACCAGGGACGAAAACCTGAAACGCCGCCTGTTGACCTTCGTCGTTGCCGGTGGCGGATTTTCCGGTACGGAGACGATCGGCGAATTGATCGAAATGATTCACCGCACCCTGAAGTTTTACCCAAACGTCTCGAAAGACCAGATTCGCGCCGTGCTGGTGCAGCGCGGCGATCGCATCCTGCCGGAACTGTCGCGGCCGCTCGGCGAATATGCCGCGAAAAAACTCGGCAAGCGCAATGTCGACATCCGTTGCCACGCCAGCGTCGCTTCAGCGACCGCAACGGCAGTCTTCCTCGACAACGGGGAGCGCATCGACACGGCGACGTTCATATCGACGGTCGGCAGCGGACCGACCGGGTTTACCAGTGAACTCGGCATTGACCTCGAGCGTGGCAAGATCCCGGTCGACGAGTATTTGCAGATAAAGGGTTCGCAATCGCTGTGGGCACTCGGCGATGCGGCGCTGATACCGTTACCGAGTGCCGACGGCGAGCCCCGGTTTGCACCGCCGACGGCGCAATACGCCGTGCGCGAAGCGAAATGCCTGGCAGGCAATATCGCCGCGCTGCACCAGGGGCGCGAGTTGCAAGCCTTCGCGTTTCGCCCCTGGGGATCGCTGGCCTCCATCGGCCATTACAGCGCCGTTGCCGAGCTCTTCGGCTTGCGCTTGTCCGGGCTCACCGCCTGGCTGCTATGGCGCGCCATCTACATCGGCATGCTGCCGGGATTTTCGACCCGCCTGCGGGTTGCCTTGAACTGGCTGTTCGATTACTTCCTGCCGCGCAGCATCGTGCAAATCGCCAATCGCCGTTCGGCCGCAACCCAGTACCGGCGTTACGCCAGGGGCGACGTCATCTCCGGTGAAGGCCAGATCGTCGACGGTTTCTACACCGTGATCAGCGGCTACCTCGAATCACGCATTCCTGATCCGCACGGCGGCGAGGACTTCGTGCGCATCCTGGGTCCCGGCGACCACTGGGGCGAACGCAGCCTGACCGAGCACACGCGAACGGTGGGCACGCTGACGGCAGCCGAAGACGCGACGGTCATGGTGTTGCCGGCCGACGATTTCCACAATCTTTGCGACGCGTTCCCGGTTCTCGACGACTACTTCGAGAAGATCAGCGACAAGATTTACGCGCCGTCATTGCGCAAGCATTAACGGCGACCGCCGCTCAGAATTCGAAAAACACGGCGAGCAACACGATCACCAGCACCGGCGGAATCACGAAGCGAATCAGGATCCGCCACAGGGCAAACAGGAATCCGTCTGCGACGTTGATTTCTTCGAGCTTCAGCGACTTCGGCACCAGCCAGCCGAAGAAAATGGCCGACAAGGCGCCACCGACCAGCAGCAGGTTGTTGGCCGCCAGGTGATCCAGCGCCGTCAGGATCGCCATGCCCTCGTAGGACGGCACGAATTCGAGCGGGTAGAAGTCCGACCAGGTGCCGAGGGAGAGAATTGAAAAAATCCCGAGCAGCCATGCCGCGCCGACGACGTACAGGATGCCTTTCTGGCGTGACACACCCCAATGCTCGTCGACCCAGTTGACGACGCCTTCCGCAAGTCCGATGCAGGAGGAAAGCGCGGCGGAAATAAGCAAAATGAAAAAGATCGAGCCGAAGATCTGGCCGCCCGGCATCTGGCCGAAGGCAAGCGGCAAGGTCTGGAATATCAGCCCGGCACCACTGCCGGAATCGAGGCCGTACTGGAAAACCAGCGGGAATATCGCCAGTCCGGCAACGACTGCGACGCCGGTATCCAGCAGTATCACGGCCGTCGACGAACGTGCGATGGAAAAATCCTTCGGCATGTAAGAGCCGAAGACCACCAGCGAGCCCATGCCGATGCCGATCGAGAAAAACGCCTGCCCGATCGCCATCATCGCCGTCCTGAACGTCACCTTGGAGAAATCCGGTTCGAACAGGAAACGCAACGCGGCGACCATGTCACCCGCGACGACGCCGTATATCACCATGACCAGGAGCGAGATGAACAGCGCCGGCATCAGCACCTTGACCGCACTTTCGATGCCCGCCTGGACGCCGCGGCGGATGACGAAGATGATCAGGGCATGCACCGCGGTATTCCAGAACAACAGCTTCCACGGATCGTTCAGTAATCCGGCAAACAGGTCACTGGATGTCTCCGCGTCCACGCCTTCCAGCGTGCCGCTTGCCGCCTTGACGAAGTAGTCGAGCGTCCAGCCGGAAATGACCGTGTAGTAGGAAAGAATGACAAACGCGCAGAATATGCCGAGCGTTCCGACATGGCGCCAGGCCGTGCTGCGGCCGCACACGGCAGCGACTGCCCGGTAACTACCGGTCGCGCTGGAACGCCCCCGCCGGCCGATCGTGATCTCTGTGATCAGGAGCGGCAATCCGATACCGAGTGCAAATGCCAGGTATATAAAGAGGAAAGCGCTGCCGCCGTTCTCGCCCAGCACGTAGGGGAACCGCCAGATATTGCCCATGCCGACCGCGAAGCCGACCGCCGCGAGCAGGAACCCCCACCTCGATGACCACTGTTCGCCGGATCCCGTCGCTCCTGCCATTTCGCTGTCCCCCTGGTTTTCAGGTGCTGGTCGCGCCCGATGGACTCGGTGGCGTATCTTCTCATATTCCCCCGACCGGGTTGCAATCGTTTACGATAGCCTGCCACGGGGCTCCCCGGCAGAATAATCAACATTTCACTGGGAATTGAATAATGAAACTACGACTATTGCTTGTGAGCGGTTTACTGCTGGCTGCAGGCATCGCAGCGGCCGATACGCTGATTCATGCCGGCCGCGTCATCGACGGCGAATCCGACCGCGCCGTCAGCGAAAGAACCATTCGGGTGTCCGGCGATACCATCATCGGGATCGAGCGCGGCTACGCCTCACCGGGCGCGAACGACACCGTTATCGATCTTCGCGACCGCACGGTGCTACCCGGACTGATGGACTTGCACGTGCACCTGACCGGCGAATATTCCCAGCGCAGCAATCTGAACCGCTTCATCCTGAACGAGGCCGACTACGCCTTCGACGCTGCGCTTCATGCAAAGCGCACACTCGAGGCAGGCTTCACGGTAGTCCGCAATCTCGGCGATACGTTCAACGTCACGGTGGCGCTCAGGAAAGCCATAGAAGCCGGCGACGTGCCGGGACCGCGGATCTTTACGGCCGCGCACAGCCTGGCATCGACCGGCGGCCATGCCGACTCGACCAACGGCTGGGCGGCGCATTTCGGCGCCGACCCGACACCAAAGGACGGCATCGTCAATAGCGTCGAGGACGCGCGAAAAGCCGTTCGCCAGCGTTACAAGGACGGCGCCGACTGGATCAAGATTACGGCAACCGGCGGCGTATTGAGTGTCGCCAAAAGTGGTCAGAACCCGCAATTTACCGACGAAGAGTTGCAAGCGATCGTCGACACGGCTGCGGATTACGACTTGCGTGTTGCGGCTCACGCGCACGGTACCGAAGGCATGAAGCGCGCCGTCATCGCCGGGGTGGCCTCGATCGAACACGGCACGTTCATGAGCGAAGAAGTCATGGACCTGATGCGCGAACGTGGCACTTACTTCGTGCCGACGATCATGGCCGGCAACTGGGTCGCCGAAAAATCGAAGATCGACGGTTTCTTCCCCGAACTGGTTCGACCAAAAGCTGCTGCTATCGGGCCCGTTATAAAGAGTACTTTTGCCAAGGCCTATGCACGCGGCGTGCCGATCGTGTTCGGTACCGACACCGGCGTATCGGCGCACGGCGACAACGCACAGGAATTCGCGCTCATGGTCGAAGGCGGCATGCCGCCCATGGAGGCGATTCAATCGGCGACGAGTGTCGCGGCGGATTTCCTGCAGATCGGCGACACGCACGGCACGCTTGAAGCCGGCAAGCAGGCCGACATCATCGCCGTACCCGGCAACCCGCTCGAGGACATTACGGCAATGCAACGCGTCAGCTTCGTGATGAAAGGCGGCAAAGTCTACAAACAGTAGCTTTAGGGTCAGAGCCCGCTCCGACCCGGGGTCGGAGCGGGCTCTGACCCTGGTTCGCTAGCGGACCGGACGGGCGTGCGCCGCACCGCGGAATATTGCGTTCATAAAGATGACATTCAGGCCGTCGAGATAAGCGCGCACGTTCGGGTCCTGGGTAAAGCCGACGACCTGGCCGCTGCCGGACTTCTGGGCAATGGCGAATGGTTTATACGCGAGTTGCCGCCGGTTTTCGTCCCAGATGTAGCCGCTCGCCAGTAAATCGTCGGCGGCGCGAAAGCGGGCAACGTTGACACCCTTGTCGAGGCGGATGGGTGTGTAGATATCCGCGCCGCGAATCAGCACGTTTAGAGTCGACGCGACGCCTGCGCCGAGCCAGTGTTCGCCATCGACATCTGCCCTGACCAGCACACCGGCGACGGAATCCGGGGTCTCCTCCCCGGGTGTGATCAGTTCGCGATATTGCTCGGCATCGGTGACATACTTGCCGGGCACGGTGTCTGGCAATGCTTCTTCGTCGTCTTTGTTTTTCTTCTTATCGTCTTCTTGTTCTTCCCTGACGGCATTTTCGCGGCGGATGGCGAGCAAGTCGACATCCGGATGCGACAGGAAACGATTGGCGTTGCCGATGCCGATCAGTACGCCGCCCTTCGAGACCCAGTCTTTGAGATTGGCGATGCCTTGCTCGCCGAGTACCGACGCATAGTCCTCGTCCCGGTTCGTCTCCGGGAGTATTAACACCTGGTACAGACCGAGATCGGAAGTCGCGAGTCGCGGCGTGCGAATCGCCGTGACCGGAAAATCGAACTGTCGCTCGATGACGAAGCGCGTATTGCCTGCGACATAGCCATTGGTCGGGCGATCCCATGCCATCGCAACCTTCGGTTCATTAAAGCGAACGACGTTGTTGCTGCCGAAGTTCGGACCGTCCGTCACCCAACTGTCGTCGACGCCGACCGCGTCGGCGCCGGTCGTCCTCGCAAGCGCCCTGACGGTTGTGGCGAGATCCGGCGGATTATCAGCCGCATCGATGATCAGTGTGCCCGCAGGATAGCGGTTTCCCATGTGGGTAAACGGCCGGTCGTTGCTTTTCACCGAGAGACCCTGGCGCAAGGCATTCGCCAGCAAGCGCACCGCCGGCGCCGAGCCCCACGGTACCAGCCAGCCCACCGAGCCGCTGCCGCCCGACACCAGTCCGGGCTGTATCAACTCCGGGCCGGCGGCCGTCATGGGTGCGGATACGGTGCGATTACACGAGTCGGCCCGCACATTCATCATCAGCGGCATCGACCAGGCAGTGACGTCGTAGATCTCGTCCGGCAGGTCCTTGGCGCGGCGCCGCTCCTGTTCGGCAATGAAATCTTCTTCCAGCGACACGTGCGGATCCATCAGGGTCCGAATCAATCGCTTCGCCGGCTGTCCGGTGTTGATGATATAGCTGCCGGCCGGATAGCTCTCGCCGCATACGCTGAACGAATCGGTGGCCCGGCCCACCTCGACTCCCTGTTGCACGAGCAGCCCGGCCAGCTTGTTGGCCGCCGCCTGGTCGGATTGCGCCGGCACGATATACGAGCGAATGATTTCCCGTTCGCCTTCGTCGATCGCGGTCACCTGGTAGTCGTAGAAATCCGCAAGGAATTTCTCGCGATTGACAGCGACCGTCTCCGCGGTACTGAGCGAGGTAATGAAGTGATTGCGTACGGCGTAGCGGTAAGTCAGTTCGTTGCCGTCGTACTGCCGAAAAACCAGACCTCTGGTCGACGCCTGCTCGTAGGTCATCGCAATACTGCCGAAATAAGACGGCCAGCTCGCGCCGTAACCGGGATAAAACGCGTCGTAGACCTCGCGCGTGAAATAGTCCAACCCGAACGTGTCGAACCAGCGAGCATTGGTGCGCCCGAACAGTTGCAAGCTGGCACGCTGATCGTCCGCCAGGTGTGGATTGTAGGGCACGGCCTCCGGCGCAAAGTAATAGGTGCTGTCCGAACCCATCTCGTGTACGTCGACGAAGGCCACCGGATACCACTGCTGAATGATGCGCACCCGACCTTGCGTTTCCGGTTGCGTGAGAATGAACCAGTCGCGATTGAGGTCGAACAGGTAATGGTTGGTGCGACCGCCCGGCCAGGGCTCGTCGTGTTCGGCCGAAATGCGGTCGGCGTCCGGTACCAGGCCCTCCGCCATTTCGAACCCGTGAATAAAGCGGTCACGCCCGTCCGGGTTCTGCATGGGATCGATCACAACCACCGTATCGCGCATGATGTCCGCAACCCGCGGATCGCCGCGTGCTGCAAGCAGGTGATAGGCGGTTAGCATCGCAGCATCCGTCGACGATATTTCGTTGCCGTGTACGCCATAGGACAGCCAGGTGACCGCCGGCTGAGCGGCAATGATGTCCTGGGCTTCCGTGCGTGTGGTTTGCCTGGGGTCGGCAAGTCGCTGCATGCCGGTCTTGATGTTCTCGATGCGTGACATGTTGCCGGGCGACGTGATCACGACATAGATCAGGTCCCGGCCTTCCCAGGACTGCGCATAAGTCGCTACCGAGACTCGGTCGGGTGCTGCTTCAGCGAGCGCCCGGAAATAGCGGATCGCATCGCGATGCCAGGTGATACGATCGCCGGCGCGATAGCCGAGCACGTCCTCCACCGTCGGAATGGCGGGATCGTAATTGGCGTTCGGCCAGAAAATGAAGTCTTCCTGAGCGTGTGACTGTATCGCGAATATCGCGGCAACGAAGAGGATCGTCAATTTCACCGGATGAAATTTTGTTTTCATTTTTTGCCTTACATTTTTCAGTACAAGGAATCGCGGCTGCATCCGCTCCCACAGCCGCTTCTACAAGCCACCCGTCAAGGACGCTGAGTCTTGTCCCAACGCAACACCTTGTGTTTCTCGAGAATTCTTTTCAGTTCTTCTATTGGAATCGCTTCGCGCGTTCCCCGTGAGCTGCGCACGGTAGTCGCCTTCAGAATCGCATTGTAAATCGCTTCTTCCGTCGCTTCCGCCGTAGCCGCGAAGAGTGGCGACATCGATGCATTGACCAGCGACTTGGACGTGACCGGTGTGTCACTCGCCCTTGGGCGCCGCACGCCCGGATCCGTCGAGAATGCGATCACATAGTCGCCCGATCCGTTACTCGCATAGGAGCCGGTCCTTGCTAGCCCCATCATTGCACGCATGGCAAGCCGGTCGAGACTGCGGGCATTCAGAGGCGCATCGGTAGCAACCACCATCATGATCGAGCCATCCGCCGAATCGTCCTCATCCTCGCTGCTTTCGAGTTCGTACTTGTAACCATAGGTTCCGAATTCGCGACTAACAGGCGCGCCATTCATTGTGAGCGTGTCGCCGTAGTTTGTTTGCACGAGAACGCCAATGGTGTATCCGCCCAGGGAATCCGGCAACACTCGTGAACTTGTGCCGATGCCGCCTTTCCAGGCAAATGCACGGGTACCGGTGCCGGCACCGACGCTGCCCTCGTCGACCGGACCGCTTTTCGCCTTACCAAGCGCCGCGAATACTTCCTCGCGCCCGATCGGGTCCGCCCACATATTGTTGAGGTATCCGTCATTGGTTTCGCCGACGATCGGATTGACGGTGTGTTCACCCATGCCCGGCTGTTCGTATACCCACTCCTTCAGGGCATTGGCTGCACTCCACACACACAACGTGCAGGTAAGCAGTATCGGGGTTTCGAGTTCGCCGAATTCCCGCACCTGGGTCTCGCCGATCAGCTTGCCGTAGCCGTTGCCGACGTGAATCCAGGCCGGCATCGGGTGCGTGTAGAGATTGCCCGGACCCGGGATGATCGCAGTGACGCCGGTGCGAATGTCGTCGCCTTCGATGACGGTCTCGTGCCCGACCCTGACGCCACCGACGTCGGTAATCGCGTTCAGGGGGCCAGTGGGAAACGTGCCGACTACGAGCCCGATGTCGCGGGCCCGTGGCCGCTCTTCGGCGCCAAGCGATGTGCCAAGTGAAGCAAGTAACAAGAGTGCCGTGCAAGCGACTAGCGAAGCGCCGCGCGTGGAACTGGTCATGAGCCTAACCCCTGCATTTTGTGCAGGACAGTTTACTTGAGAACGTCGAAGATTCGGCTGTATTTGATGATCAATTCGCGGCCGCGCGGCAACGCACCCAGGCCTCGTTCGTCAACCTCGTTGTAAACGATAAACAGGCCTGCGTTGGCAGCCTGCAGCCACGAGAAGCGCAGGTTATTGGTCACGACGTCGTCCACTTCGTTGTACTGCGTCAGCAGTTGCAAAAGTATTTTCGGCGTAAACGAGTATGACAATCGAAGTCGGTAAAGATTTGCCGTGAAATCGCCGCCGGGCACCGGCAAATCGAAATCGTTGTAGTTAATCGCGAACTCCGACGTGAACTTCTCACCGATGCGATAGCGGATCGTCGGTTCGAGGGTCAGCCGGTCGCCGCCGAAACGGCCGCCGGAGATCAGCCGCAAATCGAAGTTCAGCGGCTGCGACTGGTCACCCTGGTAGACGAGTTGCAATTCGCCGTGATCGTAGGTGCCGGCAGGTATGGTTACGCCCGGAATGATATCGAACGGCGTCTTGACGCCCTCGGTGGTGACGTTGTAGCCGGTGTGAATCTCGCTGCCGGTCTCGAACTCCCAGTGCGAGTCGATGTGCAGGAAGCCCGTCTCCTGGAAGCCGTCGAAATCCCAGAATCCGCGGTAGGAAACGTGCGGTCGGATCTCGAACAGGTTCCACAGGTTGCTGGGCCGGATTCGCCGCAGCACGCGGCCCGAGTACTTGCGGTATCCGTTGCGTGCCAGGAATCCAACTTCGGGATTGAATTCCTCGCCGACCTGCGTGTAGCCGATGGAGTTCGACCAGTCGGCATTGTTGAAGTCGGCATTGAAGGAGAATGCGTCATCGCGACCGCTCAGGCCCGGCGTCTCGGTTTTCGCCGCCCAGCCTTGCAACAGCAGGTTCTGGCCGATTCCCCAGCGACCGTCGACCGCGTAGGTCTGGTTTTCGTCATTCGAACCGTCGCCCTGACGATCGACGACCAGGAAGCCGACGGACGAACGGTTTGCCAGTTCCTGGTTGACCCGTGCCACCGAATACTGGTTTTCCGGTGCCAGCCCGGCCACTTGTTCCGATTGCATGAACAGCAAGCCGACATTCGTGGTGCCGCCGACCTTGCCGGACAAGCGCAGGCCGCCGTCGATAGGCACGACCTCGCCGGCCGCAATGCCGATCCTGCGGCTGAAGAACAATTCGGCTTCCTGCGGGTCGCCGACCTTGAACTGGCCGGCGTTCTCGAGGAAGAACGGCCGCTTCTCGGGAAAGAACAGGCTGAACCGGTCGAGATTGATCTGCTGGTCGTCGACCTCGACCTGTGCGAAATCCGTGTTGTAGGTGGCGTCCAGCGTCAGGCTCGGAGTCAGCGAATACTTGATGTCGAAACCGAATTCCTCGTTGGTCTCGGTGCCACTGATGGCGCCGCCGCGTTCTGCGCTGGCCAGCACGTACGGCGTGACCTGCAGGTTGCGCTGCCGCGGCACCTTGATCCCGCGTACCGAACCCGCTTCGGAAACGCGCTCGATCGTACGGTCCTGCGACATCGGCGCCCAGAACACGACCTCGTTGTTGCGCCTGATGCGGCGCTCGATATTCACGCCCCATTCCTGCACCTCGCCCTGGCCGAATCGCAGCGAGGTGAACGGAATGCGCATCTCGGCGCTCCAGCCAATGTCCGAGACTTGCGAACGCACGGTCCATGGCGCGTCCCAGTTCAGGTTGAAACCGCCGTCGCCGCCAATTACGAACTGTCCGGCACCTTCCCGTTCGATCTGGCCGTCGTATTCGACGCCCGAGGGATTGGTGCCGAAGATATAGCCATTTTGCCGGTCGAGCAGGCCGTCGATCATGATCTTGACGCTGTCGGTATCGTCGAGCGATGAATCGCGACGGGTATCCGTCGAGATGATTTCGAGCGGCTCCTCATCGTAGGCCACGATGCCGATGTGTATTGCAGTACTGGTGTAGCCGAAATAAATCGCGGTGCTCTGGGTCGCGGGCCTGCCGGCATTCGGCTGGATCTGCCAGAAATCGGTGATCGGCTCCGCACCCCGCCAGGCCGGATCTTCCAGTACGTTGCCGTCAACGACCGGCTCGGAGGTCAGCTCGATCGCCTGCGCCACCGGTCGCGGTGCATTCGAGTCCACTCGTTGTGCCATGGCTTCGCCGGCGACGGCCAAAACCAGCAGACCCATGGCGAGTACTGCATGCATAGATCCTCGTCGAGGCGCTTTGATCACGTGATCCCCAAGTTGCTGTTTGTATAGTCAGGTCCGTCGGAGCCGACGGGCAAACGGCTTGCCAGTTTACGGAGGATCAGACCGGAATCAATACGTTGAGTTCACTGGACACGGTCTAAATCGCCGTACTGGACGGCGACCGGATCGCAGGGCGAAACGAATGACGATTCTTAAGCCGTATCCAGCTTGTCCGCGTATCCGAACAGGCCGGCGACGCCGCCGGTATGCACGAAAACGACGCGCTCGTCTTCCTTGAAGTAGCCTTTTTTGACCAGGTCGATCATTCCGGCCAGGCCTTTGCCGCTGTACACCGGGTCGAACAGCAGGCCTTCAAGGCGCGCCAGCAGCATCACCGCGTCGTTCATGGCCCTGGTCGGAATGCCGTACCCGTCGCCGACGTAGTCGCAATTCGCGACCACGTCTTCACGTCGCACGACGCCGGGCGCGCCGACGTAGTCTGCCGTCTCTTCCGCCAGTTTGAATACTTTCTCTTCCTGCACGTCCTTCGGCACGTTGACGCCGATGCCGGTCAGCGGAATGTTGGCATTCGATGCCCTCAAACCGACCACCAGCCCGGCCTGGGTGCCGGCACTGCCGGTTGCGTGCACGATGTGGTCGATGACGAGGTCCTGTTCGTTCGCCTGTGCCAACATTTCAAGCGCGCAGCCGACATAGCCGAGCGCGCCGATGCAATTCGATGCACCGCCCGGAATGACATACGGTTTTCTCCCTTTGGCTTTCAGCTCGTCGGCAATCTCCTCCATTGCAGCATTCATATCGGTGCCTTTGTCCACGTCGCGCAGATTGGCGCCGAAGATCCGGTCGAGCAGCACGTTGCCGGAGTTGATGTACGGTTCGGTCGCGTCCTTGACGCGCCGCTCGAACACGACTTCGCAGTCCATGCCCAGCTTGCAGGCCGCGGCGGCGGTCTGTCGCACATGATTCGATTGCACCGCTCCCTGGGTAATGATCACGTCCGCACCCTGTTGGACTGCGTCGGCCATGACGTATTCGAGCTTGCGGGTCTTGTTGCCGCCGGTTGCCAGCCCGGTGCAATCGTCACGTTTGATATAGATGTCCGGCCCGCCCAGGTGTGCACTCAATCGAGGCATGAGTTCGAGCGGCGTCGGCAAGTGCGCGAGGCGCACTCTCGGGAATCGTGACAAAAGCATAATCGGTCCTCTCGTTTATCGTTTTGGCGGCAAAGGTTTCAGGCCCTTTGCAAATTCCATCGTGCGTTCCGCGAGCACGTAAGTCGAGGCGACCACCGGCACCTGGAAATTTTCGCCTTTGAACACCAGCGGGATTTCCGTGCAGCCGGCGATGATGACCTCCGCTCCCCTGTCGACCAGTCCAGTGGCGATCTCATGCATGCCGTCGGCAATTTCGGCCGACAGATTACCCGCCTTGATTGCCGTAACGAGCCGCATCAGCTCGACCAGCTCCTCGCCTTCCGGCACCAGCGCCTGTCTTCCGGAGGCGACGACCGCGTCCTGGTAGATGCCGGTCGCGAGGCAACCGTCCGTTGCCATCACACCCACCTTGCCTGCGCCCGGGCACAGTCGCTCGATCTCTTTCACGGATTCCTCGACGATGTGCACGAACGGGATTTTTGTCTTTGCGTACACCTCGTCCAGAAAGACATGCGCGGTATTGCAGGGCATGACCAGGAAATCGGCGCCCGCATCCTCGAGCCGTTTCGCCATCGACCCGAGCACCCGGGTCACACCTTTGGACCCATTGCGTATCGCGGCCTGTCGGTTGGGTACGCCGGGGTTCTGGTCGACGATCAGCCGCACATGGTCCTGGTCGCCGTCGGCGTCGGTCACCTCGATCACCCTGGCCATGAAGTCCACCGTGGCTTCGGGTCCCATACCCCCCATCACCCCTGCCGTTTTTTGCGTGCTATCAGTCATTGCCCGGAGCGGACCATCCAAATCAGGCGGCGAGAATATCACTGTTACGGCATGCGGGCGACGGGCTGCATCGCCTCGCGCCTTGAGCTAAGCTAGGCGCCCTTTGCACCAGCTAACACAATGAAAATGAAAATACTGGTTCTGATTATCACCCTGATTCTGGCAGCTCCCGCAATGGCACAAAACGAATATTCAAAACCCGTCGACGAGCGCTCCTATCATCTCGGGGTAATGGGTGGCTTCTCCGAAGTCGTGAAGTACGGCGTCAAAGAGCTCGCGCTCAGCGAAGTCATGTCTCCTGATGAAATGGACGACATTCTGCCTGACGCCCTCGTCGTCGCCAGGCGAAACGGCGTCGAAATGTGGCGTGAGCCCGACTTGCTGGTGTCCGACCTGTTTCCCGCAGACGTCGCCAAAGGCAAGCACGTGCTGCTCATCTACACAGGCGACACGCTAGACAAGTACCTCGCAATCAAGAACGACAAAGCAAAGCTGGTCGCCGCAGGGGAATACGCAGGCGAGGCGAGGAAGGAGATCGCGCGACGCTTCGGGCGACTGTTGAGCTACTCGGAGCCGGCTATCGACGACCTGATTCGTCGCAACGCGTCGAAATAGACCGACCGGCTTTCGTAACACCTGATCAAAAAAGCACAAAGGACACATCCAATGAAAAAAAGCTTCGCCCTTTGTGGCGTCTGTATCTGCATTGCGGCCTGCTCGAGTCTCGCCACCGACAGGGCGCAAGAGACCGTCGAGGACTGGGACGCCGTAACACCGGTTTTCCTGCAGCCGATCGATTACATACCGGAGGCGCTCGGTGAGTACGACTGGAAAATCACCACGGATAGCGAACGCGCACAGCAGTATTTCAAGCAGGGTATGCAACTGCGCTGGGCCTACAACGTGAACGAGGCGGCACGTTCGATGGCCGAAGCCCGTCGTATCGATCCGGATTGCGCCATGTGCTACTGGGGCGAAGCCTTCGCGCTGGGTTCGTTCCTGAACGGTGTCATGAGTGCAGAGAAAGGACCGTATGCACACGAGGCCATCGAAAAAGCGGTATCGCTGGCCGGCAACGTCTCCGATGTCGAGCGCGACCTGATCATGGCGGCGCGAGTGCGCTATCCCGCCGAATGGGATCCCGCGGAACGGCGGCCGGTGGACGAGGCTTTCGCCGCCGAGATGGCCAAGGTCTACCAAAAGTACCCGGACAATCACGAGGTCGCGGTCGTCTACGCCGTCGCGCTGTTCATGCTCGAGGAACGCCGCGGTTACCGCGACAACGCCGACCCGGACCTGATTCGTCTGCAGGGCGTGCTGACCGGAATCCTGGACGAGGACATTGCGCATCCCGGCGCCTGCCACCTTTATATACACTCCACCGAGTCCAGCCAGACGCCCGAGCGCGCACTGCCCTGCGCGGATTACCTGAGCGACGCGATACCGATCGCGAGCCACATCCAGCACATGCCCTCGCACACCTGGAACGAAGTCGGCATGTGGGACAAATCGGTCCGCGCCAACACCAAGGCCTATTACCTGTCGGACCTGAAAGCACAGGAGAACATGGGATTCTCCTACGCAAACTCCCACAACCTGCACATGCTGCTGTTTGCCGCTTCCTATAACGGCCAGGGTGCCGCAGCAACGCGCGCCGG
>JAWWCT010000040.1:0-31779 GCA_033720315.1 Woeseiaceae bacterium | reverse complement strand
TTTACTCCCGCCCCCCAACCCCCCAACCACCCCAAAAAAATATCTCGGGGGTCCGTCCACCCCCCCGCGATTCATTACAAGGCATTGTCCCCGGTTTCGCCGGTCCTGATCCGCAGGACCTGCTCGAGCGGCGTCACGAAAATCTTGCCGTCGCCGACTTTGCCGGTCTTGGCGCTGTCGATGATCGCCTCGATGACGGCATCGACGCGCTCGTCGGCAACAGCAACCTCTATTTTTGCTTTCGGCAGGAAATCCACCACGTATTCGGCGCCACGATAAAGCTCCGTATGACCACGCTGCCTGCCGAAGCCTTTGACTTCGCTGACGGTCATTCCCTGTACGCCGACTTCGCTCAAGGCGTTTCTGACGTCATCGAGCCGGAACGGTTTGACGATTGCGGTGACGAGTTTCATGAATTGAGGACCTGCATGTCGCTAGCTTTTGCAATGCCTGCCTTTTACAGAAAAACGGTGCCACCGTCGACCATCAGCGTCTGCCCGGTCGTCAGCTTGCTGTGATCGCTGGCCAGGAACAGCACGGCGCCGACGATGTCGTCTGTTTCCAGGGGCTTGCGGATGGCCTGTTGCGCGAGGGTAACCTCGACGATCTTGTCGCGTTTGTCCTTGAATACCTCGCCGGTCGCCTCGGTATTCACAACGTTGGGAGCGACCGCGTTGACGCGGATATTGTAGCGGCCGAGTTCGCGTGCCAGGCCACGCGTCGCGCCGATCACGGCGGCCTTGGATGCCGTGTAATGCAGGCCGTTCGGCATGCCGTAAACCGCGGCAAGCGAGGCTATGTTGACGATCGCGCCCCCGTTTTGCGCCTTCATTGCAGGCAGGACTGCTTTACAGCACTGCCAGATGCTTTTGACATTGACGTTCATTGCCGCGTCCCATTCGGACTCATCGAGATCCTGGAAAGGCACGAACGTCAGGCTCCCGTACAACGCTGCATTGTTGACCAGCACGTCGATGCGTCCGAACTCGTTCATTACCGCCTCGGCCATGGCCGTAGTACTGTCCGCGCTGGTGACGTCCGTTTTACTGGCCAAGCCGGCGGAACCTTCCTGCTCGACCAGCTTCAACGTGTCGCTGCAGTCCCGCAAATCGCTGACCGCGACCCTGGCGCCGAGCCGGGCGAACTGTCGCGCATACTCCCGGCCGAGGCCGCGCGCAGCGCCGGTGACGATGACCACTTTGTTGTCGAAATTCATGATCGGGTCCGCTGGCTGACGACGTCGCTATGCTAGCAATGGCGGGCGGCCATTTGTAGCAGGCTTGCGAGGCGGGTTGGCTGCGGCTATGTTTCGTGAATGATCCCTGCCATCGGGCCTTTCTTCCTGATAAGCGCTTGAACGTTTTAAACTTTATCAGTGCGCGATTGCGCAATCATAGTCGCGGTGCCGGATATGCCCGGTAATTTCGAATCCGCACGTTGGCACAAGGCGGTCGCAGCGATCATCTCCTCGGACAGGCCATCGTCGACGGCGGCAGCGATGATTGCGGCGATCGAATCCGTTGTCGAGCACGAGGGCACCTGCCTGATTGCGTTTCACAACGATGCGCGACCCATCGTGTTGCATCACACGCTGGAACCGGCAGGCAGGAAACATTATCTCGAACGTTACCTGGCCGGCCCGTACCTGCTGGATCCGCTTTTCCAGCTCGCCATCCGCAAGAAGAAGCCGACCCTGGTCAGGTTCCGCGACCAGTTGCCGGACCGGTTTCGCTCCAGTGAGTACTACCGGCAATATTGTGAGCGTACGCATTTGCTGGATGAGATGGATTTTCTCGCGCAAATCTCCGCCCGCACCACGGTGGTGCTGGTGGTCGGCCGCAGGGACCGTATGTTCACCAAGGCGGAAGTGCAGCGTCTCGGTACGATCGAACCGGTCGTTCAAGCCGCCATACGCAAGACCTGGAACGAGTGGATCGCGAAGGCGGGCAATCCGCGAGGCGAAGACAGCGTGCACAAGCGACTTACGGAGTGTTTCGACAAGTTCGGCGAACAGGTGCTGACGCGCCGCGAACGCGAGATCAGCCAGCTGTTGTTGCGTGGTCATTCGTCGAAATCGGTTGCGCGAGAATTGAAGATCGCCCCGGGCACGGTCATGGTGCACAAGCGCAACCTGTTCGCCAAGCTCGGCATCAGCTCACAATACGAGTTGTTCTCGCTATTCATCGACGATCTCGGGCACGCCTGATGGCAATTTTTTTGTTTTAAAACAATAAGTTAAATATACCTTCGCTATGGTATTCAGAATCTTTTCCGACCGTTAGAGAATTCCGTCGCTGCCCGCGTTCCGGGCATTTCGGGATGGAGCCATGTTTGATTTTGATTTCGGTCTTGGCGACGAGATCGACATGCTGCGTGCATCGGTCCGCGATTTCGCGAACGACCACATCGCGCCGCGCGCGGAACAGATCGACGCCAGCAACCAGTTTCCCCGCGATTTGTGGCCGAAGCTGGGCGAACTCGGCCTGCTGGGCATCACCGTCGATGAGGCGGACGGCGGTGCCGGACTGGGTTACCTGGCACACGTCGTCGCCATGGAAGAAATCAGCCGCGCATCCGCGTCGATCGGCCTGTCTTACGGCGCGCATTCCAATCTTTGTGTCAATCAGTTGCGACGATGGGCGTCGGCGGAGCAGAAGCAGCGGTACCTGCCGAAACTGATTTCCGGTGAACACGTCGGCGCATTGGCAATGAGCGAACCTGGCGCCGGCTCCGACGTCATGGGCATGCGCACGACCGCGGTACGTGACGGCGACGACTATGTGCTGAACGGCAGCAAGATGTGGATTACTAACGGTCCGGAAGCGGACGTTTGCGTCGTCTATGCCGTGACCAATCGCGACGGTGCCAGGGCAGACAAGTTGAGTGCGTTTATCGTCGAACGCGACTTCCCCGGTTATCGCGTGGCACAAAAGCTCGACAAGCTGGGCATGCGGGGATCGGATACCAGCGAGATCGTGCTTGAAGACTGCCGGGTGCCGGCCGCCAACCTGCTGGCGGCCGAAGGCAAGGGTGCGGTGATACTGATGAGTGGTCTCGACTACGAACGCCTGGTTTTGAGCGCCGGCCCGCTGGGTATCATGCGCGCATGTTTTGATCTGGTGATGCCATACGTGCATGATCGCAAGCAATTCGGCAAACCGATCGGGACGTTCCAGCTGATGCAGGGCCAGATCGCCGACATGTACACCACGATGAACGCCAGCCGTGCTTACGTATATGCCGTGGCCCAGGCATGCGACAGGCAAGACGCCACCCGTTTCGATGCCGCCGCCTGTATCCTGTTTGCCTCGGAAAAAGCGACCTGGATGGCCGGCGAGACCGTGCGCGCGCTTGGCGGGAACGGTTATATTAATGAGTATCCTGCAGGTCGATTGTGGCGTGATGCAAAACTCTATGAGATCGGCGCCGGAACCTCGGAGGTTCGCCGCATGCTCATTGGCCGCGAACTGTACAACGCCACAGCCTGAGAGGCAGAAACACGCGAAGTAAATGCCGGCACTGAAAAGCAAAATAAAGACCGACTCCAAAGACTTTGCGGCAAACGAGGCAGCAAATCGCAAACTCGCAGAAGACCTAAAGGCCGTACGTAAAAAAATAGCCGAAGGCGGCAGTGAACGGTCCCGAAAGCGTCACCTCGCGCGCGGCAAGCTGTTGCCGCGCGACAGGATTCGCACGCTGGTCGACCGGGGCGCACCATTTCTCGAACTCGGCCAGCTCGCGGCACACGGTTTGTACGATGACGAAGTGCCGTCCGCCGGCATCATTACCGGCATCGGCCAGGTCGCGGACGTCGATTGCATGATCGTCGCCAATGACGCCACCGTCAAAGGCGGCACATACTATCCATTGACCGTCAAGAAGCACCTGCGGGCCCAGGAGGTCGCTGCCGAAAATCGCCTGCCCTGCATTTACCTCGTCGATTCCGGTGGCGCATTCCTGCCCATGCAGGACGAGGTATTTCCCGATCGCGACCATTTCGGGCGCATCTTTTACAACCAGGCGCGTTTGTCGTCGCAGGGCATTCCGCAGATTGCTGCGGTGCTGGGGTCCTGCACGGCCGGCGGAGCCTACGTGCCGGCAATGTGCGACGAAGCCATTATCGTCAGGAACCAGGGCACCATCTTCCTCGGCGGGCCGCCGCTGGTGAAAGCCGCGACCGGGGAAGTGGTCGACGCGGAAACCCTGGGCGGCGGCGATGTGCATTCGCGCATATCGGGCGTTACCGACTATCTTGCAGCCGACGACACGGAAGCACTGGCAACCGTTCGCGAGCTCGTCTCGAATCTCAACTTGCAAAAACGGCTGGCGGTTGCCATGCGGGAGCCGGCGGAGCCACTCTATCCCACCGATGAACTGTACGGTGTGGTGTCGCGCGAATATCGCTTCCCCTACGACGTTCGTGAGGTCATTGCCAGGCTCGTTGATGCGTCCGAATTCCAGGAGTTCAAACGCCTTTACGGAAACACGCTGGTATGCGGATTCGCCCACCTTTACGGTTACCCGGTCGGCATCATCGCCAATAACGGCATCCTGTTTTCCGAATCGGCGCTCAAAGGCTCACATTTCATCCAGTTGTGTAACCGGCGTGGCATACCGATGGTTTTCCTGCAAAACATCACCGGGTTCATGGTGGGCAAGAAGTTTGAGCATGGCGGCATCGCCAAGGACGGCGCGAAAATGGTTAACGCCGTGGCGACTGCGACGGTACCGAAAATAACGGTGATTGTCGGCGGTTCCTTCGGCGCCGGTAACTACGCCATGTGTGGCCGTGCCTACGGTCCGCGAATGTTATGGATGTGGCCGAACGCGAGGATATCGGTAATGGGCGGCGAGCAGGCGGCGCTGGTGCTGTCGACCGTCAAGCGAGAGGGACTCGAGGCCAGGGGCGAGGCCTTCAAGGACAAGGAACTCGTCAATTACGAACGGCGGATTCGCCGGCAATACGAAAAGCAGGGGCACCCTTATTATTCGAGCGCGCGGCTGTGGGACGACGGTGTCATCGATCCGGCCGATACCCGGAAAGTTCTCGGCCAGTGCATCGCCACGGCCATGAACAATCCGCGCTCCGGCGACGCGCCGCACGGTATCTTCAGGATGTAAGCTGCTCGGGCCCGGAGCCCGCACTGGGGTCAGAGCCCGTTGGTATGCTACCGTGCAGAAAATCGAATTCGTCATGAACGGGCGCTGACCCGCTGACTGGTATGTCTGACCTCAACAAGAAAACCCTGTTCATCAGTGGCGGCAGCCGCGGCATCGGCCTGGCGATCGCCAGGCGGGCTGCGATCGACGGCGCCAACGTGGTCATCGCGGCGAAGACGGCGGAGCCGCATCCGAAACTGCCAGGCACGATCTATACCGCGGCGCAGGATATCGAGGAAGCGGGCGGTCAGGCACTGCCCGTGGTCTGCGACATCCGCGATGAAAAAGCGGTCAAGGCTGCGGTTGCGGCGGGGGTCGACAAATTCGGCGGCATCGACATCTGCATCAATAATGCCAGCGCCATTTCCCTGACGCCGACCTTGCAGACGCCGATGCACCGATTCGACCTGATGCACCAGATCAATACTCGCGGCACGTTCCTGGTTTCCAAGACCTGTCTGCCGCATCTGCTGGACGCTGAAAACCCGCATATCCTCAATCTCGCGCCACCGCTCAACATGCTTGAAAAGTGGTTCAAAGACCACGTTGCCTACACCATGGCGAAGTACGGAATGAGCATGTGCGTACTCGGCATGGCCGGCGAGTTTCGCGAGCAGGGCGTCGCGGTGAATGCGCTTTGGCCGCGAACGGCCATCGCCACGGCTGCCGTGCAAAACCTGCTCGGCGGCGACGAAATGATCAAGCGCTCACGCAAGCCAGAAATCATGGCGGACGCTGCGCATTACATACTGACCCGGCCGAGCCGCGACTTTACCGGCAATTTTTGCATCGATGATGAAATCCTCGAGCTTGCCGGCGTAACCGATCTCTCGCCTTATGCCGTCGATCCGTCACAGGACCTGCTAGCCGATTTTTTCGTCGAACCGAGATGACCTCCCGACAGGAACAGTTTTCCGGCACGCGGGAAGTTCTCGACGTGCACCGCTTCGACGTGTCTTCGCTCGAAGCCTACATGCACTCCCACGTGGAAGGTTTTCGCGGCCCGCTTGCCGTACGGCAATTTCGCGGTGGCCAGTCGAATCCGACCTACCTGCTCGAGGCGGCATCGGGTCGCTACGTGATGCGACGCAAACCACCGGGCAAACTGCTGAAATCGGCGCATGCGGTGGATCGCGAGTTTCGCGTTATCAGCGCACTGTATGCAGCCGACTACCCGGTGCCGAGGCCCTATGCGCTGTGTGAAGACGAGGACGTCGTCGGCACGGTTTTTTTCATCATGGAATTCGTCGAAGGAAGAATTTTCTGGGAACTCGATATGCCGGAATCGGATCCGCAAGAGCGGCGGGCGGTTTATGAGCATGTCAACCGTACGATCGCGGACCTGCACAATTTCGATTACCTGAATATCGGGCTCGAAGACTACGGCGTCCCGGGAAATTATTTCGAACGGCAGATATCGCGCTGGTCGAAACAGTACCTGGCCTCGGAGACGGAAACGATCGATGCGATGAACCACTTGATGTCGTGGTTGCCGCAGCACATTCCGCAGGACGAGTCCTCGTCCGTCGTTCACGGTGACTTTCGCCTGGACAACCTGATTATTCATCCGCAGGAACCACGGGTCGTCGCGGTCCTGGACTGGGAGCTGTCAACGATTGGTCATCCGCTCGGGGATTTCACGTATCACCTGATGGCATGGAAAATGCCGCAAATCGGCATCGGCACTTCGGGCCTGATGGGCAAGGATCTTCCGGCACTCGGTATCCCGTCCGAGGAGGAATACGTTGCGATGTACTGCGATCGCACCGGCAGGGCCGAGGGCATCGACAATCGTGAATTTTACGCTGCCTACAATTTTTTTCGAATTGCCGCAATCCTGCAGGGCATAGCGGGTCGGGTCAGGGATGGCACCGCGGCGAGCGTACATGCAGAGCGGGCAGGCTTGGCCGTCCGTCCGCTGGCGGAACTGGGGTGGCAGCAGGCACAGAAGTCGTGATGGTTATTCGAAATCGGCGATGCGCCGATCGATCAGGGTCTTGCACATGACCACCGCCGATTCGCGGCCATCGTAGTATCCGGCAACCTGCCCGAGAAAACGAAATCCCAAACGTTCATAGAACTGCCTTGCATTGCGATTACCCGACCGCACCTCGACCCGGATGTGGCGCATGCCGGCGGTCCGACAGGATTTTTCGAGCCATGCGAGCAATGCCCGACCAATGCCGGCGCGCTGCAGCTTCGGGGCAACCGCCAGCAGGAAAAGGTGTGCGTCGTCGTCACCGAATTTCATGATCGCGAACCCCGAGAGGCGGCCGTCGATGCCGGCAACCAGCACCATGGTTTCCGGATTTCGAATCGATCGCCTGACGCGCGCCGGCGTCCAGCGCCACTTAAGCCCGTGTTCCACAACGAGACGCGACATCGAAGCAATCGCGCTGGCTTCGGAAATGTGCGCGGCTCTCAGCACGACGGATTTGTCAACGTTCACAGGATAGAGTTTGATCCCACCACCAGCGACCGGTCAAGGTGTTTCCTTGCCGGCCATCATCGCCGATCCTAAAATGCAGTCGCCCGGCGAAATTGCGAAGCGGTCAATACCAACATGCCCATAAACTATGACGAGCTGATGTCGATGTCCGTGCTCGACGAGCCTTACGAATACACGGAGACCGACAGCATGTTGTACGCCCTCGGCGTAGGTTTTGCGAGCGATCCTATGGACCGGCAGGAACTGAATTACGTCGCCGATCTGCACTCGCTGCGTACCGTGCCGTCGATGGCAAGCATGATCGTACCGGCAGGGCTCCTCGATCATTGCGGCTGGGACCGCAGCAAGGTGTTGCACAGCGAGCAACGACTCGAGCTGTACCGGCCCCTGCCCTCGGCCGCAAAACTGCTCGCGAATCATCGGGTCGTCGGTGTCTACGACCTCGGTGCCGATACCGGTGCGCGAATCCTGGTCGAATCAGAGGCGCGCCTGGCGCGCGACGAGACGGTGCTGTTTTCCTTGCTGACTATCCTGCTGGCACGCGGCGACGGCGGTTTCGGCGGTCCTGCCGGTAAGCCGATGACTGCCGTCAAGCTTCCGCAGCGCGAGCCGGACCTGCAATGTGAGCTTGCCACGCGCCCCGACCAGGCCCTGCTGTTTCGCTTGTCCGGCGACTTCAATCCCCTGCACGCAGATCCCGCCTATGCCCGGAGAGCCGGATTCAGGGCGCCGATTTTGCACGGACGATGTACCTATGGAGTCGCCTGCCACGCGATTCTGAAAACCATCTGCGAATATGACTTCACCCTGATCGCAGGATTCGATGCGCGCTTTTCCGCGCCGGTGTATCCCGGCGACGTCATAACGACGGAAATGTGGCAGGAACGAAATATCGTTCACTTTCGCTGCCGGGTGGCGGAACGGAGTGTCACCGTGATCGATGTCGGGCGTTGCACGCTTGCCGTTTAGCGTTGGTGTGACTCGAGGCCATGCATATCCATGAGATCGCTTCGACAGCTTGCGACGCTGTTAGACTTACTGCCGGCGACAGGGGAGACAGATGAGCGAGCGGCTGGGATTACAGATTGACGACGGCATTGCGGAGGTGATGCTGAATCGGGCAGACAAGCGCAACGCCCTGGACATGGCCATGTTCGAGGCGTTGATCGAAACCGGCGACTCGCTGAAAGACATGCCGTCGCTTCGCGCCGTGGTGTTGCACGGGGCCGGCGAGCACTTTTGTGCCGGAATCGACGTTTCCGTTTTCTCCGGTGAGGGCATTGCGGCGGCAGGTGAGGGGCTCATGCAGCCAAGGCCGGGATCGGCCGCGAACCTGTTTCAAAGCGCGGCCTGGGTGTGGCAGGAAATTCCGGTGCCGGTGATCGCTGCATTACACGGTGTGGTTTTCGGTGGCGGGCTGCAGGTGGCCCTTGGTGCAGACATCCGTTATGCGACGCCGGACGCGCAGCTTTCGATCATGGAGATAAAGTGGGGCCTGATCCCCGATATGGCGATTAGCAGTACGGCGCGTCGCGTGGTGCCGCCCGACCGTTTAAAGGAACTGGCGTATACCGGGCGCATCGTATCCGGCCAGGAAGCACTTGTGATAGGTTTGGTAACGGACGTCGCTGAGCAGCCGCTCGATGCGGCCCGGCAAATCGCAACAGACATTGCGGGGCGCTCGCCGGACGCCATCCGTGCGATCAAGTCCTTGCTGCGGGATACATGGCAGTCCGACGCCCCGGCATCCCTTCATCGCGAAGCGGAGCTGCAATCCGCTGTAATGCGGGGCGATAACCAGGCGGAGGCGGTGCTCGCCAATCTCGAGAAGCGCCGCCCGCGCTTTGTCGACCCCGGACAGTGAAACGGGCAGGCAGGCGACGTAAAATCAGCCGACGGTCGGGGGAACCTGGCGGACGCCCGGAGACTCCAAATCCCAGGAGTCGACGTAAACCGACGCAAGAGAAAGCATTGAAAACCAGGTTGGCAATCATTACGGGCTTGCTCGCGGGTCTTTGCTGCGCGAGCACGGGAGCCCAGGACTACAAACCGTTTCCGGGTGTATCGGCCGACCAGCGCACACTTGAGACGCAGCAACGTGTGGACGAGCTGTTTGATGCCGGTAATTACCAGCGAGCGTTTTTCATCTATCAGAAAGAACTCGCGCCGCGTGGCGACAAATACGCGCAGTACATGGTTGGCTACATGTACCTGAACGGGCTGGGCGTGGAGCGCGATCCGGCGCAAGCGCTCGCCTGGTACCGTCTGAGCGCGGAGCGCGGCAATCAAATGCTGGTCGAGGTGCGTGACGCTCTCGCGAAAGAATTGTCCGCCACAGAAATTGTCCGCTCCAATGACATCTTTGCATCGTTGCTCAAATCCTATGGCGATACGACGCTACTCATGAAGCTCATCCGCCGCGACATGGATATCCTGAAACAGCGTACCGGAACGCATATCCCGGCTGCGGGCGTCAATGCGCCGATTCAGATCATCAGGCCGTCAGGGCTGCCCGAAGACCCCAATTTTTACAGCAACGTTCGCAAACGACTCGAATCGCGACTCGCCTATCTCGAGACAACCGTTGAGATCAACGATATCGAACTCGAGACGGAGTCCAGCGAATTGCGCAACTTCGAGGAAGAAATCAGGGCCGATCTGCGCGATCTCGAGGTGCCCTGATTCGCATCTAGTTTTCCGGCTTCAGGCCGGCAGTGAGTATTAGTGGAAACTGCTCGAGAATGTCTCGGGCCATTTTGCGGTCGCCGTGAAACCACTTCGGTATCCAGTTGATCGAGCCCATGATCGCGTTGCCGGTCATGCGGACGTTACACGGCGCGATGCTGCCATCGGCAATGCCTTCCTCGAGTAGGTTTTCGAAACCCACGCTGTGGCGCCGTGATATCTCGAGAATTTCGTTTCGATGTGCGCGTTTCAGCGACGGAATTTCACTCATGATGGCGACCGGGCCGCGGTCACCGACCATGATTTCCACGTGATAGCCGATGTACAGCCGTGCCTTGTCGAAACCGTTCCTGCCGTCATGCCGCCCCCGGTCCATCGCCTCGCGACCGAGATCCGCGGCGCGCAGGTAGCATTGGTAGACGAGCTCTTCCTTGTTCTTGACGTAGTAGTAGAGCGCGGCATCGGTGAGGCCGAGATGTTTCGACACGTCTTTGAGGGACGTGCCGCTGAAGCCTTTTTGATTGAAACAGGCGGCTGCCGCTTTCAGTATGCGGTGTCGTTGTGCCTCGAAGCGGGTTGCGTCTGCTGTATTGGCCATCGGCGCTGCCGGGTGAATTCACAAAATCGGCAACCGGTACTTGAGTTCTCCGTTGCCGTGCATTATTTTAATGTGGATTAAAATTTTTGCAACGCCGGAAGTATCTGATTTTTAATCGAATTACCCCGAAAAATCGGGCTTTTCCGGCGCGAAAGTCGAGGATATCGGTCCATGAGCACAGCCGCAAGCGATGTGCCCCAGGCATCCGGCGAGGCCGACCAGACACCCCTTCGCTTCGTGACCGCTGCATCGCTGTTTGACGGCCACGACGCCGCCATCAACATCATGCGCCGCCTGATCCAGGCCCAGGGCGCTGAAGTCATACACCTCGGACACAATCGCAGCGTCGAGGACATCGTACGCGCGGCAATCCAGGAGGACGCCGACGGCATTGCGGTCAGTTCCTACCAGGGCGGGCACAACGAATTCTTTCGCTACATGGTCGATCGCCTGAAGGAGCTGGGTGCCGGGCACATCAAGGTATTCGGTGGCGGTGGCGGCACCATCACGCCGGAGGAAATCGACGCGCTGATGGAATACGGCGTCGAGCGCATCTATCACCCGCATGACGGCATGCAAATGGGCCTCGAAGCGATGATCCGCGACCTGGTCCGCCGGACCCGGTCCGGCCGTGTGCGCACCAGGCCTGCCGGCGACTCGGCGAGTCACGACAGTATCGGTATAGCCAGCCAGATATCGGCGATCGAAGAGGGGCACTATGACGATGCCCGGCTTGCCGCATTGCGCAAGGAATGGCAGGTCAAGGCCGGCAAGGTGCCCGTCATCGGTATCACCGGAACCGGCGGTGCCGGCAAGAGCAGCGTCACCGACGAAATCCTGAACCGCTTTCTCGCCTCGCGGCCGGACATGCGTATCGCGGTGCTGGCGGTCGATCCGACGAGGCGGCGCACCGGGGGCGCGTTACTCGGCGATCGCATCAGGATGAACTCGCTGCGCTCGGAGCGCATTTACATGCGCTCGATCGCGACCCGCCGGCAACATCTTGCGACCAGCGAGATGCTTGCCGATCACATCCTGTATCTGAAGTCACACGGCTTCGACCTGGTCATCGTCGAAACCGCGGGTATCGGTCAGAGCGACAGCGAAATCGTGGACATGGTGGATTTCTCGGTGTACGTCATGACCAGCGATTACGGCGCGGCCAGCCAGCTCGAGAAAATCGACATGCTCGATTACGCGGACCTGGTGGTACTGAACAAATACGACAAGCGCGGCTCGGAGGACGCCTTGCGCGACATTCGCAAGCAGTGGAAGCGCAACCATGTGCAGTTTGCGCTGGCGGATGACCAGGTTCCCGTGTACCCCACCATCGCCAGCCAGTTCAATGATCCGGGCATCAGCTATATGTTCGCCGAGCTTTGCCGGAGGCTTGCGGACAAACTCGGGCTCGATCAACAGCAATGGATACCGGATATCGACACCAGCGAGCGCGAGCCGCGCGCCATGGCGATCATCCCCGGATCGCGCATTCGCTACCTGTCGGAAATCAGTGAGCAGGGACGCGGCATCAATGCCTCGATCGACCGCCAGGCGATGGCGGCCAGCCGCCTGCAGCACTACTACGAATCGCTGAAATCGCTCGATGACCAGAGCTTGCCGGCGCCATTCGAAAAATACGCCAGTGATGCGCTGAACGATTCCGCGGATCGCTCACTGACGGTGCTGCGCCAGCGATACCAGGAAACCCTGGACGAACTCGAAGCGGAAGCGGTGCAATTGCTCAGCGAATGGCCGGCGCGGCGCCAGGCCGTGCGCGCCGAAAAGTACAGTTACCGGGTGCGCGACAAGGACGTGACCGGCGCCAATTACACCGAAAGCCTGAGCCATCTGAAGATTCCCAAAATCGCAGCCCCCGACTTCGATGACTGGGGCGCATTACTGCGATTCCTGATGAAAGAAAACCTGCCCGGCGGTTACCCGTTTACCGGTGGTGTCTATCCTTACCGCCGACTCGGTGAGGATCCGACGCGCATGTTCGCCGGTGAGGGCACGCCGGAACGCACAAACCACCGGTTTCATTACCTGTCCAAGAGCCGGGATGCGGCCAGGCTTTCGACCGCTTTCGATTCCGTGACTTTGTACGGAGAGGATCCGCACGAAAGACCGGACATTTACGGCAAGGTCGGTAATTCCGGCGTGTCGATCGCCACGGTCGACGACATGAAGAAACTCTATTCCGGATTCGACCTTTGTGATCCGGCGACGTCCGTTTCCATGACTATCAATGGGCCGGCGCCGATGATACTCGCATTTTTCATGAACACGGCGATCGATCAGCAGGTCGAGAAACACCTGAAGGAAAGCGGCCAGTGGCAAGCCGCACAAAAGAAAATCGACGCCTGGTTCAAGGGTAAAAAACGGCCTGAATACGTCGGCGAGTTGCCACCGGGCAGCGATGGGCTAGGGCTCGGCTTACTCGGCATCTCCGGCGACCAGGTGGTGCCCGCCGATACCTACGAGAAGATTCGCAAGCACACACTGTCCGCGGTTCGCGGCACTGTGCAGGCGGACATACTCAAGGAAGACCAGGCGCAAAACACGTGTATTTTCTCGACAGAATTCGCCATGAAGATGATGGGTGACGTCCAGCAGTATTTCATCGACAACAATGTGCGCAATTATTACAGCGTGTCGATCAGCGGTTATCACATCGCCGAAGCGGGAGCGAACCCGATCAGTCAGCTTGCTTTCACTTTGTCGAACGGATTCACGATCGTCGAATATTACCTGGCGCGTGGTATGTCGATCGACGAATTCGCGCCAAACCTGAGTTTTTTCTTTTCCAACGGCATGGATCCCGAATATTCGGTTATCGGTCGCGTTGCTCGGCGCATCTGGGCCAGGGCCATGCGCGAGCGTTACGGTGCGAGCAAACGCAGCCAGATGCTCAAGTATCACGTGCAAACATCGGGCCGCAGCCTGCATGCCCAGGAAATCAGTTTTAACGACATTCGCACGACGTTGCAGGCGTTGTATGCATTGTTCGACAATTGCAATAGTCTGCATACCAACGCTTTCGACGAAGCCGTTACCACACCGACCGAGCAGTCGGTGCGGCGTGCAGTGGCAATCCAGATGATTATCTCGAAGGAGCTCGGTCTGAATTACTGCGAAAACCCCTGGCAGGGATCATTCATCATCGACGAACTGACCGATCTCGTCGAAGAAGCCGTCTACAAGGAGTTCGACCGGATTTCCGAGCGAGGCGGGGTGCTCGGTGCCATGGATACGATGTATCAACGCGGCAAGATCCAGGAGGAAAGCCTGTACTACGAGAGCCTCAAGCATGATGGTTCGTATCCACTTGTCGGCGTCAACACCTTCCTGCCCAAGGAGGGTCAGGAGGACGAGGTACAGGAACTGGAGCTGATCCGATCGACGACGGCGGAAAAACGCCAGCAGATCGATCACGTCACACAGTTCAGGGACAACCACAAGCAAGACAGCCCCGCCGCGATCGCGCGGCTCAAAGAGGTCGCGGGCAAACGTGACAATGTTTTTCAGGAACTTATGGAAACCGTCAAGTCCAATTCCCTGGGTCAGATTTCAGCAGCGTTGTATGAGGTCGGCGGCGAATATCGCCGCAATATGTAGCGGCAGACCTCAGGTTTCAGAGCACGGCCCGATTTTGCGGTAAGCTTGAGCGCAAAATAAAAAACGGAACTGCTATGAAGAACCAGTCATCCCGGCGAATCGGCCGGATCAAGTCCATGTTCATCCTGCCTGCCGTGATCGTCAGCATGATGGTCCTCGCCGGCGCGCTCATCATGTCGTTTGTCCGCCCCGACGAACGCGTGGCGTGGCTGGGGGCAGCGCTGGCCTCCGTGCCCTTGCCGCTGATCGTCGGCAGGATCAAGTGGATGCAGGTCGCACGAACGAGTGACCACCTGCCGATCCTGTTATTCGTATCCGCCACCGGCGTGATGGCCGCCGTTTGGGAAGTCTTCGTCGAAAGCACGTCCGGCTGGTGGCCGCTGTCCGCGGCATTGGCCAGTGCGGCGCTGTTTGCGCTTTATACCTTCTGGTATTCCACCTTCGGTCGCTACGACAACCCAAGGCTCGGCGTCGGCAGCAAGCTGCCGGAATTCGAATTGCCCGATTACCAGGGGCGGCTGCACCGTTCCGCCGACCTCATCGGGAACCCTGCGGTGTTATTGTTTTATCGTGGCAACTGGTGTCCGCTCTGTATGGCACAAATCTCGGAGATCGCGGCGCGCTATGGCGAATTCGTGGATCTCGGTATCAATGTGTGGCTCATCAGCCCGCAGCCTGATGAGATGAGCCGGGTGCTTGCGGAGCGCTATGATGTGCCGTTTGCATTCCTCGTCGATCGCGACAACGAGCTTGCCAACGAATTGTCGATCGACCAGCCAAACGGCGTGCCGGCCGGTATCGCGCGTGACTATCCACCGGACACCGTGATGCCGACGCTGGTGGTCACCGGCCCGTCGGGCACCATTGTATTCTCGGATCAGACCGACAATTACCGGGTGCGGCCGGAACCGGACGTGTTCCTGGCGATTTTGAGACGAAGCGGAGCGGTTGCGCGGTGAAGGATTCGGCAAGCCCGTTTGAAAATCCGACCTTTTACGAAGGAACCTACCTCGAATTCCTCGGCTTCAGGCTGATTGAATGGAAGCGGGGATTCGCCCGGCTCGAGATGGCGGTGCGCCCGGAGCACCGGAACACGGTGGGATTCCTGCACGGTGGCGTCATTGCATCGTTACTGGATATCGCCGGCGCAGTAGCCGGCAGTTTCGGCACCTCGGAGGAGGCAGTATCCGTTACTGTCAATCTCAACTGTAATTACCTGTCCCCGTTGCGTGCGGAAAACGTGGTGGTTGAAGGTGAACTGATCCGGGCCAACCGATCGTTGTTTTTTGCGCAGTCCAAATTGCTGGATCCCGAACAAAAGCGGCTTTGCGCAACGGCAACGGGGACCTACAAGAAACAAAAACGTCACGCATCACTGCCGCCAGAACAATAACCATGGATCGCTTCTCACTCGAAGGCAAAGTGGCGCTGATCAGCGGCGCCGGTTCCGGTCTCGGCAGGCAATTCGCACAGACGCTGGCCGGGGCCGGCGCGACGGTCGCGCTGGCGGCGAGGCGGCGTGAGAAACTCGAGGAGACCGCGGTGATGGTGCGCGACCGCGGCGGCAGCGCAATCTGTATCGAACTGGACGTGACCGACGCACTTTCCATTACCAATTGCGTCCGCGAGACCGCAAGCGAGATTGGCGTGCCCGACATCCTGGTCAACAATGCCGGCATCGCGAAACAGGCATTCCTGACCGACATTACCGAGGATGACTGGGACGCTGTTCTGGACACCAACCTGAAAGGCGTATTCATGCTGGCGCAGGCAGTCGCCAAAGCGATGATCAACTCGGAAAAACCGGGCAGCATCATCAACGTGGCTTCGATCCTCGGATTGCGGGTCAGCAAGGCGCTGGGCTCCTATATTGCGGCGAAGTCCGCCGTCGTACAGTTGACCAAGGCCATGGCCATCGAATGGTCACGCAATAACATTCGGGTCAATGCACTGGCACCGGGCTACTTCATAACCGAGATCAATGAGCGGCAATTCGCCGACGGTCAGGGTGACAAAATGGTCAGGGAGCGCGTGCCGATGGGTCGCGTGGGTGAGTTGCCCGAAATCGATGGTCCGCTGCTGTTGCTCGCATCCGATGCCGGCAGTTACATGACCGGCAGTATCCTTACGGTCGATGGTGGTCATGTCTGCAGTTCCCTCTAAGGTTTCCCGACACGGTTGACAAATGGGCCCACTGGCCGGTTTCAAAGTTATCGAGATTGCCGGAATCGGTCCCGGGCAGTTCTGTGGCATGTTGCTCGCGGACATGGGCGCCAGCCTGGTGCGTATCGAGCGCGTCGTCGGCAACGACGCCGGCATGCCGGCGAAATACAACTTGATGAATCGCAGCCGGCCAACGATCGGCGTCGACCTGAAAAGCGCCGCAGGGGTTGAACTGGTACTCAAACTCTGCGAATCCGCCGATGCGCTGTTCGAGGGATTTCGGCCAGGTGTCATGGAGCGCCTCGGGATCGCTCCGGGCGACTGCATGGCAAGGAACGAAAAGCTCGTCTACGGCCGCATGACCGGCTGGGGGCAAAGCGGACCGCTGGCAAATGCCGTTGGACACGACGGCAACTATGCCGCGCTGGCCGGCGTTATCGGCGCTATTGGCGAGAAAGACGGACCACCGTCGATTCCGCTGAACCTGACCGCCGACTTCGGCGGCGGCGGTGCGTTTCTCGCTATCGGCATACTCGCTGCGCTGCTCGAAGCGCAACGTTCGGGCAAGGGCCAGGTCGTCGATGCGGCAATGGTCGACGGCGCCGCCTCCTTGATGACCTTGTTTTACGGCCTGCATGCGGCGGGGCTCTGGAAAGACAGTCGCGGCAGCAACCTGCTGGACGGCGGGGCGCCTTTCTACCGCGCCTACCGTACCAGCGATCAGGGCTATGTCATCGTCTGTGCCCTGGAGCCGCGCTTTTTCAAAAGCTTGCTCGATGCACTCGGCATCGAGGATATCGAACCGGGAGAGCAGTTCGCGCAACGCCGGTGGCCGCAGCAAATCGAAAAGTTCGAAAAAATCTTCGCCGGTAAGACACGCGACGAGTGGTGCGAATTGCTCGAAGGAACGGAGGCCTGTTTTGCCCCGGTCCTGACGCTCTCCGAAGCGCCTTCCCACGAGCATATGAGGGCCCGCGAGACTTTCGTGGATGTCGACGGCATCAGGCAACCCGCTCCGGCACCGAGGTTTTCGCGCACCGTCTCCGAAATCGGCCGTGCCGCTGGCGAAGCGGATGCGAATATTCGGCGGGTGCTGTCGGACTGGGGATTGTCAATGTCGGAGATCGACGACCTGGCGGTTACCAGGTGAACGAGCACAACCGGTATGGCGCCTGTTCCATTCTCGATGCGATCGGCCAGACGCCGCTCGTTGAACTTAAGCGCATTTGCGCCGACATTGACGGGCGTATCGTTGCCAAGCTCGAATATTTGAATCCCGGGTTTTCCAAGAAAGACCGGGCTGCATTGAGGATCATCGAAGAAGCGGAACGATCCGGCGAACTGCAACCCGGACAGACCGTCATCGAACTGACCAGCGGCAACATGGGTACCGGTCTCGCCATCGTCTGTGCGGCAAAGGGTTATCCGTTCGTCGCCGTCATGTCGAAAGGCAATTCGCCGGAACGCGCACGCATGATGCGAGCGTTCGGTGCCGAAGTCGTTCTGGTCGACCAGGCGCCGGGCGCCACAGTTGGCGAAGTCAGCGGCGACGATTTGCAACTCGTCGACGAAAAAACGACGAAGCTGACGCAAGAGCGCGTTGCATTCCGCGCGGATCAGTTCGGGCATCCGGGCAACAGGCGCGCGCACTACTACACAACGGCACCGGAAATCTGGCAGCAGTCCGGCGCTTCGATCACCGCGTTCTGCGATTTTGCCGGTTCGGGTGGAACGTTTGCCGGTTGCGCGCAGTATTTCAAGGAACAGGATCCGGGCGTGACGTGTTACCTCGTTGAACCGCAAGGCGCGGCGGCACTGAGTGGCGAATCCGTGACTGAACCGCAACACCCGATTCAAGGCGGTGGTTATGCGATGCAGCAGCTTCCCCAATTGCAGGGCGTCAAAGCGGACGGTTACCTTGAGGTCAGCCCCGGCGAGGCGATCGAATGCACGCGAAGGCTGGCGAGGGAGGAGGGCATCTTCGCCGGCTACTCGTCGGGGGCCAACCTGGCGGGCGCCCTAAAGCTCCTGTCGGGCCCGCTGGCGGGCGCGACTGTCGCCATCCTTGCCTGTGATTCGGGACTCAAATACCTGAGCACCAACCTCTGGGACTGAGGGTCAGAGCCGGCTCTGACCCCGGTGCTTGTGTTCGCCGGTAGGGCGGCGTATACTCACTTGCTTGTTGACAACAAGTTTCTGTAAAGCTTGGGTAAGCTCTTGAAAAACAGAAACTTTTGGAATCAGAGCCCGCTTGTCCACCGACCCGCAAAAAATCGCCAACGACGCGCAACCGCGAACCCAGGCGGAGCGTACCGCGCAGTCCGACAAGGCCATGGTCGAGGCGGCGATCGAGCTGATCCTCGAGCATGGCACGGACAAGACCACGCTCGCCGCAATCGGCGAAAAAGCCGGTTACAGCCGCGGCCTGGCCACCTACCGGTTCGGTTCCAAGGCCGGACTGTATGACGAGGTTTGCAAATCGATCTCCAGGCATTGGCTCGATTACCTGAAAGCCGACGTCGGCGACAAGATCGGCATCGAAGCCATGTGCGCGGCGCTCGATTCTTTTTTTCAGTTCGTCTCGGACTTCCCGCGCGAGGCGCGCGTGCTGCAGATCCTCTATTGCGCCGCGGCGAGCCCGAAATCCGAATACCGGCAAACTTCGATCAACATCCACCAGCGACAGCAGGACGACGTCGCCGACTGGATTCGTGCCGGGCAGGCGGCAGGATCGATACGCGCAGGCGCCGATCCGAAAAGCGTCGCCGCACAATACATCGCATACATATCGGGGATGACCTACCTGTGGCTGATCAACCCCGACTCCATCGACTTCAGGAAAGCCAACGACGACATGAAAGCGCACCTGAAGATCTCACTCGAACGACAACCATGAATCTCATCACGGGAATGAAAGAATGACAGATGCCTACATTTACGATCACGTCAGAAGTCCTCGCGGCCGCGGCCGTGCCGACGGATCGCTGCACGAGGTGACGCCGGTCGACCTGACGTCTCAGGTACTCGCGCAATTGCGCGACCGCAATGAACTCGACACCAGCAAGCTCGACGACGTCGTGCTCGGTTGCACCGCGCCGGTTGGCGAGCAGGGTGCCGTCATTGCGCGCACTGCCTTGCTGAATGCCGACTACGCGCAGAATGTGCCCGGCAAACAACTCAATCGCTTTTGTGCATCCGGACTCGAGGCGGTGAACACGGCCGCGGGTCAGATCATGGCCGGCCAGTCCGATCTCGCGATCGGCGGCGGCGTCGAATGCATGTCGCGTGTTCCCATGGGCTCGGATTCCGGCGCCATGCACGCGGACCCGGCGATTGCCTACAAGATCTATTTCGTGCCGCAGGGTATCGGTGCTGACCTGATCGCCAGCAAGTGGGGATTCTCGCGCGAAGAGGTCGATGCGTATGCGCTCGAGAGCCAGCGTCGTGCGGCCAATGCCTGGGAGAACGGCTACTTCGATGGTTCCGTGGTGCCGATTGTGGATCACATCGGCCTGACCCTGCTCGACAAAGACGAACACCTGCGACCGGGCACGACCATGGACGACCTCGCCGGATTGAAAGCTGCGTTCGAAGTGCCGGGGGAGCACGCAGGATTCGACGCGGTCGCATTGCAGAAGTACCCCGAAGTCGAGGCGATCCATCACGTGCACACGGCCGGTAATTCGAGCGGCATCGTCGATGGGGCCGCTGCGGTACTCGTCGGCAACAGGGAGATCGGCGACGCGCTGGGCCTGAAACCGCGGGCGCGAATCAAAGGCTTCGCCTCGATCGGCACCGACCCGACGATCATGTTGACCGGCCCGGCACCCTCGGCAGAAAAAGTACTCAAGCGCTGCGGCATGGTCGCCAGTGATATTGACCTGTTCGAACTCAACGAGGCATTCGCCTCGGTCGTCATGCTGTTCATGCATCTGCTCGACGTGCCGCACGACAAGATCAATGTCAACGGTGGCGCCATCGCGATGGGCCATCCGCTCGGCGCCACCGGCGCAATGATACTCGGCACGGTGCTGGACGAACTCGAACGCCGGGATCTCAACACGGCACTGGTCAACCTCTGCATCGGCGGCGGTATGGGAACCGCGACGATCATCGAAAGGGTCTAGCTGAGGAATCGCGGCTAAAGCCGCTCCAACAAGAATTCAATATTGGGAATAGAAATGAAAACCATTGATTTACAAATCGATTCGGACGGCATCGCCTTGCTCACGGTCGACGTGAAGGACAAGCCGATGAACGTCATGACGCCGGAGTTTGTGGAGGACATCGCCGCTGCGGCAGAAAAAATAGCAGGGGACAAGCGAATCAAGGGCGCGGTCGTGACCTCGGGTAAGACGTCATTCATGGCGGGCGCCGACCTGAAGCGGCTGGTTGCGACATTCGAGCAACGCACGGACGCCGCGGAAGTGTACGCGTGGAGCCGCCAGTTGCAGCAGGGGTATCGCAAGCTGGAAACCTGCGGCAAACCGGTGGCCGCGGCGATCAACGGCACCGCACTCGGCGGCGGCCTGGAGCTTGCACTCGCCTGTCACTACCGCGTGGTCGGCAACGATCCAAAGACCAGGCTCGGCCAGCCGGAAGTGCAGATCGGGCTGATGCCCGGGGCCGGCGGCACGCAGCGACTGCTGCGGCTGATGGGCATCGAAGCCGCATTGCGCATGAATACTGAAGGCAAACACATCGCACCGCTCGACGCGCTCGAGATGGGATTCGTCGACGAAGTCGTCGAGCCGGGCAAGGAAATCGAAGCCGCGAAAGAATGGGTGCGAACGACGGACACCAAAGAAGCGCCCTGGGATCGCAAGGGCTTCAAGGTCCCCGGCGGCGCCGGGCTGATGCATCCGGTCGCCGTGCAGACGCAGACCGTGGGCAGCGCCTTGATGCAGAAGATGACCAACCACAACTATCCCGCGCCGCTTGCCATCATGTCCGCGACCTACGAGGGCAGTGTGCTGCCGATGGACAGGGCGCTTGATGTCGAGTCGAAATATTTCACCCAGTTACTGATGGACCCGACCTCGCGCAACATGACGCGCACCCTGTTCCTGAACAAGGGCGCTGCGGACAAGCTGGCGCGCCGGCCGAAACAACCGGAGAAACGACCGGTCGGGAAGCTCGGCATCCTCGGCGCCGGCATGATGGGTGCCGGCATCGCCTATGTATCCGCTTACGCCGGCATGCAGGTCGTGTTGCTCGATACCTCGAAAGAAAACGCCGAGAAAGGAAAGGATTACTCGCGCAAGCTTTTGCAAAAACGCGTAGAAATCGGCCGTATGGATGCCGAAAAGGCCGCGGACATACTCGAGCGCATCCGCACGACCACAGATTACAGCGAACTCGCCGGCTGCGAACTCGTGATCGAAGCCGTGTTCGAGGACGTCGGCATCAAAGCGGACGTGACGGGCAAAACGGAAGCCGTTATTGCCAATGATTCGATCTTTGCCTCGAACACATCGACGTTGCCGATCAGCGGCCTGGCAAGGGCCTCGAGCCGGCCGGAACAGTTCATCGGCATCCACTTCTTCTCGCCGGTCGACAAGATGCCGCTGGTCGAAATCATCGTCGGCGAGAAGACCAGCGACGTCGCCATCGCGCAGGCGCTGGACTACGTCCAGCAGATTCGCAAGACGCCGATCGTGGTGAATGACAGCCGCGGGTTCTATACCAGTCGCGTGTTCGGTACCTACAGCCGGGAAGGTATCGCCATGCTGGCCGAAGGTGTCAACCCGGCGCTGATCGAAAATGTTGCAAAGCACGCGGGCATGCCGGTCGGCCCGCTGGCGGTCACGGACGAAGTATCGCTGGAGCTGAGCTACCACGTGATGTCGCAAACCCGCAAGGCGCTGGGCGATGCCTACAAGTCGACGCCGGCCGATGAAGTGATCCGGCTGTTCGTCGAAGATCTCGATCGCAGAGGAAAGAAATTCGGCAAGGGTTTCTACGATTATCCCGCAGATGGCAAAAAACGCCTCTGGCCCGGCCTGGCGGAACGGTTTCCGCTGGCAGAGGCGCAGCCTGCGCCCGACGAAGTCAGAAAACGCATCCTTTATATACAGGCCATCGAAACCGTGCGTTGTCTCGACGAGGGCGTCGTCACGCACCCGGCCGACGCCGATATCGGCTCGGTTTTCGGCTGGGGTTACCCGGCTTACACCGGCGGCACGATTTCGTTTATCGAGACCGAAGGTCTGGATAGGTTCGTCGCGCAAGCGGACCGACTCGCGGAGCATTACGGCGAGCGATTCTCCGTACCGCAAAGCCTGCGTTCCATGGCGCAAAAGGGAGAGACCTTTTATGAACTCGCCGAGCAGCGTGAACACCGTTCGGCCGCCTGAGGATCAAAAGATGTCCGACTACGAGACCGTCAAGTATTCGCAGGACGAGGCAGTGGCAATCATCACGATCTATCGTCCGGACGCGATGAATTCCTTCAATGCGGAACTGCGTCGCGATTTGCTGGCTGCTTGCCAACGAGCAGCAGACGACGACTCGGTTCGTGCCGTCGTCATCACGGGCGAGGGCAGGTCATTCAGTGCGGGTGCTGACCTGAAAGGCAGTCTCGATCCGGAAGCCAGTGTCGAGGACATGCTGCAGACCGAATACCGGCCTGTGTTCGAGTGCATCGTCGGCATGGAAAAACCGGTCATCGCCGCCGTTGCAGGATCGGCGGCGGGCATCGGCATGTCACTCGCGCTGCATTGCGATCTTCTGCTCATGAGCGACAACGCGTTTCTGCTGTCGCCGTTCACGACCATTTCGCTGGTGCCCGACGGCGGACTGAACTGGCTGCTGGTCAGCCAGATCGGTTATCGCCGCGCGTTCCAGCTCAGCATCGAATCGGAGCGTATACCCGCCGCCCGATGCGTCGAGCTCGGCCTGGCGAACAAGGCGGTGCCGGCGGATGACCTGATGGACGAGGCGATCAAGTGGGCGAAAGCATTGACGCTGCGCGCGCCGCTGTCGGTCGCGGCCACCAAAAAAGCCATGCGCCACGCCAGCAGCGAATCCTGGCGGAGCACGTACGACGTCGAGGCGCCTCTGCAGCAACAGCTGCGCCAGACCGAGGACTTTGCAGAGGGCGTCGCCGCATTCCTCGAGAAACGAAAACCGGAATTCAAGGGCAAGTAGTCATTGCCGGAGTAGTAACGATGAAGAGAAAGATTTTCGATGAAGAGCACGAGATGTTTCGCGACTCCGTGCGCAGCTTCATGCAGAAGGAAATCGGGCCGCTGAGTGACAAGTGGCACGAGAACGGCATCGTCGACAGGGAAGCTTTCCTCAAGGCCGGCGAACAGGGCCTGCTGCTGATGTGGGCGGACGAAAAATACGGCGGCGCAGGTGTGGCGGATTTTCGCTACGAACAGATTCTCATCGAGGAGAATGTCCGACACGGTGATGCAGGATTCTTCATGGCGCTGCACTCGCGGCTGGTCGGTCCTTACATCGGCGAGCTGGGCACCGAAGAGCAGAAACAGCGCTGGTTGCCGAAGTGCATCAGCGGTGAAAATATTCTGGCAGTTGCCATTACCGAGCCTGGCGCCGGCAGCGACGTCGCCGGCATTCGAACCAGGGCCGAGGACAAGGGCGATCACTGGCTGCTGAATGGCTCCAAGACCTATATCTCGAACGGCATCCTCGCGGATCTGGTCGTCGTCGTTGCCCGCACCGATCCGAGCAGCCGGCACGGGTTGAGCCTGTTCGTCGTCGAGCGAGGCATGGAGGGCTTCGAGCGCGGCCGCAACCTGAAAAAGATGGGTCTGAAAAGCCAGGACACGGCCGAGCTGTTCTTCAACAACGTCAAGGTACCGAAAGAAAACCTGCTGGGTGAGGTGAACCGCGGCTTCTATCACCTGATGCATTTTCTTGCCGAGGAACGTCTGCTCGGCTCGATTGGCTATCTCGCGACTTCGGATGCGGCTTTCGACATCACCATGGACTACATCCGCGATCGCAAGGCCTTCGGACAGACCATCGCGGACTTTCAGAACACGCGCTTCAGGATGGCGGACATGCGCATGGAAATCGATATCGCCCAGACCTTCATCGATCGTTGTGTTCTCGAACACAACGAGGGCACATTGAGCGCAGACGATGCCGCGAAAGCCAAGCTTTACACCAGCGAGCTGGAAGGCCGGGTGGTGGATACCTGTGTGCAGTTGCACGGCGGCGCGGGTTACATGGACGAATACCCGATCTGCCGCATGTATCTCAACGCCAGGGTATCGCGCATCTATGCCGGCAGCTCCGAGGTAATGCGCGAAATCATCGCCCGTTCGATCGGGCTCGATCCGCGCAAGAAGCAGAAAAAACCGGTTGGCGCGGAGCAGGCCGCCTGATTCGGGTAAACTCGCGCTCCTCGATAGTAATAAAAACGGAGTCGCGAAACGATGCGAGTCGCTTTCATCGGCCTCGGCGTCATGGGTTACCCGATGGCCGGATACCTGGCGGGCGCGGGCCACGAAGTCAGGGTTTTTAACCGAACGTCATCCAGGGCCGAGGCCTGGGTAAAGCAGCACAAGGGCGATCGCGCAGACACACCGGCTGCTGCCGCCGCCAATGCAGAAATCGTCTTTACCTGCGTCGGCAACGATGACGACGTGCGTGCCGTGATTCTCGGCGATGACGGGGTCATGGCCGGCATCAGTGACGGTTCCATCATCGTCGATCACACCACGGCCTCCGCCAATGTCGCGCGCGAAATATACGAGCAGGGCGCTCCGAGGAACATCGGATTCCTCGATGCGCCATTGTCCGGCGGCCAGGCGGGCGCCGAGAACGGCCAGCTCACGATCATGATCGGTGGCGACGAGGACGTTTACGGTCGCGCATTACCGGTCATGGATTGCTATGCCAAGGCGTGCACCCTGATCGGTCCGGTCGGTTCCGGGCAGCTCGCCAAAATGGTCAACCAGATCTGCATTGCAGGGGTGGTGCAGGGCCTGTCGGAAGGACTGCATTTCGCCAAACGCGCGGGCCTCGATCCGGCCAAAGTCATCGGCGCGATCTCCAAGGGCGCGGCCCAATCCTGGCAGATGGAAAACCGCTGGGAGACCATGATTCAGAACGAGTTTGAATTCGGATTTGCCGTCGAATGGATGCGCAAGGACCTGAAGATCGCGCTCGAGGAAGCCGAGCGCAACGGCGCCCGGCTCGACATGACGCGGCTGGTCGACGGCTACTACGCAGAGGTCCAGGAACTCGGCGGGAATCGCTGGGACACCTCGAGCCTGATCGCCAGACTGGAAACTTAGGCGAACCAGGGTCAGAGCCGGGCTCTGACCCCATGCTATAATCACCAGCGTCACAGGGGTGGTCGAACGACCTGAGATCCGTGGCGCGCCGCGAGTGCACGCCGAAACGGGAACCCTCAGAACCTGATCCGGGTAATGCCGGCGTAGGAAGAGAAACACCCGATGCTTTTGAAAAATGTCTTGCGGCGAAATCTCTGGATTTACCTCGCCCTGAATCTATTCGCAGCCTCCGGCGCAGTGGCGCAGAAAGTCGTCGAGGAAATCGTCGTCACAGCGGACTATCGCGAACGGGCGACGAGCGATTTACCGGCCGTCATCTCGGTACTGGACCGGGAAACCATCGAGAAAGCGGCGGTTCAGCATTTCGAGGAACTGGTTCAGCTCGTGCCCAACCTGAACTGGTCCGGTGACGGCCACCGTGCGCGCTATTTTCAAATACGTGGCGTCGGCGAACTTGCGCAGTACCAGGGCGCACCGAATCCGTCCGTCGGGTTCATCGTCGACGATATCGATTTCAGCGGCATCGGCACGATTGCCACCCTGTTCGACATCCAGCAGATCGAGGTGCTTCGGGGTCCGCAAGGCACGCGCTACGGAGCGAATGCACTTGCCGGGTTGATATACATCCAGAGCACGGACCCCGGAACTACGTTCGGCGGCAAGGTTCAATTGACCGCCGGGGACGATGATGCCTTCGGCGGCGGCGTCGCGTTCGGCGGGCCCATCGGCGACCGGGGAGCGGGATATCGCCTGAGTGCGCATCATTATCAAAGTAACGGGTTTCGCAACAATCCTTACCTTGGCAGGGATGACACCAACGGTCGCGACGAAACTTCCTTGCGTGGCCGGTTCGTCTGGGGTGCCGGCAGGAACTGGGACTTCAAGTTGACGGGCATGTATTCCGACGTCAACGACGGCTACGACGCGTTCGCCATCGACAATTCCCTGACCGTGCTTTCGGACAAACCCGGTAAGGATGCGCAACGCAGCCTTGGTGCTTCGTTCAACATCGATTGGAACGGCAGCAAGCGGCTTTATATAACGTCGGTCGCCTCGATCGCGGAATCCGATATCGATTTCTCCTTCGACGCAGACTGGGGCAATGACGATGCCTGGGCGCCGGTCCTGTACGATTTCGTTTCCTCGAACGACCGTGACCGCATGACGCTGAATCGCGAGATTCGCTTCATCTCGAAAGAGGCCGGCCGAATCTTCGGCGGGACGACGGACTGGCTCGTCGGTTTCTACGTCAATCAATTGAAAGAAGACCTGGTATCGATCAACCAGGGCGAGTATTTCGATCCGGGCTTCAATTTCGCCGACTCGCTCGACGATCGGCTCGATAGCGAATTCGATGCGATGAACACAGCCGCATTCGGCCAGCTCGAATTCGATGTCGGAAACGCAGGCCGGCTCAGCATTGGGGCGCGCGTCGAAAATCGCGAGGTCGACTATGTCGACAGCAACGGCCTGACTGTCTCGCCTTCGGAAACCATGTACGGCGGCGAGTTGACGTACACCCATAAATTTTCCGACACCGTCACCGGTTTCGCGACCTTGTCCCGAGGTTACAAAGGCGGCGGTTTCAATCTCGGCTTCGTGCCGGCGGAACGTCGTGAATTCGGCGCAGAGACGATGTGGAATCTCGAGACGGGTTTCCGTGCCACCCTGGCCGACGGGCGTCTGAATATCGGTGGATCGATCTTTTACAGCTTGCGGGATGACCAGCAGGTCGAAACATCCTTCCAGCTGAATCCGAACGATCCGGCGTCGTTCGTTTTCTTCACCGACAATGCTGCCGAAGGCAGAACGATCGGTCTCGAGATGGACGTGCGTTGGTACGCCACGGATACGCTCGAGTTGTTCGCCAATCTCGGGCTGCTAAATGCCGAGTTCGACGATTTTGTCACGCCACAAGTCGACGCCAGCGGTCGCGATCAGGCGCACGCACCGAATTACACGTATTCCATCGGCGGTTCATACCGTCACCCGTCCGGCTGGTTCACCCGGATCGATGTCAGCGGCAAGGATGAGTTCTTCTTTGACGTGTCGCATGACCAGGTATCGGAACCCTATTCGCTGACCAATGTGAGGCTGGGCTACGAGGTCGAAGCCTGGACCGCACAGTTATGGATTCGCAACGTATTCGACGAGCGATACGCCGTACGCGGTTTTTTCTTCGGCAACGAGCCGCCGCTGTTTCCGCCAACGCTTTACATCCGCCAGGGCGATCCCAGGCAAATCGGTTTGACCCTCGAAAGGAGGTTCTGAATATGCGAATCGCCGTTGACATCAGCCTGTACCCGATCGCGGACGAGTTCCTGCCGCCAATCAAGGATATCGTCGAGCGATTGAACGCGAAGCCGTCCGTTCAGGTCGAAACCAACGCGATGAGCACGCAAATTCGCGGTGAGTACGATGCCGTGATGTCGGTCCTGGACGAGGAAATTCGAACAACCTTCACACAGTGTCCAAAGGCGGTGTTCGTGGTGAAAATACTGAACAATCCGCTGGAGGATTGATGCAGTCGCTGGTCAGCGAACTGTACGATTATTACGGCTCCCTGCCGCGCATGGAGCTGACGGCGGTGTTGCTTGCCATCGGCTACCTGGTGCTCGCCATTCGCCAGAACATCTGGTGCTGGCTTTGTGCGGCAATCAGCACGGCCTTGTACGTGTATTTGTTTGCCGCCGCAAATCTGTACATGGAATCGTTGCTCAACGTGTTTTATTTCGGCATGGCGATCTATGGCTGGCTCGTGTGGCGGCGGGGCAGGAACGACACCGAGTTGCCGGTCACGGTATGGCCGATCATGGTGCATATCTACGCTGTTGCGACGATTTTCTGCCTAGCCGCAGTCAGCGGATTCATGCTCTCCACCTATACGAATGCCGCGTACCCGTACGTCGATTCGGCCACCACGTTCGCGGCCATCTGGTCCACGTTCCTGGTCGCACGCAAGGTCCTCGAGAACTGGTGGTACTGGCTCGTGATCGACGTCCTGTCCATCTTCATATACTGGTCGCGCGGACTGGAGGCGACCGCGGTCCTGTTCATCGTCTATGTCGTTCTGATTCCGGTCGGACTGATCGCCTGGACTCGTTCGTACAGGGAAGATCATCCGGACGCGTTGCCGGCGTGAAGCAGATTCTCGACGTCGAACAGGCACTCGAGCGGGTGCCCGGGTGGGATCCGGCGGCGGCGAATATCGAGAAGTTGTCAGGCGGCCTCACCAACCGCGTTTTTCTGGTGCGCTCGAACGACATTGCCGGCGTATTGCGGCTGTCTTCCGATGATGGCGCTCCCGGGGTCGACCACTCCCGGGAGCTGCAGATCCTGCAGTCGGCCGCGGCAGCCGGCCTGGCTCCGGCAATTATTTATTCCGATCCCGACGCAGGCGTCCTCGTTACCGAACACCTTGCCGGCAGGGTGTGGCAGGCAGCGGATCTCGACGAGACGCAAAACCTCGAGCAACTCGCCAGGCTGCTACGCCGGGTTCACGCGCTGCCAAAGGCGAACCGGCACATGAATCCCGTCGAACTCGCCGTCAAGTACGCGCAATCGCTGGCATCCCGTCACGGCCTGCAGGCATTTGCGACGGACTGCGTTGCTGTCATCAGGAAAAACAACGCCCAGGCGAGTAGCACCTGTTGTCACAACGATGTCGTGGCAAGCAATGTGATCGAAGGCGGCGCGCTATGGCTGATCGACTGGGAATATGCCTGTGACAACGATCCGCTGTTCGACCTCGCATCGCTCATCGGCTATCACGACCTGGCCGACAAGCAACAGCAGATACTGTTGGATGCCTATGCAGGCGGCGCTGACAATGCGCTCAAGGAACGGCTCGCGGAGCAGGTTCGCTTGTTCGATGCGCTTCAATGGCTGTGGCTGGCGACGCGCCAGCTGAGATCGCCACACGAAGCGCAAGTAAAGCGACTCGAAGAACTACGGCAGCGAGTCGCCTGACTACCAGCTGTTGCGCAATTCGCGCAGCTTGAGAAATACCTCTCTGGGTTGTGGCTGGTCGCCGATGTCCGGGAACGATTCCTGAAGGCGAGCGATAACGGTCGGGTTTTGCAGGCGGAAAAAGACGTTCATCTCCTTTTCCTGTCCCAGCGTTGTCACCAGCGCATCCTCCGGGTCCTGGTCCTGATACTTCGCCAGCATGTCCTTCGCCGTGTCATTGTCCGGTTCGCGGTCCAGGGTGAACTCCAGGTTATTGGCCAGGTACTCGTGGCCCGGATACAGCAGCGTATCGTCGCCCAGTTTTTCGAGCTGCGTGGCGAAGGTGTCATAGAGTTCGCTCGGGTGTCCGCCGTTGTGACAATTGCCTGCGCCTGCGTTGAACAGCGTATCGCCGCTGAACAGCGCCGGCTGGTCGGTGTGTGACAGGAGGCAAATGTGACTCATGGTGTGCCCGGGCGTGTCGAGACACTCGAGTTCTACCGTCTTCCCTACCTTGATGACGTCGCCGGCGCCGACGCCGCGGTCCATGTTCGGGATCCGGTCCGTCGCATTGGCGTGCGCGATGAGTTTTGCACCGGTCGCCTTGACCATGGCCTTGTTACCGCCGGTGTGGTCACCATGCTCATGGGTATTGAGAATCTGGGTAATCGTCCAACCTTTGTCCTTGGCGGCGGCGAGACACTTGTTGAAGTCGAGCGGGTCGATGGCCAGCGCATCGCCCGTTTCGGGGCAGGCGACCAGGTAATTGAAGTTTCTATAAGAGTTTCCGGTCCAGATTTGTTCGACGATCACGATTTGCTGCCCTCTTTTACCTTAGATATGGAACCGCTTATGCTTCACGGTTGTCTGCAAAGTCACTATTGTAGTCCGTCCAGAGAATATTTCGATGTAGTTGCCGTTTACACCCGGATATCAATCTCGGCCGACAGCAACAGATAATCCAGGTGTGGAATCGCCCGCTGCGCTAGAACAACAACGCGGCATGACCTGACCAGGTTTGTCAGCCTGCTGACCGACGGCCTTGCCAATCTAACCCGCGAGGGCGTCAACCGGGTCATTCGCGAAAACCTGTCGACCGGAAACATGCAATTTGTACTCGTCACACGGACCGCGGCTGACCTTCGCTCCAGGTTGATCAGCGATCGGCCGTCGCCGCTCGTTTACGAGGCCGAAAAGCCGGCCGACCTGCTGGCCGAAGATCGCCGGATCGAGGCGCTGGCACTCGACTTCGACGACGTCACGGTCATTCCGTCCTCGGAGGTTTTTGAATAGAACCTGTCTCATTATCCCTCCAGGCCGCTTTGCGGCCCTGCGGGTTGGTGAGACAGGTTCTGGCCAATGCGCAAAACCGGCCGCCGCCGGACGCCATTTGTCATTTGCCCTGCCGCGGTCGCGCCGGCCATGCTTATTGTTGATTCTGAAGAAAGGCAGGCAAGTCTTTGATTCCTAGAACGCGCTTAGCGTCGGCCGTTATATAGTTGTTGTTAATTGACCACAAATCTCTTTGAGGCATGTCGTGAGACCCGGCAAGCCCGCTACCAGATTGACAATTAAAGGGGTTTCTGCGAACGTTCGTCCCTGAATTCAGTCGCCTTTGAACAACACCCCGGTTATTCGAGTGGCGGCAACAGGTTTCGACGACACCTTCAGGTACGACTTGGCGGGGGATTGCAAAGCCAAGAACCATGTACTCATGATGGTAGAAGCGGCTCCCCAGGGAGCCGCTTTTTTATGGGCTGCCGAGCGGATTCATTTCCCGCAGGCCGGCGTTGAAATCCGACGAAGGGAATCGCGGGGAGAGCCCCCCCCACCCCCCCAAAGATATACACCAAGGGGGTTTAACAAAAAGGGGGGGGGCGTTGACCCCA
>JAWWCT010000039.1:0-32705 GCA_033720315.1 Woeseiaceae bacterium | reverse complement strand
GCTATTCGCGAATGATCCCAGGCCGAATTAAATCTCAATACGTTTGACATCAATGTCGCGATGTAAAACGGCTCGCTGGAATCGTCGCCCTCAACAACCGCGACCGAGTTCATCATATTCCTGACATTACCCATGTATTTATCACAACGAAAACCTTCCTCCGGCCGACACGAATACAGTGACCCGCTTTTGAAAAAGACCGCCTCGTCTTTTAGCTCGGGCGCGTAGCAGTACCGGTAGCGTCGCTTCGTCAGATACATGTACTTTTTCATCTCCAGGCTCGACCATTCGTCGACCAATCTCCCCTGCTCTATCCGAAACGCGAATCGCGCCAACTCACGCGGCGTCGCAAAGGACACGGTTCCCGGTACCTTTTGCTTCGAGTTTGTGGTCCACATGGAGCCTTGCTGGAGATTTCTTGTATCGATGCCCGCTGCCTGCAATGGTTCGGTCACGACCGCGAGGGCGAGCGCCGCAAGCTCGTTCTTCGGCGTTTCCGCAAAAAAGCGTTCGCTTTCGTCAAAACTTTTCGGATATTCGCTGCCGAAATGGCGAATCAGCATCGCTTCACGCCAGATTATCGACCCCGCGCCATTTGCCGAAGCCGAGATGGCATGGTCGAGCCACTCGCCAAGGCGGAATTCGTCTGTCGGCCGGATGACCGAGTAGTAATTACGCTTGTCCTTCTCGCTCCACTTCGGAACCTTGTGAATCTCATTACTGACCCACGACCCGGCCGGCGAAACCGCCTCGCGCAGCACGCGGGCACGATCAGCCGGATCCGGAAACGCTTCTGCAAGCGCATGAAAAAGAGCCGCCATGCAAATCAGCTTGCCGACGCTGCCCGCGTTCTGCTTGAGGTCCGGCCGTAGTCCCGCCCATCGGATATCGTCGGGATCGGACATATCGACCAGCACCATCGCGTAACTGGGATCCCGATTTCGCAGCGCCTTCGTCAGAAACGCAGACAGATCCGGATCCTCGGGAAGCGCGTCGAAATCCGGGCCAGCATAATCAAGAAGGCGCAGCTTGATGTTCTCGCTGCTCCACAGTTGCCCGGGCGCCAGCCGGGCGGCGCCAGGCGTTATTTCCGCAAGCTGGAACCCCTCGAGCCTGCGAATACCAGACGCGTTGATGCCGTCGAGAGGATAGGCCTGCACGATACCGGTCGGCAGCAGCGCGACGGCTAGCGTCAGGAATATGCCAGGTGCCCGTTGCCTCATGTCTTCACCTCGCTGGCGGCTGGTCCAAGTCAACTTCAAAAGCTGCATTTTTCAGAACGGATGATTCGGGTCGCCGCGCACGTATCACCTCGTCGGGTGCACTGCTTCCGCGCTCGACCAGCGGCCGAATCTGGAACAGCGTCAGCTCACCGTCAACGAAACCGAATTCGATATCCCATGGACGCGATTGTCCATTGTCGTCCAGTACCGGCGTGTACTTCGCAGCAACCTCGACAGCCAGGGATCGTAGCTGGTCAATCTCTGCAGACGCCATGACCGGCCCCGAATTCGCGGGCAGCCAGACGACGCCACCCTTATCGGCAATATGCCGCTGAAACGGCGACTTCGCCTCGGACAGCACTTCGATGCGATCCGCATGGATAACGATCGTTTCGGCCGCTTCGCCTGCTACGGCTCCACCAACACCCCACGCGACTGACGCGGTCAGTCCGGGCTGCGTACGGTCGGCAAGGTTGGTCGTAACCAATACCCCCGACTTGGTTGCCGGAACGGATTTCATCAGCAGTACTGACGCATAGATCTGCTCCGGATTGGTGAGCACGCTCGATCGCCATGCGAGGGCGCGCGGGCTCAATATCGATGACCATACTCTTGGAATCGCAGTCATCTGCGCGTGTGAGTCGACCACGTTCGGAATCGTTTCATTCAGACCGGCTCCGGTGAACTGCGGCAGATCTTCGACGTTCGTGTCAGAGCGGACGAATACGCCGTATGTGCCGGGAGCGCCGAATTGTTCTTGCATCAGGCCCCGTAGCCTTGCGTTGACTGGTTCCGATAGTTCGAGCGCCGCGATCGAGCTTCGCACCGACGCAATTTCATCGGCGAACGCCGACTGCGTCAGCGAACCTTCGCGCCGCGCGTTGAAAGCCTTCGCGATGCGCTCGCCCAGGCCTGCCTCCTGCAAATGCGCTGCGTAGATGCCGAACGGAATCGCAATGGCCGGCGCGACTTTTCCCGGAAACAAGCGGTTGAGTTCACCGAGATTGGCCGCTTTCGGGCCGACGATACGCCCCGACATGTCGCGACCGATCTCGTCGAGTGTCAGTAATTTCCGTACCGCCAGGTCCGGCACGGGCACGGTCACGCTGGCAGGCGCCGCTGTAACTGTCTCTGCACCCGGTGTCTCTGCGACTTCGAGAATGACACTGCCTTCGGAACCGACGATCAAGCGCACGACCCTGTCCTGCAGCGGTTCGAGCATCGCAACAGCGTCGAAATCGACAGCCACGTTCGGGATGCCGAAATTGCGCGCCAGGAGTTGCACGTGCGAGAGTGCATTGCCTTCGCCCAGGGTCAGGATTCCCGCTACCGGGGTCAATTCCGCAATTGTCTCGGGAATGACGACGATATCCGTGCTGGCGATGTCTGCCCCGTCCAGAGATTCCAGCGTGTCGAAGATCCGCAGGCGACCGCTTGCCAAGCCGGGGTTCAGGGCCAGCACGCCGCCGACCGGCTTGCCCGCAAATTCAGCAACACTGCCGCTGAGCTTATCGAGATCGCGTGAAAGTTTTTTGAGCGTGTCGCCGAGCATCCACATTGGCGAGCCGCGCAGCAGGTCATCGCTGAAACGAGCCGCGCGTGAGTCGAGTGCGGAGTAGTGTATCAATGCTTCTGCAAAGGTATAGCGAATTGTGCCGATGGCCCAGCCCGGTGCGCGCTTCAATCGCACTACGGCGTCACGATACTCTGCTAGAGCGAGCGATGATTCTTCGAACGCTGCCGGCGGCGCTATCGCGGCAAACTCCGTTTGCGCCAGCAATCCGGATGCAAAGGCGCATTCAAGAAGCGACCGACTGATTCCAAGAATCTGCGCACGGCTCAATTCGCGTTCGGAGACGAGTCGCAAATAGGCCATTTGCACGTCGGTTTCGAGTTCTCGCAACGAATCGACCAGCGCCAGCCGCCGTTCAGGCGGCATTTGCGCGAACAGGGACGAGCGCGCCGTCGCCATCGCAGAGCAAAGCCCGGCGATGCGGTAGAAATCAACCTTGGCGAGTGCCCCGTTGACCGCCTGCCGCCAGTTCGAACCCATGGCTCCGCTGCCAACCCTGGCAAGGGCAGCGTCGATGCGCGCCCGCCGACCCGCTTCGCCATACAGCGTGTCCAACGTATCCGCAAGTGCCAGACCGGCGACAGTGACCGCCTCATCGCGACGCAACATGGACCAGTTCCGCAGTCGCTGGGCGGTCGTCGCACTTGGGTTGTTGTGAATCTCGATGCGCCACCTTTCTGCAGAAGCATCGAGTTCGGCAAGCTCGATCGCTTTTCGCCTCGCATCCCGCGCGAGGTCGCTATCTTCACCATGCGGAATCGTGCGCGCCAATTCTCGAAGCAGCAGGAAATTGTCGAGCGACCACCTCGTATCCAGCATCAGTTGCTGCAACAAGCGCGCACCTGCGGCCTCCTCGTCTTCTACCTGGACTCGGCCGCGATAGGTCTGCGCACGCCTCAAGACCCAGCCATCGTCAATGTCGACGAGATACCGCTCCAGCGGCAGCTCTCGCAACCGCGCTTGCCGCGGATGGCTATTCCACAGTTCGTCGATCGTCGTTGCTGCGAAAATCGTTCCGACCGACCAGCCAAGTTCGGCCAGGCGTTCACGCGCCGGCGAATACTCCGCGTGCTGCCGCCCACCACCGCGTTCCCGACACGCATAGGCAACGGGTGCCTGCACAGTGCCGTCGTTACAGAACCAACGAATCCTCGAATACGGACCGCGGGGATTTTCGATCATATCCTGTACAATTTGCCGCGCCTCGGTCAGCATCTCTGGTGCTGGCTGATCGAGAGGCGCCGCAATGGCCGGGCTCGTCTGGGGCACTAATGCCAGACACAGCAGTCCAACGCGTGCTACACACGGCATACGGGAATGACGACTGACAGCTCTTCTTATCGTGGGTACTCCCGACTGGAACGCGTCCTGCGGCTGTTCGCGAACGTGCAGCCGCGCGAGGGCGTCACCAGTCTCATCCTGATTGCCAACATATTCCTGATTCTCACGGCGTTTTACCTGATCAAACCCGTGCGCGAGGGTTGGCTCGCAATCACAAACATCGGCGATCTGACCAAACTCGAAATCAAAGCCTATTCGGCATTTGCGCAAAGCATCCTGCTGGTCGGGATCCTGCCGTTATACGCACGACTCGCCGCAAAGTGGCGCCGCCGCGACCTGATCATACGCGTCGGCATTTGTTTCGGCATCTTGCTCGTTGCCTTCTGGCTGTCGCAGCCAGGCCTCTTGTTTGGGCGGCATCCGGCATTTGGAATACTATTCTACCTCTTTGTCGGCATTTTCAGCGTCACACTGGTGGCGCAATTCTGGGCCTTTTGCACCGACATCTACGGCTCGGAACGGGGTGGCCGGTTGTTCCCCATTGTCGCCATCGGCGCAGCCCTGGGCGCCACCCTGGGTTCGTGGATTGGCGAAAAACTGATCGCGTCACCTGTCATCGAGGCCTTCGACGTGATCCTGGTCGCGTTGCTTCCGCTCGCGGCATCGCTGATCCTTGCCGCATGGACAGACAAACGCGGCACCTACGGTGATCCCTCGAGCTGGACGACCGATCGTTGGGAACAACCTGCCGCACCTTCGGCGGATGGCCCTTACCAGATGATCCTGCGACACCGCTACCTGACTGCAACGGCAGCGATGATCATGATCTTCACCTGGGTCGTCACAAGCGGTGACAACATTCTGTTCGGCATTGTCCAGAGCTCGCTTAGAGAAGAGCTTTCCGCGGTGCATCTCGACCCCGCCGCCTTCGAGCTTGCCATCCAGGAGGCAACAGCCAGTTTCTACGGAGATCTTTACTTCTGGATCAACTTCCTGACCTTGTTGCTGCAGGCATTTGTCGTATCACGCATCCTGCGGACCGGTGGCATGCAAGCGCTGCTGTTTACAACGCCTTTTATTTCCCTGGCGGCGTACGCGTCCATGGCGTTCGTCCCCATTCTCGGCCTTATCAAGTTTTTGAAAGTTGCCGAAAACTCGAGTACCTACTCGATACACAATACTGCGCGACATATGCTGTGGTTACCGACGTCCAAGGAGATGCTGTACCAGGCAAAGCCAACGGTCGATACACTGTTCGTGCGCCTCGGTGATGGCATGGCGGCGCTGACCATCCTGGTAGGCACACGTATTTTTCACCTCAGCAACACGGGATTTGTTATTGTCAACATATTCCTGGTGCTGATCTGGATCGGACTTAGCCGATACCTTCACCGCGAACACGACCGCTGGAAGGCGGAAGCGTCCAACCCCGATCCGCGGCAGTTTTTCCTGGATTCGGCGGAGCGATGATATGCACAAACGCCTGCCAATAATTTTTTTCATGATCGTCTGCGTGCCGCATGCGGTGGCCGACGATTGGCGGCCGTTATATGAACAAGTCGATCCGGAGTTGCAGCGAAACCTGGAAAACCGGCTCGCCCAAAACCCGCAATGGGCGCGGCTGATCGGCCGCAAGCGAATGGCAATCGGCGTGGTCGATATGAGCGGCGAAGTTCCACGCTTCGCACGTGTCAACGGCAACCAGATGATGTACGCGGCCAGCTTGCCGAAAATCGCTATCCTGTTGGCAGCTTACGTGTCATTTGAGGACGGTTCGCTGGCGGAAACTGCCGAGGTACACGACGACCTCGCCGACATGATTCGAGTTTCCAGCAACTCTGCTGCGACGCGGCTTATCGATCGCATCGGCATGAAAAAGATTCAGTCGGTATTGAAGGATCCACAATTCGGCTTCTACGATGAAAAACGCGGCGGTGGTTTGTGGGTCGGAAAACGCTATGCGAGCGCTGGTCCCCGTGTCGGCGATCCCTTGCACGGTATATCTCACGGCGCAACCGCAACCCAGGTTTGCCGATTCTTTTACCTGCTGGCGTCCGGACGGCTAATCAGTCCTGAACGTTCTGCGATGATGCTGGAAGATCTTGTCGACCCCAGGTTGCACCACAAATTCGTGTCCCAGGTTGAAGAGCGGGCACCAAGGGCGAAGATTTTTCGCAAATCCGGTACCTGGAAACAATGGCACTCGGATGCCGTCCTCGTACAGGGATCGGTCTGGCGCAATTATATTCTCGTGGGCCTGGTGGAAAGCCCCGATGGAGAAATGATTCTCCGCCAGGTCCTGCCCGCCGTCGAGGAATTGATCGTGCCTGCGGAGTACGCCGAAGGCTTCGCCGACGCCAATTAGTTTCTGTCACCGCTTGCCGGTCGGCGGCGCTCGCCTATCGCTCCATTGCGTCGCGTTTTCGTAAGCGTGCGCGAGCGCGAGCACTCGCGATTCGCCGAGCGGCGGCCCGATGATCTGCAGTCCAATCGGCAGGCCATCCGAGGTGAAGCCACAAGGCGTCGAAATGACGGGATTACCGAGCGTGTTGAAGTGAATCGTGTTGCGTATGATCAACAGCTCGTCCGGCGGGTTATTGAGCGCATCCTCGATCCGATGTGCGGGCATCGCGACCGTCGGAGCAATGAAGACGTCGAAATCGGAGAAAGCCTCATGGATCGTCTTGCGGGCGACGAGCATCCTGCTGCGGGCCTTTATGTAGGCGTCCAGAGGCACATCTGAATTTGCTTCAAAACGCGCCATGACCCCCGGTTGATAGAGTGCCCGTGTGGTTGGATCGGCCAGGAATTCGGCATGGTAGGCAAGGATATCGCCCATTATGATGGTCAGACTGTCCTCGAACGCCGGTAGCGGCATGGTCGCGTCGCTGACGTCGCTGACCAGGCTCGCAAGGACATCCGCTGCGGCATCCGCGGCAGCAGCCACCTCGGCATGCACATCCGGATAGAGCTGCTCGCGCAATACACCCACCCGCAAGCCCGAGACGTTTCGACCGATCGCGGCCGGGTAGTCGTCGGCTGTCACATCGATACTCGAGACGTCCCTCGGGTCATAACCGGCTATCGCACCGAGCATCAGTGCCGCATCCTCAGCGGAACGCGTGATCGGGCCGACATGATCGACCGATTCCGACAGCGGAACGATCCCGCGGATGCTCGCGAGTCCGTAGGTTGCCTTGAGGCCCGTGACGCCACAGTGCGCGGCAGGGTTGCGCACGGAAGCAGCCGTATCCGTGCCGAGCGCGGCGGCGCACATTCGCGCCGCGACAGCCGCTCCCGAGCCGCCCGAGGAACCGCCCGGGATGTAGTCGGGGTTCCAGGGATTGCGCACGGGTCCGTAGTGGCTGTCGGCGGATGAGCCGCCGAAGGCAAACTCGTGCATGTTGGTCTTGCCGAGGAACACCGCACCCGCTGCGCGCAGACGACTTACACACTCGGCATCGGTCGGGGGCACCCGGTTCGCGTAGATCGCACTTGCCGCGCTCGTCAACACGCCCGCCGTGTCGATGTTGTCCTTGAGCGCTATCGGGATACCATGCAGCGGCCCGCGCAGGTTTCCGGCTGTGCGCTCCGCGTCGCGCATTTCGGCTTCCGCCATCGCCGTCGCGGCCGTAACCGTGATAAAGGCGTTGATAGTTGGCTCGAGGCGCTCGATGCGGTCGAGGTAGGCACGCGTCAGCGCGACCGACGTCAGCGTCCCCGCCGCCATGAGACGGGCGCTCTCGGCGATCGAGAGTTCGACCAGGTCATCGCTCTGGGCGCGGGGTCGCAAGCCGGCGAGCAGCGTGCCTGCCGCCAGCCCCCCCAGTACCGCGCGGCGCGTGAATTTCGTGTCAACCATGTAATCCTCGCTCTCGTTGAAGCCGATTGTTGGGCCGAGCACCTTAATGCAGAAGTAAACGCGAAGCAGCTATTTCATCGCGAGCCGGTTGCGTAACTTCACGAACTCGGATTCATCGAGCACAGGGTCGTGCCAATTGTTCTGCTTCAGGAAGGTGTGCAGAAAGATCTCTTGCCGATATTGCGGTTGCTCTATTGCCTTTCGAAGCGCTTCCAGGGCTGCGGCTCGGTCGCCTTTGATGCGGTAACCCCAGACCCAGAGCGCCGGATCGTAGAATCGATTGCTCATACTCTGCTCGACGCGGTTCCAGACCCGATTCGCGTCCTCGTCCCGCCCCACGTTCTTATATCCATAAGCGATGTGTGCGCGTATTCCGGGCACGGCCTCCTCCGGCATCAACTCATCGGCAATTTTCAGCGCTTGTATAGCCCTTGCATCGTCGCCGAGCGCGTGCTCCGGTATCGCCTGAAGCAGATAGGGCAGCGACGAGCTGGGGTTTTCCCGGGCCGCTTTCTCATGAAGCTCGATCGACGCGCGGTGCTTGCCGGCGGCGTGAAGGGTATTGCCGAGAAAGGCATTGACGTAGGCATTTGCCGGGTCGAGCGCATGGGCTTTCTCGCCGAGGCGTATCGCCTCTTCGAAATCGTCGGCAGACCACTTCAAAACGGAGTACCAGCCGAGGATGTTCGAATCGTTCGGCCGCAGGCTCAGCGCCTTTTGATAGTGTGCGTCCGCCTCCGTGCCACGCCAGGTCAGTTGCTCGTGCAATGCCAGCGCAAAATACGGCAAACCGATGTTGTCGCTGAGCTCGAGCGCCTGCTCGGCATTTTTGTGCACGGCTTTCTTGATCTCGACGCAGCGCTCGAGCCAGTCTTGCTGATCGATCGGGTCGTATATCCTGGAGATTGCATGGAGTAACGCCTTCAACGCATAGGCATTCGCAAAATTCGGATCCAATTCGATCACGCGATCGAGCCGCGATTGGATCGCCGCGCGAACACCGGGAGGCGTCGTCGCCGCCATCGCATTGTCCCCCTGTGCGAACAACGCCTGCGATTGCAGATATAGCGCATGCGCATCGGCCGACCCCGTCGTCGGAAGCGTCTCGATACTTTCCTTCTCCGCGGCGGAAAACTCGGCTTTAAGCGCTCGGGCAATGTGCTCGGCGATATCTGCCTGGATCGCAAACACATCGGCCAGTTGCCGCTCGTAGACTTCCGACCATAAATTCTCTTCGGTCGTGGCGTCGATGAGCTGGGTGGTCACGCGCACGCGGTCACCAGCGTAACGCACGCTGCCTTCCATGACCGTGCCGACACCGAGCTCGGCCGCGATCTCGGCGATGGGCTTGTCCGATCCCGCGTACCGCTTGACGGACGTGCGGGCAATGACGCTCAGATCCTTGATCCTTGCCAGGTAATTCAGGATCTCCTCGTGGATACCGGCGGCAAAGAATGCGTCGTCGGGGTTCGGGCTCAGATTTTCAAAAGGCAACACGGCAATGGAGTTGCGGAGGACCCGTCGCGGTGGCCTGCCCGGACTCACGTCTTTGCCGGTGGAGGCCGGTTCCGAGCCGGCGATCTGTTCGGGTCCTTTCGCGTCCGCCGTCGCCGTTTCCCGCGACGGCGTGCGAACGACGCCCGCGGACGTGAGATCGAACGCCCAGGCAATGACGACTGCCACGGGGAATCCGGCGAGAAGCAGAACGATGACGACCGAGTCGAGCCAATCCGGAAGCCTCAGAGGCTCGCCGACGACGTCGACGACCTGCATGACGAGCCAGGCCACGACGCCGTAGGCCACCGCGACCTGAAAGACCTTGCGTCTTTTAAGCTCCCCAAGGAAAGTGTTCATCTCGGCTCCGGCGATCCCCCATGAGAGCCAATTCTACAGACATGCGCCGATATACGCGCCTCCCAAGCGCACCCAGCCGAGCCCAATCGATCGGCCAGCTACGCCGTTGCCAGCCGAAAATCGGGAGCGGAAGGAATAGCGTTGCGTCAATCTGAAGATCCGGTCAGCGCTTCAAAACAGCTGGTTGTATTCAGGGACACGAGCTTCGAACCGGGGCGTTGCCGCCTTGAGACACGCGCATGCCGGAAATTCCAAAGCCGTGCCAACCCCTGTATGATGCCGGACGCTTCGGCGACAATAGGTCCGGCGAAGTCAACAGGATCCAGCAGTAATTCGCGTTCACCTCCCCCATCTGAGAGGCTCTATGAAAAAAGCATTAGCCTTTGTCGCTGCTATCGCCCTCACCGCCGCAGCCTGCACTACCATGACGGGCCGCGACCTGTCAGGAATGTCATTTTCCGATGACCCGCTGGTCGGCAAGTTCATCTGGCACGACCTGATCACCGAGGATATCGATGCTGCACAGCGCTTCTACGGTGAGATGTTCGGCTGGACATTCGAGAACTCCGCCAGCCGCAACGGCCGCGACTACGTCGTTGCGCGCGATGGCGGTGTGTACGTGGCCGGAATGGTTTCGGTACCGCCCAGAGCAGACGGCCGCAACGTGTCACGCTGGTTACCGTACCTGTCCGTAACTGACGTCGATGCCGCTGTCGGTGATGGCGTCGGAGCTGGCGCGACGGTTGCGGTAGCTGCACAGAACGTCCCGATCGGGCGCGTTGCGGCGATCATTGACTCCGATGGTGCTGTCGTCGGTCTCGTCCGCAGCAGGATCGGCGATCCGGACGATCAAACCACGCGTACCGCCCCGGGCAGACCGGTATGGACCGAGCTGCTCGCCAACGATCCGGTTAGCGCAGCGCAGTTTTACAGGAATATCGCCGGCTTTGACTTGCGCATAATCGAGCGTCGTGGCGGCGAGTACACGTTGCTGTCGAGCGGCGGTGTCGACCGCGCCGGAATATTCAGGAAGCCGTCACGTGATATGGCATCGACGTGGCTGACGCACTTTGGTGTCGGCAATCCCGAGGCAGCCGCGCAACGCGCGAAGGAACTCGGCGGTACGATTCTGCTGCCGGTGTCGCCCGAACTGCGCGATGGCACGATTGCAGTCGTCACAGACCCGGCCGGCGCCGTGCTTGTGCTGCATAAAACACCGGGCTGAGGAGATGACGGCAATGCGCAAGGCAACAAGGAACCTGCTCTTCTGGCTGCTGCTGGCGTCCAGCACACTGATCGCAGGGTGCGACGGCAACGTCGGAATCGGTTTGAGCGTCGGCGTGCCAATCGGCAGTCACGGTTACATGTCGGTAGGCAGCAGCCGCTGGTACTGAGTGTTGCCGGTCGCAAGCAGATCCAATCGCGCAGCCTGCCTCGCGGCGTTACTCAGTGCTGCGAAGCCAGCGATCTCGGTGAACGACTTCGTGCGAGTACTTGCGCTGCTGTCCCTCGCAGCAATGGCGGCTTGCAACGACACTCGATCCACGACAGCTGGTTTCGACGGCATCGTCAGCGTCGGAGTCCTACACTCGCGCAGCGGCAGCATGGCCATATCGGAGAATACCGTAGCCGAAGCCGAACTGTTGGCAATCGCCGAAATCAATCGCGCCGGTGGCATCACTATACGGGGCGAGACGCTGAAACTGCAGCCGGTCGAGGAAGACGGGGCCTCCGATGCGCAGACCTTTGCGTCCAGGGCACAGCGTCTCATTGACGATCCAGAAGTCGCTGTCGTTTTTGGTGGATGGACGTCCGACAGCCGCAAAGCAATGCTGCCTGTTTTCGAGCGGGAAGACCACTTGCTGTTCTACCCGGTCCAGTACGAAGGACAGGAATGCTCCAGGAACATCTTCTATTTTGGTGCAACGCCCAACCAACAGGTCGAACCCGGAATACACTGGCTGTTCGAGAACGGTTCGACAGACTTTTTCCTGATCGGCTCCGACTACATCTACCCGCGAACGGTCCATGCAATCATCGATGCACAGGTGGCGTCCCTCGGAGGTCGGGTCGCGGGTACGCGCTACATTCCAATGGAACCCACAGACATCGCTCCGGTGATCGACGCAATAAAGCTGGCACTTCCCGACGGCGGCAATATCGTCAACACCATCAACGGCGAAAACAACTTCGATTTTTTCAAGCAGGCGTTCGCAGCGGGCCTTACACGTGAGAATGGCTATGTGATCATGAGTTTTTCGCTCGCAGAAGAAGAGGTGTCCGCTATCGGCGCTCGTTTTCTCGAAGGCACCTATACTGTCTGGAGTTATTTTCAGAGCCTTGACACGCTGGCCGCTCGAGAATTCACGGAAGAATTCAAGCGCACCTATGGCGTGCACAGGGTGACCAGCGACCCCGCCGAGACCGCTTACACGATGGTACACCTTTGGGCGAAAGCCGCTGAAGCGGCGGACAGCACAGACCCGAGGCTCGTACGGGATGCCCTGACGGGCATGAGCTTCGACGCGCCCCACGGACGGGTCGAGATTCGGCCCAATCACCATCTCGCTAAACGCGCTGTGATCGGAAGAGTTCGACCCGACGGCATGTTCGACATCGTTTTCGACGCGGGTGTGATCGATCCTTCCCCGTGGAGCGACCGCCTGCCCGCAAGCAAAGGCTACGTCTGCGACTGGACAACGGGTCGCAGCGACGCCGATAGCTTTCGGCTGCCTGAGAGCGAGCAACCGTAACAGCAGCTCTATGATGATGAGAAAAGATCGCTCGAAAATCAGTCACCTGATAGTGGCCGTTGTTTTGCCCGGCGTGTTACTCGTCATCAGCATCGTCGGCGTTTCGCAGGAGGCAGACGACGATTCAGAACAACACCATTTATTCGAGCAGGCGGAGTCGGTTGTTCCACTGGGTCCGTTGGAAACCATTCGCGGTGATCATGACATCATCTATGCCGGGATCCATGTCGATAAGGTGTATTCGCTCTCTCTCACCACCAAGACGTTCTCGGCAGACGGCTTCATCTGGCTGGAATGGCCGGCCTCGACGCAGGCGCACATGGTCGAAAATCAGATCAAACCGATTGACCTCATCAGGCTAGTCAATCGCATCGAAACCTGGGATTCCACGTTCGAGGTAGCTACCGACGAACCCGAACGGGTCTCGGCCGGCAGGTATTACCAGCGCTATCGCTTTTCGAGCAGGTTTTTAGACGATGCGAATAATCTTCAACGCCACCCGTTCGCGTCGCTGGAATTGCCGCTCGTAGTGGAAATCGCGCCCAGCTCCATGTCGAACAAATACCAATCGACTCTGCTGGTCCCGCATCATCAACAGAGTGGATCACTCGGGCTCGCCGGCAACCTGAGCGGCTACAGGCTCGATCGTGTGACTTTCGAGCCTTATCTGCATCACTATTCCAGCCGATTCGGATCCTGGTATCAGCCGACGATGGCCCAGGTGCGGCTGAACATTCACTATACGGCAGATTTCCGGAGCGCTTTCATAGGCAGGGTGCTGCCGCTGATCGTCGTGTTGTGCGTGGTCCTGTTGTCGCCTTCGCTGGCGGGATCGATGGGAAGTCTGCGATTGGCGATTCCGTCCACGGCACTGCTAACGATGGTGTTCTTGCAACAGGCCTATCATGACAATTTGCCGCCTATGCCCTACCTGACATTTCTCGACAAGCTGTTTGCCTGCAGCTATATCATCGCGCTGGGCCTGTTCGTATTGTTCACCTGGGGTACGAACGTGTATTTCATGGCCCCGGCCGACAAGAAAGAGGAAGCCATGCAGCGAATCGACCGGGTCGACATACTGTTCCAGTTGTCATCGATCGGGCTGCTTGTTCTCGTCGCCGTCATTAGCTGGTATTGATGCATATCCTGCTTACCTGACGACCGCGCCTGCAATTTTTCGGCACGTCCCGGCTGCGAAAACCCCCTCCCCTTTACATCCAGCCTACTTCTTGACATCGACGACGAGATCCTGTGCCGGCAGCGCGAGGCTCGCGCCGGCGGCTGCGACCACTCCAAGGATCTTCAGGTTCAGGTCCTCGCAGATCTCCAGGTACTCCGACCACATCGCCGCGTTGAGATACGCAAAAATTTCAAGCTCGAGCGCGTCCGGGCCGATGCGCACGAAACGCACGCGGAGCCCGGTCGGTGCGACTTTCTCATGCTCAGCGAGCATGGCACGCAGGTCGTCGAGCACGCGTTGCACCGTGTCGGGCGTCGTATCAATGCGGATTCGCAGTATCGGGTTGAACAGGATCGTGCTCCTGTCCGACAGGTTCTCGAGATACTCACTCGCGATTTTTGCATTCGGCACGGATATCCTGGTATTCGAGAGAGTTCGGATCCGCGTCGTTCGCAAACCGATTTCCTCGATCATGCCGAGCTTGTCACCGAAGCGGCAGAAGTCTCCTATACGTACCGGCTGCTGGTTGTACAGGGTGAATGCTGCGAACACGTCCTCGAGCGGTTTTTGCAGCGCGAGCGCCATCGCTATGCCGCCGACGCCCAGGCTCGCCAGCAGCGTCGTAATGTTGTAGCCGACGTTGTCCAGCCAGGTCACGCACGCCGTGATGACGACGACGATCTTCATGGCACCAAATATCGGCCGCTGGATGACGACCGCGGCGTCCCGGTGTTGCTGACGCAGCGACGCGACGACGCCGTCGCGTACAACGTTGAGTGTCGCAAGGATCAACCAGGTTACGGCCACGATCGGTACGGTGTGGCCGGCAGCGTATCCCCTGGCTGCGATGCCGAGGCCGAGTTCGAAGAGGACTGCATTTGCGACCAGGATCGCAAGCACGAGGGCAACGGGCCCTCTGAGATAACGCAGCGCGCGCTCCTGCGGCAGTGCCCTCGTCCTCACCAGCATCGGCGCAACAACGGGCGCCAGCAAAGCAAGCAGTGCGTAGGCGATCAGGCCGCTGCCGAGCACGAACACCCACTTGAACAGCTCGACGCCGAGTATCGACACGCGTGGCAGGTTGCGGGCGAGGAACTCGACCACGGGCCCGTAACCAAACTCCGCATAAAGTTCCGCGGTTCGGGCAACGGTCGAGCCTGCGATCTTCCATACAAGCACACCGCTATCGAGCTCGACGCGCTGGAGCCGCAGAACGATATCGCCGCTCTCGGCCGAAATGACGGCCAGCCGATCCTGGTCTGCCGGCAGGTTGTCGTCGGTCGCGCCCGCGGGCGCGTCGCTGAGCACGCCCGCGTCGATCCAGACTTCGCGACTGAACACGATGCCGAGTTGCCTCGCGAGCCCGCTCGGACGGATGTTGCGGTAGGCCGGCGGTAGATCGCTCAGATCGAGGTACTCGGCCGCGGTCGAGTAATCGCCCGACTCGAAAGACTGCATGAATCCGCGCACCGCGCGGCGCGGCGTGCCGCGGTTGAGTTCGTCGGCAGGGATCGTAGTACTCGGTGCGGGCAGCTGCTGCGCCCGGACTTCAGGCAGCGGCTGCGCGAAAATAACCAGAATTGCCAGCCAGCAGAGCGCTGCAAAGCGCGCGCCGCGTTTTGCGACCCTCGCGACCGGGCGCACAAGCGGCAACACGATGAACCATACGTAAAGTACGCATAACACCTGCAATACGAAAAAGAATATGGCCATTCGTGGATTCACTCCTGCGCTAATCGCCGGGATGGTGCCGGCCTGGCCGGCATCCCTGACGACCCGCCCGTCATTTTGGGCTACGTCCGCATCTTTCCAGTCTGGATCGCTCGAATGTGTCGGGCACGAAGTCGATTATTGTCCCACAGCATTCAATTCTTTCTCGAACTCGATGGCTCTGTCCAGACTCACGTGGTCGAGTTTAATGTTGCTGATAAACGCCGAGTACGCCATGCTCGCAGCCAATCGCTGCAAGTCGGACGCCCATCCCGGGATATATACCGGGGGAACGAGCCAGCCACTTTGAAACAGCGGATCAAGGCGCACGGCATCCGCAATGGTAAGCCGACCTGCAAACAGGTTGCTCACAAGATTCGGTTTATTGTCCCGAATCGCTACTCGTAACAGCGTGTGAACTTCGAGCAACCCCTGCAGGTAAACACCGTCTTTTGTAAACACGACACCGCCCTCAACTGCCCCACCCCGGAATACGCGTTGTGCAGATTGGACGGACTCCGTCTCGGATTGTCCGGCGTTCAGAAAGAACTGGAACAAATCGACAAAGTCCGCGCCGTCCAAAGCGTTTTTCACCGCGATGACGCGAAGGGCAACTCGCCTCAAACGGCTGATGTCAATGGAATTCGTGATCAGTTCCGCCAGTACGGCAATGCCTTCCTGTGTGCGGGTGGTGCGAGGCGCGCCAAGACCAAGTGATTTCAGATTGGTTTGCTTCCGGCCGTTCAACTGTGTCGCAGTATGCACGAACGCTTCGTGCTGCAAGAGTTGATCCTTGTCAAGCTGTGAGAACAGGGCGCTACTTCTAAGTCGTATGCGCGTGGCGCCAGCCAAAGCCTTTGCTGATATCGTCTCGTCGATAACGACCTCTACAGAGTCATGCTTGAAAAACTCAACGACCCTCGATTTGAGCCATTCCGAAAATTCCGCAGCTGAAATATCCGCTTCCGGGGATTGAATATGTTCGCTGTCCAACAGGTTGTCAGTGACTTCCAGGAGAAATTTCGCGCCGTCCACGGCCGATAGACCCTGGCTCTCGTAAACAAAGTCCGGGCGGCCGTAAACTTTTTCCGAGTATTTGGTGAAGTCTCGCGTGCCAACGTTCAGCAGCATGCGTCCCGCATTTGCATAGCTCGTGGCCGACTCGAACAGGAACTTTTCGACCGGATCATCCTGATCGCACTCACTGGCGATTCCGTCCAGTGTTTCCAGGCTGTCGCCGATATCCGGGGGCTGCAATTTCAGTTCAGGCAATGCGGGACTTCCTTTACGCCAACCTTCAAGGAATTTTTCTCCGACGCCGATCGGCCAGGACAAAGTACTCAGGACCCTGATTTTCTTTGAAGCTTTTACCAATCGTTCATCGAGTGAATGTACTTTTTTAATGTTCATTTTCAGTTCCGTATTTTCCGTTTGTAGGACACTTCACAAGCCGGCACTCAGCTCTCCTCTCGGGCTATCCAGCCGGCCAGTGGATTGGCCGTCATGCCGTGCAGTACCAGGCTCAGTATTACCGTGGATGCCACTATCAAGGCGATCAGCTTCGATTCGGGCAGGCCCTCGTCCAAAACGATAACGGCAAACACGATGCTGGCCAGGCCGCGGGGACCGAACCACCCCAGAAACAGCCGGCTGGAGGATTTTTCCCCACTCCCCGCCAGCGAAACAAAGATCGGCACCATGCGCACGACGGTCAGGCTGAGTACCGCATATACGAGCACTTGCCAATTGAGTTGGTCATACACCTGATCGACAACGGCGATGCCGAACAACGACCACGTCAAAAGAGCCAGCATTTCGCCGATGCCCTCGGCGGAGCTCACGAGCGCGTGCGCTTCTCCTTTTGTCAAATAGCCGAACAGCGCACCACCGGTAAACGCGGCGATGTAGCCGCTGCCGTGCAGGCTCTGTGCAAGTCCGAAACAAGCTATAGCCAGGGCGACAAACGTAATCTGTAGCCAGACGCCGGTTACCCAGCCCTGGCGCTGGCAAAATCGAAACAGTCCGGTCCCGATAGCCGTCACGCCGAGGCCAACAAGCGCACCGATACCCAGCTCCTCGGCGATCAAGGTTACCGCCAGACCGCTGCCCAGGCCTTGTTCGGTACCGAGTTCCAGCGCGATCAAAGCCAATACGATCGGAACACAAAGCCCGTCGTTGAGGCCACTCTCCACGTTCAGTCCTTCACGAAGGTGATCGGGCACTGACGTGTTTGTGATGACAGGTTTGCCGAGCGCGGCATCCGTGGCAGCCAGCATCGCACCGAGTACGGCCGCTTCATAGATTGTCAGTGCATCGAACATGACCAGCGCCAGCCCGAAACCCAGCGCGATTGAGCCCGGCAGGCCAATCAGCAGCATTCGCGATGGAATTCCGAAACTCCGTCTCAGCTCTGACAGATTCGCGTTTGCCGAATCGACAAACAAAAACAGGGCCAGCGTGAGATCTGCCAGTACCCGTAGCTCGGACCCGGTTGCGTCACCTGGAAACCAGCCGAGCACCGGACCCACAACAACGCCCGCCGTCACAAAAATCATTGGTCCGGAAAAGATGCTGCGTTCCACGCGTCCGGCAATGATGCTGTACAGAAAAACGAAGACTGCCAGTATGGCAAGATGTGCGTACATTACTTCCGGGTAATCACCGGGAGGATCGGCCAACGATGGCATGCAACGCGTACAAAATCATCTCTGCAATCATTGCGTCCCTGGTGTTGTCCACCCCGCCACGTGCCGACTGCCCGCCTGACAGGTCGACGATCACGGTCCGGGAAGGTACGACGAGACTGCCGACACGACAAATCCCCGAAAGGTCGGAATTATTCCTTGGTCCGGCATCAGTCTCGACCACCGCCTGCCCTTTAAGTCGTGGCCGGTGAGGCCACGGTTTTTTCAGGCGCGGGCCTCGCTACCAGCGAAAACCGAACGTCAGCGGAAAGTACTCGATATTCTCGCTGCCGACCTGGATTTGGTGATAACGCGCTTCGACAAAAAACTGGCCATTGTACGAATCGAAGCTGTATCCGGCACCGAGGTTCCAGCCGAATTCATCAGCGGAGCGCTTGCCGACGATGATGGAACCCGGACCAATACCGCCCGGAAGGCACCACCACCAGTACCAGGGATCGCAGACCGGCGGGTAGTAGACGAGACCGGTCTCGGCGACTCTACCCGTCACGTTGTTCCAGCTGATCCCGCCTGCCAGGTAAAAGCCATTCGAAGTGTCCTGGCCGAGGCTCCAGATACCGTTTAAGGAAAATTGCCAGTTGTCGACATCGCCGCCGGTAATCTCGCCGTCATTCATGGGATCCTGGTCGATGGCGTCATTGATGGCCTGGATGGCCGAATTCGACAGGTCCATCGACCAGTAGTCAATATCGAATCCGATACCGATGGGCCAGTCGGACGGCCAGTACATGGCGCCGGCGCCAATCCGCCAGTCGTCATCGAGGACATCGCCCGTGTCGCCGCTGGGAAAGGCCCATCCGGTGTTGATGTGGCCGAACCAGCTGCGCGACGAACTGTCAGGCCGGCCGCCGGCATGTGCCGGTACGCACAGCACCAAAGTGGCCATAATTGCAGAGATGATTTTGAACGCGATGCGTGGCGTCACTGCTTTCTCCTCCAAGTGAATAATTGTTCGTGTGGCGGGACATTGCCCGATTGCAGCCGGACTCGCCGTTCGACTGGCAAATACCCCCGTAGTTCAACCGCATAGCGTCGACTTGTCACGCGGCGTTTTCCTTGCGCCCGCTCATAAGGTAACCGGAAGTGCCCTTCTCCCGGAATCCGGCGACGCGGTGCCAGTCGATGCGTTCGGCTACTCGCTCTCTCCCTCTGTTTCGTCTTCGCTCTCCGTCTCGGCCTCGCCACGATCTCGTTTGTCATCTCGCTTGTCCTGCCGACATTCAGCTCGCGAGTTCTCGTCTCCGGCCTTGCACTCGCGCTTTTCGTCGCGCGCGTCCTGTCGATTGTCACGACGGTCGTCGCGGCGATCCATACCCTGCGTCTGGGCGACGCTTTCAGGCATTGTCGATATATCAAAGGTGACTATGAGGCTGAGCAGCGCGACCAGCATCATCGATTTTTTCATGACTTTCCCCTCTGCTGTGAAGTTTATTCTTGCCCAAAATTCCAGGGTGCTTTCTTGCTCAAAACCGTTCTGCACGGAACAGCTGACATTCCTGCGGTGCGGGCCATTTGCCACTAATTCGCCGCGCGTACGGATTCGATGAAGCGTTCGAAGTCGCGGGAAAATTTCTCCTCGAATTGCGACGTCATGGATTCACAGCCACCAGGGACATTACGCATGAAGAACACGGTACCCAGGGCGGAGCCGGAATCGTCGACCGCCACCAGTTGCATGACCATGACCGCCGGCACAATCTGTACGTTGTAGCGCTCGACAAATTCGAACAGCGGATCGTCGTCCGCGTTCAGTTCTTCCTGGCTGATGTCGGCACAGCCTTTGCGAGCGCGAAAATTCTCGCCGGCGAGTTCCATGACGGGCAAGTGCTCATTACTCATGGTGCCGGCCCCTGCATCCGTCGTCTCGACCTGGACGACGACAAACTGGTCAGCACCGAAATAGCCGGCCACCGATACCTTGAGTTCCTCGTTCAGCAGGCTCGGTGAACTTTCCTTGGGTCCGCCTTGCCTGGCCTCCCCCGGTTTCGGAATCGTCAGCTCGAACGGCCCGGAAATCAGCATATTGCCTTCATCGTCGAATGCGATGTACGAATCCTGCGCGTGTGAGGCAGCCGCGACCAAACACAAGACGAGGGTGATTCCGGTCAACTTACACACTGCAGACTCCTTGGCTGTTACTCTGAAATGGGGGCGGATGGGCGACTATGCGAAAAATCATTCCATGAAGACCATCGGATGAACAATCCGTAGTATTACGGTTTCCCGGTGTGGTTTTTTTGGATGGCGCCGAGTTTGCATTGGTCCAGCAATGGCACCAGAAATGGCTTGTGCTCGACGATCTCATCCATCGACAGGCCTTGCATTTCCCATGGGAGCACGATCCACTGATCCGTTTTATGAACGAAATAGTCGGGAGCGGCATCCTGATCCGGGGTCGTCCGATACCACGTGACGGCCACGCGGAAATCCTGCGGCATATTGCGCTTCAGCCGTACCTGCAGCGCATCGATTACGGCGCGCGTGTGCCGACCACTGGAGAACACGTCGTCGACAATCAACAATCGATCCTCGGCGTTGATCGTCTCGAGCAAATACTGGCGGCCGTGGACCCGGATCGAGCTCTTGTCGCGGATCGTCTGGTAGTATTCTTCGGGTCCTTCATACGACGTTCGAAGGGCAATATGGTCAGTGTCGACGCCGAGGCTCGCCAGGCATTCCTGGACCACGATACCGACGACACTGCCGCCGCGCCACAAGCCGACGATGAAAGTCGGCCGAAAGCCGCTCTCGAAAATCTGGCGGCCGAGACGGAAGCCATCCAACAGGTGATCCCGTTCGGTGAGAAAATGCTTCGACATCGCAATACAGTAACAGGCGAACATCGGATTGCCTACGCATGACCGACAAACAGTATATTGATGCTCAGGGTCTATTGGAGGATTCCTTCCGGCTGGCGGCAAACGTGTATGCCAGCGGTTTCCGACCGACTTTCATCGTCGCCGTATGGCGCGGTGGTGCACCGATCGGAGTCGCGGTGCAGGAATTTTTGAGCTTTGCCGGCGTCACCACGAATCACATTGCCATTCGCACGAGTTCATACCATGGTATCGATTCGGCCAGGGAAGTGCGGGTCTATGGGCTCAGCTATCTCATCAAGACACTCACGCATGAGGACAGGCTTCTCATCGTCGACGACGTCTTCGATACCGGTCACACGATCGAGGCCATCATCCGGGATCTGACCTCGAAGCTGAGGCGCAACATGCCGGCCGACGTGCGGGTGGCGGTGCCTTATTACAAGCCCAGCCGCAACAAGACGTCGCTCAGGCCCGACTACTACCTGCACGAAACCGAGGTGTGGCTAAAGTACCCGCATTCGCTCGAGGGCCTCACCCGCGACGAGATTGCTGCGCATCGACCGGAGATTCTGGAAATCATCGACGACCTGTTGCCGTAGGACAGGCGTTTTGCGGGCGTCGTGGCGTGTTATTCGAGGGTCAGGTGGCCGCCAAGAGCGTGCGGATCGGGCTCGATTACGACGTCGTCGACCCGGCATGGGTCTCGCGCATGAACAATACAATGATGAGCGCAGCGAGCACTGCCAGCATGAGCGGCCTGGCCGCGAATTGTGCAAGGTCCAGAGACGCCGGCGCCAGACCTTCCGCCTGACCCAGACCGACGCGCATCCCCGGACGACTGATCATGATGCCGCCGACAATGAACATCATGCCGTTAACGATCGCGGCGGACGTGCCGATATATTTCGGCTCGACGACATCGGCCGCCGAGCTGAACGCCAGCATGTGCGCAGAGTTGCCGAAGCCGAAAGTAAAACACAAGGCCATGGCGAGCGCCGGACTCAGAGACGGCGCATATAGGAGTAACGACAGCGCCGCCGCCTGGATCACGATGCCGACCAACGAAGGCAGCTTGCGTCGTTGCAGCTGATCCGATACCCAGGGCGTCGTGAAGCAGCCTGCTGCCAGGCCGAGCCACAGCAGCGAGGCAGCGAGATTGGCCGAAGACGCATCCATGCCGCGCACAAGCATCAGTTTCGGCGCCCATACCACGCCGAGTGCGAGCATGACACCGAAGCACAACGCGCCGAACGCGGCTGCAACCCAGACTGCACGCAACCTCGCCACTTGCGCCATCGACCGGGCGACGTCGGCGAGAAAAGGCCGGACGCCGCGATCGCCGGCGACCACGACCGGTGCAGGATCGCGCAGCCTGAGGACTGCGATGACGAACAGCAGGACGCCGAAACCAGCGACATAGCCGAACAGTTCACGCCAAGGCCAGATCGTTAGAGCCCAGGACAACGCGTTCTGTCCGAACGCCGAAAACAGTGACGCGGAAAACTGCACGAGCCCGAACATGATGCTGAACTTCGCCCAGCCGAACCAGGTTCCGCCGACGTAGCCGGCGCCGACAAACCCGGTGCAGGCTCCGAGGGCAATGAATACCTGCGAAAGCAGCAAGCTGCTGAAGTTCCTGGCGGTGGCGAAGAGGAAGATGCCGAGCGTCACGAGCACGATGGCCGGCAACAGGACCGGACGCGCGCCGACCCGGTCGAGCAACGGTCCGGCAAGGAACTGGAATAGCGCGAATACCCAGGTGTAGGTTGCCGCGATAAGTCCGACCTCGGCGATCGACAGCCCGACATCCTCCTGTACCCGGAAGTTTACGATGGAGTAGCCGGTCTGGAAGCTGAAATAATAGACGACGAAGGTGACTGCGATCAGCCAGACGCCCCAGGCCCTTGGCCCGCCCTGTGCGGGCGGGCTTCTTACGTCTTCATTTCCCATTCGCCGATTCCCTTGTCCAGGCCGAGTCGGCAGCAATCACCCGGTGTGGCGAGGATAGGTCTCCCTCATGAATATCGCAATCACGAGCGAAGCAACACAGGCGATGATCAACGGCAGGCTGGCATATTGCGCCAGCGCAAGCGATTCCGGTTCGAGCCCGGCATCCAGCCCGACACCGATGCGGAAACCCGGCCGGCTGATCAAAATGCCGCCAAGGATGAACATGATGCCGTTGACGATGGCCGCCGAGGTGCCGATCTGCTGCGGCTGTACGACGTCCGCCGCCGTGCTGAAGGCCAGCATGTGTGCGGCGTTCGCAAAGCCGAGCACGAAACACAGCGTCCAGGCAAGCCCGGTGCCGATGCCGGGTATATACACCAAGCCGAGCATTGCCACGAGTTGTACCGCGGCACCGAGGATGATCGGTAGCTTGCGTCGCTTGAGGACGTCCGACCAGTGCGGAACCGTGGCGCTTCCCGCGGCGAGTCCCAGCCACAGCAACGACGAGCCCAGGCCCGCACTGCTCTCGCTCAGGCCGTGCACCATCAGCAGCTTGGGCATCCACACGACGCCGAGGGCCAGTAACGCACCGAAGGCCAGCGCGCCATATAGCGAGGCGATCCACACATGGCCGATCTTTGCGACCTCCGCCATACCCTTCAGCACCGAGGCGAAGAAATTTCCGATACCGCCGGCCGAGTCGCTGACGACGGGCGCCGGATTGCGGATGTACAGGAGCCCGAGTACGAACATCCCGATGCCGAATACCGCCGTGCCGTTGAACAGCGTACGCCAGGTCATCGAGTCCAGTGCAACGCCAATCAGGTTCACCGAAAATGCAGAAGTGAGCGCGGCCATAACTTGCACCAGGCCGAACATGAAACTGAACTTGGCCATGCCGAACCACTGGCCGCCCACGTATCCGGCGCCGACGAAGCCGGTGCAGGAACCGACGGCGACGATAACCTGTGACACCAGCAGCATCTCGTAACTCTGCGCATTCGCAAAGACAAAAATGCCGAGCGTCACGAGGGCGATCGAGGCCGGCAGAACCTTGCGTGATCCCAGACGATCGAGCAGCGCGCCGCCGAAAAACTGGCAAATCGCGAATGCCCAGGTATAGATGGCGGCGATCGTACTGACTTGCGTGATCGACAGTCCGACGTCCGCCTGCACACTGGAATTGACGATCGAGTAGCCGGTCTGAAAGCTGAACAGGTAGACGACGAACACAACGGCGAGCGTCCATACCCACCATGCCGTTGCGCCACCCAGTTTGGTGTCGCTCGGGGTTTGAGATGTTTCTTGTGGGGTGGCAGACATGTCTGACCTCCTTCTTCTGATTATGATCTGCGGCGAAAAGCTTGTGCTTTCATTGTTCGTACTGCAACTTGCCTGCCACGTAGGTCGCTTGCACGGCCCGGTCATCGCCGAGGGTCATCTGCACGAATAGCGCCTCGTTGATGTCCTCCACGAACTGCATGCGATAGTCAATGATCGGCGTCGACTTCATATTCAGCACGACGAGATCAGCTTCCATGCCAGGGGCAATACTACCGACCTTGTCTTCGATGTACATGGCATGTGCCGTGCCCCGCGTAGCGAGATAATACGCGTGACCAGCGGTAAGCGCATGGTTGTTCAATTGAGCCGCTTTGTAAGCCTCGTTCAGCGTCAGCAGGATTGAAAACGAGGTACCCGCCCCCAGGTCGGTGCCGAGCCCGACGCGCACCGGCCGTTTTTTGTCATGGGCGCGAAACACGTCCAGGTACCCGCTTCCAAGGAAGAAATTCGATGTCGGGCAATGCGAGATCGCAGATCCCGTCCTGTGCATGCAGTCCATCTCGTCGTCGGTCAGGTGAATGCCGTGGCCGAAGACCGCGCGCGGGCGGCATAACTTGCTGTGATCGTAAACGTCGAGATAGCCCTTGCGATCAGGAAACAATTCCTTGACCCACGCGACTTCATCGACGTTCTCCGACACGTGCGTCTGCATATAGCAATCCTCGAATTCGCTCCACAGTTCGCCGGCGGATGCGAGCTGGTCATCGGTGCTGGTCGGGGCGAAGCGCGGCGTGATGGCATACATCAGGCGGCCGCGCCCATGCCACTTGTTGATCAGCGCCTTGGAATCGTCGTAACCACTCTGCGTCGTGTCGAGCAAGTAGTCCGGCGCGTTACGGTTCATGAGGACCTTACCGGCCGCGATTCGCAAACCGAGGCGTTCGGCCTCCTCGAACAACGCATCAACCGATTGCGGAAACACTGTGCAATACACGCAGCTGGTCGTGATGCCGTTTTTCAGGCACTCCTCGAGAAACACCTTGGCGACAGACGAGGCGAACGCCTTGTCGGCATATTTTTTCTCAGTCGGAAACGTGTACTTGTTCAGCCAGTCAAGAAGTTGCTCGCCGAAGGCTGCAATCATCGGTGTCTGCGGAAAATGGACGTGACTGTCCAGGAAGCCGGCCGAGATCAATGCGTCGCTACCGTAATTTTTCACATCGATGCCGGCGGGAAGTTTGTCCTTGACCTTGTCGGCCGGGCCGAAATGCGTGATGACACCTTCGCCGAACGCCACGATGGCGTCGGACTCGTAGACCATGGTGTCTTCGACACCGTCCTTGAATGGATCGCCTTTAAACGTCAGTGCTGGCCCGCGGATTGCACTGTCGGGTTTGGGATTGCTAGCTGCCATTGTGTGCTCCGTATCTTTATAGTTTCTGCAGTAACTAGAGGTGGTACTTAACCAGCAAGCTGATGGCCGTCTGGTTGGTGTCGAACGAGGGTGAGTTCGTAATCTGGTACTTGTTCCACCAGAGGTCGAGCTCCAGGCCGACGAAAAGCTTGCGCGGATTTTGCCACACGGCACCGAGATCCATCGTCAGCTGCGGATTGAAGTGATAACTCCAGTCCTTGTCCCCGAGTCCGAGCTGCCAGTCGAAGTATCCGTCGATCAGGAACTGGCTGCCGCCGATCGAGAAGGGATAACTGGCCGCCATCGTGACCTGCATGTCGCTGAACCCGCTTTCGCCGCTCGGCGTCAGGTCGGCGCGACCGTACAGGTTTAGCTGTACGTAATTGAACCTGTCGAGCAATCCCAGGAGTCCGAAATCCCGCACATCGAGGTCGAAACCGACGCCAACCAGAACGGCCTCGGCAGCGTCAGAATCTTCGCCTCGCTCGTACTGCGTCGCCAGGAGTATGTCCTTGATCTCGAACCGGCTGCGCTCGAACAGCACATAGTTAAACTCCTTGCCGAGCAGTTTGCCGAAACTGAAGCGGGGGCCGATTTCGGCGTACCAGCTGGTGTCGTCCGCGGCATTCCCGTGAAACTTGGTCAAGTCGACGAACATGAACAGGTCGCCGATCTTCGACTCGTGAGCGTGCTCGAAGGTGACGGTGGTCTGCTCGTCCGGATCGACGACGTAACCATCGCCGTAAGGCAACAGCGACAGGCTCGCATCTTTCCAGAATAAAAACCCGGAGTCTTCGGCGGCGGGCGCGGTTTCCTGTGCATTTACCCAAGTGGGCGAAATCGCCAGGACCAATACGGCTGCCACCATGATTGCAAGCAAGCGAGTCGCGTGAGGCTTGTTCAAACTTGCTCGTCCGATGGTTAATGTTTGGCAAAAAACCCGCCGTGTCATTGAGTCGTCAACTCCTTGGCAAAAAAAATGCCTACGCGCAGTCACTGCGTCGTCGGCTTCACCGGAATCCGGTCATTGACTGCGTATCAGTCAGTCGATTGTCCGAATGACCAGTAGTCTGCACTGCTGACACGGCAAGAAGGACCTGAAACTGGTATGGAAGTTCTCAGAGATCTCGTTCTTGATTCGTTCGGTCGACCACTCGATTATCCGCGCCGAAAGCGCGGCGATAATCAGTAATTTCCGCAGCATAACGCGAAATTTTTCGATGGCCAAAAATTACTACGGGTGCGGACGATTACAAGCGGATTTGTTTCAGTTTTATGACATGGTCTTCAGTAGTACCACTGTGCGCGGAGCAGCAGCATCTTCGTGTTTCCGGTGAGGCCGAAGCGGTCCAGGTCGGCATCGCCCCAACCAATGCCAAACTTCCACTGCGGCGATACCCACCAGTTGGCACCGTAGTGCCACTTGCGGAGCACACCGCCGTCGATAAGCGCATCGGTCAGGTCGAGGCGCGAATAACGCACGACGAGTTCGAATGCACCGTGCTCTGCTTGCGGCGTGATCGCACCGGTTGTACCTGCCACATTCACGTACGGGCGGCTCTCTCCCGTGATCACCCAGGACGCCATCAGGTAGCTTCCGGAAAACCGCGGATTGCCGTTCGCACCAGACTTCGCGCGAGCTTCGATGTGCTCCGCCGCGAACAGGAATGGCCCCCGGTCCCAGGCGATATCCAGGCCAATCTCGGTCACGAAATCCCCGGAGAATTGACCGGTGTCGACGTAGTGGTCGGCAACATTGGACCCGGGCCTTCCGGAAAGTTGCAGCAGGCCGGAGTCTGCGCCCGCGCGGCGCACGCCGAGACCGACGTGCAGGAAATCGTGATTGTCGTCTGACGTGCTGAGGAGGCCCGTTAGCCGGGCCACGTAATCGTCGGCATTGTCGGAGAACGAGGCACCGGTTTCGAGCCAGTCGTTGAACCACCCCACCGCCCACGTCATGCGATCGTTTGCCAGCTGGCCGGACGCCATGACACCGATACTGCGCGTTACGAAGAATGGCGACAGTATGCGCTCCTGCTGTTGTTTCAGCAGCGAAAGGCCGGTTATTTCGAGTGAGAACGGTTGCTTCATCTTGCCGATGTGTACGTTTACAGGGCCCACTGGCAGGCGCAGGCGCAAGTCGAACAGTCGGAACGCTTGCTTCTCGCGGGTTCGCCGTTCCTGGTAGTCCATGATGAACAACAGGTCCCACGGATAGCTGGTCTTGGAACGTGATATGAAACCCACCCGCCCGGCACGGAGGTCGAACGAGTCGTCCTGTTTGCCGACCTGTGCGAGACTTGGATCGTCCTGTTCGAAGAACGTGTAGTCAGTGACGATGCCGATGACCGGTTTGAACCAGAAGCGATCGCTCTCGTATACAAGCGCCTCGCCCGGGAGGTCGGCCAGCATGTAATTGGGAGCAGTTGCCTCCTCTGCCTGATCCGCAAATGATATCGGGGGTGAATTGAATAGCCCAAAGGTGAAGAGTCCCAGGCAGACGTACGTGTATCGACTCAATGCTCTTCCTGACCGTGTCCTGGCCGACATCGCCCATGCGTTTACGAGTGCAGCGGTGATGGCAAGCGAGCGACCCATTGGAGTGTCGTCACCTAGCGAGGGGAGCCCCTGGGGGACAGATCGTGAAATTTCAAAGATTGGCCTTCGGTACTGACGTATACATCGCCGGACATCATCCACCAGCGCTTTGTCACAATCAAGCTGTCAGTGGTGCGGCCGACGAGTATAGTTTTTACCGCTAAATCGCGCTGTTCGGCCACGGCCATGACGGTGCATATTCGGCCGCTGTAGTATGCTATGCATACGGCCGCAGCGCCGACAACAATACGACATTCATCTTTAATACGAGGAATTCCAGATGTCTATCAGCAGTACCCTGCAGCCTGTGTCGGCTGAGGTTCCTTCAACCGCTCAGTCGCTGTTCGTCCGCTACCTGCTGGCGGTCCTGATTGATCTTGTCGTATTGAACCTTTTCAACGAGTACTCGGAAAATGTCGAGATCGAAACATTTACGATCTCGCTGTTGGCGGCCGTTCTTTTGCAGATCCTGCTGAAACTGACCCTCGTGTTGGAACATCGCGTTGCCGCCTGGTTCAAGGCCAAGCCGGGTACAGCGTGGACGGTTGCGCGATTCCTCAGTGCCTGGCTCATACTGTTCGGTTCGAAATTCGTCATCCTTGAAGCAATCAATATCGCGTTCGGCGACGGCGTGAGATTTTTCGGCGTGCTGCACGGAGTACTGACGCTGATTGTCGTCCTGATCGTAATGATACTCGCCGAAGAGCTGGTCGCCCGCGTTTATCGCCGACTGGCAAGCTGGCCCGACGCTGGCAAGCCGCCCCCTGCTGGGGGGGACGCATCTACGGTGTAGACCTGACATTTCAAGCGGCCCGTCCAGAAAACTCCGATGATGCGCGGGTGTCGAAAACTCTTTTGTTCGGTCTTCGCAGGCACGCTTCTTGTCGCGGCGGAGCCGAGCGCGCAGGAGGTGCGCGGGCCGAACGTCCTGATACTTCAGTCACTGGACACGCATTCCAGTCCGTACTACGTACCGACGCAGGAGTTCCGGCAATCCTTTCCGCAAAATGTCGATTCGCCAGTGTCCTTTGTAGAGATCAGTCTCGATGCGCGCTGGGGTCGCAGGGAAGATCGCGAACCCTACCAGGTAGCATTTCTCCGTAATCGGTTCCAGGCATTGCCGCCGGACCTAGTCGTCGGCGTCGGACCGTCGGCGATCGATTTCTGGCTCCGTTACCGGGACGAATTTCCTTCGCGTGTTCCGACGGTGTTTTCCGCGCGTGAGGGCGCGGTCACGACCGACATGCTGCGGCCCGGGGACGCAGGGATCGTCGCGGAGTTTTCTTTCACGCATGTAATGGACGAAATCGTTACTTTGCTGCCGGAGACGCGCCACGTGGTCGTCGTGTTCGGCGCGTCGGAGCTGGAACGGGCGTTGACGTCCGCGGCACGCAGTGAACTGGAGAAGCTTCACGACAGCATTGAGTTCACGTTTACGTCGTCGTTGAGCATGCAAGAGATAGAGAGTCTGTTGTCGCGACTGCCCGATCGGTCTGCCGTGCTGTTCGGCATTCTCAGTATCGACGCAGGCGGCCAGGTACTGCCGTTCGAGACCGGATTGGCACGAATCGTCGCCGCCACCAACGCCCCGGTCTTCGGCGTCTTCGAGCACGAACTCGGCACCGGCATCGTCGGTGGAAGGCTAATCCCCACCCGGCGCATGGGAAAGGAGATCGCCACGGCGGCGCACCGGATTCTGCTGGAACCGGACGCCGAGCCGGCCGTGCGGGTGGTCCCCCTCGGCAAGCCCAGCTACGACTGGCGCGCCCTCGAGGCGTGGAACATCGACACGGCGCTGCTGCCCAAAGGTAGCGAGATCCTGTTCCGCCAGCAGACATTTTTCTCGCTTTACTGGCCCTGGGTGGTGCTGGTCACCGTGGTGGTCGCGGCGCAGACCGTGTTGATCGTGGCATTGCTGATTGCCCGTCGCCGCCGGCAGCTTGCGGAAATGGCGGGCGAGCAGCTCAGTCGGCGCCTGATCACCGCACACGAAGACGAACGCTTGCGTCTGGCCCACGAGTTGCACGATGACCTGTCGCAACGTCTGGCCGGACTTGCCATCGATGCCGGATTCCTCGCCAAGGGGCCGGATGCCGACGGCTACCGGGAAGCTGTCACACACCTGCATCCAGAACTCGTGCGCATCAGCAAAGACGTGCACGACATGTCGTATCGCCTTCATCCCTCCCTGGTCGACGATCTCGGCCTGCCGACAGCGCTGCAAAGCGAGGTTGATCGCTTGAGCCGCCAGGCCGGACGCCGTATCGAAACCCGATTCGAGCAGCTCGAGGTACACCCCCCAGGTGACCGGGCGCTGCACCTTTACCGAATCGCCCAGCAAGCGCTGACCAACGCAGTGCAGCACTCGGACGCGAGCGAAATTGTCGTATCATTAACGCCGGACCGCGATTCGTTGCGGCTCGAGGTGCGCGACGACGGCAAGGGCTTCGATATCAGGGACTTGCAACACGCAAACGGCATTGGCGTTTCCAGCATGCGTGAGCGAGCGCGCCTCGCCGGTGGAACCCTGCACCTGCACAGCGATCCCGGGAAAGGGACGATAGTGTCGGTCCGTGTGCCGTTGCAAGGAACGAAACGATGAGGTCGACAAAGGTACTGCTGGCGGATGATCATCGCATTGTCGCCGAAGGTCTGAGGCGCTTGCTTGCCAGCGAGTTCGAAGTTGTCGATGCCGTCGAAACCGGGGAACAACTGCTCGAAGCCGCCCGCAAGTTGCGCCCCGACGTAATCGTTACCGATATCTCGATGCCGCGCATCAGTGGACTCGACGCGCTCGCGCGCCTGAAAAGGGATGACCCGAACATAAAAGTCGTTTTGCTGACCATGCATCAAAACGTTGCCTATGCACGGGAGGCACTGCAGGGGGGTGCGCTCGGATTCGTGCTGAAGCACTCCGCTGTCGAGGAACTGGTCTTTGCAATACGCGCCGCAATGGCCGGCAGGGTCTTCGTGTCACCCGAGATCGCGGGAGCCGTCTTCCAGGCAACGCAGTCAGGGGAAGCCGAGTCGCTCGATCCATTCGACAAGTTAAGCGCGCGGCAACGGGAAATTCTGAGACTCGTAGTGGAGGGACATTCGGCGAAAGTCATCGCCGGCAGGCTGGATATTTCGCCCAGGACGGTCGAGACTCATAAGTACAAAATCATGGAGGCCCTCGAGCTCGCCAATAGTGCCGAGCTGATTCGGTTCGCCATGCGGCACGGCCTCTAGGACAGCCTCATCGACCAGGCACAGGCTCGGCAACTTTGCGCACGCCAGCCAGTAATCTTACCGGTGGTCAAACGTGTTCTGATGGAGCGACCATCGAGGTCTCGACGGAATGTGGCAGGCAGCCGGTGGCATTTGAGATCGAAAATAATCAGACTTGCGCAATCCTTGCCGATGTCCACTCCGCGTATGTCGACAGACTCCACGAGCTGTTACGCGTTACATTCGACTCGATCTTCACGGTCGCCGAAACCCGGTCCTTACTCGATGGTGCGCGGCGCCTGACGCCAGCGCTAATCATTGTGGATCTTGGTTTCAGCGAGCAAGGCATGCCGCACCTGCTGCACACTCTCAAGGCCGACGTTCCGGAATCCCGAACGATCGTTCTTTCACATTGTGACGACCCGGCGGTCGCACAAGCAACCATGGCCGAGGGAGCCGATGGCGTTGTGCTGAAAAGCCTGATTGCCGATGACTTATTGCCTGCGGTTGACGCGATTCTGGCCGGCGGTAGATTTGCCTCCGCCTGCTTCCAAGCAGATAAAGCGGATTATTTTAATCCGTGAATCGACCGCAGCCTAGCATGGAACCTTGTTAATCTGCGCCGAAGATTTGCCCAGCGGCCAGCGGGCAAATCAATATCCCGATCGAAGACTGGACAATTATTAATCCCGAAACAGCCCCGCATCGAATTTGGCTTGCGCGATGAAACTCGCATCTGGGCAAATTCAATGGTTTTATGCACGACGTGCGTACAACGGATTGCTACAACAAAGCTTGCGTGCATTGCGCAAGCCTTGGAGAATCCTCATCTAATACCTCGGGCGCTTTACAACGCAACTGGATCATCCCACGTCGCTTGCGCACCCGAAAGTGGGGCTATAACAGTATTTGATCAATAGGCTCGAGGGACTCAGTGGATTACGAGTGAATGATCGAATTCGTTGAGACCCTGGCAAGAAGACCAGCAACATCGGTCGTTTACGAAGTCGGTAACTTGGCGTCCGGAATTGGCAAGGTCGACAAGGGAATGGCTATAGTCAGTGTTTGGCTTATCGCTTCGTGACACAGAGACATTGAAATCCCACAACAAAAAAATGATACAAATAATTGTCGCCTTGTTCTATGTTGCGGGCCTGGTTTCCGCAATTCATGCAACATTAACCGTAAGAACTGCAACCGGCGCAGTGGCATGGGCCGTGTCCCTCGTTTCCTTTCCATTTGTCGCCGTGCCGGGATACGTCGTATTCGGACGTAACAAATTCGAGGGC
>JAWWCT010000038.1:0-33089 GCA_033720315.1 Woeseiaceae bacterium | reverse complement strand
TATGATTCAGGTAATTCGGCGTACCGCCGCCGAGGTGCAACTGTTGCACGAGCCGGCTGTCGTCGAACAAGGCAGATTGCATATCGATTTCACGCTCGAGATTAACCAGGTAACTGCGCACGCGTTGCGCGTTTCTGGTGATGATCTTGTTGCACGCGCAGTAGTAGCAGAGCGTCCTGCAGAACGGGATATGCACGTAGATCGACAGTGGGCGTCCGAGCCGATTGCTTTCCCTGGCGACACGCTGGTAGTCGCTTGCCGTAAAATCGTTGTCGAATTGCAGTGCGGTCGGGTATGAGGTGTAGCGTGGCCCCCGGCCGCCGTAGCGCTCGACCAGCTCCCGGTCGAAGCAAATCACGTTATATTCGCTGCTCATGCCCGGATGCTCGCCGATTGCGGGCGGGCAAAAAATGGGTAGTTACCGCAATTTGACGGCAATTTCCAGTGGGAGGGGCTTTAGCCCCGATCAGGGTAGGGAATCGCGGCTGAAGCCGCTCCCCAATCCGCCCGCAAAGAAAGGATTTGACACTCCGGATCGGTGCGGATTGATCTTTAGTCCATTGACAGCATCTGCAGAGAAGCCTCTACCACCTTCCCTTATACGACCCGACAATCGCGGCTAAAGCCGCTCCCACGGATAGGCATTCAAACCCGTCGCAGGCCGTGGCAGAGGAAAAGCGCCACCGTAAACAGCAGCATGGCCACCGCCTGGTGGGCGGCTGCCAGGGGTATCGGCACGATCAGGAGCAGCGTGACGATGCCGAGCACCACTTGCAGCACGGCCGTGTGCAACAGCGCGTTTACGCCCATTGCCACCCTCTGCGGCAGATCCGTTTTGCGAATGCGCAGCCAGTAAATGACGATCACAGCGAAGGTGGTCACTGCAAGCATGCGGTGGTCGAACTGGACCGTGGCCGGGTTCTCGAACAGGTTTACCCACCACGGATCGAGTGCGAACAGGCCGGGCGGAACCCAGTAATCGTTCATCATCGGAAACGTGTTGTAGATCTTGCCGGCCTTGAGGCCTGCCACAAAACCACCGGACAGCACGGTGACCGTGATCATCGTGGTCAATGCCAGCGTTTTACCGTACCAGGGATGAGGTGAGCTGCCGGTGGGCGGGAACATCAGGCTAAGCGCCACCCATAGCATGTAGGCGTAGATGAGGAACGCTGCGGCCAGGTGGGCGACCAGGCGGTACTGGCTGACTTCGGGGTCGTCGACCAGTCCGCTTTTGACCATGTACCAGCCAAGCACGCCCTGCAGGCCACCGAGAACGAACATCAGCGCGTATTTCGGCCACTCGTCTTTGCGTATGTAACCACGCCACAGGAAATACAGGAACGGCACCAGGAAGACGACGCCGATAATGCGCCCGAGCAGTCGATGCAAATACTCCAGCCAGAATATTCCCTTGAAGTCGTGGACGTCCATGTGCGCGTTGACGTCGCGAAACTCTGGCGATTGCCGGTACATCTCGAAGCTTCGCTGCCACGCCTCGTCCGTCAAAGGCGGCAGCCAGCCGACGACGGGGCGCCAGTCGACCATCGACAGGCCGGAACCGGTCAGGCGTGTCACGCCGCCGAGGACGACCATGATAAAAACCAGTGCGCAGCAGGCGAGCAGCCAGTTCGCCACTTTCTTGTTGTTGTCAGCGAGCATGCCTTGCAAGGAACTTCCGCAACCGAACGGCCGGCAATAGTATCAGAGATAATCGAGCGGCAAGGCCGTGGTGTACTTGATGGTCTCCATGCTGAACGAGGAGCTGACGTCGTAGAGGTTGATGCGGGATATCAGCTGCTTGTACATCTCGTCGTAGCTGTTCATATCCGGCGCCACCGCGCGAATGAGGTAGTCGATGTCACCGCTCATGCGGTGCACTTCCATGACATTCGGCATTGCGGTCGTCACCGCGTGAAACTTGTCGAACCAGGCCTTGCTGTGTTCGTGCGTCCGAACCGATGCGTAGACTGTCAGTTTGAGGCCGAGTGCCTGCTGGTTCAGGAGCGTCACCCGAGCGCCGATGATGCCGGTTTCCTCGAGGTTCTGGATGCGCCGCCAGCAGGCCGATTTCGACAGGCCGATGGCCTCGGCGAGTTCGCCGACGGTCAGCGTCGCGTCTTTCTGCAAAGCGTTGAGTATGGCCTTGTCTTTCCTGTCCACGGTCGAAATCCTGAAATTCGCCAGAGGAGCAATAATCCGCTATAGGCGACAAATTTGCAAAAAAGTTCCAAAAAAATAAAATATAAAAGGAAATAATACGAAAATTATGTCCAGACGAGCAACAAATTGGGACCCGATTCCGGCGGATTTCGGCTATCCTTTGTTCCCGGGTAATGCTCACCGATCCGGGAGATCACCATCAACAATCGCACTGTATTTGCCACCCTGTGCGTGTCCTTCGTCTTTTACTCGGGCTACGTCTATACGCTGGGTACCGAGGCGCCGCACGTGCCGCCGATGTCGCAGGAGGCGCGGCACGGCCAGGACCTGTTCCAGGAACACAACTGTATTGCCTGCCACCAGTTTTACGGGCTCGGCGGTTACATGGGTCCGGACCTGACCAACGTCACGTCCAGATTCAGCCCGGCCTATGCTCGCGCCTTCATCGCCAGCGGCACGGCGCGCATGCCGAAGTTTGACCTGGCAGAGCACGAGATCGATGCGCTGGTTGCCTATCTCGAATTCGTCGACTCGACCGGCACCTATCCCCCGCAGGAGTACGAGGTCAGCTGGTTCGGCACCGTGGCACAGGCGGACGACCCGCAATGATCGCAATTCACGACGACAGGCTTGGCCTCAAGTTCATACGCCTGGGCATCCTCGCGCTGGCCGTCGGCATGTTGTTCGGCGTGATCGGCGGTTTCCAGTTCCTGTTTCCCGACTTCCTGCGCGAATTGCTGTTCACCAAGACGCGGCCGTTACACGTGTCGCTCGTGGTCTCATGGATTTTCCTGGCGGCGATCGGCGGCATCTATTTTTATCTGCCGCGACAGCAGAACCTGAAGCTCTGGTCGTATTCGGCGGTCAACGTCCACTACTGGGTTTTCATCGTCACCGGCCTGGCGATTCTGTTCAGTTACCTGACCGGTCGCTTCGGTGGCAGGGAATATTTCGAATACCCGGCGGCACTGAGCATTCCGATTTTCCTGACGTGGATCCTGTTCGGCGTCAACTATTTCAAAACCGCCAGCAAGCGTAACGGTCCGTGGCCGGTGTACTACTGGATGTGGGGCACCGGCATCGTATTTTTCTTCATTACCTTTTGTGAAGCTTATCTCTGGCTGATTCCTTATTTCCGTGAGAGCATGATTCGCGAAATCATCGTGCAGTGGAAATCCTACGGCGCGCTGACCGGCTCCTGGAACATGCTGGTATATGGCACGGCGATCTACGTGGCAAGCCGCATCGCCGGCGACGAGCAGACCGCGAAGTCGAAGCTTGCCTACAGTCTGTACTTCCTCGGCCTGTTTAACCTGATGTTCGGCTGGGCGCACCACACCTATCTCGTACCCTCCGAGACCTGGATCCGCACCTTCGCCTACATGGTCAGCATGACCGAGCTTTTGATCCTCGGAAAAATTCTCTGGGACTGGCGGGCCTCGCTCGAGTCGTACCAGAAGAACAAGTACTGCAACGCCTACCGCTTCCTGTTTGCCGCGGACATCTGGGTGTTCATCAACCTGGTGCTGGCACTGCTGATATCCGTGCCGGCCTTCAACCTGATCACGCACGGCACGCACATCACCGTGGCGCACGCGATGGGTTCGACCATCGGCATCAACACGATGATCCTGCTCGGCTCGGTGTTCTACGTAATCCGCGAGGAGCTACCACTCGAGGTGCACGCCGGCTGCAGCCGCCAGGTGCAGTTCGGATACTGGACCGCGAACGTCTCGCTGGCGGTCTTCTTTACGGCACTGATACTCGCCGGCCTCGGCCGGGGGCTGTACGACGGCGCCTCGTTCCAGGACATGATGCTCAAGATCAGGCCCTATTTGCTGGTGTTCACCGTGTCCGGCGTGACCCTGATGCTCGGGCTGTGGATCGTGCTGTGGCATGCCTTCCGACTGATGGGCGAGATCCTGGCACCGGTGACGTCGGACCTGCGCAAGCCTCTGATGGGTCAATCCTATTCCTGAGTGTGCGCTGTTCAGCCGCGCAATCCGCGTATTTGATCCTGTTCTTGTCGGTCTGACGGTTACAAACTGTCGCTGATTGCATCGCTATCGATTGCGAATAAACCGGTTTCCGGAGGCAAGCAGCATGCTGGCGCAGATTCAGCAAGACAGTCTGGCCCTGATCGGCGTCCCATCCAGTGCGGGAGCCCGCAAGCTTGGCCAGGAACAGGGGCCGCGACAGCTGCGGGCCGCCGGCCTGCCGGACATATTGCGGTCCGCTGGCCACGACGTCATGGACCTCGGCGACCTGCCACAGGTTAGCTACTCGCCGGATGCGCACAATCCTCGATCACAGAATTTGCCGTTGGTGATCGATGTATGCGGTCGAGTCGGCGACGCCGTGGAGACCGCTGTCGAAAACAATGCATGGCCCCTGGTACTCGGCGGAGATTGCTCGATTACGATCGGTGTGCTCGCTGCGCTCACCCGGCATTGCGACAACCTCGGCATGGCCTACATCGATGGCGACCTCGACCTGAATACGCCGCAGACGACGACGTCCGGCATATTCGACGGCATGGTACTCGGTCACGTACTCGGTGGCGGCGCGAACGAGTTACGCAACGTCGGTTCACGGAGCCCCCTGCTGAAGCAAGAGAACATCACCCTGTTTGGCTACAGCGTCGCCGCCGGTGGCGTCGATCCGATCGAGCTCGACTTGCTGAATAATTTGCAGGTGCAAAAGTACCCACGCGAAGATATCGAGTCCGATATCCAGGGCAGCGCCCGGAAAGCGCTGAAATACCTCGAAAACGAGACGGATCGGTTCCTCGTACATTTTGATCTCGACGTGATCGACTTCGATGATTTTCCGGCCGTGGACGTGCCGCACCGACCCGGGTTGAGTGTGCAACAGGCGCAGGCTGCGTTGGCAGTATTCCTGTCGAGCCGCAAATCCGCGGGCCTGGTGGTCACGGAATTCAATGCGGCGATGGACAGTGACGGCAGCCTGGCGCGGCGCCTGAGTGACCTGCTCCGAGGGGTATTACCGACTCATCACTAGATCGCCGGCAGCTTGGTCCCAATAGGTGCCGTTGGAGTCGAACCTGCGCAAGCCAAACGAATTTCTGGCGCATACAGCTCTTTGGGCTCGCCAGCCGCTCACAGCGGTCCGGCCCCGAATTCAGAAATCCGAAAATTCTCCGTGGGGCAGGTAAACACAGGTGTCACAGCCGAATCGATCCACGTAACGGGCGTAATTCACGGGGCAGCGCGCCGGCGGCTCGGTGAGGCAAGCTCGCGGGTCATTCGACGAGTAGGTACCCGAATAGCCACAAGCCGTCATCCATAATGAAAAAGTTACGGGAATCAGCAACTTCAAGCGGCCTGAGGAACAAAGTCGCGTCGAGACCTTGTTACCGGGAGTTCGCTCAAGTGTGTGGTCAGGCATCGTCTTGTCCTTGGCATGGAAAGTCTGTCCAAACTAGGCAGCGCGTCGCTGGGGTGCATGACGATGCAGGGAATATCACCGGAAGATTTCCGGAAAAGTTCTGAAGGCTGCTGCAGCTAATCTAAAATAAGTCGTAACAGGCGGGAAAAACCTCGGTTTTTTTATGGCAAGACCGGAAGAAGATTTGCGACAGGTCCGGTTGGGGGATTTGGTCATTGACATCCCCGCCCAGCGAGTTACTCGCGGTGACGAACAGATCACCCTGCCGAATCTCTCGTTCGACCTGCTCAAAACGCTGATACGTCACTCGCCCAATGTCGTGACCCATGACCAGCTGATGGATGAGGTGTGGCCCGGCATCGTTGTCAGCCAGGACACCGTTGCCAAGCGCGTTAACCTGCTGCGTACCAGCCTGGGTGACGAATCCGCCAATCCGCGATACGTCTCATTGGTGCGTGGCCGCGGTTACCGACTGGCACAGCCCGTCGAGAAGCTGAATCGTGAGCCACCGGCCGGAAGGGTTGTTATGCGCGCGACGCTCGGCGGAGTGCTGGCACTGGTGCTGGTGACAGGCCTTATACAATTGTGGGACGACCACCCCGCTGAAAAGTCTTTGGCGATCCTCCCGTTCAGCAACCTGAGCGGCGACCAGCAGGCTCAGTCACTGACCGACGGTATACAGATTGACCTGCTGACGCGCTTGGTGAAGATCGGAGCACTGCGAGTCATTTCGCGAACCTCGATGCAGCGATACCGCGACTCCGACAAATCGATTCAGGATATTGCTAATGAGCTCGGCGTCGCGACGGTTCTCGAGGGAAATGTCCAGCGCTCCTCGAACAAGATCCGCATCAGCGTGCAGCTCACCGATGCTCAGTCGAATAAGCACCTGTGGGCCGAAGACTACGACCGCGAACTGTCGGCCGAGAACCTGTTTTCTATACAAAGCGAAATTTCCCAGGAAATTGTGCGTGCACTGCAGCTCGTATTGACGGGGGAACAAAATGCACGCCTGGCGGCCGTACCGACCGTCAATCTCGATGCCTACACAGAATACGTGATGGGCAAGCAGGAATTGGCCAGGCGTACCGGTCCGGCACTGGGTCGCAGCCAGCGGCATTTTGAAAAGGCAATCGAACTCGATCCGGAGTATGCCCTTGCGTACGTCGGACTGGCCGACGCCCTTGCGCTGCAGACGGTATTCGGCTCATTGGAGCGCGACGCGTCCTTTGCACCGCGCCAGGCCGCGATCGACGAGGCCCTGCAACTCGACCCGACTTCGGGTGAGGCCTATTCATCGCTGGCTGCCCTGAGGTCACAGCAAGGCCAGCAGGACCAGGCAGAGCGTTATTATCTTCGCGCAATCGAGCTCAGCCCGAACTACGCCACGGCCTTTCACTGGTACTCGGCGGAATATCTGGCGGGCAGCGGACGGTATCGGGACGCATTGCCCTACCTGCGGCGCGCCATCGAGCTCGACCCGATGGCTCCGGCACTGACCGCGGCATTGACTCGAATTCTTTGGAAATTGGAAAAGGATGCTGAAGCACGGGCGGCAATTCTCCAGGGCATAAAGCAAAATCCGCAATTCCCGTTTCATTACGGGAATATGGCGGAGATCCTGCAATCGAAGGGGCGTCTCGGGGAGTCGCTGCTCTGGACCCATCATGCGGCAACGCTCACCCCGGATTTTCTGATTTACCGGGTGCAGGAATGCAATCTCCACCTGCAACTCGGTGATGATCACAGTGCCGAAAAATGTTACGAAAATGTCGAAGCATCATTCCCCGATCAGCCCCTGGCCTCCAAAATTGATCTGAGCCTCTATCGCATGCATTTCCGGGAGGCCGTCGATATTGGCGAGCAACTCGCAGTCATCGATCCGAGTCCCGGGACACGGGCCATACTGGCACGGGCCTACCTCGCCAACGGCATGCCGGGAATCGCAAGGTCGATTTACCAGGACCTGCTGCCGGATCTGTTTAGCGACAAAGACATCGAGGTCATTCCGGACGATGTCGGTTACGTCGCGCTCGCCGGCTACATGCTGTACGCGGATGGTGACAGGGATCGAGGCAACTACCTTTTCGACAAGGCGCTTCTGAGGATGCAGTCCATGCATCGCGTCAATGGACCCGGCTATGCCGTCTGGGACGTATTCATCCATGCGGCACGCGGGGACCGGCACATTGCAATATCCGCTTTGCGAGATGCGATAGATGCAGGCTGGCGTGACCGCTGGTGGGAACTTCGGTTTCCGCATTACGACAATTTGCGGGAAGAGCCGGTTTGGAACCAATTAATGAATGAAATTAAATCAGATATCGAAAGGCAGCGGCTTTGGCATGCGGCTCACAAAGATGACCCGTTATTCTGAAAACAGATGTGTCACATTGAAGCGCTGAACCTGGCAGTGGATAGTTTTAGCAAAGTATTCGGCCGGCTCGACTTACACCGGGGAATACATCGTGGCTAGCAAGCCTCTGTATGGCGAAGCAGAATCCAGCCGCACCGAGCGGGCCTATCTCTCTCCGGAAATCGAGCGCCAGCGCCGGCGCATACTCGAGCGTTTAAGTCCGAAACCCGGCGAGCACATCGTCGACATCGGTTGTGGCCCCGGGTTGCTGGCGCGTGAATTCTCTGTTGCGGTAAAAGACGACGGTCGCGTCACTGGTCTCGACGCCAGCACGGCCATGCTCGATCTGGCGCGCAAACGTTGTGGCAATCTTTCGAATGTCGCATTCATCGAGGGAGATGCTACCGATCTCGAGATCGGCGACGCGAGTGCCGATGCGGTCACCTGCGTCCAGGTCCTGTTGTACGTTCCGGATGTGCGGCAAGCGCTCGCCGAGATATTTCGTGTTCTGAAACCCGGTGGCCGCGCGGTCATCATGGAAACCGACTGGCGAAGCACGGTCTTGCATTCCCACGACGAGGAACTAACCGAAAGCATCATCGACGCGTGGGACAGGAAAGTGGCGAGCCCGCGCTTGCCGGCGCGGCTTCGTGCAATGCTGCGGGATGCCGGTTTTGGCGACGTCGCGGTCGAGGCTTTTCCGATCATCAGCACCGACGCCACGCCCGAGGGATTCTCGATGGCTATGATGGCGCAGAGTGCCGACGCTGCGGTCGAGCAGGGCACGATCTCCCAGGCCCAGAGCGAGGCGTGGCTCGCGGAGCTCCGGCGACTGGGCGCCGATGATCAATACTTTTTTTGCGTGAACCGCTTTCTTTTTACCGCACGCAAAGCTTGAGCGGGCGAATTGCGCCTAAAGCGGCTAATATCGATCTAGAGACCTTGTGCCGGCTCCGAAAATCGCTGGCACGATCCATAGAGCCGAAAAATCAGTGAGTGTTAACCCATTCATGCCAGAAATTACTTTGCTTGGTTGGATCCACACGTCTGTTGCCATTATTGCCTTGATTGCGGGTTTTTACACTTTGGCGATTTACAAAGTGATTACGCCAGAGCAAAAAACAGGCCGACTGTATTTGATCTGTACGCTATTCGTGGCAGTGACGGCGCTGATGATATACAAACATGGTGGATTTGGCCCAGGCCACGGTCTTGCTGTTCTTACCTTATTGGCCTTGATCGGCGGCTTTGTCGTCACCAAGATTCCGGTGTTCGCGAATATTGCGGAATACATTCAAGCCTTTTGTTTTTCGGCAACCTTGCTGTTCCACATGATTCCCGCAATAACTGATGGCCTATTGCGCCTGCCAGTAAGCGATCCGTTATTAACCAATCCCGGTGATCCCATCCTGAAGAAATTCTATTTGGCATTTCTGGCTGTTTTTCTGGCGGGCTATGCGATTCAAGTTCTGTGGCTTAAAAAAACAAAAAGAAACCCAAGAAACATGATTAGCTGAAACCATCTCAACGAGGGTCACTTTCGGTCGGAAGCGGACACTAATATTGATCGAGTCTTATACATTCCAATATCCGTTTTGCCCACAAAAGTGGGCATTCGTCTGGAATTGCTCCAAAGTGCCGCTAACGACCCAAAGTGGCCATTGAGAAAGACCGTACACAAGAAAGTATAGATGACCTGGGAAGCTGTAATTGCAATCGTCGAGATCGCCGGCCTGTTAGCTGTCGTGATCTCGCTAATTTATGTGGCGGTTCAAGTCCGACAAAACTCGGAATTAATTAGGCAAAACACTCTTGTCGCTCGTTCGTCAATGGTGCACGAAACTTCCGTGTTCTATGCGCGGTTTTTTGAACTGATTGCCGAAAACAGCGATTTGGCTCACATCTACCGTAAGGGTCTCACAGACCAGTCACTTGACCCTAACGAAGTGACACGATTCGAAGCACTGTTGGAAGTGTATTTCACCAGCCTTGAGGATCAAGATCACCAGTACCGGTCGGGCCTGTACTTTAATGAAGACGACGACACTGATTTAGTGGAATACATGGCACCAGCATACCGCGATATGCTTTCTTCTCGGTACGGTCGAGAATGGTGGCAGCGAATCGGCAGGGACAGATCAACACCCAGCTTTTATGACAAGATTGAAAAAATTCTCGCCCGTTGGGATCACGATTCCGAGTGAGATTTGCCGTGGCTCTGGAACGGCTTGAGCATCTGCTCCTGGCCTGATTCGGACCGTAAAACGAGCAAATTTTGCCCTGCTCAAACGGCCGTTTTCTGGCAATTCGACGTTTTGACATTGCGATACGGAAGTACAATTTTTGGGTGACTTTGGATTGTTGAAAAGCGAGTTAATACCCAAGAGCATATCTCTGATGACAGTGAAAAGACCCCTGACTAACGTCCTTTTCGCCGTGGCCGCGCTATTGATTTGCGCATGCCAGGCGGAATTGTCGGGCTCCGATGCGACTACTGCGCCGATCGACGCAAGCCGTCAAGTCAAAGTGCTCACATCTGGCGGGTTTACGGCTGCCTACAATATTTTGGCACCGCAATTTGAACAGACGACGGGCATCGCTCTGGTCACGGCTTATGGTGCCTCTTCCGGAGGAGCGCCGGACTCCATCCCTTCACGATTGTCGAGGGGCGAGGCGGCTGACGTAATCATTTTGTCGAGGTCATCGCTTGATAATCTCACCGGACTTGGCCAGGTTCGCCCGGCTTCGAGGACCGATCTGGCTCGCTCGGCTATCGGCATGGCAGTTCGCAGCGGAGCACCGAAACCGGATATCAGCACAAGAGATGCGTTTATACGTGCTGTGTTGACTGCTGAATCGATTGGTTACTCGGCAAGTGCCAGTGGCACCTATCTATCGACGGTCTTGTTTCCGCAGTTGGGGATTTGGGAGCAGATTGAACCGCGGAGCAAACGAATATCGAGTGAACGTGTTGCAAGTGTTGTGGCGCGAGGCGAGGTTGAAATCGGATTTCAGCAAATAAGCGAAATTTTGCCGATCGACGGCGTAGATTATGTTGGACCTTTACCTGACGATGTCCAATTAATAACGACTTTCTCGGCAGGCATCACGCAGCGGGCACAGAATATTTCAGCCGCAACCGCCTTGATAGAATATCTGTCGTCAGCAGACGTCGCGAAGACAATTGCGGCAACAGGGCTGATACCCGTTGCCTCAATCGGAGAAAAATAATCAATGGATGACGACTGCTAATGGCCGAAATCGGGCTCCGCTTGCCGCTCTAGCTCAAACTGATTATTTGAATCGCTTGGAAAATATGCGGGTTATCTACTACGCTTGAAAAATACCAGCGACAGGGCAGTTCTGGTCGCGAAGCTGCAGATTAGGGGGAAGCAATCATGGCGAAATCCAACGGGGACATTTCAAGACGCGAGCTGCTGGCTCGAGGCATTGCAATCGGTGGCGCTGCCGTGGTGGGGTCGCCCACAAAGCTGTTTGGCCAGGAGGCGGCGTCGAAGAGCGCCGATGCACACGCCGGAGCTAATGCATTGCACGAGCTTCGCGCCAGCATCCGCGGCACCCTGGTCACACCTGCGAATGCAAGCTACGATGCGCGGCGCCAGCTCTGGAACGGCATGATCGACAAGCGGCCGGCGGCGATCGTCGGCTGCGCCGGCACTGCCGACGTAATGAATACGATCAAGTTCGCAAGAGCCAACGGCTTGCCAGTTTCCGTCCGCGGGGGCGGTCACAACGTGGCCGGCAAGGCATTGCGAGACGGCGCGCTCGCCATCGATCTTACGGCCATGAAAGGGATCCGTGTGGATCCAAAGGCGAAGATCGCGCGTGCCCAGGCGGGCTATGTCTGGAACGAACTGGACCGGGAGACGGCGACATTCGGACTCGCAACCACCGGCGGCACGGTTTCCACGACGGGCGGTGGGCTGACCCTGGGTGGCGGAATCGGCTGGCTCATGCGCAAGCACGGACTTGCTTGCGACAACCTGCTCTCTGTCGACGTTGTTACGGCAGACGGCGAGTTCTTGCAGGCCAACGAGTCGGAAAATGCCGATCTCTTCTGGGCGGTTCGCGGCGGTGGCGGCAATTTCGGTGTTGTCACTTCGTTCGAATACCGTCTGCACGAGCTGGAGACAATTACGGCCGGTCCGGCGCTCTATCCACCGAACAAGATCAAAGACATGTTCCGTTTTTACCGCGATTTCACAGCTACCGCGCCGGATTCTGTCACGGCGATGGCGGGCATTGTGCAAGGCCCTCCTGGGACGCCATTGGAAGGTGACTTGGCAGGATTCTTCCAGGTCTGCCATAGCGGAGCGGCCAGCGAAGGGGAGCGACTCGTGCAACCGATCAAGGCGTTTGGCCCGCCGGCGATGGACATGATCGGCATCATGCCGTATACGACGTTGCAAACCCTGTCAGATCAGAACTTTCCGGTGGGCAATCGTAACTACTGGCGTTCCAATTTCCTGATGGAACTGAGCGACGAGGCCATCGACATCATCCTGGAGCGAGCAAGCGGGATGCCCGCAAATGCCCACTCGGCGCTCTTCTTCGAGCATATGGAGGGGGCGGTCGGACGCGTGGGTCCTGAGGACACTGCGTTTTCCAATCGGGATGCAAAATACAACTTCACCGTTCTCGCCGGCTGGACTGATGCTAATGAGGACGAACGGTACGTTACCTGGACGCGCTCGTTCGGCGATGCGATGAAAGCGCTGGCCACGGGGGCAGGCTACGTCAACTACATGATGGACGACGAAGGCAATTCACGGGTCCGGGCGACTTATGCGGGGAATTTCGAGCGCCTGGTCGCCGTCAAACGGAAGTACGACCCCACGAACTTCTTCAGCGGCAATCAGAATATCGCGCCATAGTCGAAGTGAATGCATCGATCCTGAATCAGGAAATGACCGGAAGTAATGCATCTTTTTCTCAGGAGAATTTTCGACTTTAGTGCACGATGACCCGCGCAGGTCGAACTTCCGCTTTTGGAATAAAGGGCATTTGAAACCGGATTGATTGGGATTGGCGAACAGTCTGTCTTCGCTAGCGAGGCGGGTGTCGCGCTTCCATGAAATCGCCGGATTGCGCGGACGTTTCCGCAAGCAGTTTGAGTAACGCCAGCAACAGTAAGGCCGCGAGCCAGTTGTGTGCGACCGCGACGGCGATCGGCAAGCCGCTGAGGATGGCCGACAGGCCGACGAGGAATTCCGTTATTACCAGCGTGATGGTGACGTAGCCCCAGACCCGCAACACCATTCCTCTTTTCCACGCCTGCGTGCCGGCGCCGATCACGGCGATGAGCGTCAGCACGGCAACCAGTCGGTGCAACTTGTGGATGTCTGCGCGTTCGGCGCCACCGAGAACCATGCCGGTGGGCCCGATGTCGTGAGTGCGCGTGAGGTCGAAAGCCGTGGTGATTGCCGAACCCGGGAAGTAAGAACCGTGGCAGTGGGGCAGCGTCTGGCAGGCGGAGGCGGCGAAGTTGGCGCTGGTCAGGCCGCCGAGAAAGATTTGCACCGATAGCGTCGCGATTGCCAGCAGGATCCAGGCGCGCAGGTTTTTGTCGGGATGGGGATTGTCGCCAATTTTCCTGAACACCATCCAGCCGAGCAGGCCGAGCATCGTGAAGCCGCCGATGAGGTTCCCCATGACCACGGCAGGGCTTCGCAGGCCTTCGGAATAAATGCCGAGCCAGGCGAGGAACACGGTCAATGCGAGCAGGGCGGTTGTGATGACACGTTCGTTTTTCCTCAGGTAAGCGTACAGCGTCATGCTGAGGATCAGGAGTGCCAGGACGCTGGCGACGAGCCGATGCAACGGTGTCGCCCAGGACAGCGGCTGCCGGGCTTCCTCGAGAAGCCGCTCGTAGGTAATGCCGATGTCCGGCATTGTGTTTTCGATACCGATGTTGCCATAGCAGGCGGGCCAGGGATCACAGCCGATGCCGGAGTGTTCGAGTCTCAGGTAGGAACTCAACGTCACCAGGACGAGGACGAGGACCAGCGAAATCCTGGCGAGGACCGGCATCCCGGTGTTATTCCTTGACCTTTTGCAGGTTCTCCGCGGTGCCGCGCACCAGGCGCACGAACTTCGGCGATGCCTTCCAGTCGACGCGGTCGTGGCCGTAGTAGAAGTTCCAGGCCCAGGCCGACTGGTACTGCGAGCCGTAATCGTATCCGCTCCAGTACTCAGCCGCCTGCATGTGCGGGAAGACCTCGAGGTTTGCAGTGGGCGGGTCGTCCGCTTTGCCGAGGTCGCTGATCGACATCAACTCGTCGCGTGAGGGCATGCGCCAGTCGCTCAAGCCACAGTGGCCGGCCGCGTTGACGGCATTGACGAAGGCCCAGGTATCACAGGCAGAGCCCGCGCAGTCGCCACCGTCCGGCGTGCCGCGGTAATCGAGCTCGTTATTGGCTTCGTTCGGATTGAACCAGGTGTAAGTGTTGCGCCAGTCGTGCAACCCGGCCGTTTCGGATTTCACCTCCCAGGTAAGGCCGGTGGCGGTGTCCTCGACGCAGGCGGCCGCGTCGATGACGCGGTATTTGCTGGCGTGAATCGATGCTGCGTCGGGATCCACTTCGGCACAGCCCGCCGCAATGACGGCCAGCGCCGTGAAACAAAAGCGGTCGATCATGGGGCGCAGCATACCGCTAATCGTTGCTTTGGCGATTCGCAGCGAGGCGCAATCGGCTAGGTATTTTCCCCAGTTATGCCGGAGTGGGCGGCGCATTAAGTTCAACAGTGCAATTTGGGGCTCAGTGTACTACCGGCAGGCTGCCTGCGGTCGCGCTGGAGAGCGTGGTAACAAGATCAAGACATGAGGGCCGCTTCATGAGTGACGAAACCGCCGGAACCCGCGACTTTGTCCGCATTCCGATCTTTCAGCGAATCCTTGATAACCCGTTCATCCTGTTGTTCGTCGGCGTCGTCGTGCCGGCGGTCTTCTACATCATCTGGGGAATCATGGAAATCGTCTCGATACCGATCGCGCAATAGGTTCGGTAACCGGATTAAACGCACACACAAGGAGTGACATTGTGAGCGCACTTCAACCCCCATCCGAAACCGTATGGTGGAAGCAACCGCTGGACAAAGTCGAAGGGACCTGGATCGCGATCGCACTGGTCTGGTCCCTGATCATGTTTATCATGATGCCGCTCTGGCACGTCTACGGAAAACAGAACCTGTCGAACGAGGCCTACCAGACGACGCCGCAGGCATTCCTGGCGAAAACCCAGGCCATGGTCGACGCCTACACGGTGCGCACGGAGACCGACCTGAGACTGCCGGTGGTGCATCCGCCGCCCGGCAGCGACGTCTACCTGATCGGCCGGCTCTGGCAGTGGTGGCCCATCCTGGAGCTCGAACGAGGGCAGACGTACAGGCTGCACGTGTCGTCGATGGACTGGCAACACGGGCTTTCGTTACAGCCGATCAACATCAACACGCAGATTCTTCCGGGCTACGAAATGGTGCTGACCATCACCCCGGACACGGGCGATGACCAGACCATCATCTGTAACGAATACTGCGGGCTCGGTCATCACAACATGACCGGCAAAATCTACATAACGGAGGGGGCACGATGAGCGGTGAACTTTTCAGGACCTGCCCCGAATCCGGATTGCAGTTTCACAAGCCTGCTGAACAGCTGATGCGCGCATTGGCCGTGCTCGCCGTGGTCATCCTGTTGCTTGCAGGGACGACGGCGCTCATGGTGACCCTGACGCGCTGGCCGGCGGTACACCTGCTCCCGGCGGATCGTTTCTATCAGTTTCTTACGCTGCACGGCGTCAATGCGCTGATTTTCTGGATCATTACGTTCGAGATCGCGATCTTGTATTTCTGCTCGTCGACATTGCTGAAATGCCGGCTGGCGACGCCGAAGATCGCCTGGGCCGGTTTCATCCTGATGTTGTCGGGCATCATCATCAATAACCTTGCCGTATTGAAAGGTGACGCATCGGTCATGATGACGTCCTACGTGCCGATGCCCGCCAATCCCAACTTTTATCTCGGACTGATTCTTTTTGCCGTGGGCGCCCTGATCGGTTGCTTTGTATTTCTGGGCACCCTCGTCATTGCCAAAGAGGAAAAGACCTACGAGGGTTCGATTCCCCTGGTAACCTTCGGTGCGCTGGCCGCATGCATCATCGCCGTGTTTACGATCGCATCCGGTGCGATCATCCTGATACCGACCTACCTCTGGTCACTCGGGTATATCAATAATATCGACGCTGCGATGTACCGGTTGGTGTGGTGGGCACTTGGGCACTCTTCACAGCAAATCAACGTTGCTGCTCATGTCGCCGTCTGGTACGCGATCGCTGCAATCGTCTTCGGTGCCAAACCGTTGTCGGAAAAGGTCAGCCGCACCGCCTTCTTTCTTTACATCGCGTTCCTGCAGATCGCGAGCGCGCACCACCTGCTCGTCGATCCCGGTTTGAGCTCGGAATGGAAGATTTTCAACACCAGTTATGCGATGTATCTCGCGGTGCTCGCGAGCATGGTTCACGGGCTCACGGTGCCGGGCTCCATCGAGGTAGCACAGCGCGCGAAAGGATTTTCCAACGGACTGTACCAGTGGCTGCGTAAAGCACCGTGGGGAAACCCGGTGTTTTCCGGCATGTTCATATCGCTGATCGGTTTCGGCTTCATCGGTGGCATATCCGGCGTGGTGATGGGTACCGAGCAGATCAACATCATCATTCATAACACGATCTACGTGCCCGGCCATTTCCACGCCACCGTCGTCATTGGAACGACGCTTGCCTTCATGTCGCTCACTTATTTCCTGATCCCGGTGCTGTTCCGTCGCCAGGTCATGCTGCCCGGCGTAGCGAAATGGCAACCCTACCTGTTCGGCATCGGCATGATGGTGTTCACGCTGGCCATGCTCGGGGCCGGCACCCTCGGCGTCGAGCGCAGGCATTGGGACATGGCGTTTACGGACGCGGTGATCGGCTTCGACTACCCGGCGAGCGCGTTTACCTTCATGGGCATCGTCGGCATTTCGGGTGTCGCGGCGATACTCGGCGGCGCGATGTTCATCCTGGTGACGGTCCTGTCGGTGTTTCTCGGCAAGCCGGTCGATTCCGAATCGAGCTATGGATTCACGACCTCGACGCTGACCCGGGCCGAGCCGACGGTGGTGCCCGAGGGTGGCCACGAAGCCGCCGGCAAATGGGGTATCGCCGCACCCGGCACGTTCCTGCTGGCCTTGTTTTTCCTGGTGGTGTTCATCGTGTATTACGCGGTGAACTGGAAGTATCTTGCCTCGGTCTGGCCGATGTCCTGACGAACGCCGGCGGCCGTCGTCATTGCACCTGCAATCGGGCCGCTGGTTTTCGTACAGGAGCGGTACCGGCGGCGTGCTTCACTTCCTTTTACCGCTTCTGTTTCTCCTGTTGGGCACGGCGCCGCTTATCGCGCAGGCCAATGCTGCCTATGATGCCGATCGTGCACTCGGAATTTCGCAAGCGGCGATCGGCAACCGTATCGGCAATTACGCGTTCACCGATCAACTGAATCGGCAGGTAACGCTGCACGACTTTGCCGGCAGGCCGCTGGTCATCAGCATGATCTTCACCTCCTGCCATCACGTGTGCCCGACCACCACGCGGCGCCTCGATGAGGCCGTTGCCGCGGCAAGGGAAGTCCTTGGCGACGACAGTTTCGAGGTCGTCACCATCGGCTTCGACGCGGCGGCGGATACCCCGGAGGCGATGCGCGCATTTGCCCGCGAACAGGGAATGGCGGGGCGGCGCTGGCACTTCCTGAGCGGATCGCAGGCGACCATCGATGCGCTGAGTGACGAACTCGGGTTTCAGTTTTTTGCCTCACCGCGGGGCTTTGACCATATCAACCAGACGACCGTCATCGACCGCGAGAGCAGGGTGCACGCGCAGGTCTACGGCGTGCAGTTCGAGTTGCCCTGGCTCATCGAACCGCTCAAGCAACTCGTCTTCAATCGCCCCGAATCGGCCGGACACCTGCTTTCCAGTTTCATCGACCGGGTACGGCTGTTCTGTACGGTCTATAATCCGGCGAGCGGTCGATACGAAATCGACAACTCGCTTTTCATCCAGATAGCCATCGGTTTTATGGTCGTGTTATCCGTCGCAATCTATCTCTGGCGAGGCTTTCGCCCGAAGCGATTGCCCTGATTCCCGCCGGGTCTTAAGCACTTGCTCGCTGTTCTGCAAAAAGCCGGGCGTGCCGGTATGGGATGGATGCTGCGGCCATTTGCAGCCGCTTTCGGCAGGATCGAATCGCCGCTTAACCATCTCGGGGCGCTGACCATTTTCTTTTGCTGGATCGTGCTCATCAGCGGCATCTGGTTGCTGATTTTCTTTCGTACCAGCGTTGCCGGCGCCTTCCAGTCGGTCGAATACCTGACCCACGAACAGTGGTACCTGGGTGGCGTCATGCGCAGCCTGCACCGTTACGCCTCGGATGCTGCCATCGTCACTATCCTGGTACACGTGGTGAAGGAGTTTTCCTTCGACACCTATCGCGGCAGGCGCTGGTTTACCTGGATCACCGGCATGCCGCTCGTATGGATGGTGTTTGCACTCGGAATTACCGGTTACTGGCTGGTGTGGGACGAGCTTGCGCAATACGTGGCGATTACCTCCGCGGAATTGCTGGACCGGATTCCCATTTTTACCGACTCGATGGCGGCCAATTTCCTGACCGACCGGGCACTGAGCGACCGTTTCTTTACCTTGATGGCGTTTCTGCACCTGATCGGACTGCCCATTTTCCTGGTATTCGGCATCTGGTTGCACGTGTTTCGCCTGTCACGCGCCAGCATCAATCCGCCGCGGCGCCTTATGGCGGGTACCTTGCTCGCACTGTTGGTGCTGTCTGCCGTTTTCCCGGCAGTCAGCCAGGACCAGGCGGACATGGGACGCGCGGCGCAGTCGCTGGACTTCGACTGGTTCTATCTCCACGCCTACCCACTCGTGCAAATATGGTCACCCGGCATGGTCTGGATGCTGCTGGTCGGCATCAGCGGGTTGCTGGTCATCGCGCCGTGGTTGCCGCCCGAGCCGGGTAAACAGCCGGCCGAGGTAAATCTCGATTATTGCAACGGCTGCCGGCGTTGTGCCGACGATTGTCCGTACTTCGCGATCCAGATGGTGCCGCGCAGTGACGGGCTGAAATACGCGGTGGAGGCGCGGGTCGATGCGGATCTTTGCGTGAGCTGCGGAATCTGCGTCGGCGCCTGTCCGACGGCATCGCCGTTTCGCTCGCGCAGCGCACTCGTACCGGGCATCGACCTGCCGCAATTGCCGGCGGCGACCATCCGCAAGCGGATTGAAACTGAAGCGTCCAAAATCGACGGTGACAAGAGGGTACTCGCCTTTACCTGTCGCGGATCATCGGCTGCACGCGAACTGCAAGCGGCGGGCGCGGCCTGCGTCGAAGTCGAATGCATGGGTCAGGTTCCGCCGTCGTTCATGGACTATTGCCTGAGCCGCCAGTTTGCCGACGGCGTTTTCCTTGCCGGTTGCGCAGACGAGGGCTGCCACTATCGCCTCGGGGCCGAGTGGACGCAGCAACGGATCGAACGCCGGCGAGATCCGCGGTTACGAAAACGCATTGACGAGCGCGGCATTGCCGTCGCCTGGCGCGACAGTTCGGCGCCGGTTGCCGAGCAACTGCAAAGATTCCGCGACCGCCTGCCGCCGCGGGCAAAACGCGAGGAGGCCGCGTGATGAGAATCGTCGGCCAAATCCTGGCGTACGCGGCGTTTGCGGCCGTGCTCGGCGCGCTCTCCGTGTGGCCGCAATACCGGTTGTTGGCTGACGGACAAGCAATTGTTTCGCTTACGTTTTCTCATGCAGGACAACGCATCGAGCCGTGCCGCCGGCGCAGCCAGGAGGAACTCGATGCGTTGCCACCGAACATGCGCAGGCCGGACGATTGCCCGCGTGCGCGACATGCGATCGAGGTGCAGATGCGGCTCGACGATGAGCTCCTATATTCCGGCACCCAGGCACCCAGCGGCTTGTGGCAGGACGGCAAGGCGACGGTTTACACGCGCACGACGGTCAATGCCGGCGAGCGCCAGTTGTTCGTCGCGATGAACGATTCCGGACCCGACTCGGGTTTCGACTATGTCCTGCGCCGGGAACTGAATATTGAACCGGGTCGTAACGTCGTCATCACGTTTGACGATCTGCGCGCGGAATTCATCATCGAATAGGCGTGCCTGTGAGCTTACTCGTCTGGAAACCGGAATATGCGGTCGGCGTTGCGTCCGTCGATTACGAACATCAGCAAATGATCAGGCTGATTAATGAAATCTATGACGAAATGAAATCACGCCGCGACGCAGCGTCGCTGGAACAATTCCTGGGCGACGTACATTTTGCGATCTCTGCACACTTTGCGCTCGAAGAACGCCTGATGCGTGACGCCGCATATAGCGAATACGAAGCGCACAAGGAAGACCATGAAAATCTGCTGGACCAGTTGCGCGAGTTGATGGACGAGCTGGTCAGCGATCCCGAGACGGGAATTGACGCCCTGAAGGACAGCCTGTCGGACTGGTTCGAATATCACTTCGCAACTTTCGATGCGCGGTTGCACGGCAAGCTGGACAACGGTTAAACCTGTGCCAACAGATTTTGCAGGATCTCAAACGACAGCAGCGCGAGCGCAAGGATCACGATAAAGAACACCACTTGCCGTTGCTTCAGCACTTCCCCCCGCTGCGCTTCGATTTTGCGCACGATCCAGTCCGCGAGCAGGTAAATCAAGATCGCATTGAGCGTGAAAATGACGATCTCCATCATGACTTGCCACCGCGCAACGATTTCCAGGCCACGATGAGAAACAGCAGGCCGCCGATTACCGAGATCAGTCCGCCGATACCCATGAGTGCCATGCCGACGATCTCGCCGAGCCGGTCGACGCCCTGGGCGAGCCCGGCGGTCTTGCGTTGCACGCCGTAGCCGCCCGTCCACGCAAGACCGGTGATGTGCAACAGTTGACCGCCGCCATAAAACAACGGTTGCAGGAAAGCCATGCGCTCCGGCAGCGGCCCGTAACCGAGCCGCGGCAACAGGTAATAGGTCAGTCCCATGAAGGCGATCGTGACGCCTACCGTGGCACCGTGATAGTGCGCCGGAATAACGATGTCGAGGCCGGAAATCATGAATCCCAGGATGCCGCCCGCCGTGAACAGGGCCACGGAACTCCACAGGGCCGCGCGCAGATAGCGCGCTTCGCCGTCGGGTCGGTCGGCACTGAAGAGCGCCGATACGACGGCCAGGCCCAGCGGCAGGCAGGACAGGCCGCCGTATTTCATCAACTCCGTGAATGCGAGCCTGTGACCCGGTGAGGTGACCTCGTGAGCCAGGTAGAGGAACGGCACGACGATGATTGGCAGTGCAAGGAACAGCAGGAACACGAGCGTCAAACGTGGCGTCAGGTCGATGCGACAGCCGCTTGCCTGGGCGAGCACGACCCAGCACACCATCATCAGCAGCGTGTAACTGAACTGGATGACGTGGCCGCCGCCCCAGAACAGAAATTCGAAATATATCTGGCCGCTCATGTCCGGCGGTATGCCGGCCATCGACAGGAACACGCAGGCGATCGCCGCGGCGGTGACGATGGCGGACAGGCTGACACCGGCCTTCAATGCCGCGCTAGCCGTCAGCTCGGAGCCCAGCCGCTGACGGGCGTGCAAGGTGCGGACGATGTGACTGGCCACGCCGGTCATGAACAAAATCAGTCCGGAGAGGAACAGCCAATCGTCGAGCACCGGAACGTAATTGCTCATCTGCGGCCGGCCGCTGCCGTTGAACGGAGCGACGATGATGATCGCGGTGCCCAGCGCCGCGAGAACCAGCGACAAACGGTCCCAGGCCTGCGCATCGCTGGCCGTGGCGAGGCTCCACATGACAGCCGACATGGCAAGCAGCCAGACGAGCACGGACAGGGTGACGTGCACGACCAGCGACACCTGGAAGAAATCGATGAACGGAATCAGGTTTTGCAGCAGCGGCGTGCGTGCCAGAACGAGTAACAGGGAGAAGACGCCGGCGAAAACCAGCGCCAGCAGGCCCAGCAGCAGCCACGACGTCGCAGTGCGACGCATAGCCGCGCTGCCCGGCGTCAACTCATAACGGATTGCTTGCATGCAGCGGGCCGCTCAGGCAGTGAGTGCTGAAAAGTAGTCCGCCTGAAGCGCGCCCGTCAACCGCGGCTCGAGCGGGCTAGTCGAGGGTGACGTATTGCTCCAGCCTGGCGACTTCGTTCTCGTCGACGTATTTTCCGATTTCGCGCCGGAACTGCTCGATGTTCGAGTACGGACGGTATTCCTCGAACTCGTGCGCCATGCGGCTGCCAACACCGGGGATAAGCAGGATATCGGAACGCTTGGCCTTATTCAGATTGATTGGCACGAACAGGCGGCCGTATAACTCCTCGAGCTGGCCTTCGTCGAGGTCCGCGCTGAGCAATTCGTTGAGTTCGCCAATGTTGACGTACGGCCGGTTGCGCACGACGACGCTGGCGAGCGTATCGTCCATGTGCGGCAGACCTGCGATCTGCTCCGAGGTCGCGGTGTTGGCGTTGAGCACGCCGCCGTCAGCGATCGACATTGCTGCGATCAAGGTAAGAAAAACGGCGCACAGCAGCGACGTCGTCAGGCGTTCCCGGTTTGTCATTCAAAGCTCCATTGCATGCGGCGAGGTACAGGATCGCGGATACTATCGATATAGTCTTTGCAAGGTCAATACAGCGGGGGCACCATCGATGCCGAGCAGAGCCGCCAGGATCCTGAATTCGAAGTACACCTTATGGGTCGTGTTGACGGTGCCATTCCTGTGGCTTTCGAACAGTATTCGCGAGCTCGACCTGAATTATGGTCATGTCCTGCACGCGTCGGGCGTGTATTCCGCCAGATTGCTGTTGCTGACCCTCGCCATTACGCCGTTGCGACTGATGTTTGCGGGTGCGACCTGGCCGGGATGGTTCGTCGCGCGGCGGCGTTACTTCGGCGTTGCGGCGTTCGCATATGCGGCTTTGCACACGCTTGTCTACCTCGATCGCAAACTCGGCTCGGGTTTGGTGCTCGAGGAGGCACAGGAATTTTCCATGTGGACCGGCTGGCTTGCGTTTATCATCTTTGTACCGCTGGCACTGACCAGCAACGATGCCGCGGTTCACTGGCTGCAACGAAAGTGGAAATTATTGCACTGGTGGATCTACCCGGCTGCCGTGCTCTCGTTCGTGCACTGGACCTTTGCGGCATTCGACTTTCTGCCCGGTTTGCTCCACCTTGGCGTGTTGTTCCTGCTGGAAAGCTACCGCATTTGGAAACGCCGCCGGCTCAGGCTATCATCGCCGTCATAACGCCAATAAGAACAAGCACATAGTTGCATTCCCGCCAGTCAACGCAGCGATGAAACTAGCCGATTGCCACAATGTCATGGAGTTGCGAAAACTCGCCAGGAGAAACCTGCCGTGGCCGGTTTTCAATTATCTTGATGGTGGCGCCGACGACGAGCTGACCCTCGGCTGGAACACATCGGCCTTTAATGACTACGAGTTGTTGCCGTCGCATCTGAATGACATCAGTCATATCGAGATGAGCACCACGGTGCTCGGCCAGAAAATCGACTGGCCCGTCATCCTGTCGCCAACGGGTGCGTCACGCCTGTTTCATCACGAGGCCGAACCGGCCGTGGTGCGTGCGGCAAACCGCTTCGGCACCATCTACAGTTTGTCGACGCTGGCGACGACGACGATCGAGGACGTTGCAGCAATCTGTGACGGGCCGAAGATGTACCAGGTTTACGTTTTCAAGGATCGGGCCATTACCCGCGATTTCGTACAACGCTGCAAGCAACAGAAATACGATGCCCTTTGCCTGACGGTCGACACCCAGGTTGCCGGAAACCGGGAACGCGACCTGGTAACCGGCTTTGGCATGCCGCCAAAATTCGGCCTGCGAAGCGCGCTCAGCTATGCCCTGCATTTTCCGTGGACGATCCGGGCGATTTTGAAACCGCAGTTCGACATGGTGAATGTCACCAGCAGTCCCAGTGTGTCGAGCGAGATCAACGAGGGTGTCATCGAATACATCAACAGCCAGTTCGATCGCACGCTGAACTGGAAAGACGTCGAATGGCTGGCAAAGGAATGGGACGGGCCGCTGGCCATCAAGGGCCTGCAAACGGTCAGCGACGTACGCAAAGCCGTCGACTCGGGGGCCACCGCAGTCATGCTGTCGAATCACGGCGGCCGCCAGCTCGAGACGGCGCCGGCGCCGGTGGACTGTATCGCGCCGATCGCCGACGAACTGCGCGACAAGATCGAGATCATTTGCGATGGCGGTATCCGGCGCGGCACTCACATCGTCAAGGCGCTCGCGCTGGGTGCGCACGCCTGCAGTATCGGTCGTGGCTATCTGTTCGGTCTTGCCGCTGGCGGCCAGCGAGGCGTTGAGCATGCACTCGGTTTGCTCAGATCGGAGTTCGAACGCACCATGGGATTGATCGGCTGCCGTTCCGTTCACGACCTCGATGGTCATTACGTCCGCCGCCGCAGGCATTGAACGCGCGTTCCGGGTTATGCAACTGAGCAGCAAATCGCCGCTTTGGTGGGCGGGCATCGGACTGGCGATTGTCACCGCGGTCGCTGCGACCTATACCGCCGACTGGGTCGGCGAGGCAATTCTGGGATTCGAACGCAGCCCCGTCAGCGCCATCATGATGGCCATAATCATCGGTATGCTGCTGGCCAATGTCACACGCCTGCCGGCGGGCATGCTGCCGGGACTCAGGCTCTGCACGACAACGATCCTGCGTATCGGCATCATGTTGCTGGGCATACGACTGAGCCTGACCGGCGCCGGCCGCTTTACATTGGTGGCGCTGCCATTCGTGATTTTCGCAATTGCAGTGGGCCTTACCATAGTGGGGCTGATGGGTCGCTCTTTGGGCTTGTCGCGCCGGTTGAGCGGACTGATTGCCGTCGGCACCAGCATCTGCGGCGCCACCGCCATCGTCGCCACGGCACCGCTCATCGAGGCTGACGAGTCCGAAGTCAGTTACTCGATCGCCTGCATTACGGTATTCGGCCTGGCGGCGATGTTTTTGTATCCGTTGCTCGCTTACGCCTTGTTTTCCGGGCAGGCGGAACTGGCAGGCCTGTTCCTCGGCACCTCGATTCACGAAACCGCCCAGGTTGCAGGTGCCGGCCTGATGTACGAGGCGCAATACAATGCGCCGGTGGCACTCGACATAGCGACCGTTACCAAGCTGACCCGCAACCTGTGCATGATTGCGGTCATTCCGCTGGTCGGGATCCTGTATACGGCCGAGCACCGCGCCGTGGCGGCCGGTGAAATCAACTGGCTCAAAATGATTCCCTGGTTCATCGTCGGTTTTGCCCTGATGTCTGCATTCCGGACCGTCGGTGATCTCGGCGATCGGGCATTCGGCATACTCGACGCAGGCCAATGGAACGGTCTTGTGCGTTTCCTTCGCGCCGCCGCAGAAAATTTCTTACTGGTGGCAATGGCCGCCGTCGGCTTGACCTCGACATTTGCCGGAATCAGAAAAATCGGCATGCGGCCCTTCGCACTCGGCCTTTTCGCGGCACTCGTGGTCGGCGGTGCCAGTCTCGTTGCGATCAGTTTATTCGCGGAATCGCTGATAAAAGTCCTCGGCATGTAAGCTCTTTGGTATTTTTTTATGACCTGCGCCGAGGCAAAAAAACGTTTAAGGAATCAATCGTTACGCCCGGCTGTTTCGAAATGAATTAGTTTTGCGGCCGGAAATTACGGGCCTCGAACAAAGATTCCGAGTAATATGGCGGCTGCTCGCCGTAAGGCGAGTTGGTATGAGCGCCGGCTTCGGTCGGCGAGTTTTTTTGAAGAGGTAGGTATGGCAGGCGAAAGGGTTACCGGCACAGTTAAGTGGTTCAACGACGACAAGGGTTTCGGTTTCATCGAGCGTGAAGGCGGACAGGATGTATTTGTCCATCACACCGCAATCCAGTCGGAAGGATTCAGGACTCTCAAGGAAGGACAAAAAGTTTCCATGGAAGTGACTCAAGGTCAGAAAGGTCCGCAGGCGGAGAACGTTATCGCTGAGTGATGTAACACGGCGGACCGGCTGCCCGGGGAGCGACGGGAAGCAGGCAGTCAGTCCGCGGCCGCACCCGGCCTTCAGCGAGGCCGTTCCATTCCCACCACCCCGTGCTGCCGCATACCACCGCGATGTCTGATGCCGGTATTGCGAGCGCGGCCGTGCGCGCGAGTTTTTCATTTATTTTCAGGCTGTTACGTGACCTCGCCCCGTTCCTTGCGTTGCTGACGGCGGCCTGCGAGCAGCCAACCGCCGAGTTGCAGCCGCCCCAGCCGATGCGCTTTGCAGGGTCCGAAGCCTGCCGCGAATGCCATTTGCCGCAATACCAGCTTTGGCAGCCCTCGCATCACGCACTGGCGATGCAGGAGGCTACCGCAGACACCGTGCTCGGTGATTTTTCCGACGTCGATTTTACCTACTTCGGCACGACCAGCAGGTTTTTCACACGCGATGGCGCATTCATGGTGCGCACCGACAACGCCGCGGGCGAGCTCGAGGAATTCGAAATCAGCTACACCTTCGGTGTCACGCCGCTGCAGCAATACCTGATCGAAAGGCCGGACGGACGCCTCCAGGCGTTGTCAATCGTCTGGGATTCACGCGCCGCAGCGATTGGCGGTCAGCGCTGGTATCACCTGTATGGCGACGAATTCATCGGTCACGACGATCCCCTGCACTGGACGGGACGCGAACAGAACTGGAACTACATGTGCGCCGAATGCCATTCGACGGATCTGCAAAAGAATTACCAGCCGGCTACCGATACCTTTAACTCGACCTGGTCGGAAATTAATGTCGGCTGCGAAGCCTGCCATGGTCCGGGTTCACGGCACATCGAACGCGCCAGGTCCGGGTCGCCGAAGTCCGGCCTGGCCGTCGATCTCGACGACAGGGGACGCTCGAGCTGGCAGATGAACCCGCAAACGGGCATCGCCGTGCGCAGCGAATTGCTGATGCGTCCGTTGCGCCAGCCGGAAGCCTGTGGGCGTTGCCATGCGCGGCGTTCGCTGGCCAGCGGCGACTACGAATACGGAAAACCCCTGGACGATACCCACACGCCATCGTTACTCGAGCCGTTGCTGTATTTCGCGGACGGGCAGATCCTGGAAGAGGTGTACGTGTACGGCTCGTTCCTGCAGAGCCGTATGTACCAGGCGGGCGTCAGCTGCAGCGATTGTCACGACCCGCATTCGGCGCGGCTCAGGACGCAGGGCGCACCGAGCGAGGTCTGCCGGACCTGTCATCTGCCGCAGAAATTCGAGGCGGCCGAACATCACAGGCATCCGGAAAGCGTCCAGTGCGTGGACTGCCATATGCCTGCCCGGACTTACATGGGCGTGGACGACCGGCGCGACCACAGTTTTCGTATTCCGCGGCCGGACCTGTCGATAACGACGGGGGTGCCGAACGCCTGTAACCAGTGTCACGAGGCACGCGATGCACGCTGGGCGGCTGCGGCGATCGACGAATGGTACGGTGACCAGCGCAGCGAGCATTTTGCCGAAGCGATTCACGCCGGGCGCAATGCGCAGCCGTCCGCCAATGACCGGCTTGGCGCCGTAATCGGCAACGATGCGTTTCCCGGTATCGTGCGTGCGACCGCAATGACCTTGTTGCAGCGCCCGTATTCCGCGCCGGTTTTCGAGACCATTCGCCGCAACCTGTCCAACCCGGACTCGCTGGTGCGCCGCGCGGCACTTGGCGCCCTGGCACAGGCCGCCCCGCAGCAAGTCGTGCCGCTGGCCGTGAATCTACTCCGCGACCCGGTACGCTCGGTGCGCATCGAAGCGGCCAGGGTCGTCTCGCCGCTGCAGGCCGGCCTGCGGCCCGCCTACCTTGCGGCATTTCGCGAAGCAAACCAGGAACGCATTGCTGCACAACTGGCAATCGCGGAACGGCCCGAGGCGCAGCTGAACCTCGGCAATGCGTACCTCGAAGCCGGCGACTACCAGGCCGCCGAGGCAGCGCTGCTGCGGGCGCTGACGATCGAGCCGCTCGCCGCCCCTGCGCGGGTCAATCTCGCCGACCTGTATGCCCGCAGCGGACGAATCGGTGAAGCGCAGGCGTTGTTGCGCGACGGTATCGAAATGCAGGGCGAGAGCGCGGTTTTGCACCACGCACTCGGCCTGCTCATGGTCCGCGACGGCCGACAGGACGCCGCACTGGCCGAACTCGAGCGAGCTGCCCGACTGCAACCGGATGAATCGCGTTTCGTTTACGTGTACGCGATTGCATTGAATTCGCTGGGGCAAGGCGACCAGGCAATTCGCGAAATGCAGGATGCACGGCAGCGCTTCCCCGGCAACTTCGACATCCACTTCGCGCTTGCCACCCTGTTGCGGGACAGCGGAGACGTGCAACAGGCGAGAGAGGTTGCTGCCGAGCTGTCACGTATGTACCCGCAGGTCGACGCCGTGCAAAATCTGCTCGATTCCCTGTGACCCGGGGTCAGAGTCGGCACTGACCCCGGGTCAGCCGAGGCTGCCGTCATAAATCAGCTTCACGCCGACGATAAACAACATGCCGTAGGCGATTCGAAAAAACAGCCGGTCAGTGACGCGGTTGTGCAGCCACACACCCATGCCGATACCGACAGGGGCCAGCGGGGCGAGCACCAGTGAGGTTTTAAGATTGGTGGCGTCGAGCTGGTCCAGCCACGCATACGGGATCAGCTTGACGTAATTGACCACGGCAAAAAATACCACGGTGGTCGCGACGAACTCGGTCCGGTTGATCCCGCGGCGCAACAGGTACATGGTGATCGGCGGTCCCCCTGCGTGGGCGATAAAGCTCGTGAATCCCGCTGCGGCGCCTGCGCAAGTGCCGGCGACCGTGCCGAGCAATTTCGTGCCCGGGGACCTGTCAAGCGCGGTATCGAGCCAGTGATTGAGGGTAAAGCCGATGGCGACGATTCCCAGCAGCAGGCGAAGCCGTGACGGGCTCATGTATTCGAAAGACAGTGTGCCGATGGCGATACCGACCAACGACGCGGGTAACAGGAGTTTCAGTTCCGGCAGCACCCATTTGCCGCGGTAGGCCCACAGGCCGACCAGGTCCATGAGGCACAGGATCGGCAGCAATATTGCGGCTGCCTGAACGGGTGACACGACCATGGCGATGATCGGCACCGCCATCACGCCGAGGCCGGATCCGAAACCACCCTTGGCGATGCCGAACATGATCACGGCTGGCACCGCCGCCAGGTAGAAAATCGGATCGCTGATCAATTTCGGGCCTCGAAAACCTGCGTGGAGCATAACAGTTATCGCACCAATACCCGCCTGCGATGTCTTACCGAAAACGCCGAATCATGTTTAAATGCCGGCAAAACCAAGATCGATAGACAGTGAAACTCCGTATCCTCGATAACTCGATTCGTTTGCGACTCACGCGAAGCGAAGTCGAATCGGTGCAGAAAGATGGCCTGGTCAAGGGTCGTTTACCCCTGGCCGACGGCGTGAATTTCGATTACGTGCTCGAAAGTTCGCCTGCGACCATAAAAACCGCCGCGCACCTCTCGAACAACGTGCTGACGGTGCGCGTTCCTGAAAGCGAGATTGTTGACTGGACTTCCTCGGAGCAGGTGGCCATCTCTGCGTCACAGGACCTGTCCGAAGGCGTCGAACTCAGGATCCTGGTCGAAAAGGATTTTGCCTGCCTGGCGCCGCGCGAGGGCGAAGACGAGTCCGATATGTTTCCTCATCCACTGGCGGGCAAGGAAAACTGTTGACGGTCATGGGTACGGGTCGCTACGCAACATTCAAACCCGAGACGATCGCCTTTCTTGCAGAACTTCGGGATAACAACAATCGTGACTGGTTCAATGAAAACAAGTCGCGTTATGAAAGCGACGTGCTCGATGTCGCATTGAATTTCATACAGTCGATGCACGACCCGCTGCTCGAGTTCGCTCCGCACTTTACGGCAATTCCGAAGCGCATGGGCGGCTCGTTGATGCGCGTCTATCGAGATACCCGGTTTTCGAAAAACAAAACACCGTACAAAACCAATGTCGGAATCCAGTTTCGACACGAGCAGGCAAAGGACGTACACGCACCGGGCTTCTATGTGCACATCGATCCCGATGAGGTGTTTCTCGGTGCCGGGTTGTGGCGTCCGGAGTCCGAATCGCTCGCTGCAATCCGGGCGCGGATCGCGAGCAAACAGGCCGAGTGGCTGCGGGCACGCGACGACAAATCCTTCAGGCGCCATTTCAGCCTCGGCGGACAATCGCTCAGCCGGCCACCGCGCGGCTTCGACAAGCACCATCCACTCATCGGGGACATCAAGAGAAAGGACTTCATCGCCGTGAAAAACCTCGAGGTCGGCGATGCCATCGCACCGCGCTTCCAGCAAAAAGTCGAAACGGCTTTCAAGACATCGGTTCCGCTGATGAGATTTCTCTGCAAGGCGGTCGGCGTAGCGTATTGATCGAGTAAGGAGGCTTCCCCGGGGAAGCGTTCATATGGGGTCTGACCCTGTTCATGTTTGATGCTAGAATCCGCGCGCCGCTTTGACCGCGGCAGCTGAGAACCAGGGGATCAAATGGCTGCATTCGAAGATCCGGCATTTGACGACCACGAGCGGGTCATCTTTTGCCGCGATGCGCGGACGGGTTTGAAGGCGATCATCGCCATTCACTCGACGGCGCTCGGCCCGGCTGCCGGAGGTACGCGGTTGTGGCCATACGCCTCGGATGACGCTGCGCTGCATGATGTGTTACGCCTGTCGCAGGCCATGAGTTACAAGAATGCGATGGCGGGCTTGAGGTTCGGCGGCGGCAAGGCAGTGATCATCAAGACCGGCAATTTTGACGGCAGTGACGCGCTGTACGAGAAATACGGTGAATTTGTCGAGCAGCTGAACGGCGAATACGTCACTGCCGAAGATGTCGGCATGAGCGTCGAAATCATGGAAGTGGTCGCCCGCCGCACGAAACACGTTTCCGGGCTGACCGCGAAAGCCGGGCATGCCGGGGGCGACCCGTCGCCGAAGACCGCCTACGGCATCTTCAAAGGCATCGAGGCAGCCGTCGCATACAAACTGGGCAAAGACTCCGTCAACGGACTGACCATTGCCGTCCAGGGCGTCGGCAACGTCGGTTATCACCTGTGCCGTTATGCCGCCGAGGCCGGTGCCAGGCTCATCGTGTCGGACATCGACGCACAGCGAACCGCCACGGTCGCCGAAGAATTTTCGGCAACCGTGGTGGCGCCGGAGCAGATCTTGACTTGCGATGCCGACGTACTTGCACCGTGCGCGTTGGGCGCGACCATCACCGCGGACGTCATACCCAAACTCAAAGTGTCGATCGTGGCGGGCGGCGCAAACAATCAGCTGGAAACCCCGGAAGACGGCAAACGCCTGGCCGATGCGGGCATTCTCTATGCGCCGGATTACGTCATCAATGGTGGCGGCATCATCAACGTGGCGAGCGAGTATTTCGATGATGCCGATGACGACGACGTCATGCGTCGCGTCGCGCAAATCGGACCGCGACTGACCGGGATATTCGAAGCGGCGAAAAAATCGGGCAAGGCAACCAACGTGGTAGCCGACGAAATGGCCAGGGAAATCATCGCCGCAGCCGATCGGGCCGCCTAGCAACGCATCATAAAGAGCGCACCACGCTCAAAAGTTTCGACGGGTCGGGCCGATCGACCAGTATTTTCGACACCTCGCTGTGCCTGATGATGCCGTCGGCGTCGACCACCAGCGCGGCCGGCCACAGGGTATCCTCGCCAAAGTCATTACGCTGGTCGTTCGGCACCGCCCCTTCCAGGAATATTCCCAGTTGCCGGGCGATTGCCAGGGATTCGTCCAGCCAGAAATCGAATTCCACGCCGAACATGTCGGCAACCCTGCGCGTGGTCACCAGCGGCTTGGGGGTAACCAGGATCAGTTTCGCCCCGGCGTCCGTGATTTTCTTGTAGGCCCTGGTGAGATCGGCGACCTGCCTGCTGCAGAACGGGCACCAGGATCCGCGCACGAACAGCAGGATTGCCGGACTGCCTGCCAGTGACCGGGAACTCTGGCGTGCGCCGTTTTCGTCGACGGCTTCGAATTCAGGCAGCGGCTGGCCTGGCTTCAGGTGCTCCGGCACGGGCCTGCCGCCCTGTTTTCGCCAAAGCGCATACAACAAACCCGCGATGGCGGCGACCACCACGATGACAATACCGATAGTCGACATTTTCAATACGCTCCCCGGGCTGGCCCGAATATTACATCAGTTGGCGCGTCGGTTCGGTTAAGGATTTGATTGGCTGACGGATTTTCCGACGGAGCGGAATAGCCGTGTCTATTTCCGACGTTGGAAAATCCGTCAGGCGATCAAGGACTAAGCGAGAGCGCGTCATACTGGTGCAATATTCGGGCTAGATGACTTGCAGCACGATCTTGCCCATGTGCCGGCTGCTTTCCATCAGGGCATGTGCCTTTGCTGCATCCGCAAGCGGGAAAGTGCTGTCGATTATGGGGCGGACCTCCGCCGTTTCAAGTAACGGCAATACCCTGGATCGCAGTTCCGCGGCAATCTGCGCTTTCTCGCTGGCCGTTTGCGGCCGCAAGGTCGAACCGGTAATCGTCAGACGCTTGCCCAGCACCTGGCGCATGTCGAGCTCGGCCTTTGAGCCCTTGAGAAAAGCGATGATAACGTAGCGCCCGTCGCGCCCGAGTACGTTCATGTTCTTTTGCATATACGGTCCTGCGACCATGTCCAGCACGACATCGACGCCTTTGCCGCCGGTGTGCTCGCCCACGGTCGCTTCCCAGTCGCTGCTCTTGTAGTTGATGGCGTGGCTGGCACCGAGGTCCACACAAAAAGCACATTTCGCGTCGCTGCCGGCCGTGGCGATCACTGCCGCACCGGCGGTCCTGGCAAGTTGAATGGCGGTGCTGCCGATGCCGCTCGAGCCGCCGTGTACCAGCAGGGTCTCGCCCGATACCAGTCCTGCGCGCATGAACACGTTGTACCAGACGGTGAAGAACGTTTCCGGGATGGCGGCGGCTTCGACGAAAGAAAG
>JAWWCT010000037.1:0-33371 GCA_033720315.1 Woeseiaceae bacterium | reverse complement strand
TTAGGGGTTACAAAAAAACCCCGCCTGCTCCTGCAGGCCAATTTTACAACCGCGGCTTACGCCCCCCCCACTTTAATAAGTGGTGGTCGCGGCTACAGCCGCGATGGCTTGTGCTATTGGGAAAGGGCCTGCTCGAGGTCGGCGACCAGGTCGTCGACGCTCTCGATACCGATCGACAGCCTGAGCAGGTCTTCGGGAATCGGGCTGCGTTTGCCTTCAATCGAAAAGCGGTGCTCGATCAGGCTTTCGACGCCACCCAATGACGTAGCGCGCACGAATACTTCACATCGTTGCGCGACTTTCAATGCGGCTTTGGCGCCACCTTTGACCCGCATCGACAACATGCCGCCGAAACCGCCGGTCATTTGCTTTTTCGCGATCGCGTGACCCGGATGACTTTCGAGACCGGGATAGAGCACGGCGTCAAGTGCAGGATGATTCGCAAAATGCTGCGCAATTGCGAGCGCGGACTGACTGGCCCGGGCAACCCTCAGGAACAGCGTGCGCATGCCTCGCTGCAAAAGCCAGGCCTCGAACGAACCCGCGATCGCACCGATCTCCGCTCGCACTTTGCGAATCTGCGCCCATTCGTCGTCCGCTTTCGCCGTGACCAGGGCGCCTGCGACGACGTCTCCATGACCGTTCAAGTACTTGGTCGCAGAGTGCATGACGATATCCGCAGCGAATTCGATCGGCCGGCTCAGCACCGGTGTCGGCACGGTTGAGTCAACGGCAAGCCGCGCGCCCGAGGCATGTGCCAGTTCCGCGGCCGTTTCGATGTCGATCACGTCCCAGGTCGGGTTGCAGGGCGTTTCGATCCAGACAAGCGCCGTTTTCCCCGCCTTGATTTTGCGTGCGAGGTCGTCGGGATCGGACAGGTCGAACTGATCCAGCTCGATTCCCCAACGGGCACAGAAGTCGACCATCCAATTACGCAGGCCCCAGTACATGACCTTCGGCACGACGACATGATTGCCGGGTTCGAGGGACTGGATGACGGCGCTGGCAGCGGCCATGCCGGAGGAAAACAACAATGCCTGCTCGCCGCCTTCGAGCTGCGCGAGCATCCGCTCGGCAGCGAGGTAGCTAGGATTTTCGTCCCTTGCGTAACTGTGCTCCGCCGCAATCAGGCGGTAATGCTCGTCACGCGCAAACGTCGTCGACGGCTGTATCTCCGGTACCAGCGCGCCGGTAACGGTATCGGGGCGGTGCATTCCCTGAGCGACGTAAGTCTCCGGGGACAGGTTTTTCGGCAGGGTCATCGGCTTGCTTGCCTCTTTGTTACGTGACACTCAAGGGTAGCATCTCGTCGAGGCGAAATTGATCAGACGATTGCGTTACACTGCATCGCTTCGTCTACCGCTGTCTCCGGGGGAGCATTCATGCAAAGGTCGTTTGCCTGTATTTCCTTGTTACTTTCTATGGCTGTGTCCGCCCAGGACAGTTACCTCATCGACTGGGAGGAAACCGGTGAGGAAGCCATTAACCACCTGATTCAACTGGTACGCATCGACACCTCGAATCCGCCCGGCAATGAAACGCTCGCGGCCAATTACCTGAGGGACGTCCTGGCGCGTGACGGCATCGAGTCGCAACTTTATGCGCTCGAACCGGAGCGGGCCAATCTCGTCGCGCGCATCAAAGGCAACGGCAGCAAGCGACCCATACTGATCATGGGTCACACCGATGTCGTCGGCGTGCAACGCGAACGCTGGACGGAAGATCCGTTCGGCGGCGCCCGCAAGGATGGCTGGATTTACGGCAGGGGCACGCTCGACGACAAGGACAATGTCACCGCCGGATTGATGGTCATACTGATGCTCAAGCGCTACGGGGTCGAACTCGACCGCGACATTATTTTCCTTGCGGAATCCGGTGAGGAAGGAACGCCGCACGTCGGCATCAATTTCATGGTCGAGAAGCACTGGGATGTCATCGATGCCGAATTTTGCCTCGCAGAAGGCGGTGGTGGTGTCCTCGAGGACGGCGGCGTCAAGGTCGTGGAAATCCAGACGACGGAGAAAATGCCGCGGAGAGCGACGCTGGTGGCGCGCGGCACGGCCGGTCACGGATCGCGGCCACGCCTCGACAATGCGGTCACGCACCTCGCGGCAGCGGTCGCCAAAGCCGGCACCTGGCAAACGGAAATGCGCCTGAACGACACGACGCGTGCCTATTTCGAACGCCTGGCGACGATCTCCGATGCCGAAGACGCCTGGCGATATCGCAACATCGAAAACCCGGAAGTGACGGAAGCGATCCAGCAACACTTCCTGGAAACCTTCCCCTATCACTATTCCATATTGCGAACGTCAGTCGTGCCGACGGTGATGGACGCAGGGTTTCGCAGGAACGTGATCCCGTCCGAGGCCAGAGCGATTCTCGATATCCGCATGTTGCCCGACGAGGACGTCGACGGCTTTTATCAACAACTGTCGGACATGATCGACGATCCGCAGATTTCAGTCGTGCCCGAGCCGATCTACCGACCGGCGGCGCCGCCGTCACCGATCGACAACGAGATGTTCCAGACGCTGGAATCGGTCGCGGAACGTATGTTCCCGGATGCTACGACCATACCGACCATGGCCACGGGGGCGACGGACATGGCCCAGGTACGTGCCAAAGGCGTACCGTCTTACGGCATCGGTGCGATTCGCAGCATCGAAGAAAGAAACAGCGGCTTTGGCGCACACGGTGACAACGAACGCGTATCCGAGGAAGCGGTGCGGCAACTCGTGCAATTTCTCTGGTTCACCATCATCGATATGGCTGCGACGAGGTAAGCCAGTCGAAAAAAAGGGGTGGTTGACTGCAACCACCCCAATCGACGCACCTTTGTTGTTGTCTAGCTGCCGTTCACCACGCTCGTGGCAAAATCAGCCAGTTCGTTATGTGCGGCTGCCGTTGGATGGATGCCGTCCCAGAAAAGGCGCTTCTCCGGGTCTTCGCATTTGGCCTCATTTTCGGTCATGAAGTTGAGGCAAGGAACGGCGACGTTCGTCAGGCCGAAATCGGCCGGAGTTGCAACGACTGCATCGGTGAAACCCGCCATGTCCAGACGAATGATGTTGATATCACCAATCGCGCCTTCGACCAGTTGCAGCTGACCTTCGAGCACACCGTTGAAATAAGCGGTGAGCAGGCCGGCGAAACCGGAGGCACCGCTCAGTATGATGGCGGGGGCATGCGCCAGGTTCGGCGAATTTGCGATGAGAAAGTTTCTCGCCCCCCGCGCATACAGGGTCTGGATCGCTGCCGCAACCGACTGCGCTGCGTTATCCAGGATGACGAACGGGTCCTCACCCAGTTGCGCCGCCAGCAATGCGTCCCTGATATCGTTACCGCCGAATTGCAGCACGAACAACGCCTCCGCAGTCGCACTTTGATAGTCCCCGAGGTACAAAAAAACCTGGGTTGCGCTGTCGGGTGACGGGTTGCCGCTTCCGGAACGGGCCCGGGCACCGCCGAAGGCGTAATTTCCGTTTATGCCCGGGTGTTTGAGTGAGGCGTTACCACCACTGGTGTCGTGCAGATTCTGGGCGAATCGCTCGGCCCAGGTCTTGCCGTTACTGAAGTGATGGCCGCCGACCTTGTAGGGCCTGCTTGGCACCAATGCGTAAGGCGCGCTCGAGGTCTCACCCGTCAACGCAAAGACATTTCCGGCATCGGAAATGCTGTCGCCGAAGATGAAGACATCGTCGAAAGCACCTTGAGCATATCCACTGGCAGGCAATACAAACGGCAGGCATGCGCAAATGAGTCGAGCGCATTTGCCGATCAAGGTATGAACTTTCATGGTAGCTCTCCTGTAGCTGTGTTGAAGCGTCGGACCGCCCGGCCCGATCACTGCCAGGCCACCTGGCCGGGCATCTTCGACGTTGCCTTCAGGAGATTTCGTTTGGCTGACGGATGGGAATGGATTGAATGATGAATGACTGAGGAATTCAGGACCTTATTATGAAGTCAGCGTCATTGCTCGATTCCTGTCATCACCTTACATCGACAGGTTCGCCGAGCCAGGCACGCCTGAACGCGAGCTGTTGATCGCCAGCGTCCAGCCCAGCGGACTCGTAGCTCACGACTTCGACTTTTTTATCTTCCGCGAATAGCAGCTCGGCAGTCCGTCGGATGCCGCGCTGTTCGAAGGTGATCGTTGCCGTGTTGCCGGGGTCGAATCGCCGCAACGCCCTGTCCCATCGGCTTTGACTGCGAATATTGAAACGATCGATAGTGAGTATGGTATCGCCGCGGTCGAGTCCCGCCTGGTAGAGGGGACTGCCGATGAGGGTGTTGGTCGCGATCACCGCATTCCTGTCTTCGAATTCCAGTGTCACCGGACCGGCACTCGCCTTTCCGGGATTTTCCCGGCGCAACAGGAGTCCCGCATTCGCGAGCAACGACTCGTAATCCGGCAATTCGCTGCCGTAAATGAAGCGGGCGAAAAAATCCTCGGCGAACTGTACGCTACCGGTTACCTGTGTGAGCGCAGCTTGCAGATCGGCCGTCGCATACGGCACTTCGGTAACGCCGTGCACCTGCCAGACCCTGCGCATCAATGAATCGAGTGTGACGCCGGGGAATCGTTCGCGCAGTGTCAGATCGAGAGCCAGGCCGATGGCGGCGCCATAGGTGTAATAGGAAATGAAAGTGTTCGCAAAATTGCTCGGGTCGATCGACGTTGCCGCGTCGACAAACGGTGCCTGGATACTCATGCCGCGCGGCGAGGCGAACATGCGCCCGGGTGAATTTGTCAAGACATCGATTGCATCGCCAATGGTTTTCGCATACTCGTCGACGGTCGACTCGCCGGCACGGCGGATCGTCAGCGGGCCGTAGTACGAGGTAAAACCCTCCATGAACCAGAGGTCGAAAGACATGTTGGCGCGCTCGAAGTCGAAGGGCTCGAGCTGCGCCGGCCTGATGCGCTCGGCATTCCAGGCATGAATAAACTCGTGCGAAAGCGTGCCCAGCTGCGCGAACTCGCCGTCCTGCAACGATTGCGAATTGGTCAGGATGGTCGAATTGCGATGTTCCATGCCGTCGCCTGCAACGTGTGGCAGGTAATCGGCAATGAAAGTGTAAACGCCGTGGTCAAACTCCGGGGCCTCACCGAATACGTCGATTTGTGCGGCGACGACTTTCTTTGCCATTTCGAGGTAGGCATCGACATCTTCCTCGGTTCCGACGTGATGCACGACCAGCCGTATCGTCTGCGCCCTGCCACCGGATTCGACGATCCAGCTGCGCTCGGAAAAATCACTGAGCTCTGTCGGGCTGTCCATGAAATACTGCAAATCAGGCGCGGTAAATACGAACGGATCGTCGGTTGCGACCAGTTGAGTCGCGACTTTCCAGCTTGCATCCGCCGGCCTGAATCGGATTCGCATGGACCGGTTGTCGAATCCGCGTGCCCACATGAATGTCGCCGGCATGTTGAGGTGCGCGTGCGTCAGGTCAATACCAGAGTATGTTCCCCCTGCCCGGTCTGCATAGAGCGTGTAGTCGACGGTGACCGTTCCGTCGTGCCCGTCGATATCCCACTGATACGGGTTCGGCCGCGTGATCTGCAGTTTCCGACCCCGGCCGTCTACGGCCGATACCGCGTACACGTTCTTTGCGAATTCGTGAATCGCGTAGCGGCCCGGCGACGAGCGACTCATTCTCACCTGCAACGTTGCGTCACCGATGTCCCGCCAGGTCACGGTAATGCGTGCCTCGTGGTGTACGGCATTGTTGAAGGATACGTCGTATTCGACCGCGGCCTGCGACCAAGCCATCACCGGCATAAGAAGAATTGCGATGGCCAACGGTAATTTCATAGGTCGTTCCTGCGGGCTCGGCGAGATCAGCGCAACAGACTATCGCATTGCTCAATCGCCTGACAGCGCTTAAGCAATCGTCAGTCATGTTACTTGCGAGCCAGGGCCTGCAGGGCACAAAAAAAGGGGCCATCCCTGGCCCCAAGCGTCCCTTAACTGTTGACCGACATTCAGGAACTGACGATATCCGTCAGAACAAAGCGCAACAGCACCTCGAAACTGGTTTCGTTCATTGCCATACCTTTCGGCAGTTCGAACAGGTAAATCAGTTCGTCGTCCTCACCGCGAATTTCCTGGTAGAGCCGGGTGCCGTCCTGAAACACCTGGTAACGCACGTCACGGTCGCTGCCACGTTTTAAAGCGACGTGTGCATCCGTCCAATCCTGTATCACCTGTATATCCATTTGTCTGCCTTTGTTCCTGCGATGTGTTGCCGTTCAAGTTCGCTGCCCGAGCGAAGGTGTTCACTGCTTTGTTAATAACAGTGCAAGCCTCATGCCAACCCACCCGCTAGCCGTGAGGGCGAACATAAACAGTTGTTTATATTGGCTATATGATTCAGAAACGGCCGGAACGCCGGTAGCCAGGCGACGCAATTGTTAGTTTGTGACGGACGATTCAGGCGAATTGCGACAGGCGTTTTACATAGTTACGCGTGTCGCCCGCATGTGAAATAATCCGGCCGTTGTTGCGTAAAGCAGGACTCAGACATGAAACCCAGAACAGTACCCTTGTGGACCGTACTCATTGCGACCTTCGCAATCAGTGCCGCCCAGGCGGGTGATGAGACGGCTATTGACGCTATCGAGGTAGCCGCTGCCGAGAAATACGTCGCCGAGCACGCGGATGCCGTCATCATGGACGTGCGTACCCCGGCGGAATACGAAATGTCTCATATCACCGGCGCCATCAACGTCAATGTGCAGAGCGATGACTTCGAGACGATGCTGGCCAGCCTGGACAAGGACAAGACCTACCTGGTGCATTGCACGAGGAACCCGCAGAACGGCCGCTCGAGCCGCGCACTGGAAGCCATGCAAAGCCTCGGATTCAAGCATCTCAAGAGTCTCGAAGGCGGCTACCTGGCGTGGAAAGAGGCCGATTTACCGCTGACCGAGGTTGCAAACTAGACCTCGAGCAGCAGCCCGTAGTGGTACGGCGGCAGATCAATAGTGTCACTGGCCGGCGTGAAGCCGGCCTCCACGGCCCAACGCGCGCATTGTTCCGGCCTCGGGCGGATGCTGAGCGGCGGGCCGCGCGGCGTGGCTTCATCATGGTTCCAGTGAATGATGCCGAGACGCCCGCCCGGTGCGAGGTTGCGGCGTGCTTCGGCCAGCAGCCCGACCGGCTCCTCGCCGTGCAGGATATTGAATAACATCGCGTAGTCGACGCTGGCGTCGCGCAGGCCGCTGCCGTCGGCCACGAAGTCGCGAAGCAGGTACTCGATATTACCCAGCCCTTCGTCCGCAGCCCGCTGGCGTGTGATGTCGAGCATGCCCGGATCGAGGTCGAGCGCGTACACCTGGCCCGCTACCCGGCGTGCCGCCGGCAGGGTAAAGGTGCCGTAGCCACAGCCGAATTCGAGCAGGTCGCGGCAAGTGCGATCCAGACACAGGCGGTCGAGGATCGCCTCGGGATCGAAAAACGAGTCCCAGTAAGCCGGGTCCGGCATGCCGCTTTCACGCACTTTCAAGACCAGCTACCTTCCCAGATTCTACTTTAATAAAACCCCTTAACTAATTGTTTCAAAACTAATGACGTAAATAGGACGCGCCATTGACGTCGACGATGCTGCCGCTCAGGAACTGCCCCTCGGAGCTTGCCAGGAAACACACGACCTCGGCGATTTCCTCGGGGCGCGCCACCCGGCGGAAGGGGCTTTGTGCGCGAATCGCATCGCCGCCCTCACCCTCGAGCAACTCCTCGGCCATGTCCGTGGCAACGAAGCCCGGCGCGACGGCATACACCAGCACATTGGCCGGCGCCAGGGCGATGGCGAGCGACTGGCTCATGGCATGCAAGCCGGCCTTGCTGGCGCCATAGGCCGGACATTCGGGTTCGCCGCGAAATGCCCCGCGCGAGCCGATGTTGATGATGCGCCCGCTGCCCTGCTCCGCCATGACGCTGGCCGCCGCGTGACACAACGCAGCCGGCGATTGCAGGTTGACCGCCAGCGTCCTGCGCCAGTTTTCGAGCCATGCGGCACCGTCGACCTCGAGCGGCGGATGCGGCTCATAGATGCCGGCGTTATTGACCAGAATATCCAGGTGCCCGGCATGTGCCAGCGTTTCATCGACAATCCTGCGGGCATTCTGCGGCTGTTCCAAGTCCGCGGTGATCGTGAAATGCCCGTTACCGTGCAATCGCCCGACGACCTCCAGCGCCTTCTCCTGGTTACGTCCGTAATGCACCGCAATCCTGGCGCCGTTCCCGGCGAGTGCCACAGCAATCGCCGCACCGATGCCCCGGGATGCACCGGTGACCAGGCAGACTTTGCCCTCGAGCGCCGCGCTCACTTGAGTGCGACCCGTTTTTCGGGGTCGACCCGTACGACCATGTAGGTAATCGCTTCGCTAATCTCGCTGAAGCCGTGCGCGACACCGGCGGGGATGATCACGACGTCGCCCTCGCCGATCGGCTGGCTGTCGTCAATTCGCTCGATGATGCCGCGATCACTCGGGCCGGTGAGATGGCGCACGATGTATCCATCCGGATCGATCGGTTCGCTGTTCGACATCGTCGTGCCGGTTACGAGGGTCCCGCGTCCCGCCATCACACGATACACCTCGGATTGTTTGTGATGCCGGATTCCCTGAACCGGTCCACCCGGCGCGATGACGGGCCGATGCACGACGCCGATGCCGAGGTTGCCCTCGGCGGATTCCACGTGACGCACCGGCTGATCGCTGACCCGGTCGGACGGCGCTGCGGCTTTCGCGGCCTCGAGCGTTTCCGCGGTAATGACGGTGGCAACCTTGTAGCCGGAATCCGCGCCGGCCACTGTCAGCACGCACTGCGTAAAAAAGGTAACGGCGATCACCCAGAACGCCTGGTGTGTTTTCATTAGTCGATTCCCTCCCTTTTCGTTTGAGCTTACAGAGGCCAGACCCAGAGGATCATCGGTACGGCGACAGCAATGACGAGGACCTCCAGCGGCAATCCCATGCGCCAATAATCGCCGAAGCGGTATCCACCGGGCCCCATGATAATGGTGTTGTTCTTGTGCCCGATCGGTGTCAGGAACGCGCTGGACGCGGCCACCGCGACGGCCATCAGGAACGGATCCGGGCTGACCTCGAGGCGAGCCGCGATCTCCAGTGCGATGGGCGCCGCAATGACGGCGGTCGCCGTGTTGTTCATGACATCGGAGAGCGTCATCGTGATCACCATCAACAGGGTCAGCACCACGATCGGCGAATAACCGGCGGCCAGCGCGACGATACCGTCCGCAATCAGCACGGTGCCGCCGGTCGTTTGCAACGCCGCACCGATCGGAATCATACTGGCGAGCAGCACGATCACCGGCCATTCGACCGATTCGTAGATATCGCGTAACGGCACGATGTCGAGGAATACGTACGCGCCGACGACGCAACCCAGCGCAATGGGCAGATAAACCAGTCCGAGACTGGCCGCTGCGATTGCCGCCGCAAAGATACCGACCGCCAGCCACGCTTTGCCCCGCTGAATTACGCGTTGCCCGCGGTCTTGCAGCGGCAGGAAATTCAGTCGTGCCGTTGCGTCTCGCAGCCGCTCGTCGGAGCCCAGCAGCAGCAGCACGTCGCCCGGCTTGATCTTCACCTGCCGTACGTGTTCACGAAAGCGCTTCCCCTCGCGGGACACCCCGACCAGGGCGACGCCATAGCGATACAGCATGCGTAGCGACGAAGTGGAGCGGCCTGCAAGCCGCGAGGTTTCCGGTACCACGACCTCGTTCAGGCTCAGGTGGGCTTCTTTCAGCATGTTGACGCCGGTGCCGATGTATTCCAGGCCCATGGCGCCCAGCGAGCCTTCGATATTCTCCGGACTGGCCTCGACGACCAGCAAGTCGCCGGCTTTTATTTCGATGGCACGCGCCAACCCGGGCATTCGCCGGCCCTTGCGTACCAGGCCCAGGATCTCGACGTCGTTTTTTTCCGCCAGCTCATCGAGTTCCCTGACCTTCTTGCCGATGATCGGCGATTCCTTTGCCACCTTGAGTTCGGCAATGTACTCCGCGAGATCGAACAGGTCCCTCCCGGAATCCGCTTTCTGGGTGTCCGACGGCAGCAGGCGCCAGCCGATCAAGGCGACATAGGCAACGCCGACCGCCGCACACGCGATGCCCACTGGCGTGAAGTCGAACATGCCGAACGAGCGGCCGAGCGCATCGTTACGAAATTCGGCAATGACGATATTCGGCGGTGTGCCGATCAGGGTGATCATGCCGCCGAGAATCGAGGCAAACGCGATCGGCATCAGCGACAGCGACGGACTACGTCCGGCCTTCGCGGCGGCTTGCTTGTCGACCGGCATCAGGAGTGCCAGGGCCGCAACGTTGTTCATGATCGCGGACAGCACCGCCGCCAGCGAAGACATGACGGTGATATGGGCCGACAGCTTTCGCGTTTCCGACACGACGAAGCGTGTCAACAGCTCGATCGCGCCCGAATTCGACAATCCGCGGCTCACGATGAGCACCAGTGCGATGATGACGACGGCGGAATGGCCAAAACCGGAAAACGTCTGGTTCGTCGGCACCACGCCGGTCAGCACGGCGAGTAACAACGCGGAAAACGCGACCAGATCGTAACGCCAGCGCCCCCAGATGAGGAACACGAAGACGAAGATCAACAGCGTGAAAAGTATGATCTGGTCTGTGGTCAAAGGCGGAAATTTATGGGAGCGGCTTCAGCCGCGATTGCTACATACTGTTCTGCACAGTGTCAGTTAATGGACTAAAGATCAATCCGCAATTGTCAGGAATGTATTTCCTGGCACTGCGGGCGGATTAGGGAGCGGCTTCAGCCGCGATTACCTCAATCGCACCCATAGCAACCGGTCGACAATCGCAATTTCGGGGTGAGAACTGTCTCATTTCGACTTTGCAATTGCCCAGTCGTAACCGGCAAACGTCACCTCATAACCGTCAGCAGCTTCGAGCTCCTTGCGCAGATCGCCAGGCGCAACAGTCAGGACGTAATCGTAGACGCCCCTCTCGGACGGTATCCCTTGCTTCGCCAGCTCACGCAAGAAATCACCCCGGTACATCTCGAAGATCGCCGACAGCACGATTTGCCGGTTTTCATGATCGATAAACACGTTTTTCGGGTCACTCACGAACGCGGCCGTCGCTTCGTCGAGCAGCGTCTCCAGCTCGTCGCCGGTCGGCAATTGCGGACGCAATACCGGGCAACTCGCCGATGCACAGTACAGGACGAAATGGATACGCGGATCCTGAAATCGCTTGCGTATCCTGTGGTTCTCGACCACATACAGGCTGAGCGGCGTATCGCCGAACAGGAAACGTTGCCGGTAGAAGAAGCCGAGCCCGGTGACGGCCTCGATAGGCGCCTTGACATCGGTGACACTCTCGAGCGGCCAGTGATCCAGGACGCTGCGAATCACGTAAGCGTTGTAGGCATACATCCAGTACGCCAACTCGTCGGATTGCCGCGCGAATCGCTCCGGCGTCACATCGGGACTGTACGCCGCGATGGCTGCCAGGTAGCCGTCGAGCCGCAGCCGATCCGCATCGTTGGCGTGCCAGGCTTCAAAATCTACAGCGCCTTGAGCGTCGACGTATTTGTGCAGCAAGTCCTCGAAAATTTCATGCGAGAAAGCATTCTCAGGAAAACCGGCGGGAATGTCGGCATCGATGGTCACCAGGACCGGGCGATTGGCGAGGACGAACGCACACACCAGCACGACGAGCACGGCTATACCGGCCGCAAGCACGGTCAGCACCTTTATCCACATGCCGGCTGCCCCCGGAATTGCAGCGATGAACCCCCAGTCATTGACAAGCTGACCGCCCGGTGGACGGTTTTATTTCGCGTAAAATTGCCGCCTATGACCCTGCTCATCTTCGGACTCGTCATTCTCGGCATCGTGTTCCTGCCCGGTCTCTGGGTCCAGCGGGTCCTCGAGAAGTATTCGCAGCCCGCCGACCGCTATTCCGGCACGGGTGCGCAACTCGCGCGGTACCTCCTCGACCGCAACGGCATGCCGTCGGTCAGGGTCGAGGAAACCAAGCAGGGCGACCACTATGACCCGAACGACAAGGCGGTACGACTGACTCCCGACAAGTTTGCGGGCCACTCACTGACGGCAATCACCGTCGCGGCACACGAAGTCGGGCATGCCCTGCAGGACAAGGAAGCCTATAAACCGCTCCGGTATCGAACCCACCTGGTCAAGGCGACGCAAAAATTCGAGAAACTGGGCGCCGCCATACTGATGCTTTCGCCGTTTGTCGGTGCGATTACCCGCGTACCCGGAATCAGCCTGATCATGTTCCTTGGCGGACTGATGACGCTCGGCACCTCGACCCTGGTTCACCTCATCACCTTACCCACGGAAATCGATGCCAGTTTCAATCGCGCATTGCCGATGTTGCAAAAAGCAAATGTGCTCAAGGAAGTCGATAAGCGGCATGCAAGGAGAATCCTGAAAGCGGCAGCGTATACCTATGTGTCCGCGTCTTTAATGAGTTTGTTGAATATTGCAAGGTGGTTCGCAATACTCAGGCGATAGATCAGCAACCTGCTCGCAACCGTTTGAATAACAGCCAGTCCGCATTCAGCAGATCGACCCGTTAGCGCTCTGTCGCAGTGCCTCCGGTTTCGACGTCCTTGTTCATCAGCAGATTGCCGGCATCGGCCATCAGGCGTCCGAAGTCTGCCTGAAGCATGTACAGTGAGGGAACCAGGAACAGGGTGATGAGGGTCGCGAATACGATGCCGAAACTGAGCGATATGGCCATCGGGATAACGAACTGCGCCTGCAGGCTCGTCTCGAGCATGATCGGCATCAGGCCCGCAGCAGTGGTTACCGACGTGAGGATGATCGGCCGGAACCGTTCTTTGCCGGAGCTGATGACTGCGTCATAAGCCCCGACGCCTTGCTTGCGTGCCCGGTTGATGAAGTCGACCAGGATGATGCTGTCGTTGACCACCACCCCGGCAAGGGCGATCAGGCCGAACAATGAAAACATGCTGATTGCGGTATTGGTAATGATATGACCGAAAACCGCGCCGATCAGACCGAACGGGATCACGGACATGATGATGAGCGGCTGCGTATAGGACCGAAGCGGTATCGCGATCAGTGCATAGATAAGGAATAGCGCTGCAATCGATGCGACTGTGATATTTCGTTTGAATTCCTGTTCTTCGAGGCTTGCGCCTTCGAGCCCGTATTCCACCCCGGGGTGCCTGGAAAGCAAGCCGGGAACGAACTCTTCAGTAATTTCCTCGATAATCTCGCCCGGTTCGACGTTTTCCTCGTCAATATCGGCCGATACCGTCACGGTGCGCCTGCGATTCAATCGGCTAATGCTTGAATAGGCCTTGCCGAAGGAAACTTCGGCCACTTCCGAGAACGGCACCTCGTCGCCGTCCGGCGTCCTGATCATCATGTTTTCGAGGTCGGCAATCGAACGCCGTTCCGAAAGCGGGTAGCGCACCATGACCTTGACTTCGTTACGGCCACGCTGGATGCGCTGCGCTTCTTCACCGTAGAAAGCCTGCCGTACCTGCCGCCCCAGCGTCGATATGGTTAGCCCGAGCGCTTCTGCTTCCGGCTTGATTTCGAGGCGAATCTCCTCGCCGCCCGGAATCGCCGTGTTGCGAATATCGAAAACGCCGTTGTATTCCCGAAGCTTGTCCTCGAGTTCTGCCGCCGCCTTCTCCAGGGCCGGGTAATTGCTGCCCGAGAGGCGAAAACTCAGGGGCACGCCGCCACCGACGTGGTCGCCGCCGGAAAAGACCAGGTCCTTGATACCGGCGATCTCGCCGACCCGCTCGCGCCACATCTCGATCAACTCGTCGCTGTCCAGCGGCCGGTCATCGCCGCGGTACAACTCGGCAACGATGAATCCGCCGGTATCGCCACTCGTAAAAACGATCAGGTGATCGATCGGCTCTCCGGCATCCGGGTTCTGCGCGACGAACTCGTCATTGATATCGAAAACGGCCTGTTCGATGCGCGAAAGCGCATCGTCCCGGACCGACGGTGCCGTGCCGTTTTGCATGCTCATCTCGACCTGGATGAAATCGCCGGGAACCTCCGGAAACAGCACCACGCGTGTCAGCGAACTGTTGATCAGGCCGATGGTCACGATCAGTACCGCGGCGAACACGGTCAAGGTCAGCCCCCGGTTGCGCAGGACCTTCGTCAGCAATGGCTCGTACCAGTCGTTGATGACGGCGTGCAGGCCATGCTGCACCCGGCGTTGCAACTTGGTAAAGAAACGCGGGATTTGTTCTGACTTTGGAATAACCCGTTGCGGATTGAAAAGGTCCGCTTCGTCGATCGGCTTGATATTGGCGTGCGCGAGATGCGCGGGCAGAATCAACTTCGATTCGAGCAGCGAAAACAGCAGGCAAAGAATGACGACCACGGACATTGCCTCGAAAAACGGGCCAACGATACCGCCGACAAACAGCATAGGCGTGAATGCTGCGATCGTCGTTAACACACCGAATGTCGCCGGGATCGCAACCCTGCGTGCACCGGAAATAACATTGTCCAGGTTGTGCCCGTCGGCTCGAATCCTGGTGTAAATGCTCTCACCGATGATGATGGCATCGTCGACCACTATTCCCAGGACCAGGATGAAACCGAACAGGCTGATGACATTGAGTGAAACCGGCCACGGGCCATGCGGCATGAGCCACAGGGCGCCGAAAAAAGCGATCGGAATACCGACTATCACCCAACCCGCGACTTTCATGCGCAGGAACAGGGACAGGATCAGGCAGACCAGAAATGCGCCCTGCAACATGTTTTTGATCATCATGTCGAGCCTGTCTTGCAAGTAAAACGAGCGGTCGACCCAGACTTCGATATTGATACCTTCCGGCAACGATTCCCGCTTTTTCTCGACGTATTCCTTCACGGCAGCCGCGGTGGCCAATTCGTTTTGCTGACCGACGGCCAGGACTCGCATCGACGCTGACGGTTGCCCCATGTAGCGCGCGTAGCCGCGAGTTTCGACAAAACCGTCGTCGATATGTGCTATGTCGCCGAGCGTGAGCCGGGTGCCGTCAGGGAAGGTACGCAGCACGAGTTGCGCGTATTCCTGGCCGGTATACACCTGCCCTTCCGTGCGCAGCAGGATATCGCCGCCCGCCGATCGTATGACGCCGCCCGGCGTGTCGATCGACGAATTCTTGATGGCCTGCGATATTTCACTCATCGTCAGGCCGTACTGTCGCAGCGTGTGCTCGGAAACCTCGATGCTGATCTCGTAATCGCGGTCGCCCAGGATCTGCACCTGGTTGACGGACGGAATGCGCATGAGCTCATCACGGATTTCGAGTGCGATTTCCTTGCGGGCGTATTCGTCGAGATCGCCGTTAATCGTCAGGAATACCACGTGCACCGGTACTTCCTGCTTGTAAATGACCGGTTTCTCGGTGAGTGCGGGAAATGTCGAAATTGCATCGACTTTGGTTTTGACCTCGGTCAGGATCTCGTTGATATCTTCTCCGGAAGCAACTTCGATGGTGACGCTGCCTATCCCCTCCCGTGCCCGGGAGTTGATTTCAACGATTCCGGGAATGTCCTGAACCGCCTCTTCGATCTTGATGACGACGCCTTCCTCGACTTCCTGCGGCGCCGCCCCCAGGTAGGGCACCCGGACCTGGATCATGTTGAGTTCGAAATCCGGCGTCGTTTGCTTGCGAATGGTGAAAGCGGAAACGATGCCGAACGCAATGATGAGGAACATCAAGAGATTCGCCGCAACATGATTGCTTGCAAACCAGGCAATGATGCCCTTCTGGGATGTTTCGCCGATGTTTTTCATAAGCGCCTACCCGGGGGCAAACGATTCATTTTGATTCTGCAGCGAGCTGCTGTTTGTCGGCCGTCCCGTCGCCGTCTTCGTCGGTGCGGACTTTCATACCATTAATTGGCGATTCCAGCGTCGTTATGCTGATTCTGTCGGATACCAGGTTGCCATCGTGGATATAGGCGTACTCGGCATCGGCGCGCACGATCTCGACGCTTTGCATGCGGATCCGGTTTTTCGCATCGACGAACATCAATTGATTGTTTCCGCGCAGTGCCGCCCGCGGCACGCGAATCACGTTAGCAATCGTCGACCCATCGATGCTGGCTGAAACAAAGGTGCCCATGGGTAACGGGGTTTCGCCGCGGGCGTTGCCGGCAAGCTTGTACGGGTCCGCAATTTGCGCAACCGCATACGTCACCCGGGTTTTTTCGTCGACCACGCCTTCCGTTCTCACGATGCGTGCCTGCCAGTTCTCATGCTTGCCTCGTTGCACCGCCGACAGTTTCACCCGCGGACCTTCTGCAGCGCCCGATGCGCTGATATCCGAGGCATCGGGTAGATCGATGAACGCCAGGTCCTGGTCGGTCAAAGGCAGTCTCACCTCGGCGTAATCGGTTGCGAAGGTCACGCCGAGCCGCGTTCCGGGATTGACGTATTGGCCGAGGTCCGCTTCCTTGACTCGCACGATGCCGTCATACGGCAGGCTGATGCGAGTCCGTTCGAGATTGCGTTCGGCCTTGACCAGGTCTGCTTTCGCCTGCGCAAGTGCCGCTGCAGCTGAAGCATATTCCGACTCGGCACGATAGCCCTGGCTGCGCAATTTGAGCGCACCGTCGTATTCGATTTGTCTTTGGGTAAGAGCTGCTTTTGCCTGGTCGACGGCAACCGCATAGTTGGTCGGATCGATTCTGAGCAGTTCTTCGTCCCTCGCGAACACCCCACCGGCGATAAATTTCGGCGATATGCTGACGATCGACCCGGATACTTCTGCACTCAGCACCGTCTCCGTCCGTGGGCGGACGGTTCCCTGGCTCGCGATCTGGAAACGCGCTTCGGTACTTTCCAGTTTCATTACTTGCACGAGCGGCTCCGCCGGCCCGAAGTCCCTGGTTTCGGGTTTAGGCTTGAGCTGGGTGAGCCCGGCCGCGATAGCGCCGGCGCCGGCCAGCATTCCGATGATCAGTAAAGCGCGTTTTTGTTTGTGATTCATGCGTTGGCGCCTGCATCGCCGATGCAGGCAGGAGCCTCGGCGTTGGTGACGGAATGGGGTTCGGTCTACGCGATATTGTACTGAACTCTGCGACTTGAGCGGTCTTTTCAGAGCCTGCCGGCGCAACCGCGCAGGCAGCTCTACCTGCTTGATTAGAGTCCGTGGACCCGGATAGTTCGGGTCGCACCAAGGGCTGGCTGGTCACATGCCCGCCTGCACCTGCGCTTTCGTGGACAGCCACGCATCGATACTGAACAGGACCACGGCGACCCAGATCAGTGCGAAACAGGCAATGTGCGCCGGCGTCAATGCTTCACCGTAGTAAACGGCGATCGCAAACTGCAAAGTTGGTGCAATAAATTGCATCATTCCGACCGTCGACAGGTTCAGGCGGCGGGCCGCGAGTGCAAAGAACAGTAACGGCGTTACAGTCAGTGGTCCGGCCAGTATCAATATGCCGGCAAGGCCCGGGTCACCGATCGAAAACGATGCATCTCCGTTCCACATGAGCCATAGAAGCCAGGCCAGGGCAAATGGAACCAGCACGACGGTTTCGATAAACAGTCCGGGCATGCCGCCGACGACGACTTGCTTGCGTATCACGCCGTACACGGCGAACAAGATGCCGAGCGCCAGGGCGATGGCCGGAAACTGGCCGCCTTGCGTCGCCAGGATGGTGACGCCAATCGCCGCCAGGACGACTGCGGTCGTCTGTGCCCGCCGTAGCCGCTCACCGAATATCACCACGCCGGCCAGCGCGAACAGCAAGGGATTGATGTAGTAACCGAGACTGGTCTGGTTGATCTGTTGGATCTGCACGGCCCAGATATACACCAGCCAGTTGGCGGTGATCACCATTGCCGACAGCGTAAGAAATCTCAGGGTGTAGCGGTGCTTCATCGCTGCAATCACCTCCGGCCACTGATGACGCAGGTGGATGATGATCGCGCCAAACGGCACCGACCAGATAATGCGATGCGCGAGCACCTCGAGCGCCGACACCTCCCTGACGATGACGAAATAGACCGGAAACACGCCCCAGAGCCCGAAAGCGATAAGCGCCGAGATCAGGCCGTCACGGGTATCTGTCTCTTGACTCGTCGAACCTGGAGAAACGCTGCTCATCTAGTCGCCGCCGTCCCAGGCGACACGCGTCGCTGCTTGCCAGAGCAAGCGACGGTTTTCATCGCTGGGCTCGGGTTCCGAGGTGCCGAAAATAGCCCGGACCCAGTGACCGTCCGTCGGGTTTGGAATAAGGATGAATTTGGTTCCCCAATCGGCACGATCGCGATCCATCAATGCGCGGCGTTCGTCGACATCCTTCACGTAGTAATCGCGACGGTAATCGTTCAGGTTGTCGCCGAGCATGAGCGCGATATCGTGGGTTTTCTCGATCTCTTGTCGCGCCGGTGTCTTGTCCGACGATTCGCGAAACACGTACAGCTTGTCGTCACCGTCGACCGGAAATCCCAGGTGATGCAGGTGCGCCAGCGCATAGTCGAAAGTTCGTTCGCCCTGGTTGCGGTTGGTAACGTAAAAAACGGCAACGCCGTTTTCCGTGCAGTAACGGAAAAACTCCAGCGCGCCCGGCACGGCCGTAATCCGGTTGTGCGGCACCCAGGCGTCCCACACCGCATCATCGAAGAAGTCCATGTTCTCCCGAACCAGGTAGCCCCAGTAACTTGCGGCGTGCAGAATGGTGTTGTCCATATCGGTGATCACAGCCAGAGGCCGGTCACCGGAGCGATGTGCCGCAAGGGCCTGGTCGATGCGCATCCGCGCCAGGTTGTAGGCCTGGTAGCAGAGCGCGAAATACTCGGCCGCCGTCTGCTTGTAGGCGACCGCCCACAGCAAGGGATTTCGCAGTTCGTCGCGCTCCCGGGATGCCGCCGGCGCGGGCGCCAGACCGGCGGCGCCGGCCAGCAGCAGGGCCATCGTCTGCCGCCGATCGCACGCTAGCTGCAATGGTTTTGTCCTCGACATTCCTGTCTCCCCGATTCTGTTCAAAAGCCGTACGCGGGCAGGCTACCTGCTGGCCCGCTTTTAGTCTAAGGAATTACGGAACCGGCCAAACTCACCAGTTGTCTCAAATTACCGGGAGATCAATGGGGTAAAATGCAATGTCCTCCCCGCCCCGTAGGACCGAGAGCGTTAACTTGCCGCCCGTCACTCTTTTTCGCACAGCGTTGATTTTCAGGCCCGGCCTCGCGATCAGCCTGATCGCCCTGGTGCTGGCTGGCTGCAGCGGTGGCGGCGGCGGCAGCGGTAGTGCAAATGCAGCCCCTCCACCGCCGCAGAACAGCTGGCAGCCGGGTGTGTTCCTCGATGCAAGCACGTTCATCAACCGTTGCGAGTCGCCGCGGACGGGCATCGATCCGACCACCGGTTCGGCGTTTGTCGATGTCCAGGGTACGACACTGGACGAGAACAACTTCCTGCGGTCGTACAGCGACGACACCTATCTCTGGTATGACGAAATCATCGACCAGGATCCGGGGCTGTTCGACGACCCGATCGAGTACTTCGATGAATTGAGGACTTTCGAGACGATTCCCGGCACCAATTTGCCGAAGGATCCTGACTCGTTTCATTTCACCGTCGATACCCTCGAGTTCTTCAACGCAACGCAGGGCGGCGTCTCCGCAGGTTATGGTGCCGAATGGGTTCTCTTATCCACCGTTCCGCCGCGTGACGTTCGCGTCGCCTACACGGAACCCAATTCACCGGCGACCACCGGGAATCTCGAGCGCGGGGCCATCGTTCTGGCTATCGACGGCGTCGATATCGATGACAACACGCAGGCCGGTGTCGATGTTTTGAATGCGGGGTTGTTCCCGGACAGCATCGGCGAGACACACGACTTCATGGTGCGCGACCCGGACGGCACGGAGCGGCTGGTCAGCATGACCACGGAGCAAGTTACCAATGCCATGGTCCAGGCGGAACAGATCATCGATACCCCCAGCGGCAAAGTCGGCTACATGCTGTTCAATTTCTTCCGCGCGCCGGCGGAAGAAGCGCTGATCAATGCCATCAACAAGTTGATCAACGATGCGGCGCCCGATCCCGTAGCCGACCTGATCCTGGACCTGCGCTACAACGGCGGCGGCTTCGGCATCATCGCCAATCAGCTCTCTTACATGATTGCCGGAAGCGCCAACACCGCCGGTCGAACGTTCGAGCTGATCCGCTTCAACGACAAGCACCCGACCACCGACCCGGTAACCGGCCAGCCGTTGTTGCCAGACCCTTTCCTCGATGAAACGACCGGCATATTCGACCTGCCGGCCGGCCAGCCGCTGCCATCGCTCGACCTGTCACGAGTGTTCGTGTTGACCGGTGGGGGAACCTGCTCTGCAAGCGAACTCGTCATTAACGGCCTGCGCGGCATCGATGTCGAAGTCATCCAGGTCGGTTCGACCACCTGCGGCAAGCCCTACGGTTTCTACGAAACCCCGAACTGCGGTACGAGCTATTTCACGATCCAGCTGCAAACCACCAACGACAAAGGCTTCGGCGACTTCGCCCTGGGATTTCAGCCGGCGGACATCGATGATGGCGAGGCGCAGGTCCGCGGCTGCATCGTCGGCGACGATTTCAGCAAGCAGCTCGGCGACCCCGCAGAAGACAGGCTGGAAGTCGCCCTCGCCTATCGTGACGGATTGACCTGCATCACGCCGGTCGCCGGCTCGTCCGGTTCGTTGAGCAAGACCGGCACGGGACGAAACATCCGCGATGGTGTCGTGCGGCGCGCATTGTTCGATGCCAATCGAATCAGGCTCAGGCGCTGACACCGTGTTCCGCCGTATCCTGAACGTCACCTTGTCTGCGGCCGTCGCCGTGGCGTGCAATTCGCTGCCCGCGTCGGAGGATCAACCCGCCCTGCTAGCCGAAGCGAACGATACAAATCGTGCCGCCCTCCAGCGGGCGGTCAATTCGGCAGTCGGCATGGACGTCTTGCTGGCGGACTCGGCGTTTACCGAGCGAAGCGTACTCGTCATCGAGCGCCGGCCGCGCTCGACCCTCGACAACCCGGTCCCCGACGGCAGGACCATGGCGACGCCCATTCGGCTTGAGCTCGTGATCAATGCGGGCCGGTGTATCCTGGTCGACAGCCGTGACGGCTCGCGCCATCCTCTGGAGGGCGCAAGCTGCATTGCGCACCAGGCGCCCTGAGGCGACAAAGGGCGAAAATCAGAACTAGCGCATACAATTCAATACCTTAGTTCTGATACCTTAAGTCTTTTCGAGCACACGGATCGCGCGATGTTCGTACCGGTCAAAGCCGACTTCGCACTGCCCCGTTTTCCCTGGTTGACGGCGATCGTGTGCCTCGTGTGCCTCGGCATTTTCCTGAAGCAGGAACGCGACTGGCGGCAGTTCGAAGGTGCACTGTTGGCCTATTGCAGCGCCGAGCGCAGTCACATTTCCGAAATGGTCTTCAAACAGCTTACGGCAAATTCGCCGAACGCCTGCGTACAGGTGATGTACGGCATCGCACATTCCGACGACCAGGATGCCGTTATCAATGAAATCGTTAGCCATATGCGTCCATTAAAGAGCCTCGGTGCGGACGATTCGAAAGAGTACGTTTCCGGCATGCTGCACGACGAGCTTCGCAAATACCGCATCATGGTTCCCGACCATCCCGATGTAGGCCTGGCCTATTACACCGATACCTGGAACCCGCTGACCATGATTGCCTCGACGTTTGCGCACGGCAGCTGGTCGCACATTATTTTCAACCTGTTTTTCTTTGTCGCATTCGCGGCAACGATCGAGATCCTCATCGGCCCCCTCGCCTATGTTGGGCTATTCCTGGTCATTGCTGTTTTTACCGGGGTGTTTTCCTCGATTTCGGCGATCGCATCGGGCACGCATTTTTCCACGCTGGGACTGTCGGGCGTGGTTATGGGCATGATGGGCCTGTTCGCCTACCTGCTGCCGAAGGGCAAGATTCGTTGCTACTACTGGTTCATCATTTTGTTCGGATCGGTGGCGATACCTGCCTGGGCGCTGGCGCTCTGGTACATCGGCGGCGATATCTACCGATTGTTTACCGCCGAAAGTCACGGCGTGGTCAACGTCATGGCGCACGTGACCGGCGGCATCGCCGGTTACCTGTTCGGTATCGTGTTCCTGCAGCAGGTTCGCGAGCAAACGCGAATGATGCAGCGCGAGGCTGACAGCCTGGCACAACGTGCAAGAATCACCTGAATATAATCGACCGATTCAGGCAGACTCGCTGATGTACGTTTACTACGCGCAGCCGGCACCGCGTTAAAAAAATACGTGTAACTGTAGAAATAATTCGTCCCGATCCTGGAACGGCACCTGCGGAATGCCGTCATATAGCCTCGCGCCGACCCGGGCCTGCACGAACTGAATCGGCGCATATTCCCACAGCAGGCTCCAGCGTACCTGGTGGTTTTCACTGATGTCGTCGTTCGGGTCCAGGTACTCGTAGCTGATTTTCAGGTTGTGCCCTTGTCGATAGTTCCAGTTTGCTTCGACAAGCCCGGCAATGGCATCGACGGACGAGGCGCCGGGCACGTCGTCCGATATGAGGTCGATCTCCGCGAGCCAGGCGACCGACCCGGTTTTCAGGCCGCCGAAAACATTGAACATCCGCCGGTCGCCAGCGGCGGAATCGGTCGAATTGAAGCTGGCTCCGGCACGCCATTGCCGGGTCACGTATTGTCCGACAAAACTGACTCGATCGGTCGAATCGAACACCGATCCCCTGCCCGTGCCGTTCGTCAGTGACAACTGGGTCGACCAGGGCCCGGATTCGAATCCGGCCTGTACACCCCTGTCCGGCTGGATGAAATTGACGCCGGTTGCCTGGCGAATGAACGCGCTGTCGTCCTCCAGCCGCAGGCCGTACGGCAGAAAAAACTGGCCCGCTGCAACGAAGTATTTGCTGTCGCGCGTTTTCAGCTTCAGGTACCACTCCCGTTCGTCGACATCGTCGGGCGCGACTTTCTCGTCCAGGTAAATTGAAAGTCGTTCGGGCACCAGGCTGGCTTCCACATAGACAGTGGCGCGCGTGATGTCGAAGTCGGAGTCGGAGGCCGACCCGGGCACGTCGACCGACTCGTAATCTGCCCGCGCGTTGGCGCCGACGGAAAGCCAGGAAAATACCTCACCGGTCCACAGACTTGCCGACGAATCGCCGATGCGCCGCTCGGCCAGCTCCGTCTGCGCGAAAACGTTGCCGTATACGTTGCGTTTACCGCCGCCGGAGGGGTGACTGTGACACTGGGAGCACTTCATGCCTTTCAGCACCGCCAGGTAGGGTTCGGCGGACGCGGACGAACACAACGCCAACAAGAAAAGGATGCAGGTGATTCGGGATGTCATCTCAGGCTGTCCTCGGGTTCAGCGCAACGCGCCATCAGCGATCCACTGGCGAATACTTGCGATCACCGCGGGATCGAGCGGATCGGGGCTGCCGAACGGCATGCGTGCGCCGACGGCCGCGGTGCCCTCGAGTTTCTGCACCAGGTAACTGTTGTCCGGGTCGTTCGGGATGACCCTTATCGCGCCGGGTGACTGCAAGCTCGCCACATTGACCAGGTTGTCGAAACTGGCCTGGGCCGAGGTCAGGTTCATCGCACCCGGCAGATTGGCGCCGCCTCCCGTGTGGCAACCCGCGGTACCGCAGGTCGGGCCGAATACCGCTGCCTGGATGGAATCCAGCGTCGGCTCGGGAACGGCAGGGTCCCGGACCGTGAACGTTGCCGTAAAGTCACCGCCCTGCGAGCCGTCGCCGGAGGGAAACATCCCGGAAAACTCGCCATCCAGCGCGTTCGCATCTAGATCGAGGATCAGCGATGGGCCACTGCCCTTTAGTCGCACACGGTAGGTTTCGGGAGGCAGCACCATACCGGTCAGGTCGAATACGGCCGAGCGCGGGTTTGCCGGCGGCACGCTGATCGCTGTGGCCTGGACCGGGATCTCGTTGCCGTCGTCGAACGTGGCGTCGCCGCCGCTTGCTTCGAGCAGGAACGTCATCGCATTGACGGTTGAGGCATCGGGTTCGCGGTCAAATGCCGCAATAATCTGCGCCGGCGCCGGGTCTACTTGACTGTCGGGAACCGGTGACAGCGAGGTAACCCGTATCGCGTTATTCGCCGGAGCACGATCGTCGATAGCGCCTTCAGCAATCCACTGGCGAATGACGTCGATGGTGGATTGTGGCAAGGCCGGTGCGTTCAGTGGCATTTGCTGCCCGGTCGACGCCGTGCCCTCGAGTTTCTGCACCAGGTAACTGTTGTTGGGATCGCCCGGTGCGACGCGCAATATGCCCGGTTCCTCGGCACTGGGAACACCGACCAGCAATGCGTGACTGCTGGTTTCGTCGAGGCGCAGCCCCTGCGGTGCGCCGGCGCCGAAATGGCAGCCCGTGGTCGCACAATTGGGAGTAAATACGCTCGCCTGGATTTCCGAGAAGTTCGGGCCCAGGTTGCCCGCCGGGGGCAGCCCGGAGCCGTCGCCGCCGTCACAGGCGGCGGTCATCAACGTCACGATCACGTTTGCCACGACCGCAGGGGTCACGGCAAGCCGGGGAATTTTCATAAAGGCCTGTAAGTGTTTGATTGTCTGTTGCCGGTATGTATCAGGCGCCGGCAGAAAAGGTTCAAAAGCTCATGTGATGCGGGCCAATTGAACTATTGAGGGGGTATAGGGCCACTCAACGACGGGCCGTGGCGATTTGCCGGAAATGGAGAATCAGCCCCCCGCGGCACAGGATATGACGCAACCTTCCAATATGGATACCGGTTCGAATAACGAAGAACAGTTGCAACTGCTCGAGCGAGTGGCGGACGGCGACAAGCACGCCCTGACGCAGCTCTACCTGCAGTATCATGCGCGCTTGTTCAAGTTCGTGTTTCGCCTGACAAGGTCCTACACGATAGCGGACGAGCTGGTCAACGACGTCATGCTCGTGGTCTGGGAAAAGGCAGGATCGTTTCGCGGAGAGTCGCGGGTATCGACGTGGATTTTCGGCATCGCGTACCGCCAGGCGATGCGACGCGTGACACGCAAAGGCATTGATTTCGCCCCGATGAACGATGCCAGCGACCCGAACGCTAACCAGGAAAACGTTACGGAGATCGAAAACTGGGTCGAGAAAGGCTTGCACACCTTGCCCGAGTCGCAACGAATGACGGTGATACTCGTTTTTTATCTCGGCCTGACCTACGAGGAGACCGCAGCAATGACCGAGTGTCCGGTCAATACCGTCAAGACCCGAATGTTTCACGCACGACGCAAATTGAAGGAATACCTGGCTGCGTCAGCAGTCCCTGCAAAAATGACAGGCGAGTCCGGTAATGAATGATGTGAAACAATCCCGGGAGCACGAAGAGATCGATCTGCTCCTGCCCTGGTACGTCAATGGCACATTGCAAGCAGACGAACGCGAACGTGTCGCGGCACACCTGGAATCGTGCCGGGAGTGCCGCGCCAGCGTGGCCCTGCTCAGCGACTTGCAGACAGCGGTCGCGACCAACAAGACCACGCCGATGGTTCCGCGCCCGCGTATCGACGATCTGCTCGACCTGGTCAAGACGAGAAAACAGCCGAGCCGCATCAAGGCGATCAATTACCTCGTCGCGGCAGCAGTCGTGCTGGCAATGACGGCAACCCTGATGGTCATGCTTCCGCAGCAGCGTGCCGGCGAGCCGGCGCAATTCGAGACGGCGACCTCCGGCCAGCGTACCGGCGCAATGGACTATGTGCTGGACATCCGGTTTGCTCCCGATGCCACAGAAAGCGCCAGGCAAAGCCTGTTTCAGGATATCGGCGCGCGGGAAATCTCCAACCGCGATAACGGACAATCTTTCCGCGTAGTCGTACAGGTGCCCGCCAATTCGCTGCAGGCATTGAGTCGCTACACCGATAGTCTCGAAGCGCGGCCAAAGGTAGAATCAGTCGAGGTAATCGCGCTGCAATTGCCGATGAAATCGGACCAATGAACCGGGCAACGAGAAAAATCGCATTCATCATCGCGGTCTTGTTCACCACGCCTGTCATTGCGCAGGACAACAACGTCGATCGCGATATCCTGGTCACTTTCGACAACGAGGGCGCCCGCAGTCAAAGCACTGCGGCCGCTGCGCCTTACCGGAATCGCAAGCGATACTCGATCGCCGCAGCGGCTCGTCGAAACGCAGACAGCGTCCGCGAACAATACGGCTTGCTCGAAGTCGATCACTGGCCGATCCGTTCGCTGTCCGTCTACTGCTTTGTCTATCGGGTACCGCCCGGCGAAGACCGGGATGCAGTGATTGCCATGCTGCGTTCCGATGAACGCATCGAATCCGTGCAGGCATTGCAGGAATTTGAAACCAGCACGGACATCGTCGAAAACTACGACGATACCTACGCCAACTTGCAGCACGGACTTGCCATCCTGGAAATCAGTGCCGCGCACCGAATTTCCCGCGGCAAGGGCGTCAGGGTCGCGATCGTCGACAGTCTCGCGGATGCCGATCATGAGGATCTTGAAGGACGCCTGGAAAGGATCGAGGTATTTTCCAAGCGCCGGGAAATGGCTGACGCCGATCATGGCACGGCGATTGCCAGCGTCATCGGCGCCAATGCAAACAATGCCAAGGGTATTGTCGGAATCGCTCCCGAGGCGAGCCTCGAGCTCTTTGCCGCCTGCTGGGCTGACGATCAATCCAGCAAGGCATTGTGCGACAGTTTTACCCTGGCAAAAGCGCTCGACAAGGTACTCGAGAACCCGCCACAGATCCTTAACATGAGCCTTACCGGCCCATTCGACCCGCTCCTGGTCCGGCTTCTGCAATCAGCGGCCGCGCAAGGTGTGGTCATTGTTGCTGCCCGGCCAACAACACCCACCGACCGGAATCGATTTCCATCCAGCCTCGATTTTGTGATCGGCGTGGCCAACAGTGAACAGCGCGATGACGCATCGAATGCTTCGGGGGACATTTTCGCCCCGGGCATGCAGATCATGGTTGCAGTGCCCAATAACGCCTACGATTTTCGCTCCGGCAGTTCGCTGGCCGCGGCGCATGTCAGTGGTGCCATCGCCCTGCTGTTCGCAGTTTCCCCGGAGATAACGTTCGATTCTGTTGTTTCGCTCTTGCAAAAGTCGCAGTTTGCCGAAATCAGGGATACCGTATCCATCAATGCCTGCATGGCCCTGCAATTGGCGAGCCCCGATCGGCCCTGTCGATTGTCCGCTGACAGTTCCGATTAGAACTGGTAACGAAGGCTCAACACGACGCGTTGTTCCGCGCGCTCCGGCGTGCTCACGATGGGTACCCAGTCGCTCGTATCGAAGTAGCGCAGGTCGACGTCAAAGACACTCAGCGGATGCGTTACCCCGAGTTGCCAGTATCGGTAGTCCGAACCGGTAAGACCGGACACATCGTAAAAACCGATGCCGGCCCCGGCGACGAACTCGCCGGCCACTTGCCATTCGGTATACAGGTCGTAGTTGTGCGTGGACCAGCCGGAATGGAACAGGTCCGGCGAATACGAATATTCGAACCACAATCGATCCCGGTAATTTCCGGTTAGTGAATACTCGATGTAGTCATAGTCGAACTGCCCTTCGGTAGCGGGAAAATTATAGGAGACGATCTTCGCATCAACACTCCAGTCGTTGGTGAGCTCATATCCGTAACCGGCATAGACATCGACCTCGAAGTCCCGCTGGTTACCCGGACCCCCGCTGATGTCGACCGTCGATCCCCACAAGCCGAAATAAAATCCGGAGTCGAAAGCAACATCGCCGCCCAGCTGGGCAGCGGCATGGCTGTCGCTGTAACTGACGCCGCGAAACACATAATCCGTCGTGACAACTGCGTAACCCGATAATTCGCCGGCCAGCGACGGGTGAATCGCGGGCGCTGCCAGGAAAACAGTCAGAATCCGGGCGAATAGCGACCAGAAACCCGAGGCAGCCGCGATGCGCCGCCGACCAGAAACTTTGGTGCTATTGGGGTTCATACTGCAATTAGCGAAGACATCAGGCAAATTGACCTTTGCCTGTCGAATCGTTCCTTTTTATACCAGGCGCACTATTCTAATCCATACCGTCAGGGAGCAAGAGATTTGCAAATGTCAATCCCGAATCGAGTCTCATTTGCCGGTACCATGTATCCACAAGAAATCGCTTTTTCGATCTTTTGGTTTTTTGCACCAACTGGCGTGGTGGAGGACAAAAATGATCCGGGCACTCAGCGAGATAAAGACTTGTCAACTCCGTGCATGCGTACTGTCCATATTCGCTTGTACCGTCATCGTATCGGCGTGCGAGACGACACCTCCCGAACCGCCGACGCTGGTGGAACTGGGCGAGCAGATATTCCTGAATGAGACCTTCGATGGCAATGGCCGGACTTGCGGCTCCTGCCATCAGCCGAACGATAATTTCGGCCTGACGCCGGCATTCATCGCGACGCTCCCGGACGACGATCCGTTGTTTGTCGCGGAAACGAACCCTGATCTGGCCAACAATTTCGAGAATCCGCGCCTGATGCGGGAACTGGCGCTGATTCTCGAGAACCAGGACGGCTTCGACGACTTGCCGAACGATTTCAACATGCGCGGTATCCCGCATACCCTGGCGCTGCCGACCTCGATCGACAGCAGGGACGGGCCGCGCACCGGCTGGTCCGGGGACGGCGCGCCCGGCGACGGCTCGCTGCGATCGTTTGCTACCGGCGCCGTCATTCAGCATTTCACCAAAACGACTAATCGGATCGCGGGCGTCGATTTTCGCTTGCCCACTGACGAGGAACTCGATGCCCTGGAAGCATTTCAACTTTCGCTCGGCCGCCAGGAGGATATCGAGCTGCCATTGCCCCTCAAGGGCGTCATCGCAGCTCGTGGACAGGAGATCTTTCTCGACAACACGCTCGGCAAATGCAATGCCTGTCATTTCAACGCCGGCGCCAATGGCGACCCGTCGGTATTCGGACCAGGCGCCGGCAATCTGAATTTCGATACGGGTGTCGAAAACCTGCCGGACCAGCCGGCCGACCTCACGGGCGAACCGAACCCGCCCGATGACGGCTTCGGCGCGCCCGGTAACGGGGAATTCAATACGCCGCCGCTGGTCGAGGCCGCCGACACCGGGCCCTTTTTTCACAACAACTCCGTGGAGACGATCGAGGGTGCCGTCGCCTTCTATAACGGCGATGCATTCACGAACTCGCCCGCGGGGCAGCTGCTCATCAACGCAACCGGCAGCGCCATCAATCTCGACGCCACCCAGGTGGTCGCAGTATCGGCGTTTCTGCGCGTGATCAATGCGCTGGAAAACATCCGTGGCAGTATCGAGTTGCTGGAAAGATCGGCCTCTGCCAAAAATACGCCGCGCTCGGCCATCGACCCCCTGCTCGATCGCGCGCTGCACGACACCGAAGACGGAATCCAGGTCCTTTCGGGCGGGGGCATTCACCCTGAGGCAGTTGCGTCCCTGACATCTGCGCTCGATTTCATCAGGGATGCCTTGAACACCAGGACATCCGCCCGTCGTGAACGGCTGATCACCAGCGCAATTGCGGCTGAGCGCCGTGCACGCGATCAATTGACGGATTGACGGGAGACTTCGATGAAGATACAGCGTATTTCCAGATCTCTTGGCTCGATTACCATCCTTTCTTCGATACTATTCGCCGTGTCGGCCGGCCATGCGCAGCAGACGACCGAGCGTTTCATCCCGATCGGCCAGTCTCCGGGGATTTCCGACAAGTACAGCTTCATCGGCGAAATCGTCGAAGTGGACGCCGCGAAACACACGATAACCCTCGATAGCAATCGCGGCCGGCGCACGATTGACGTCACTGAATCAACGAAGATCTGGCTCGACAGCTCCGGGGCGAAGCGAAAGAACACCATCGGCAGTTACGAGGATTGCCAGGTCGGACGCCGCGTCGAAGTGATGCACCTGCGAGACGATGAAAGTGTCGCCGACTGGATCAAAATCGAGTCGCCATGACCTTTCGCATGCACTGACTCTTCCACGGTTCATCTACGGGTCCGAGGGCGTACGAATCCCGGTGCCGGATCAGCCCACGTCGAGCAGACAGGTATGCTGCCCCTAGGCAAATCGACAGTGGAAACTCGGGAGATGGCGTCAGGCAGTCGCTGCGCACAAGGACTAAACGAATCTGGCCGGGGGGCCTCCAGTGGTGGCGAAAACAATTTTACATATCAAACATTTAGACAATTATCCTCGATTAAATGTGATGTAATTCACGGTTTTCAGGCCTGACATTGAACATAATGCGCCCGCACCTTGACGGCCGCGATCCGCTTTGTCGAAATGACCGGATCCCGCGCCGCGATGGAGGCGCAACCGGCATGAACGCACGCATCTCAAGTCGAAGGGCCACCCTGTACGGTGCCTTGGCCGCGCTGACGATCTTCCTGTTCGACCTCGTTTATCCACTCGGCGTGGTCGGCAGCATGCCGTATGTCGCCCTGCCCCTTCTCGGCCTGCTGGCGAGAGCCCGTCGTGCGATTTTTACCCTTGCTATCCTCGGGACGGTCCTGACATTTGCCGGCCTGTTCTTGTCCACAGCCGGTGCACCGCTGTACGTCGTCCTGATCAATCGCGGCTTGAACGCGGCGATGGTCTGGACCGTCGCGCTGATGGCCGTAAGGCACCTGGCCATCGGTGACAGCCTGCGAGAAAGCCTCGAGAAGCAGGCATCGCACGATCCGCTGACTGACCTATACAATCGGCGCTACGTGTTCAGCATGATCGAAAACGGCCTGAGCCGTTATCAACGTTATGGCGACATTTTCTCGCTGATCCTGATCGACGCCGACTATTTCAAGCAGGTCAACGACCAGTACGGCCATTGTGCCGGAGACGCGGCATTACAGCATATCGCCGCTACCTGCGTTCAATCGGTACGCGATGCCGACGTTGTCGGTCGTTTTGGCGGCGAAGAATTCATCATCCTGTTGCCTCACACGGACGCAACAGAAGCGGCTGTAGTGGCCGAGCGAATTCGCGGGTCGATGCACGAATCCGCGTTCCAATGGCAAGATCGCCCGGTAGAAATCACCCTGAGCCTGGGCGTCGCGGAAGTGAGCTCCGAGACAAAATCTTTCGACCAGCTTATTAAAGCCGCGGACCGGGCACTTTATGCCGCGAAGCGAGAAGGTCGCGATCAAGTCGCCATCGCTGACAGCGTGACGCAGCAAATCAAATTCTGCAGGGCAGCTTGAGCGCCAGCCGACCGAGTCGAAAATCCTGCCAGCAGACAAGACCGGCGCATGATCCTGGAGCGGGTGAAGGGAATCGAACCCTCATTCTCAGCTTGGGAAGCTGATGTCCTACCATTGAACGACACCCGCGAATCTGGGATTTACGGCCTCAGGTCAGCCGAGTGAGGCTAGATCTGCGACTACTCGTAGTGTACGCGAATCTCCGGGGCGTAGAGAAGAGATCGCTGGAATACGGGGCGCTGCTCCAGCGGCCCGCTTGTGCTCGAGAATGCCGCCAACTGCCTTACGTCAGGTTGCACGCATACTTTCGGTTCCCGAAATCGGCGGTTGACTGCATGCGGCAGAATCCACCGTCATTCGAACGACCGCTTAACATTGTTCAGGACCCGCGGCTGAGGTAGCCTGACCGGCAAAGTTCGACGCGATTCTGCCGGTCACATAACGAGCGTCACATGATCATCAAGCGGCTCGCGGAAGCCATCAAACATCAGAGCTGGTTTACGGTATTCATCGAGGTCGTGACCATCGTCATCGGTATTTTCGTCGGCTTGCAGGTGGATTCCTGGAACGACCGGCGTCTCCGGCAACAGAATGTTGAGTTCCAGCTCGCACGAATCGAAGCGGATGCCAAATCTCTCCGTGAGCGGCTAGACAGGCAGATCGATCTTGTTTACCGGCAATTGGAGCTTCTGGTCGTGACTCTGAGCATTCTCGACGGTGAGCCCCTGACCGACGAAAATCGCGACGAATTCATGGCCGGACTTCAGGCAAGCTATCAGCAGCGCATGGTCAATCTGGATATCCCCAGTCTGCAGAACCTTTACGAATCCGGTGAAATTGAGCTGATTGCTGACGACGACGTGCGCAACACGTTGATGGCACACCTGCTCGAGCGGAGAACACGCGACGAGAGCTTCGCTCACCAGCGCAGGATTTGGGATATGAACTTGGAAGCCGTTTTCGAAGGATTTACATTCGAATTCAGCGAGCTCGATCCGGAGTCCCGTACATTCCGTTGGGACATAGCTGTCGACACTGATCAGCTGAGAGAGGACATCGAATTCAGGCGCGCACTCGGGAACGTTGCGAGAATGCAGGATTACACGCTGTCTACACTGCAGGGCATGCGTGACAGCGTCGGGCGAGTAGTAATTGCGCTTGAAACTCTGTCCGAATCGACGGAGTGATCGCCACGACAATCATGCCCCTTCTGGCCGGAAACTGGCCGCACGTTGCCCGAGCACTACAAATTCTAGCGTCTCGAATGCGTTCTGAAAGCGGCCACTCAGCCTCTGAAGTGACGCTGAAACTGAGCATACTCAGAAAGCCCACAAGACTCAGTCGGTTACTTTGGAGTGATATAACGCGTTGAAATCGGTGGTCACAGGATCACGGAAATCAAGCAGTTAGTGCTGTGCCCAACTCAGCGACTCCGATTGGGAAGCTGATGTCCTACCATTGAACGACACCCGCATATCAGGGAGTTACGTCTCACCTGGGCTTGGCTGAGCATAAAAGTGGGAGTACCGGATTCCAAGCGATTCCAGGGTCCAGAGAGAAGAGCTATGGGGTCTGCGGTCGCAGCGCCGCAACATATGGATACGCAGAGCCAGTGCGGACAGGTGCTTGACCTTCACGTTGTCGCGGTGCTGGCGAGCAAGTGAACCGCTTCTCAGTTGACTAGGCTGTACCGCGCTTCGAACGGGTCACTGAAACAATCCTGGTCGAGTGTCCGAACCATCCCGCCACGGTCGATTTCTTGCGTCGACTGACTGGCACCCTCAGATCGTTCTTTAGTACGCAGTACCACTGTTGTCCGTCTTTAATGATCTTCACAATCGCACTGCGTGCCACCCAGTGCGCGCGATGTACACGCATGCCGTCGTCGCCCATGGCGTCGGCTGCGCGCCGCAGCGAACCGAGTATCATGCAGCGCCCCAGATCCGTGTAGACATGCAGATAGTGCAGGTCGGATGAGATCGCGAGCACGTTGGTACCGAGCGACTCGGGAATGCCGCTCAGGAACTCGTTCCTGACTTTCTCCGCGTATTGCCCCGCCTCGTCTTTTTGGACATCGATGGGCTCGTGGTGGTTGCCGTCGCTGTCGCGA
>JAWWCT010000036.1:0-34445 GCA_033720315.1 Woeseiaceae bacterium | reverse complement strand
GCTTTCTTGTGGTTAAATAAAACCACTGGCCAGGTAGCGGGGCGACGAAGTCGCAGGGTAGAGCAGTGGACTGAAAATCCTCGTGTCGGTGGTTCGATTCCGCCCCTGGCCACCAGTTGGGCTTTCTTGTGGTTAAATAAAACCACTGGCCAGGTAGCGGGGCGACGAAGTCGCAGGGTAGAGCAGTGGACTGAAAATCCTCGTGTCGGTGGTTCGATTCCGCCCCTGGCCACCACATGGCCTTAATACAATTCCGACTCACCACGTAGCGGCAAGGCAGAGCAGTGGACTGAAAATACTCGTGTCGGTGGTTGATTGACTCGCTCCATCCCTGGCGCTCGCCCTTCGGGCGCACTGCGTGCGTCCAAAATTGCTCCCGGCAATTTTGTCCGCCCCTGGCCACTGCATGGCCTTAATACATCTCAACCTAAATGGGTAAGCAGCATGAATCACACGAACGTAACGACTATTACGCTGATGCTGGCACTGGCCACCGGTTGCTCACCGGCGGGTGATAGCCAGGGAGACACGGCCGGGGCGGGACATATCGTACCGAAGACGCAGGGTTTTACGGACGCGCCTGATCCAGGCATGTTCGTCGTCGGCATTTCCCACCTGAACGTAGTTGTGGAAGACGTCGAATATGCAACACAGTTTTATCGGCGGACCCTCGGTTTCGAGCAGGCTTACAACGAGCGCGGCATCATGGATTATCCTGATGTGACCCGCGAGTCGTTCGCGCGAGACGCAGGCTTTCTCGACGGCAAGGTGGATGTGCATATCCGCTTCCTCAAACACCCTGGCGCTGGCATTTACCTCGAACTCATGACCTATCGCTATCCGAAAGGCGCCTCGAACATTGTCTACAGGAACACCAATGATATGGGCGGTATTCGTCACGTCGCGCTGGAGGTGTCGGACGCTGAAAAGGTTTTCGATTACCTCCAAGGCCAGCCGGGTGTGCGCATGATCAACGAGTCCCCGGACTACCGGCCGGAGGAACTGACACCAGTCAAGATCAAGTTTTTCTACTGGTTGGATCCCTGGGGTGTCCAGTGGGAAATGGAGGAGGGCAGACCCATTGGCGAGGCACGTGGCATCGTCGGCTAGCGGCAAGTACAGGTCGCCCCGGCCACCAGTTGGGCTTTTTCTGCGCCAAAATTACGCTTTGGGCTTGGTCGCCCTCACGATCGCAGGCTCTAAAGATCAATCCGCAACAATCTGGAGTGCGAGAATTAACGACGAGGGCGCATTGCGTAGCGGGGCGACGTAGTCGCAGTGCAGTGGACTGAAAATCCGCGTGTCGGTGGTTGCCTGGCTGCGGGCCGTCCATGGCCCTTGCCCTCACTCAGTTCGGGTCGCAGCGCGCACCTGGTCGGCAATCCTGTCGGTGATTGTTGTGCCTCAGTACTCGAACACCTTGTCGAAAACGAATACCTCGACGGTATCGCGGTCGATGCCGTCGAATTCCATTGCATCCGCGGTGGCTTGCGATTCCATGACGGTCATGAATTCGTCGAGGCTTTCGGGTTCGCTATAGACCGCGATACGGTTGCTGTCGTCATTCATGGCGTAATGGCTCTCCGACATCGACATGCTGCTCAGCAGGTCGCCATGGGTGCGAAAGCCCTGTTCCCATTGCGTGGTGTCCGCGACCCGGGCAATGACCACAACGCGATTGGCCGGCCCCTCGGCAACCGCGGCGGCTGGCCGATCGCTGTTGAAGATATCGCGGTGCAGCTGCCAATTGCCGTCGACCCGTCGCCAGATCTCGATGTATTTGCCCTCGTCGACGGTATTGCCGTCGGTGTCGGTTATCGTATAACGCCCTCCTTTGTAGCCGAGGTCACCCCGCGCGTCCGCTTCGGAATCCACGATCACACCCCCCAAACCGGCTGCCGAGAAATCGTTCCAAAACGCCTCGATCTCGGAGCGGCCAGTCACTGCCTCCGCATTCGGCGGCAGCACCGAGCCATCCACGGTATACAGGGCCGCGAGAGCCGCGGAATCGCCGCTTTCGAATGCTGATTGCCACGCATCGCGCATGGCACTTAGTCCTTCTACGTCCGCCTGAGGTGCTTGAGTGCATCCTGACAACAGAAAGATCAACGTTATCGTTAGCAGATTTTTCATCGCATTCCCCTTAATCGTAATTCTTCGATGAATTTCCGGTGTTGATTGTCGGACTGCAATGTAGGTCACGGTTCGACTACATAAGTATAGTTGCCAGGAAGCGAGCCATGTCACTGAACGAGTTACGGGATCCGTCCAGCGTCGGCTGTCCCATCGCTCTCGCTTCGCTCGATTCGCTCTGCGCGCGGGATTCGCTTCACGAACCGGCCGGCCCCTGGCTACCAGTCGGGCATTTTGTGTATGCCAATCTGATGCTCTGGACCACTCTGCCCTGGTGAGGGCAGGTACTAAAGATCAATCCGCAACGAACCGAATTGGAAAGTTCTTTAAAGTGGGCGGATTGGGACTGGAAATCTTTGAGTGCAAATCGCCTTATGCCAATCTTTTGCGGTGTTAGAATCCTGAATCAAAGAACAATAACGTCGAGGGAGTTCTCCGCATGAATCGACGCCATTTTTGTATGTCCACGCTCGCGGCCGCCATTTCTGCCGCACACCCCAGAAACGACCTGCTGGCCGCGGTCCTCAACGAATTCATCACGGTCACGGCCGATGTGAATGCGGTCACCGGTGACGGTGCCCAGCTAACGATTAAACGTTCCGCCGTACAGGATTTTGGTGACAGTCTGCGTGGCCGGCTGCTATTGCCTGGGCACGAAGCATATGACGATGCGCGTCGCGTTATTAACGGCTCCATCGACAAGTATCCCGCCCTAATCGCGCAATGCGTAGGCAGTGCGGATGTAAAGAGTGCAGTGGACTTTGCGCGCTCAGAAGGACTGCTGGTGGCGGTCAAGTGTGGCGGGCACAGTTTCTCCGGCAAATCGACCTGCGATGGTGGGCTGATGATCGACCTGAGCACGATGCGCGGAGTCCAGGTCGATCCGGCTGCGAAAATCGCTCATGTGCGCGGCGGCAGTCTGCTGGGCGATATGGATCACGAAACGATGTCGTACGGGCTGGTTACAACGGCTGGAACCGTTTCTCACACTGGTGTTGGAGGACTCACGACGGGCGGCGGTTTTGGACGGCTTGGCCGGCGATTTGGTTTGACGATCGACAATCTCGTTTCGGTCGATGTCATTACAGCTGATGGCCAGTTTCGTCACGCGAGCCTCGAAGAAAATCCGGACCTGTTTTGGGGAATCCGTGGTGGCGGTGGCAACTTTGGCATCGTGACCTCGTTCGAGTTCAGGTTGCACCCGATGGATCGCATGATCGTGGACGCGTTTTTCGAGTATCCGATTTCACAGGCGCGTAGCGTCTTGAGAAACTTTGCGGAATTCGCGGTCAATGCGCCGGACGAGCTCAACATTGACGGTGGACTGCGCGCACGGCCGGGCAGGGACAATTACGTCGGTTTTCATGCCGTATGGTCCGGCCCGAAGAACCAGACAGACAAGGTACTGGCGCCGCTACGCAAGGCAGGCACGTTGTTACGCGAGCACGTGGAGGTCAAGGATTACGTAGTGATGCAACGTGAGGGTGACAACACCGATCCGCGCGCGACCGGTACCTACCTGAAGTCCGGGTTCACGAAAGCGTATACACCGCAATTGATCGATACCATCGTGGATGGCTTTGACGTCAATCCGTCCTGGAGCGCAAACCTGGGAGCGCAGCAATCCGGGGGTGCGATTGGCCGTATTGCGGAGGACGCAACGGCGTTCGCTCACCGTTATTCCGAACACAACATGTTGCTGTCAGTGAGCTGGCCGGTCGACAGCGACCCGACAGAACGCATTGCATGGGCGAGGGCGTATTGGGCGGAGCTCGAGCCGCACACCTTCGGCTTCTATACCAATGACCTGTTGCAGTCGAACGTCCCCGGTTACGCAAACTACCGCGACAATCTCGATCGGCTCGTCACGCTTAAGAACAAGTACGACCCGAAAAACCTGTTTCGCCTGAATGCAAACATCCGGCCGACCGTATGATTGACGGCTGGCGTTCTGATTCAACCGGGTAGACGACCTTGCCGTCACGAGGGCCCGCAGGAACCGCGTTTCATTGATCTCGGTCCTGGAGCATCAGTCCGCAATCGTTACCGGGGTGCGCATGAGGACCTCTCGGTGCGGGAACGGAATCTTGATGCCGTGCTCCTTGAAGGAATCCCAAAGTGCAAGCAACACCTTACCGCGGATATTTGTCAGGCCACCTTGCGGATCGTCGATCCAGAAACGCAGGACGAAGTTGATCGACGAATCGCCGAATTCCGTCATCCAGCAAACGGGTCGCCGCGACTCCGAGTCGACGCGATCGACACCCGCTGCCGCCTCGATGGCGAGGCGGGTGACCTCGTGGGGGTCAGAGTCGTAGGCCACACCGAACGGGACGTCGAGCCGCACGTACTTGTCCGAGAACGACCAGTTTACGACCTGCGTCGTAATGAAGTCCTCGTTCGGTATCAGGTACTCTCGGCCGTCGCGAGTCACGACCGATACGAAACGCGCGCGCAATTCACGAATCCAGCCAAACGTCTCACCGAGCGTGATCGTGTCGCCAGGCTTGATGGACTGGTCGAGCAGGATGATGATGCCGGAGATGAAGTTCGAAACGACTTTTTGCAAGCCGAAACCGATACCGACACCGACTGCACCTGACAAGACCGTAAGCGCGGTGAGGTCTATGTTGAGGCTTTGCATCGCGATCATCGCGGCAAACACGATGAACGCGATACGCAGGATCTTTCCCAGCAACACTCGTAGAGACGGTGTCAGTTCGTCGACACTTTGTATGCGCCGATCCAGGAAATCGCCGGCTGCGGAGGCCACCCATAACAAACCGCCAATAAACAGGATCGCCTGCAGGATTCGCAGGACCGACATCCGTGTGGCGCCAATACTGAAGCCGATACCATCGAGGATGGTTGCGATATCATCTGCGATTCCCAGCACCGACATCGCGACAAAAGTCCAGACGACAACAGCAAATATACGGCCGACGATCCGGCTGCGTAGCCCGTGTGAGACGACGTTGATCAGCAACCAGGCGCCCGACAGCAACATTGCGGCATACAGGATGAAATTGCTGGCCGGCCACGCAAATACGGTCGTGGTTATATAGGCGGCACCCAGAAGGATGACGTAGAACAACCACTCGAGGCGCCGCAGGAATGCGACCAGCACACGCAGGAGGCCGGGCATCCCGGAAATATTGCGCGCCCGCTCCTCAAGGCCGGGTTCTACGCGTGTCGACACATACCAGGCCGGGAGAAACAGGACGACAACCAGGCTCAACTGGATCAGGATGTCAGGGCGACTGAGAAAACCGACAGCGATGTAGGCGTATTCGGTAATTTGCGCTGCAATCTGGTCCAAGAATGTGCCTCCGCGTCGCGACACCGCCGGTTGAGCAGGTTCAGACTATATCATCAAGCTGCGGCTCCCTTGCGCCGGACGCAGCGTCCTACTGCACCCGACATGTGGCTTGCGGCCGTTGTCCGGCAGGACTGCATTGCTGTTGGCGTGATCGGATTTCAATCTGTTTCGCGAAGCCAACGAGTCATTATCTCCGCGGCTTCTACCCAGGCCGGCGTGCCGTCGCGAAAGGCATAGGCATCTTCGATCGTGGCGTAACGGTTATCGCTGTGGCCGACGTTCGGCCGCTCGACAAAGCTTGCGCTGCCGGGCCGCAGGCGGTTCGCCATGTCGCTGATCAAGCGATGGCCGTGCCGCGTCTCGAACTGATCGTAGGCATTGAAGATAACGAGCACTTGCGCATCCAGATTCGCCCACGCGCCGAGAAAGTTACGCTTGGCTGCTTGCTGGTGCCAGGCAAAAGGCCTGCCGTAGTGATCGCTTTCCCCCAGCCCGAGAATGTCGGCGCGTATGCGTGCCATACCCGCTCCGTCTTTGGCTACCTCATCAGGATGCCGGCCCTGGACCAGGTATTCGTAGTGGAACTTCGCGCGCAACAACATTTCGTCGTGGATATCGGCGGGCGATACCTTGTCCGGACGTCGCTCGAGGTAAATGCGATCGAAATTGAGCATGCGTTCATAGTAGGTGACCGCACCACCGCCCTGCACCATGACACCAGCGATATCGAAACCTTTGTCCTGAAGTTGCACGGCAACGAGAGGCGCCGTCGTCGCACCCAGGCTCGAGCCGTAGACGTAGATGCGGCTTGAATCGACAGTTGGATCATCGAGTAAATGGGTAAACGCCTCGAGGTAATGTGAAACCTCGGTATCATAGTCAAGGCTTTCACAGGCCGGTCCGGAGTCTCCGATAGCGGTGCGTTCGACCCGGATCAGGGCGAGCCCGGAATCGCGCGCGAGTTGAGCGAGCAACTCGCGCGAGTTCGAGCCCTCGCGATACTCAAGCGAACCGCAGGACACCCACTGGGTAAACAGCAGAGGGTGCCGCGCTGAGTTGTCGCTTTCGGGCAGGCTAATGATGGCCTGCAGGCGCGAGCCGTCGCCAAGCTCGACAGTTCGATAATTGGAAACAACGCCAGGGATCGATTCCGCGGCCGCGACCTGTTGAGCGAATGCAATAAGTCCGATTGAGAGCAAATAAAAGGGTGTACGCACGGCATGGCTCCAGCAAAAGAATGAGCCGGAAAAGCTAACCAAGCCGTGTCTTTTGGTCTTGCCGGATTCTTGACGAATCCTTGCCGATTCCTGAATCGCCGATATCAGCCCGGGGGCAAAGCGCCGTTCATCGCGCTACGCCGGTAATCCGTAGGTGTCATACCGATTCGAGACTTGAATGCACGGTTGAAGGCGCCGATGGAGCCGTAGCCGACCTTCATCGCAATGGACAGCACGGGCTGGCGCGCTTGCCGGGGGCTGGCGAGTTCCTCGCAAGCGTCGCGGATTCTGAAGGCGTGCAGGAAATCATTGAAGTTGCGATGCCCCATGCCGCGATTGATGACCCGCCGCAGGACGTGTTCGCCGGTGCCCAGTTGCTTTGCCAGCGAGCCAATCGTGAGACCCTCCTGCATATGAATGCGTTCGGCCACGAGCGCCCTTTCGAGTTTCGCCAGCACCGCGAGTTCCAGCGGGCTGAGTGCATCCGTTGCAGCCGTTCGCGCCGGATCGAGCCAGCTCTCGCGTCGCAAGCGCACGAGTAGCGCGGCCGCAGCCAGGCAACCAAGGGTTGCCAGCAGCATGTTGGCCCGGGTAACCACTACCGGTGTGGATACCTCGAACAGCAGGTTGTAGCTTTGCACGGCCAGTGTCACCGCAAGGTAAACGCCGGTGGCGACGATAAAACCCAGGCGCAGCCGACGCCGGCGCTCGACGAGATCGGTCGCCAGGTCGCGCCAGGCCTCATAAAGACCGAGCAGAACCAACAACAGCAACACGCCCTCGAAGCCGAAACCTGCCAGGGATTCCCAGCCGCTTGCCAGACCGGCGCGATACAGCGGCAGGAACACCGACTGCTGCCAGGTGCCGGCCACCGCGATCGCGACGACGATCGCCAGGTGATGACGCCCGAGCCGGGCATCCTCATTGAACAGTGCCCGCGCGAACAGCCAGAACCAGGCGGCCTTGGTAACGCAAAGCGCCGTGAGCAGGTAACCCCAGGTGCCTAGCGTCGACCCACCACCCGGTACCGAGGTCACGAAAAACGCCGCGACGGCCAGGGCAAACAGACCACCCGGCAACGCGGCAGGTTGCCGCCGTGCGCCAGCCAGAAGCAGCCCGGCGAGCATTGTCGCCGCCACGACGGCGAGGGTGCGAAGGACGATGTCGACAGTTTCAAGCACGGGTCAAGGGGAACACCATTTAGCTCATTCGGTTTGAGTCGCAGGATATACCAGAGTTTCAGCGGACAGTGTCTGTGCGGTTGTTGACGTCGCTCTCATGACAATTGGCAGAGTGCTGCACGACGCAGCGGCTGTCTCATCAGCTTGTTGCCCGGCGCAGATCCTCGAGTGACGATTCCAACTGCTCCCGGCCGCGCCGCACCATAGCCTGTCCATCGGATATAGCCTGGTTGCCGGCCCTGACCATCGCATTTCCCTGGCGAATCTTGCGGGTTCCATCATCTAATATACGCCGCGTCGCTGCGTCGGACTGGCTCTCCGACATCAGCATCTGGCTCGCGCGATTGATCGACTCGTTGCCCTCAGTGATCAACGCCTGGCCCTCCCGTACCTGACGCCTGCCGTCATCGACCATTGCCTGTCCGTCGCTGATCAGTTTCTGGGCCCGATCGATTCCCTGCCGCGCCGCTTCCCTGAAATCCGGCATCCGCTTCTGCTGTTCGTCCATCTGCTGGCGTATCGTGCTCGTCGTCTGCATGCCGCTGCAGGCCGCAAGAAAAATACAAATCGCCAACAAACAGGTAAAGGGAGTCTGGGTTTTCGCTAGGTATCTCATCCGCTTGTCATCCCAAATTTCTTTGGACCGCTAATCACTGACAAAGAATCGAAACTTTGCGCGCCGCCTGATCGATGTCTTCATCGTTGCCCGCCGACAACAACTGCTCTTTTGCAGCATGGCACTGTTGCGCATCACGTATGTGCGTTTCCTCGACGACGGTGGCCGGACCGCCGGCACACAGAACCTTGGCGACGCGGCGAACGTTTGCATATTGGCCGCGCTCGACCGAGACGCAATCTTCGACCTGCAGGTAGCCTTTTTCCGTAATGAACTGGGATTCGCTGCCGTCTGCAAACTTCAGCCGGTACTGGTAGCCGAGCCGATCGCCTTCGAGTGCTGCGGTGGCCAGTCCGCCGAGGGCGGCTCCGCCGACACCGCTCGCGATCTGTCGTCCGGTCGACTGGTTGCGTGACAGGATCAGGCCCGTGAAGCCGCCGACGATAGCGCCGGCCGGCGCATTCGACGGCATTTTTACTCGCTCGACGTCTATGACCTGCGCGTAGCGAATGCGAATCTCACGGCCACGCATGCTGCTTTGCGACTGATTTGCGCATGCGGACAGCAGCGCAACAACCAGCACAATCGAAAGTGCAGTAACCCGTGACTTCGGCGAAGCCAATACGCGTGCATAATTTTTCCAGGCGGTGATATTTGACACTTTTAGAACTCCTGACAGCTATTTACCGTCACCATTTACCTTAAATAATCGTGGATTCTCGCGAATAAAGTTGCCGATCCAGCGTTCCAGGAACGAATTCGAGCCCGCGGTGCTTAAATAACTCCATCCCAGCAGGGCGATTGCGAGTGCGCCGATGCTGTCGACAATGAGATCCCACATGGTATCGACGAGACCTGATTTCTGCATATTCAGGCCGAATACCTGGTCCATTCCGAACTCGAATATTTCCCACAAGGCACCCATACCTACGGAGAACATGAAAGCAAACAGTGCAACGAATCGCGGCTGCATGTGCAGGTCGATATCCGATCGTTCATTCAATACATAAACGAGCAGAAAGCCCAGTATTCCCAAAAGGAACCCCGATCCGGTGTGCAGTACGGCGTCCCACCACCAGAAGCGGACGTAATAACCGCGGACCTCACCCAGAAAAAGCGAAGCGTAGACGAAAACCACCGTGAGGACTTCGAACTCCGGTGGAATAAAAACGTCGAAGCGTCGCCCCAAGACGAGGGGCAAAAACGTGACACCGACAATTGCCGTAGTAATCAGCGCTACCATCCACCGTTGCTGGAATGCCGACAAGACAGCGCCGATCAGCAGCGTGACCTGCAGTGCCAGGGACAAGCTTTTGTGAATATTCAAGGTCTGCATTAATGCTGGTGGCTTTGCCGGTTGTCATTTCGCCAGGACATCAGGGTTGTGTCGCGATCAGCACAGGGCGCTCGATCTGCATGCCAATTTGCCTGAGCAAGCGCTCTGCCCGGACGACGGGTTTTTCCCGATATGCCTGCTCGAAGGTATTTGCACCTTGCAGGCGCCCGGCAACATCGCGCAGATCCTCGAGCGTCGCATGCACCTCGCGGCTGACCGGCACGTTGTTTCGCAGTAGCGCACGTTCCAGGTGGTGGGTGACTGCGTAGAGGAGCAGGCTGGTGCTGCGATTATCACGTATATCACGGGCCCGGCGTGCCCTCTCCAGGTAGTGCTGCGCCAGCAGCCAGTGTACTCGGCCGAACAGCCTGTCCAGGTCCTGCAGACCGGCGCCCTCGATGTTCTCGCTATGGGCCTTAAGCCGCGAAACCACCTCCCGGAGCGGTTCACGAAGGTTGTCGGACGCCCTGTCGGCCTCTACGGAAATATAACTCGCCGAGACGGCGAGGTCCCTTTTTGCCGACTCGCTGTCGCTGGCGAGAATCGCGGTGCGAATGGCCCGAAACCTGCGCGATGGCAAGTCGTAGAACGTGACCCACACGCCTTCGTCGAGCACCAGTTTGGCCTGGCGAGACTCCTGTTCCTGGGGATGTGCAAAACCCGCCACCAACATCAGCGCCAGCGGGACCAGCAAGCGCGCAAGCATGGCTTCCCTCCGCGTCTCTGCAGACAATGCCTTAGCGGCATCATTTGGACAACAACCCGCCAGTATGATTCCCGCTCCATCCGGCACCTGAGGCGCCCGGACCAACGCCCCGCACGAGCTCAAATTGGCTAAAATTGCGGTGCATACGGATCGACAGGCGCGATCCAGGTCGGATAATCGACTCGTGAGAGAGAAGCTCTTCAGCAGCATGTCCTTGATGATCATTGCCGGACTCGCAATGAATGTGGCCTGCAGCGAGTCGGACTACGACTCGCAGCGCAGGCAGTTGCTTGACGTTATCCGTCAAGATTCGGCCATGGCCGAGGGTTACGGCGCGCCGCCGGTCAGCGAGTCCACGCTGGACGTGATCGGCAAGGTGCCGCGTCACGAGTTCGTGCCCGAGGCCCAGAAGCCGTTCGCCTACCTGAACCGGCCCTTGCCGATCGGCGGCGGGCAGACGATTTCCCAGCCTTACATCGTCGCGTTGATGACCGATCTGGCCGCAGTCGGCCCTGAAGACGTCGTGCTGGAAATCGGCACCGGCTCGGGATACCAGGCGGCGGTATTGTCGGAACTGGCGAAACAGGTCTATACGATAGAGATCATCGACTGGCTCGGCCTGCGCGCCGCGGACGATCTCGAGCGACTCGGCTACGACAATGTAGCCGTCAGAATCGGTGACGGCTACGCAGGCTGGCCGGACCATGCCCCGTTCGATGCCATCCTGGTGACGGCGGCGCCCGAGGAAATTCCGCAACCCCTGATCGAACAACTGGCGGTCGGCGGACGAATGGTCGTGCCGGTGGGCGCACAAAACGAAACGCAAACCCTGCGTCTGCTGACAAAGCAGGCCGACGGCAGCGTTTCAGTGGACAACATCATTCCGGTTCGCTTCGTGCCGTTTACTCGTGATCCTGCTGCGGAGTAGCTCTTAATCGATTGCCTGTACCGTTCGCCCGGCTCAGGCAGGCATCAACAGAACGTCGAGTCGTTCATACCCGGCTTCGATGCCCTCGTCCATTGGCGACTTCAAAGCGACGTTCCGGGCTTCCTCTGATTGGTATTTCATGGTCAGTACCATTCGTGTCTTGCCAGCTACTGATTTGAACTCGATCGTGTTGGTACACTCGCCGGGATACCACTCGTCATCGAATCGCTCCGTCGTCACGAGCTTTGCCGGCGGATCAATGTCGACGAATTTGCCGTTCAAACCCATGTCACCCTTCGCAGGATGCCGCCACAGGTATCGATATTCACCTCCGACACGCAAGTCGATCTCACATTCCGGCATCGACCAGTCTCCCGGCCCAAGCAACCAGCGTTTCACCAGGTCCGCTCGCGTGTGGGCATCGAACAGCAGTTCTCGCGGCGCATCGAATTCTCTTTCGATCCTAATTGTGAGAGCCGTGGGCGTGGTAACGATGAGTTTGCCGACCGTTTTCGGTTTCATTCGAACTTTTTCTCCAATTTCATTTCGTCGAGCAAAGCGTCCAGTTGCCCATATCGCGTTTCCCAGAACCGCCGGTAGTTTTCCAGCCAGTCAACGGCGGTCTTGAGCGGCTCGGCCTCGAGATGACAGGGGCGCCGTTGCGCCTCACGACGTCGCGATACGAGCCCGGCGTCGACCAGCACCTTCAAGTGTTTGCCGACCGCCGGCACCGACATGTCGAACGGCTCGGCCAGGTCCTTCAGCAGGGCATCGCCCTCCGACAGTCGCGCGAGAATTGCGCGGCGTGTCGGGTCGGCGAGTGCCGCAAATGTACGGTCCAGCTGCTGCGGTTCCATATCTAATAAACTATTTAGTTTATAAACTGTTTAGTTTAATATGGAGCACCCGAATGTCAAGACCCAGGTGATACAGACAATGAACGAGACCAGCATCCGGAAAGACCTCGACAACGCCGTTCTTACGATCGAGCGGCGCTTCGACGCGCCGCTAGATGCGGTTTGGCGGGCCTATACGGAATCGGAACTGCTCGACCAGTGGTGGGCACCGAGGCCCTGGAAAACCGAAACTGTGACCATGAATTTTCGAGTTGGTGGTCACTGGCACTACGCGATGAACGGGCCCGACGGCGAACAGCACTTCGGCCGCATGGACTATCTGGAAATCGAAGATCATGAGCGATATGTCGCGTTGGATGTTTTCGCGGACGAGTCCGGCGACGCAAATCCCGAGCTTCCAAAGCAAACATTCAAAACACAGTTCATTGACGAGGGTCAGTCGACCCGGGTGATCGTCGTCGTCGACTACGACACCGTTGATGACCTGCAAAAAGTCATCGAAATGGGCATGGAGCAGGGCATCACCATGGCGCATGATCAGCTCGAGGATCTGCTCAGGGCCGCGTAATGCTGAAACCCTGAACGTTGCGTCGCGGACCGTAATGATCCGCTACTGTCGTGTTAGTCGCTCAGGTCCTGCACCTTGTCGAATCGATGATGCTCATCGAGCGAGTCGATGCTGATGCGATTGGCGAATATGGAAAATGCCAGATAGCCGGCAAGTCCGTTGGTGCGGGTCATCCACAGCGGAAGGTATTTCGGGCCAGCGATCAGCGCGTCATTGAACATTGGCTCCAGCGTTATGGTATCGGCGATCGTCATGCGACCGGCAAAGAAATTCTTGCAAAGTTGCAGCCGTTGTTTACTCAGGGCCCAGCGAAAGAATGTATGCACTTCCATCAGGCCGTGAAGGTAGACAACGTCCTTGGTAAACGCCGCACCGCCGGTCAACGGTGCACCGCGAAATATGCGCATGGTCGAATTGAAACTCTCCCGTTCTATCTGCCCGGATTGCAGGAAGAAGCGGAACACCTCGATGAAATCGGCGCCATTCAGCGCCATGTCTATGGCAATCACACGAAGTGCTATGCGCTTCATCCGGTCGATGTCGATGGCGCCGGTGACCAGCTCGGCAAAAGTCGCAAGCCCCTCCTGGGCAGCAGTTGTGCGCGGGGCGCCCAGCCCGAGGCTTCGTATCGCCGGCTGCGCACGACCGTTCAGGGCAGTAAGGCTGTGCACGAAAGCTTCATGTTGCAGCAGTTGCTCCAGGTCGTAGCCGGTGAAGCAGGTGTCGCCGCGCAGGCGAATTCGTGTGGCGCCTGCTGCCGCTTTTGATGCGAGATTTGCATCGATGACGACCTGCACGGTGTTGTTTGGAAACACCTCGGCCAGCCTCCGGTCCAGGTCTTCCTTGATCACCTGTGCCGGGACGCAATAGTCGTCTTCCTGCAGGTGAGTCGACTGGTAGTACTGATCGCTCTGTTCCAGGAAATGCCGCGCGGCATCGATGTTATTGACCCGTCCGTCCGAGAGGGAGTCTCCCGGCATGCCGTACAAGCTGCGACTGGCTTCCAGCATGCGCCTGGTACCTGCATTGGCAAGCAACTCGCAAAGCACCACGTACGAGCGTGCCGTGGCGCACAGGTAGTCGGCGACCGGATCATCGAAAGTCTCCAGTATCCTGGCCGCGCCTTCGAGCGCGCGTAAGCGCTGGTCGAGATCAGCCGCGCCGGGATAGGCGACCTCGGGCAGCCTGGGTTCGCCGCGATGCCAGCCGTCGAGAAAGTCCGTCATCTTGTCGGCGGGCCAACTCAGACGACTCAGCACCTTTATGTCCTTGGCGGCATCGACGATGATTGCGTCTTGCGCAACGTGTGCGTCCAGCTTCATGGCGCCCGTTTCCGGTCCGCCGACGCCGCAATGGCCAAACGATGCATGCCTCGGTCCTCAGGAATCCGCCCGCAGGGGCAGAATAGTTTGCGCATGACGATTTGCTACCAGACCAGCCGGCCAGCGCTCTTATTACCACGATTGTCCCGCAAGAACACGAGGCCCAGGCAATAAAGGCAAAAGCCAGGCAGGCACACCGGATTTTGCGGCACAGCGCTTGCCGGCTGCTAACATAGTCCATTCGCGGTCAAGCACCAGCCGTCACAGCGGGGAATCAGATATGGCGATCCGGCGTCGCACGTTCCTGAAGGTTATTGGTGCGGCCACGGCCAGCAGGGTCGTGTTCGGCCAGGGTCAGACCCCGACCGTCGGCGTTGTCGGTGGTGGCATCGTCGGGGCATCGATTGCGTTTCATCTTTCCAGTGCCGGAGCCGACGTTGTCCTGTTCGAGAAAAAGGCGCCCGCAGCCGGCGCAACCAGCAAGTCATTCGCCTGGATCAATGCGCACACCAACGATCCGCATTATCGATCGCTGCGCTTGAAGAGCATCGCAGCCTACCGGGATCTCGACAAAACACTCGGCCTCAACGTTGTCTGGGGCGGTGCGATTAACTGGGCTACCACGCTGGCGGAAGCAGAGAGGCTGAAAGCCAGCTCGCGCGAATTTCGACGAGATGAATACGACTCGGTCATCGTTGGTGCTGACGAACTGGCCAAACTTGTTCCGAACATAAGGCTGGGGTCCTTCGAGGCGGCCATTTTCAATTCGATGGACGGCCATATCGACCCCGTCGAGGTGACCAGGAAGTTGCTTGCTGCAGCCCGCAGCCGCGGAACCGAGGTCGTGATTCCTTGCGAGGTAAATGAACTGAAGTTTCAGGGTGATCGGCTAACCGGTGTCAGCACCACCATGGGGGATTTCTCGCTGGACCGAATCGTCATTGCCGGAGGCGTCGACACCCCTGAATTGGCAGCGCAAACCGGATATTCGCCACCGTTGAAACATGCACCGGGGATTCTGTTGCACACGACGCCGCAAAAATCGGTGCTGGGCCGGGTCATGGAATCGGTCAATATGAACCTGAAGCAGAATCCGAACGGTCGCCTGGTCGGCAACGATGCACCGTACGCACCCGATTTGCCGGTGCACCAGGAAATTATTCACGGCGTGGCAGATATGCCCGAGGAGATTCGCGCCATGCACGGCGAGCGTATCCTGGAGAAATTCAGGCAGCTGATGCCCGGGTCCGTCGATGCCAATTACGATTTCCTGACACTGGGCTACCGCCCTATGCCCGAAGACGGCATGCCGGTGGCGGGCTTTTCACCCGGTAGCCCGCATGTCTATCTTGCCGTTATGCACAGTGGTGTGACGCTGGCGCCGATCATGGGGCGATACATCACCCGGGAACTGCTGATGGAGGAGGCAGTGGACGAGCTGGCTCCGTACCGACCGCATCGATTTGCGGGGTAACCAAAAACTGAACGCCATTTCCAGGCGAGACCGTGGCTTAGATGCCGGAACCTTCAACCAACCCGTTTCTCAGGCCGAGCTGGCGATTCTTCGCCGTCGCGAATGCCGTCGCGTTGCTGGTCGTGCTGTATGCCGCACTCCTTCGCGCGTACCGACCGGAGCTCTACTATGTGGCCGTGCAGGAAGACCTGTACCTGGAGTGGGCGACTTTCTGGGCATTGTTGCTGGCATCGATCGCTTATGTCCCGGCGGCGCGCGGCTACCGAATCGTGACAGGACAGTTTCCGTGGTTTTTCGCTGGCGTCGCCGTTTTCTGTTTCCTGGTCGCCATGGAAGAGATTTCCTGGGGGCAGCGCGTGTTCGGATACCGGCCGCCGTCGTATTTCCTTGAGCAGAATTTTCAGCAAGAGCTGAATATTCACAACGTCATCGACTCCGATATCAGGCAACTGGTATTGCAGCTGGTGCTCGCGGGTTACGGAATGGTTTTGCCGATTGCCGCGAATATCCGCAGATCAGGCGCTTTGTTGCAGCGCGCGCGAATCGTTGCTCCCGCGATCGCCCTGCTCCCGGTCTTCGCCGCGGCGCTGATCCTTTACCTGTGGTACCCGTGGAGCCACTCCGGCGAGTGGGTCGAGATGATTATGGCGCTCGGGTTCCTGTTCGGTGCCCAGGAGCACAACCACCGATTTTCGGCAGGCGAGGAGCGTCACATTCTGCCGGGTATCGAACGCGGAGTGGGGCTGATCACATCGAGCGTCCTTGTGGGCATCCTGGGAGTCGCCTCGGTCGCGTTATCGAGGGCGGCGCAGGATGCGGATCCGGCATTACTCACTGCCACGAGGGCAGAAATAGCTGCGCTGAAACGCGATTTCGCAAGCGAACAGCTCGAGTCGGCGTGCAATCTGCATAAACGGCTATTCACCTTCGTCGAAGAGTACGGCCAGGATCATCTTTACCACGGCAATTTCGCAGACCTCGAGGAGCAGGGACTTCCTGCAGACCGAGCCGGGTTCTTTATTGATCCCTGGAATTCACCGTACTGGATCAGGATCCGCTGCGTTGATGAAACAGGCGAGGTGATCCGCTTCGTTTATTCGTTCGGCCCCGATCGCCGGCGCGATTCGACAGATTTTGAATTACGCGGTGACGATATCGGCGCCGTTGTATTGACTACGGAACGGTGAATCAGCCGTGCGTATCTTCGAGCAACTGGGTATCCAGGTAGCAGCGCCACTCCGAGATATTTGAACCGGAGAACCTGAATATATAGGCGTACTCGTTGTTGTATTCCTTACCTGCAACGGTCCTCTTCCTCCCGCGACTCTCCGCAGCCACGTAATCGCCCTCGCCGATCATCGTCAGGATTTCCTCCGAGTATCCGGACTCGTCCCTCTGCGCCGCCATCGGTACCAACACGCCGTCCAGAAAGCTTTGCTTGCCCTCGAAGGTGCCGGAGAAGCGGCTCGATCCGATGACATAGAAAACGAAGTCATCGGCGAGCATGGATAACAACGCATCGAAGTCCGCTGCGGCAAGCGCAGCGAGAGCCTTGGTGACGATTTTCTTGTTTTGTTCGACGGACAAGCTGGACTGAAGCCTCGTGACGCTCAGGAAAACTGGCTGCGCTGCGAGCGATAGGTTGCCGAAAACTTCTCCAGGTCGAAACCGGACTCGTCGAAGCCTGTCCATTCGTTTTTCCCCAGCAACTGGGCAAAGTCCGAACCGTTACGCTCGAAAATCTCTTCCGGGATGTCGTGACTCACCGATGGCCTGATATATCGGCGGCTGTAAGCCTGCACGAGCGTTACCCGAAGGTCATCGGTTTTTTTAGGAAACGATCCGTGCCAGGTGTTGCCGGGCACGACTATGAGTGAACCGGCGGGGCATTCGATCGGTTTCATCAGCTCGTAGGCCGTCTCTTCCGCTTCGGTAAGATGTCGGCGCAGTCGGTGGCTACCGGGAACGACGCCGATGCAGCCGCCGTCGAGCGAATATTCGGTCAGTGCGAGCGTGCAGTTGATCAGGTGGCGATAATCGGGGAGCGGGTCGGGCACCATCAGTGAATCGCTGTGCATGCGCAAATACTTGTCCGTCTTGCCTTTGACGAAAGCCAGGCTGTTGTTGAGAATCATGTTCTCGCCCAGCAGGTATCGACCCAACGCCAGGATCACCGGGTTGACCAGGAGCTTTTCGAACACCTCACCCTGTTTTACGAGGTGGTACATCTCGTACGACAATCCCTCCTGGTAGGTCGTGTAGTTGGCATCGATCGCTCCTTCGTTCTTTGCCAGCTCGATAATTCGATCCCTGGCTTCGGCCATCAGCGCCTGATCACCCACTTTGTCGGGTAATACGACCGAATAGCCGAGCGCGTCCAGCTCAGCAACGTTCTCCGACAGGCCATATTCCTCGATGCGCCGCCACTGGCGTTCGGCATCTGCAGTCAACTCGACGATGCCCGTTTTCATGTGACTCTCCAGCATAGTGTCCCTGGGTGATACGCGAGCTGTTCGGCAACCGTTGCCTGCCGCAGAGTGCCAGCATCGCCGATAAATGGTAAACAATGTCATCCGTTATCACCAAGATACCAGCGCAAGCCGGGAGATCTGTTCGTTGTTGGAATTCGTTACCGATTCGTTACTGCCCGCAGCGCTGTTCACGATGATGCTCGGGGTCGGCGCATCCACTTCGTTTCGTGACTACGTCGAGCTGGCCGCCACGCCGAGGCCGTTACTGGTGGGTGTTCTGTCCCTGGTTGCGATCAGCCCGGCCCTCGGCCTGGCGGTTGCGTCCTTGCTACCCATGCCTGCGGAGCTCGCCATCGGCCTGGTGCTGCTGGCGTCCTGTCCGGGCGGTCTTTTCTCCAATTACATGACCGCACTGGGCAAAGGTGCCGTGCCGTTGTCGATCGGTCTGACCGCAACGGTGAGCCTGATCTATGTGTTCACTGCGCCGGCCTGGGCAGGCCTGGCGATCGACTGGTTCGGCGATGCCGATGTGAGCGTACAGGTCCCCTACAGCCGGATCCTCGTTCCGCTGTTACTGTTCCTGCTCATACCGGTGCTGCTGGGCATGACCAGCCGCAGCCGCTGGCCGGGTACGACGGCGAAATGGGAAAAATTCGTCCGTGAGCTGGGGGGGATGACGGCGATTGCCTGCTTTTGCCTGATCGTCTACTCGCAAAAGGACGTACTGGTCGAGAACGCCTCGCTTTCGCTGGTGCCGGTCGTCGTTTTCAATCTTACGCTGGTCGGCATCGGGATACTGGTTGCCTGGACGCTGAAGTTGGACGCCAAAGCTGGCCTGGCGTACCTGGTCGAGCACACGATTCGCCAGGAGGGCACCGGCATCTACATCGCTGCGTCTGTAATCGGCAGCCTCACCGCAACCTGGCCGATGCTGATCAATACCGTGGTCGGCATGACGGTCAGTATGATCCTGGTTTTGCTGGCAAGAACGATACTGCGATAAGTGTTTGCTAAAAGGCTATGGAAGCGAGTCACCGTCCCTACTGATACAAAATACTTTGCAGCGACTATCGCGCGTCGAGATACGACGACAGCATGTTTCGCAGCAGAGTCTCGTGCGCCCCGATGCGCCGTTCCAGCGTCAGCTTTGCGGATGGCGTTTCGAATACCAGGACTACTGGCGCCGCCGGGCCGTTAATTGGCACCGCATCGACGAAGATGGTTTGCGAACTCATCAGTTCGTCGATCGAGCTATCCGTCACCGGACCGATAATTCCGTCATTTATCACTTCTCCGAATCTCGTCTCGCCGTCCATCTTGATCGGAATGGAACTGTCCTGAAGTACACGAACTGCCACGCTTGCAAGCGGCTCGTCAGCGCCATTGCTGCCTTGCGAGTAAACATATCCTTCGTCGATTTCGTTGTCCTCATGCAGGTCGAGGCTGATGAGCGGCGGATATTCACTGATGATATCGGCGATGAATCGTGTAATAGCATCAGCCTCGGAACTCGATGCTGCAGCCAACCGCGGAATTCCCGGGTTTTGCGGATCCGGCAACATGTGCGAAGAATCCCCGACGCTTTGGGCATCTGCATGCTCCAACCATACCGGCATGTTGAGATAGCGCCAGTTACGGACGTACCCCTGTGGGTTGGCGAGCGGGATAAGTATCATGGGCCGCTGCGCTCCGGTTGCCGCGATCTCGTCGATGACATTTGCGATCGCATTCGGTCCCGCCGGTTCCTCGCCATGGATGCCCGCGATGATCCACAACGCCGGCCCCGCGACCGGAGTGCGTAGGGCAATGATGGGAATCGGTCGCTGTGTTCCGTAGGGCTGCGATTCGGCGATGATTTCCAGGATCCAGCCTTCGTCGACGAGGCTACCGAAAGCCGCATAAAGCGCCTGGATCGTGCCCCGGCCATCGTCAACCGTGACCACGCCTGCCGCCAGCGCGGGCTTTTCCGCGGCACCCGTCGATGCCGGTATTGCAATCGTCATTGCCCACAGCAGCCGGTGCAGATTTAGCCTCAATGCCCCAGTACGGCGGTAGCCAGCTCGCTCCCGTGGCGCAACCGGCGCTACACTCACATGTGGTTTATCAGACATGAAATTCCCCGAGCAAAAGTACAATCATCATTAATTTATCCAGCTCAACAAGCATTTCGACTCATGTGTCTTCATCCTCGGCAGATAAAGACAGTCCGATCACGTTACTGTTTCGCGAGCGTCCGGACGAATCCTCGTCAAAGATGCAGCTCCACCAGGTCACCGTCTGCGACCAGATGGTCCGGACTGACCTGCTGCCCGTCGAACACATCCGTGCCCCACATGCGGGCAAACTTCAGGTCGCGGGCCAGTTCCTTGTGGACCAGGCTGGCGACGTCCAGGACTGTACCGCCGCGACGAACGGTAAACGGCTTGTTGTCCCTGGCCGCCGATTTGCCCGGTGTCTTCGTATAGACACGTACGACCTCGAGTGCCCGGAATAAAAATTTCCCCAGCTCGTCGGTCCCTTCCCCGGTTTCCGCGGACATCACGAGTGCCGGAAATTGCAAGCCGAGAAGTTCTTCCAGTATGTCGACGTCATCGGGGTTCGGGTCGAGGTCGCTCTTGTTTGCGATCAACACGGTCGGCAGATCGAGGCGGAACGGATCGTCATCGTCGGCCGGTTCCGGTTGCGCATCGTCGATACCCGGCCAGCCTGGCTTGAGAAATATTTTCTTCTCTGCCAGGCGCTCGAGGATAACCGGAATCTGTTCGAGGCATTCCGGATCGCCGGGATCGATAACCAGCAGCACCCCGTCGGCGTGTTGCAGGGTGTTCACCAGCCACGGCTCGAAAAATTCGGCCGACACCGGCGGCAGGTCGACCAGCTGAAAATGGATGTCCTCATACGGCATCATGCCGGGAACCGGCAGGTGCGTCGTAAATGGATAGGGGCCGACATCGCTGCGCGAACCGGTCAGGCGCACGTGCAGGCTGGATTTGCCGGAGTTCGGCGGGCCGATCATGCACAGTTGCGCGGCCCCTTCGGGCCGCACCACATGAGAAGGGCCTTTGCGGCTGCCACCCTTTTTCGGACCGGACAGCTCCTCGGACAGTTGCTTGATGCGCGTCTTGATATCGCGCTGCAAATGCTCGGTTCCCTTGTGCTTGGGAATCGTCCGCAACATCTCCCGCAGGCAATCGAGTCGTTCCCTCGGTTCACGTGCCTTGCGGAAGGCTTCCTCGGCCTCCTTGTATTCGGGCGTGACGTTGGTGGGCATACGGTCGAATTTTACCTGAACCCATTGGCGCCAACATCGGGACCCACCGTACCTCCAGTCGTATTAATTATTCAGGAAATGCTTTTCGAGAAACTCAGAGCGGAAGTCTTGCGGCGGCGTCATGCGGTCGGGTCGTCCTTCGGGGGTGAAGTCGAACAGGTTCCAGTAGGGCCAGACCGTGTCGACGTGGTTTCCCTGCAGCTCGGTGCCCCAGAAATGGAAGATCTCTCCGTTCTTTTTCGTGAACACGTGCATGATCGGCCACTGCATGTCGTCGTTTTCACCCTGGCAACGGTAGTCGGCCTGGTAGGTCGTGTCGTAGCCCGACACCAGGTCGATCTGCGACCAGCCGCGTTTTTTCGCCCATTGATTGATCATGTCGGCGGGCGCCTTGGCAATGCCACAAAACGCAACGTCGTGTGACACCTGGGGGGCCGTCCTGTCGAAACCGTCCATCAGGGACGTACAGGAAAGGCAAGGATTGTCCCAGCCGGGGCCATACATGAAGTTGTACAGGATGAGTGTCTGCTTGTCGCCGAACAGCTCGGACAGGCGAACCTTGTGCCCGACTTTGCCGTCGTTTGCCCACCGGAATTCGTAGTCTTCCTTCAGCTTGCCGCCGAGGGGGAGCTGGCGGCGTTTCTCGGCAAGCGCCTTGACGCTTTCGACCAGCGCTTTCTCCTCTTCCAGCAGCTCGTCGCGGGCCTTCCGGTATTCCGGACTCTCATTGGGATATCTGGTTTCACTCATGATTGCTCGATCTCAATGCTTGTGGGCGTATTTAATCAAAAGCATAGCAGGGAAAAATTACCGTGCCTCGCGATGCTGCATCAGAGTTTCGGTACGATGCGGGCAAATGGAAAGACCCGGACGAAGTTCGGGTAGAATTTCGAAAAATCGAGCAGCCGGCAAAAACAAAAATGTCAGATTTCGAATTTCTCTCAGTACTGGTTTCTATCGTCATCGGCTTCGGGCTGACGCATCTGCTCGGCGGTCTCGGTCGCGCGTATTTTTTCCGGGACGCCAACAAAATGGACGCGGTGCACGTGGGCTGGACCATAACAGTGTTTTTTGTCCTGATACTGAACTGGTGGATCTTCCTGCTGTGGCGTGACTTTGATGCCTGGACGTTTACGTCGTTCTTCATGATCATCCTGTGGACGACCTCGATGTACGTGATGGCGCTGGCGCTTTATCCACCCGGCCGCTCCGGAAACGTTGATTACCGCATATTGTTCGAAAGGAATCGCAGCTGGTTCTACGCGTCCCTGGCGATCATGTGCCTGCTGGATCTGTGGGTGACCTACACACGGGATCATGGGGTGATCGAACGGAATTACCTGGCATTCGTCGGCCACTATGCGGTCATTGCAGCGACCGGTATTTTCGTCAAAAAGCGCCTCTATGACCTTGTCGCGTCCTGGTATTTAGCGATCACCATGGCGCTGTGGAGCTTCGGTGTTCGCCACACCTTGTTCTAATATGATGCCGCTGGCGCGGCCCGCGAACCTTGGTTACAGTCCGTGGTCCGATCAACAACACAAAGCTGAAGGGTCCAGACAATGAGGCGAACAATTACCACTGCGCTGAGCCTGCTGATCATCGGTTGTGCACAGGCGCAAAGCGGGCTGCCGTTCGACGTGCAGCCGGTCACTTCCTTCGACGAGCCCTGGGCCATGGCGTTCCTGCCCGACGGCCGCATGCTGGTGACCGAGAAAAAGGGCAACGTGCTGATCGTGACCCAGGATGGCCAGAAGTCGCGGCCGGTGAGCGGCGTACCCGATGTCGATTATGGCGGCCAGGGCGGCCTGGGCGACGTAGCCCTGCATCCGGACTTCTCCGATAACGGTCTCGTTTACCTGAGCTACGTTGAATCGGGCGACGGGGGTACCCGGGGCGCAGCGGTCGCGCGCGGTGTGCTGCACGATACCGACCGGCCGTACCTCACCGATGTCGAGGTGATCTGGCGCCAGTACCCGAAACTCGTCGGCCGAGGGCATTACGGGCACCGTTTGCTGTTCGATGATGACGGCTATCTGTGGATTTCCTCTGGCGACCGGCAGAAGTTCACACCGTCGCAGGACATGCAGGCCAATGTCGGCAAGATCCTGCGGCTCAACGACGACGGATCGATACCAGAGGACAATCCCTTCGTCGATTACCTGGCACAGAATCCGTTGGTCGACGACGAAGGCGTATACGGCGAGATTTGGTCCATGGGGCACCGCAACCCGCTCGGCATCGCCTTCGACACGAACGGGCAACTCTGGAACATCGAGATGGGCCCGGAAGGCGGTGACGAGCTGAACCGGGTCGTGCGAGCCGGCAACTACGGATACCCGATTGTCTCGAACGGCGACCATTACGATGGCCGCGAGATCCCGGATCATGACACGCGCCCCGAGTTTCTCCAGCCGGCCGCCTGGTGGACGCCGGTGATCTCACCGGGCAACCTGATCGTTTACGACGGCACCATGTTCCGCGACTGGCACGGCGATGCACTCGTTGCCGGACTTTCCTCTCGCGCTATCGTGCGAATCGGGCTCGACGGTGATGAGGCGCGGGAAATCGAGCGTTACGACATGGGCGCAAGAATTCGCAGTGTCGTCCAGGGGCCCGATGGTGCCCTTTGGGTGCTGGAAGACGAACGCCTCGACAGCCGGGGTCGTTTGCTGAAGCTCACGGCGAAGTAACCGGCCAAACCGGCGACCCAGCGACCAATCAGAAAGTAATCGAGGAGCGTTTGAATTGAACTCGCCCTATGGATTCGTGAAGCCGTCGGCCGCGATTGCCGTGCTGGCTGCGCTTTTTCTATGCAATGTGACAACTGTGTCGGCGCAGGACGCGCCGATCATCAAACCGGGCGCACCGGGTGACACGCCGCAGCAACTCAGTGCCGAGGAGGCGATCAACATCGCCAGGACCAGTTATTCGCCCGATGACGTGAGGTTCATGCAGGACATGATCCCGCACCACCACCAGGCACTGCAGATGGCGGAACTGGTCGGCGACCGGACCAACAATCCGGCGTTAAATGACGTCGCCGGCCGAATCACGGTGTCGCAGCGCGACGAGATCCGCTTCATGCAACGCTGGCTTCGCGAACGCGGTGAGCGAGTGCCGGATCCAAACGATCACGATGCAATGAACACACCGCATCGCATGGCGGGCATGGCTACGCCCGAGCAGATGGCACAACTTGCAGCCAGTGAAGGGACCGACTTCGACCGCATGTTCCTGCGGCTGATGATCACCCACCACGAAGGCGCGGTGACCATGGTCGAGGAACTCCTGAAACAGCCTGGCGCAGCCTACGATCCGGTGTTGTACGAATTTACAACGGACGTCACCAACGACCAGACCGCGGAAATCGAACGCATGAACGCGGTGCTGGTCACCCTGTCGGACGACCCGCGTTCCGGGCTGGCTGCCGGCTTCGAGAATGCCGGCCAGGCAATCATGAACATGCGGCTGGTCGGCACCCTGCCGAAACCGCCCGGCTTCTTCGACCCGGACAACCCCGCGGAGCTGCCGCCGGCACAACCCGAAGACGACGACAACGAAGAGGAAGAAGAAGAGGAATGGGATCGCTATCCGCTGTTGAGCTTTTCGAATACCGACATGGCATTCAGGGATGACGTCATGTTCGCCGGCAGCTACCACGGCTTCAACATCTATCGCTTGCAACAAGACGAGTTGCCGAAGCAAATCAGTTCCGTGGTCTGCCCGGGCGGGCAGGGTGACGTCTCGATCGTCGGTCACCTGCTGATCATGTCGGTGGAGGAGACGCGCGGCCGCGTCGACTGCGGTCTCGAGGGTGTGAGCGATGACGTCAGTAACGACCGCTTCCGCGGCATCCGTATTTTCGACGTGAGCGACCTGCGACGGCCAATACAGGTCGGACAGGTACAGACCTGCCGCGGTTCGCACACGCATTCCGTCGTCAGTAGCGATGACCAGCGCATCGTCGTCTACAACTCCGGCACCTCGATCATTCGTGAGGAAGACGAACTCGAAGGCTGCTACGACGAGTCACCGGGTGATTACCGTACGGCGCTGTTCCGCATCGACGTTATCGAGATTCCGGTCAAGGAACCGTCGAAGTCGCGCATCGTGCACAGCCCGGCGGTGTTCGCCGATCCCGAAGACGGCACCCTGGCCGGCCTCTGGCGCGGTGGCGATCACGGAGAACAGACACAGGAAACGGACCCGACCGACCAGTGTCACGACATCACCGTGTTCCCGGAAAAGAACCTGGCCGCCGGCGCCTGTTCGGGCAACGGCATCCTGTTCGACATCAGCGACCCGCTGAACCCACGGCGCCTCGACGCGGTGGTGGACAGCGGCTTTGCCTACTGGCATTCGGCGACTTTCAACAACGACGGCACCAAGGTGCTGTTCACCGATGAATGGGGCGGCGGCAGCATGCCGCGTTGCCGCGCATTCGACCCGCTTTCCTGGGGCGCCGATGCGATCTACGACATCGTGGACGGCAAGCTCGAATTCCGCAGTCATTTCAAGATGCCGGCGCCGCAGGTCGAGCAGGAGAACTGCGTTGCGCACAACGGATCAATCGTGCCGGTTCCGGGGCGCGACATATTCGTGCAGGCCTGGTACCAGGGCGGCATCTCGATCATCGATTTCACCGACTCGGCCAACCCGGTTGAAATCGCCTACTTCGATCGCGGGCCGATTCATCCCGAGCACCTGGTGGTCGGGGGCTACTGGTCGGCTTACTGGTACGGTGGCCGGATATACGCGACCGAGATCGTGCGCGGTCTCGACGTGTTCCAGCTACTACCGAGCGAGTATTTGTCAGCCAATGAAATCGCGGCGGCAATGATTGCGGACTTTGGCGAGCGCTTCAATCCGCAACAGCAATTCAGTGTTCGCTGGCCAGCAGAGCCGGTTGTGGCACGAGCATACGTCGACCAGTTGCAGCGCGTCGATACCCTGCCGTCGTCGCTATTGACTGAACTGCACGCAGCAATCGACAGCGCAGCGTCCAGTCTGAGAGCCGGTGACCGCGACCGGAGCACGGCCAGGACTCTCGACACTTTGGCTGCCAGGCTCGTTACCTACGACGGGGGCAGCAGCGAGAGCAAACGCCTCGCCGCACTCGGCGAAACCCTGAGCGGTATTGCCGCCAGATTACGCACCGGAGCTGCTGACGGCGGGCCGATTTGACGGCGGCGTATCGCCACCGATCACTGCCCGGCACATTCGTGCCGACGGCGCGAACGCGGACTCCAGCGACTATTGAGCAGAGAGAATCAGGACGTGACAGATTCACCGCCATTTACAATCAAGGGTATCGATCACGTCGTGTTGCGTATCGCCGACCTCGACCGCTCGTTGCGTTTTTATCGCGATGCACTGGGATGCACCGTCGAACGGGAAAAACGCAACATAGGTTTGTATCAATTGCGTGCGGGTCGCACGTTGATCGATCTCGTGCCGATCGACGAACAACTGGGACGCGAAGGCGGCGCCGCACCCGGCGCGGAAGGTCGCAACATGGATCATTTTTCGCTTGCGATCGAGCCGTTTGACGAGCAGGCATTGCGCGCACACCTGACCGCGCATGGTATTGAAGTACCCGAGTCGGCGATGCGCTACGGGGCGGAAGGCGAAGGCCCGTCCGTTTACATCACCGACCCCGATGGCAACACCGTCGAGTTAAAGGCGCCCGCCCGGAATTCTTGAATCACGCTGCACCGGAGGCTCGTTCCTCCTGCTGCAGGCGCCACATGCTGGCGTAGTAGCCGTCCTTTGCTAGCAGCTCGGCATGGGTGCCGCGTTCGACGATGCGCCCTGCGTCCATGACCAGGATCTGGCCGGCGTTCATGACCGTCGACAGGCGGTGCGCGATGATCAGCGTCGTGCGCCCGACCTGGATGCGGTCCAGTTCCGCCTGGATCGACTTCTCCGACTGTGAGTCGAGTGCGGAGGTTGCTTCGTCGAATATCAGGATCGCGGGATTCTTCAGCAGGGCGCGGGCAATGGCGACACGCTGTTTTTCGCCACCGGATAGTTTCAGGCCGCGTTCGCCGACTTCCGTGTCGTAGCCGTCGGGAAGATTGACGATGAAGTCGTGAATATGCGCGGCACGCGTCGCCTGTTCGATCTCTTCGCGGGTCGCATCGGTGCGTCCGTAACCGATGTTGTAGAGAATGGTGTCGTTGAACAACACCGTGTCCTGGGGAACGATGGCGATCGCGGAACGCAGCGACTCCTGGGTGTACTCACGAATATCACGGCCATCGATGCGAATGTGTCCACCGTCGACGTCGTAGAAGCGATAAAGCAACCGTGTAAGCGTCGACTTGCCGGATCCCGAATGGCCGACGACGGCAATCGTGCCGCCGGGTGGGATTTCGAAATCGACCCCGTGCAGGATCTGGCGGCGCTCGTCGTAGCCGAACTGCACATTCTCGAAAGTCACGGTCGGCTGCGTGACGTCCAGCGAGATCGCGTTTTCACGGTCCTGTACGTCCTGCTGTTCGTCGAGCAGGCCGAACAGACGTTCCATGTTGGTGAGCGCCTGTTTGACCTCACGGTACACCATGCCGAGCAAAAACAGCGGCGCCGACAACTGCAAAAGATAGGCATTGACCAGCACGAGATCGCCGATGGTCAGCTCGCCCGAGGTCACCCCGGCGGCCGCGCGCCACATCATTGCGGTAACGCCGATGGCGATGACTGCGGTCTGCCCGAGGTTCAATATCGCCAGCGACGACTGTGCCTTGACTCGCGCGTTTTCCAGGTGCCGCAGGTTATCGTCGTAACGCCTGGACTCGTGCGCCTCGTTGTTGAAGTACTTGACCGTCTCGTAGTTGAGGAGTGAATCGACGGCGCGTTCATTGGCTCGGGTGTCGGCCTCCACGGCGGCGCGATAGAAGCGGGTCCGCCACTCGGTAACGGCAAAAGTCCAGATCGCGTAGCCCGCAAGGGTGCCGAGCGTGATGAAGGCAAAGCCCCAGTCATAGGCCCAGACCAGGACCACCGTGACGAGCAGCACCTCCAGTGCAGTCGGCAAAATCGTGTACAAGGTCCAGTCGAGCAAGTCCGAGATCGCCGTGCCGCCGCGTTCGACATCACGCGCCACGCCGCCGGTTCGCCGGCCGAGATGAAAACGCAGGCTCAACGCATGCAGGTGTTCGAATACCTTGAGCGTGATTGCACGCGAGGCGCGCGCCATGACGCGGGCGAACACAACCTGCCTGAGCTCGGTGAACAGCGTCACGCTTATGCGTGCGGCGCCGTATGCGAGAAGCAATGCGACCGGCAATACCAGCAGGCTCGGCTCCACGTTCAGCTGGTCGACGATGCCCTTGAGCGCGAAGGGTACCGCCAGGTTGGCAAGCTTGGCGGCCAGGATCAGCAGTAATGCGACAACGATGCGGCCCAGGAACGGTCGCAGGAACGGCAGCGTTTCGCGAATGACGTGCAGCTCGCTGCGCGCGTCGTCGGCCCGCTCGATGGGAACGACGAGATCTTCGCGATCGTCGGCGACGACCGCTTCAGCGGCGTGATCGGTATCCGCGCTCACTTAGGTCTCTCTCAATTGCGTGCGTGTGGTGCAGCAAGCACACTGCCCGGCTTGCGCTTGCCGAACAGCAAAGCCCGCGATTCCATATCGAGAGTCGCGTTGCCAAACGCCTGTATGCCGTCGCCGTTTTGCTGTGCAATGGGTATGCCATCGCGAAACAGTATTCGGTTACTGGGCGTTGCGGCAACCTTTTCTCCGGGCAGGATGATACCGAGCAGGTTGAGCGGGTCGGCGGCGGAGATCGCGACGCGATCGCCGCCGGGTTTTCGCTTGCGTATATTCCTGAGTTCTGCCACGGCATCCGGCAACGCGAACTGTTCGCCGGAGAAGCTTTGCACGAAGCGGCCACCACGAATCTCGCCCCTCGCTTCCATACGCCAGTAAACGCGCAGCAGCTCGCGCCACGGTGGCAGGTTGGTTTCCCGTTCCAGCACCCTGCGGAATACCACACCGTAGCGCCGCAACAGGACCCAGGCGATGTGTTCCACGGCCTGGTCGTGACTGACATCGGTGGCCTGCTCGATGACCGACCAGCGGCCGGCGCGGTCGAAACCGGAGGTCGCGGGCCGGCGACCGCGGCGCACGGAAAATCCCGGGCGCTTGCTCGAAGGCGTGATCAATGCCCGCAATCCGGCATAGCTGTCGGACGTGACCAGGCCCCAGTTGACGAGTTCGCCGAGCGCATCCTCGACCTGGGTTCTTAAAAGACCGGTCGCGCGAACCAGGTCGACGAAAAAAGAGGCGCCGTTCGATTTCAGTGCTGCAAGCACTGTATTTGCTGCGGGCGTCAGGCAATCGTCATCCAATTCCGGCAATGGCGCCGCTTCGCGCCAGCAGCCGACAGCCTGACGGTCGATCAGCGTGACCGGTGCGTTTCTTACCGGCGAGGTGCGTCGTTCGCCGCCCGGCGGGCGCACCGCCAGGCGCAGCCATACGCTCTTGCCGCTGGCACACAGCGTGTCGAGCATGTCGGAGGTATAGAGCTCTAGGCGTGAGCTGATGATGTCAGCTTCCCAGCTGGCGGCGGCGGCGGAAAATCCTTCGAGCTGGTCGACGATTCCCGCGAGTGCGTCCGGACCCCGCGCCCGATCGGTAAGGCCCTGCCAGTGAAACAGGAAGCGCATGTAATCCGCCGGCATCACCGGTTCGATCTCGCTTCGCAGCCGCTTGATCGTGTAACGATGAATGCGCGCAAGCAGCCGCCGCTCGCACCATTCCTCGGACGCATCCGGTTTGCTCGACTGCGCCGTGAAGCGGCCGCGCATTACGAAGCCTTCCTGCTCCAGCGCCAGCAATGCCAGGTCGATGTCGCTGACCTCGATGCACAGGCTGTCGGCGATTTGTGTTGCCGTCACGGGCCCGAGACCTTCGAGCCTCGACCGAACCACTTCCCTGATGGCACCGGCGCGGGATTGCGTTTCGTCAAGCTGCACGGCAGTGATTGCCGGCTGCGTGTCGAAGTTGCCATATATAAGAGTGAATTCATGCAGGCGTTCTGCGGCAACCGCGAGCTTGTGCGCGCCGACACTGAACTCGGTTGCCCGCTTGTCGTTGGCGAGCTGCTCGAATGAATGACGCCAGCCGAACTCGAGATTCCCGGCCGATGCCGCCTGCTCGAGACGGCCGCGCCGTATTTCGGCGTCGGTCATGAAGCCGAGCACCACCAGGGCATCGTGCAATTCGTCCGCCGTGCGAACGTCCGGCCAGGCTTCGAGCCGCACCTTGTCAATGGCCGCGGCATCCAGGCGCCCGAGTTCGGCGGCGTCGGCCGGATCCATGTAGCGTCGCGACTGGACCGCGAGCGTGCGCCTTTCCTCGGCGGGCGTGTCGTCGAGGAATGCATACGGTCTCGCGCCGAGGATCTCCTGGGCCAGTGGCGAAGGTCCGTTGAGATCCCTGCCGACGATTTCGACCTCGCCGCCTTCCAGTTTCTTCAACAGCCCAATGAGACCGTCGATGTCCATGACATCGTGCAAACAGTCGTCGATTGCCTGCCTGACCAGCGGATGATCCGGAACCTCGCGGGTACCGGCCAGGTTTTCCGCGCACGCCAGCTGATCCGGGAACACGACCGCGACCAGGTCCTCTGCGTCGTTCCTCTGGAAATAGGCCGGCGCCCGCTTGCCGTTGTGATTGCGCTTGATCGCCAGTGCTATGGAAGCGACCCAGCGCCAGTGCGTGGGAAACATCGGCGCCGCCAGCAGCGCCTGCACCAGCACGTCTCTGACGCTTTCCGAGCGCAGATAGTTCGCCGGTTCCTCGATCGGGAAACTGTGGGTAGCGGAAAGCGACAGGATGATGCTGTCCTCGAGCGCGGCGGCCTGCAGTTCGAAATTGAACTTCCTGCAAAATCGTTTTCGGAGCGACAGGCCCCAGGCGCGATTGATGCGCGAACCGTAGGGCGAGTGAATCACCAGGTGCAGGTCGCCGGTCTCGTCGAAGAAACGTTCGAATACGATTCTTTGTTGCGTCGGCACCAGCCCCAGTGCCGCTCTGGCGCCGGCCAGGTAAGCGACGAGTTGCTCGGCGGCTGGCAATGGAATCCCGTACTCGCGGCGGAGCCAGCCGACAGCGGCCTCCGTCCCCTTGTCGAGTTTTTCGTCCAGCGTTTCGCGCAGCTTCGAAACAGCCGCGGACAACTCGTCGGTGCGCCCCGGCGCCTCGCCAATCCAGAACGGCAGGTTGGGCGGTTCGCCTTTGGCATCCTCGACATACACCTTGCCCTGTTCGATTTTGAGGATGCGATAGGACGTATTGCCGAGCTGGAATATGTCGCCGGGGAGGGATTCGAAGGCAAAGTCCTCGTTCAGCGTGCCAACGCGCAACCCCTCCGGAGAAAGTACGACTTCGTAATCGAACTGGTCAGGGATCGCGCCACCGTTGGTGACAGCCGTGAGCTTCGCGCCGCGCCGGGCACGCAACTTGCCGTTGACCGCATCGTGATGGAGATAGGCACCGCGTCTGCCGCGGCGCGTGGAAAAACCCTGCGCCAGCATACGCACGACTTCGTCAAAGTTGTCCCTGCTGAGATCCCGGTAAGGCCAGGCGCGCTTGAACGACTGGTAAAGCGCCTCTTCATCCCACTCGTCCTGGCCCGCGACTTCGGCAACGATCTGTTGCGATAACACGTCCAGTGGTTGCAACGGAACGTGAATCCGGTCCAGCTCTCCCTGCCTGGCCGCGTGCAACAACGCCGTGCATTCGACGAGGTCGTCACGCGACATCGGGAACAGCCTGCCTTTGGGCGTGGCGCCCACGGCGTGGCCGGAACGGCCGACACGTTGCAGAAAGGCGGCGATGGAACGCGGCGTGCCGAGCTGGCAAACCAGGTCGACGTCACCGATGTCGATGCCGAGTTCCAGCGATGCGGTCGCGATCAGGCATTTGAGCTTGCCGGCTTTGAGCCGCTGCTCCGCGTGTAGCCGGTGTTCCCTGGCAAGCGAGCCGTGGTGCGAAGTGACATTCTCTTCGCCGATGCGCTCGCTCAGGTGTTTCGCGGCGCGCTCCGCGAGGCGGCGGGTATTGACAAAGACCAGCGTCGTCGTGTGCTGCTTGACGAGTTCGGCGAGTCGATCGTAGATCTCTTCCCAGACCTCGTTGGCCATGATGGCCTCGAGCGGGGAGCCGGGAATCTCCAGGGCCAGGTCGCGCTCCCGCACATGCCCTGTATCGATGATGTTGCAATGGCCGGAATCGCGATCGCCGAGCAGGAACTTAGCCATCGTCTCGATGGGTTTCTGGGTGGCCGAACAGCCGACCCGCGTCAGCGGGTTCGTGGTCAACGCCTCGAGTCTTTCCAGTGACAGGCTGAGATGCGCGCCGCGCTTGTTGCCGGCAAGCGAGTGGATTTCGTCCACGATGACGGTGCGCACCGTGCGCAGCATGTTGCGACCGGAATCGCTGGTCAGCAGGATGTACGCCGACTCGGGCGTCGTCACCAGGATGTGCGGCGGCATTTTGACCGCCCGCTGTCGCTCAGACTGCGGCGTATCGCCGGTACGCACCCAGGCGCGGACGTCGACGTCCGGCAGGCTGTGCTCGAACAACCGGTCACGGATGCCGACCAGCGGCAGTTGCAGGTTCTTCTGGATGTCGTTCGATAGCGCCTTGAGCGGCGAGATGTACAGCACCCGGGTTTCGTCTGGAAGGCCGCGCTCGAGGCCTTCGCGGATCAGGGCATCGATGCTTGCGAGGAATGCTGCCAGCGTTTTTCCGGAGCCCGTCGGTGCGGCGAGCAGGGTGTGCTCACCCCTGGCGATCGCCGGCCAGGCTGCCTTCTGCACCTCGGTCGCTTGCGGGAAACTGCTGCCGAACCAGCTGCTTACAGCTGGATGAAAGGTTTGTTCGTGGTTCTCAGCGGGCCTGGACATTGCCGGCGACTATAGCATGAACTGTATGGATATACAGGTTGGCTCGGTGTCCGGGAAACGCCCCGTGCCGGCACAAAAAAGCCGGCGCTTGATGCGCCGGCCGTTCGTGCCCGACTATTGCCGGTTATTGCGTGCGAGGAGTGTCGTCAATTATGCGGCGACCTTGATCTTCCTCGGCAGTGCCTTGGCCTGCTTCGGAATCGAGATCTCCAGTACGCCGTGACGATCGCTTGCCTTTACCTTCTCCGCATCGACCGTCTCCGGAAGGATGAAACGGCGATAGAAACGGCCGCTGCCACGCTCTGCACGACGATGGATGACGTTGTCCTCTTCTGCCTTTGCCGACAGCGGGAAACGCTCGCCGGTAATCGTCAGTACGCCACCCTCCAGGGTAATTTCAACGTCTTTCGGGTCTACGCCCGGCACGTCGACATAGAGCTGGAAACGGTCCTCGAATTCGTCGATATCAACATTCGGGACCCAGTCCGCGGTGACAGCGCTGCTGTCGCTAGTCGACCAACCGGTAAACAGACGATTGATATCATCCTGCAGCTGACGTACGCCCAGCCAGGGTTCGTATCTCACTAATGACATATCTCTGCCTCCATGTAAGGTCCTGAAATTCTGGCACTTCTTGCCATTGGCGCCTGAATTATGGTCGTTCGCCCGCTTTTCAAGAGGGCCGGCAGAAAAATTCCGCGGTGCTTGAATTTTCCCGCCGCGCTCATAGTTCGGCCCTCGTTCCAGTGAATTAGCGATCAGGGGCAGGATTCGCCGGCCGCGAGATTGCCCCTGAAGGGAGAAGTCCAATGACTGCCAAGACAATGCGTTCTGCGATGGCTGTGGCACTGTCAATTTGCTGTCTGATGGCCTCGCAATCCGCTATCGGGCAATGGCCCGTCGAACTGCGGGATGGTGACCGGCCGACGCTTGCGCCGCTCCTGGAGCGGGTGACGCCGGCGGTGGTCAATATTTCCGTAACCGCGACCGTGCAAACGCGCGTCAACCCCCTGATGCAGGATCCGTTCTTTCGCCATTTTTTCAATCTGCCGAACCAGCCGCGCGCCATTCCCAGGCAAAGCGCAGGCTCCGGCGTCATCGTCGATGCAGACGAGGGCTATGTG
>JAWWCT010000035.1:0-34942 GCA_033720315.1 Woeseiaceae bacterium | reverse complement strand
CCCAATTCCGCAATCGGAAAAAAGAATCCGCCATTGCCAGCCGCGGCCCGAATCCATGTCGAACGTTCATATATTCGAGAATCCGGAATTTCGCGATCGGGACGGTTGGACATATCGAGATAGGCCATGACGTTTTCAACGCCGTCCACGCCCCGCTCGATCTCTTCTTCCTGAAATCGGAACGGCTCGCCGGCTTCGTAGATGACCGCCGGAATACCCGCTTGCACGGCCGCGCGCCGCAGGCTGCCGTCAACACCGGGCTCGCCGATAACGATGCCGATACCGAAATGAATCGCGAGCTCGCGAACCTCCGGAATCGACAGGTCCGCACGAATTTGCGGAAGATTCGCGCGTTGATTCGACGCCGTGTGCAAATCGAGAATTGCATCGCAACGATTCAGTACGTTTGCGAAAACCGCATGCGCTATGGTCGCCGCAATGCTGCCGCCCTCCCTGCCGGGAAACGACCGGTTGAGGTCCCTCCTGTCAGACAGGTATCGATTGCCGGACCGTACACCCGCGGCGTTGATTGCTGGCAACGCAATCAACGTACCACGCAGTGTCCGTGGCTCGACCTTTGCAAACGCTCGCCTCGCTATCTCCACGCCGTTTATTTCGTCGCCGTGGACACCCGCCGTGATACAGAGTGTCGGGCCCGGAGTCAGCCCCCTGGCAACGAATACGGGCATGTTGAGATACGACGCTTCAAATGATTCGTCCGGCATGAACAAAAACTTGCTGCGAGTTCCGGCGGCAATCTCGCGACCGAGCAATTGCAGCGACTCGGAGTGTTCGTCGGCCAATGCAACGCATGGGGTAGCGAAAACAGCCGACAATAAAAGAATTAACGTTGGGACATGTTTGCATGCGCTATCACGGAACATACCGACATTTCGCACGACGAACGGTGGGCGGGTATTGCAATTCAATTGTGCGCTCCTGACAGGCATCGGAATTCAATGTGCATCGATCAACGGATTGCCGGATCTGCTTCCGATCGCGGTAAATACTATTTGCCGGTCTTAGGCCGCTTTTTTGTCGCGCAGTTCCTGCAACACGGGATCGATCCGCCGCAGGCCCTGCTTGAGGCGGTCCAGGTCGTAACCAAAACCGATTCTCAGGTATCGACCGATGCCGAAATGGGCGCCAGGTGTGATCAGTACCGACTGTTGTTCCCGCAAGCGATTGAACAGGGCCACCGAACCGATAGGTAACGAGTACTTGAGCGTCGCGATAGCGCCAGCCATGGGCCGGGCGTACGAGAAGATGTCAGCGTTATCGGCTATCCATGCCTCGAGTTCCGGCAGGTTTTCGCCGATGATGCGTCGCGTTCGTGCGAGGACCTGTTCGCGCCGATCGGGGGCCATGACGATATCGGCCAGGTAATCGGACAAAAACGACGGCGTCAGGGTCAGGTAGTCGTGGTACTGGCAAAAATGCTTGATGAGCTTCGGCGGCGCGACGATCCAGCCGCAGCGCAGGCCGGGCAGGCCGAATGCCTTGGAAAGACCCGCCGTTACAATCACCTTGTCATAACGGCCGAGGAAAGTGGGCGACAGGGGGCCGGCGGTTTCGGCTCCACGATAGATTTCATCGGCCAGAATCCAGGCACCGACCCGGCGCGCTTCGTCGATGATGATTTGCATCTCTTCTTCGCCAAGCACGTAGCCGGTCGGGTTGTTCGGGTTGGTGACCACGATCAGCCGGGTTTTTGTGGAGATTGCCTTGCGCAGGCTGTCGACATCCAGCTGCCAGTTCCACTTGCCGTGCGAATCGCGCTTCATGACCAGCTTGTAGCCGTCGACCTGCTTGCCGTACGCGCGCGCCAGTCCCCAGCCCTGGAGATAGTTGGGCAACATGAAGGCGACCCGGTCGGATTCGCCGACCATTCCCCACATCGCGACGTAGTTGGCTTCCGATCCGCCGTTGACGACCAACACGCTTTTGTAGTCGTCACCGCCGTAGAATCGCGCGATATTCTGCCGCAGACTCTCGCGGCCCGTCGAGCAGGGGTAACAGATCGGTTTGGCGTCGAGGATTTCGCGCTGGTCGTGTTCAGGAACGAGTTCACCGAGGCTGAGAGGGTAGACACCGCTCTCGGAGAGATTGAAGTCCACTTCGTTCTCGTAGAGGCACTGTGTTCTTTCCATCTGGAAGCGTTCGATTTTCATTTTTCTGTTCTCGCGGTGGGTCTTCCGCAAGCATAGCACCCAGCCGAAGCTGATCTGCTCTGATACGGGCTTCGGCATATTTTTCTTCTTATATTCAGCTACTTGTCCGTTGCCAATTGTGGATATATGCAGTCGTTCAATCAAGCAGGACTTTGGCCCACTTGCAGTCCTCGGTCGTTGTAATTTGCGCCGTCCGAAAAGGAAGAAGGTAGAATCCGGCTATCTCCACCATCCTGTTGCCAGGAGAGACCAATGGCCTCGCTTTGGGGGGAGCTCAAACGACGCAATGTTGTGAGAGTTGCCATCGCTTATGCGATTGTCGGCTGGCTGATACTGCAGCTGACTGATGTCATGGTTTCGCTCCTGACCTTGCCCGATTGGGTCGGAAGGTTCATTTTTCTCCTGCTGTTTATCGGTTTCTTCCTGGCATTATTTTTTGCCTGGGTTTACGAACTCACGCCCGAGGGTCTGAAAAGGGAAACTGATGTAGCCCCGGTACAGTCCGTGACGCGTGTTACCGGGCGCAAACTGGACTTCATTATCATCGGTGTACTACTGGTCGCGCTGGGTATCTTTGCGCTCGAAAGATTCGTCTTGTTGCCAGAACGCCAATCGGCAGCAGATACACGGTCAGGAGTAATTTCTGGTGAAACACGCAAATCGATCGCAGTGTTGCCATTTGTCAATATGTCGCCGGATCCTGACCAGGAGTATTTCTCCGAAGGGCTTTCCGAGGAAATTCTGAATTTGCTTGCGAAGAATCGGGCATTGAAGGTCATCGGCAGAACGTCTTCATTTGCTTTCAAGGGGATCAATCAAGATCTTCGCGAAATCGGACGCCAGCTCGGCGCAGCGACGTTGCTCGAAGGATCAGTGCGAAAATCCGGCGACAGGGTTCGCATTACGGCGCAGCTGATCGATGCGGCGGATGGAGCGCATTTATGGTCTGACACCTACGATCGCACACTCACTGACATATTTGCGATACAGGACGACGTTGCCAGTGCCATTATCAATGCCCTGGAAATTCATGTCGGCGGCAAACCGTCCCGGGGCCGGCCGACCGACAATACCGACGCATACGCGGAATTTCTGCGCGCCGGTGTCGCTGCCGGTCGATACGACTGGAGGAAGGTCAGGGATTTTTGCACGCGTGCTGTAGAGCTCGACCCGAACTTTGCAGAAGCGCACGAACTCCTGGCCTACAGCGCGTGGCGAATGGCTGGCGGGTTCCTGCCGTTCGATGAGGCGTTTGATTTGATGCGGTCGTCATCCGAACAGGCACTGGTCGTTGATCCGGACCTGGTTCTGGCAAGGGCCCTGTATCGCTCCAGCGACGGAGATAATTATTCCATACTCGCGGAAATTCAGGCGTTTGACGAAGCTGCCGCCAGGCAACCCGACGATCCGCGTATTCTCGACTCGTTGTTATACGACCTGTTCGTTTCCGGTTACCTCAATGAAGCGCTAACAATCGCCATGAGACTGGTCGAACTCGATCCGTTGTCACCTGTCGCCAACGGGCGGCTTCCAACTGCGCTTTTTGCAGTGGGCAGGACCGACGAAGCGTTCGCAGCTTTGCAAATTTTTGACCAACTCGATCCCGGGTTCACGCACTGGTTTGTCGGTGAAACATACCTTGCATTCGGGCAGGAGGATGCCGCCATATCGAGTTTCCGGGTTTCGCTCTCGCAAGGCGGAGTCGCCGATTCTGAGTGGGTGCCGGAACTGATACGTCACGGCCGTGATCCGCACACCGGCCAGGCCTATCTCGATCGGCGAATCCCGCAAATCGTTGCGACAATTCCGCAAGATTTTCACGTCGATTTGCAGCATGATTTGATGAACTGGTATTTATATTTCGGTCATCTCGAGCGTTACTTTGATCTCATCTTTGAACAGGAGCCAAGCGCCAGGAATTGGGCGAAAGTGGGTGATTTCCTTGCATCGGGTGTTGCCTATCGACACCTTGGCTTCATACGCCACCCGCGCTACCTCGATGTCGCGAGAGCGATCGGAATGATCGATGTCTGGGATCAACGCGGTCCGCCGGATTTCTGTCGGAAGACTGACGGCAAATGGATCTGTAGGTAATCGAACGTCGCGAATGCCCTGTTCGGTTATGATTTCTCGTCGATGACGTCATCTACCGAGAAGCGTAACAAACGCATCTGGGCGACGATCCGGGATATTCCGCCAGGCTGTGTCGCTAGCTATGGCCAGATCGCGGAAATTGCCGGCGTGCCGCGAGGTGCCAGGCAGGTCGGCTATGCCTTGCGTAATTTGCCAAAAGGTCACGACGTGCCGTGGCACCGCGTTATTCTGTCGTCGGGAAAAATTGCTTTCGAAAAAGGTAGTCGCGCGTACAAAGAGCAGGCAAAACGCCTTATGATGGAGGACGTCGCCATTCTCAACGGCCGCATCGACATGCAGAAGTATCGCTGGCAACCGGACCTCGATGAGTTCTTGTGGAAGCCGAGCGCGGCCTGGGATGCGGAATAGATGAAGCGCAAATTGCGTTCGATCTTCCTGACGGTCATTCTCGATCACCGATACCTTCGTCTCAAAAGAATTCTTGTCGATCTTCGCAGGCGGCTGACATTCAAGCCGCGAGTCGCACACGTGTTCCTGCAGATCGACGATCCCTATTGCTACTTGCTTAGCCACTACCTGGATCCCGTCGCAAACCGCTACAAGAAAGTCCGGTTCAGGTACTACCTTGGCCAGGCATTGCGCGGCGAGTACATGCCGCAACCCGGTATGCTGGCAGAGTACGCGGTAGAGGACTGCAAACTGCTTGCGCAGGAGCTCGGGGTGCCATTTCTCGATGTCGGTGAAGCGCCCGCCGTGGAATACCGGCGCCCACTGCTCGATTACCTGGCGGAAGAGCACGACGACGAGGATTTTCCGAAGTTATTCGCGAAGGCGCTGGCAGTTTATTGGCGTGGCGACGCAGAGGGCGCTGCGAAACTCATCGGCCGGGCGCGCGGCGAACAGGATTCGACAAACGTGCTCGTCGGCAAGAACCAGTTGCTGATGCGCAAGATGGGACACTACAACTGCGCGACGATATTTTACGGCGGCGAGTGGTATTGGGGTATCGATCGCTTGTCGTACCTGGTGCAGAGACTGGAAGAAGAAGGCCTTAATCGTTTCCAGGAACCGATACCGGAAGTGCAATCGCTCGAACAGGCCATGCAACTCAATCTTCCGGCAACGGTGCCGGCCAAAGCTGGAAGCCTGCCGACACTGGAAATGTTTCATTCTTTTCGCAGCCCGTATTCTTATATTTCTCTGACGCGTGCATTCAAGATTGCGGATGCGTTCGGACTGAAGCTCGAGGTGCGGCCGGTGTTACCGATGGTCATGCGGGGCCTGTCGGTACCGAAAGCGAAACTCCTGTACATCGTGCGCGATGCAAGCCGCGAGGCGAGGAGGCTGGAAGTGCCTTTTGGCAAGTTCGCAGATCCGGTCGGCGTTGGCACCGAGCGGTGCATTGCCGCGTTTTACTATGCGAAAGCGCAGGGTAAGGAACGAGATTTCCTGTATACGGCCGGGCAGGCGATCTGGTCGAGGGCCGTCGACGTTGCCGAGGACGAAGGCATGCAGATTGTGGCGAAGCGCTGCGGACTGTTCTGGCCGGAATTGCAAGAGGCAATGGCAAAAGACGACTGGCGGGAGAAGGCGGAAGCGAACCGCGAGGCCCTGACCGAACTCGGTCTTTGGGGCGTGCCGTGTTTCAAGATCGGCGAGCTTGCCTTATGGGGCCAGGATCGTGACTGGTTGCTTGCCAGGAAAATAGAAGACATGTGTCATGCCGGAGAGGGCATCATGGTATGACCATGCCGGCCGTGTATTTTTCCCACGGGCAGGAAAGCGGGCCGTGGGGCACCAAGATCAAGTCGATGGCGGCGACGGTCGAGAAGCTGGGTTGCCGCGCGGAAAGCGTCGATTACCAGGGTATCGCCGACCCGAGCGATCGTGTCGAGAAGCTGATCGCGGTATGCGCAGGCGTCGACGAGCCGCTGGTGCTGGTGGGCTCCAGCATGGGTGGCCATGTCGCAACGGCCGCTGCCGAACGCGTCGCAGCGGTTGGTGTTTTCGTACTGGCGCCCGCATATTACATGCCGGGTTACGAATCCCTGACGCCACCGGCGCCGAATGTGCCGATCGCCATCGTGCACGGCTGGAACGACGACGTGGTGCCGGTCGACAACAGCATTCGCTTTGCCAGGGAATGCAATGCCAGTTTGCATATTCTTGACGGCGATCACCGACTCACGGCCAATATCGACGCTATTAATTACCTCCTGACCCGGTTTATCGAAGACCTCGCGACATGACGCAGGAGACGAGTATGAGATTCCTGACAATACTGTGTTTCGTCCTGGCACTGACAGCCTGCAGCTCGGATCAGCGCACGGAACGTGAACCCACCGTCGGCAAGGAGATTGCAGACGACTACAACCGCCAGATGGACAAAGCGCGCGCCGTCGAGGAACAGGCGATGGAGCAGAAGCGCAAGGTCGATGAAGCGCTGAAAGCCGCCGAAGGCGAATAGAAAATCGCGGCTAAAGCCGCTACCGCGACACGATTTGTGGGAGCGGCTTTAGCCGCGATCGATCATTGCCGCAAGGCCGGTCAGCCCGGGTACCGGGTCGGTGATAACGTAGGTCGGTATTCGGCGCATGTAATCCCGGTAGCGGTTTTTGTCATCGAATCGTTCGCGAAACGGCGATTTGTGAATTTTCTCGATGTGCGCCGGCACGATGCCCCCTGCAATGTAAAGTCCGCCGAAGGAGCCCGTGATCAGTGCAAGGTCGGCGGCAGCGCTGCCGAGAAAGCTGAAAAACTGGTTCAAGGTTTTTGTGCAGGCCTGGTCGTCCGCGTTACCACTGATTTGCTCCGACCGTTGCAGCCGGGTGCCATGCATCGCTTCATGCAGGTCGAGGAGTCCCGGCCCCGACAGGACGCGCTCTGCGGAGCAATGCCCATATTTTTTACGAAACCAGTTGATGATTTCGTCTTCTGACGCGTTGCGGCCGGACACCGTGATGTGTCCGCCTTCGCCCGTCATCGCTGCGCCACCGGCGGAGTCGCCGATCCACGCGGCCATGCCCAGGCCGCTGCCGGGACCCAGCACCGCCATGTTGCCGCCGAGATACTCGCTCGCATTGCCGATCTCTGTACGCGCCCCGTCATCGAGATTCGGTAATGCGAATGCGATCGCGTGGAAATCATTGACGACAGTCGCGTGACCGATGCCGAGTTCGGCCGCCAACGATTGGGCGCTGAATGACCAGTTACGATTGGTCATGGTAATTTCATTGGCATGCACCGGCGCCGCGACGGCAAGCGCCATCGCCTGAGGATTGGTGGTACCGCTTTCGAGATAGTCACGCAGCAGATCGGCGAGCGACGAAAAGTCGTCGTTTCGGCTTATTCGAATGTTGCGGGGGCGACCCGCTCGCGACTCGAGCAATGCACAGCGGCTGTTCGTCGCGCCGACGTCGGCGATCAGCCAGCTTTCCGCATCCTGCGCCACCTTGACCATGCTCGCAGCATTCCCGAGCTTTTTAGAAAAATCAATACATTGTGAGCTTCCGGAAACGGGTAAGATTGGCCGGTCATGTCCTTAGCAGGAATCATCATACGACCCTGGTACCGCGGTGCCGCCAGGGTTCTGGGTACCTGGGTTCGCCCCATCGTGCAGCCGGAGAGCCCCGCAACGCTGCTTGCCGAAAAAAATGCCCCGATCTGCTATGTGCTCGAAACCGGCGGTCTTGCGGATACGCTGGCCCTCGAACGCGTTTGTCAGCAACACGGATTACCGTCGCCACTGGAGGAGCTGCCATTCGCGGGCATATCAGAAGGCGGGCGCAATGTCGTGCTTCGGCGCCTGACCGGATTTATTATCCGCCGCCCCAGCAAAAAAGGATCAGTGCGTTTAAAGCGCCTGGTGGAGGCCAGTATCCGGGCCGATGGCAGTGAATTGCTTCTCGTGCCGGTTGCGATCTATTGGGGCAGGTTCCCGGACAAGCAGCACGCGTGGTTCAAGTTATTGTTTACGGAACACTGGGACGTTGCCGGCAGAATACGAAAATTCTTCGCAACCGTATTCCAGGGCCGCAATACCTTGCTTCGCTTCAGCGAGCCCTTGCCACTGAGTTCGATTCTGCAGCAAGGCCTCGAATCCGAAGTGGCGTTTCGCAAAGTGTCACGCATCCTGCGCGTTCACTTTCGGCAGCGTCGTATCGCAACGGTCGGGCCGGACCTGTCGCATCGGCGAACTCTGGTCAACGTCGTCATGCACGATCCGGGTGTGCGTGCCGTAATCAATGCAGAAGCCGGCGACAGCCGCACCAAGCGGGAAAGGGCCACGCAAAAAGCACGCAAGTATGCACAGGAAATCGCGGCGCATATTTCGTATCCGACCGTCAGGGTCGTCGAACGCCTGCTGAGCTGGGTCTGGAACCGGATCTACGACGGTATCGAATCGGCTCACCTGGAACGTCTGCACGACATCGCCCGCAATCACGAAATCGTGTACGTACCCTGCCACAGGAGTCATTTCGACTACCTGTTGCTGAGTTATATCGTTTACCAGGAGGGTCTGAGCCTGCCGCACGTCGCCGCGGGAGTAAACTTGAATATGCCGATCGTCGGTGCGATTTTGCGACGCGGTGGTGCCTTTTATCTACGGCGTACATTCAAGGGCAATCGACTTTACGCGGCAGTGTTCAATGCCTACCTGCGGCAAATCCTGGTACGGGGGCACTCGATCGAGTATTTCATCGAAGGCGGGCGCAGTCGAACCGGGCGCCTGCTGTCGCCGAAAGGGGGCATGCTGGCAATGACCGTCAGCTCGTACATGAGCCAGCCGCGATTGCCGATCATGTTCGTGCCGGTGTATTTCGGCTACGAGAAACTCATCGAAGGCAAATCCTTCATCAGCGAGCTCGGTGGCGCCAAAAAGCAGAAGGAGACCCTGTTCGGACTGATACGATCGATCAAGTCGTTGCGCGAAAACTTCGGCAAGGTATACGTCAACATCGGTGAGCCGATCGCGCTGGAGCCCATGCTCGATGCGGCGAATGCCGACTGGCGGGAGACGTCAACCTATGAGACCGAGCGGCCGCCATGGCTCAGCGACGTCATTAATGAGCTGGGCGAGACCATCATGGGGCACATCAACGCTGCCGCCGCGGTCACGCCGATCAGCTTGCTCGCGTACGCACTACTTGCAACGCCAAAGCAAACGATGGGCGAAATGGAATTGCATCGGCAGCTCGACCTGAGCATCAAACTGTTGTCGCGCTTTCGATATTCGGATTCGGTAACTTTGCCGGACATGTCACCAAGGGACATCGTCGATCACGGCGAAAAACTCGGCGTCATCGATCGCACATCGCATCCGCTCGGCGACATCGTCAGCATGCAAGAGGAAGACGCCGTACTGATGACTTACTTCCGTAACAATATCCAGCACCTGTTTGCCATTCCGGCATCGATTGCCTGTTGCTTCATCCAGGGCCGAAGTCTCGAGCACAGTGAATTACAGCGCCTCGTCAACATGATTTACCCGTTTATGAAGACCGAGTTGCGACTCAAGTGGAACGATGACGAGATCGACAAGGTGACCACCGAGGCGATCGAGGCGCTGATCGGGCAAAACATACTCAAGAAAGAAGGCAAGAAACTGGTGCGGCCGCCGGCAGGGTCGACGGCAGCATTTCAGCTGTTGATGCTCGGCCAGTCCATGGTGCCGATGCTGCAGCGTTTCTACCTGGCCATTGCATTACTGGTCAAAAACGGCTCCGGCATTCTGACCCGGGAGAAGCTCGAAACTCTTTGCATGAAGAGCGCGCAACGGCTCGCCATGATCTACGGTTTGCATTCCCCGGATTTTTTCGACAAAGCCTTGTTTCATGATTTTATCCGCACCTTGCGTGAACGTAATGTTGTCCGCCGCAATGACGCAGGCTTTCTGGAGTTCGATGATGGAATAGAACAAATCGGCGAAGATGCGCGGCTGGTGCTGGGAGAACAGATTCGTCACAGCATACTGTCGCTGACGTTCTCCGGGCCGGGGTTCGAACGCTTGTGAACGTGGTTTCCTTCTACCGGTTTACCGACGTTGCCGATCCCGGGCAGTTGCGCAATGAATTGCAACAGTTGTGTGACGAGCAAGATTTGCTGGGCACGGTCCTGGTTGCCCCGGAGGGTATCAATGGCACGCTGGCGGGGGAGGCCGGCGCCGTTTCTGCAATTCTCGGGTGGCTTGGAGACTATTTGTCGCTGGCGTCACCACTCGACGGTCGCTGGACGGACGCTGACGAGGCACCGTTTCACCGCATGCGCGTCAGGCTCAAAAAGGAGATCGTTGCGCTGGGCAGGCCTGACATCCGCCCGGATCGTGCACCAAGCCGGCAACTCTCGCCGGCGGAATGGAACGAGGTGATCTCCAATCCCGAAACCCTGGTGATCGATACGCGCAATCACTACGAGGTCGAAGTCGGCACGTTTCCAGGCGCCATCGACCCGCAAACCGACTCGTTCCGCCAGTTCCAGGATTTTGCGAGCGGCATTGCGGAGCTCGGGAAAGAGCGTCCCGTCGCCATGTTCTGTACCGGCGGCATCCGCTGCGAAAAAGCCGCGGCCCTCATGAATCAACTCGGTTTCGACGAGGTATACCAGCTCGCGGGCGGTATTCTGAATTACCTGGAAAACGTGCGCGACGAGGAAAATCTCTGGCAAGGCGAATGTTTCGTTTTCGACAAGCGCGTCGCCGTCGATCGTGACCTGGCCGAGGGCGGCTACGTGCAGTGCCATGCTTGCCGCCGTCCCTTGAGCACCGAGGATATTGCCTCACCCGATTACCGCGAAGGCGTGTCCTGCCCGCGGTGTATTGACACGCTGGACGAGTCTCGTCAGTCGCGGCTGGAAGAGCGGCGCAGGCAGGTCGAACTGGCGAGAGAGCGAAAGGTCGAACACATTGGTGCCAAAATTGATTGAGGAATCCGAAATTACCTGTCCGCAGTGCGGGCACAGGGCCATTGAGCAAATGCCATTGAATGCCTGCCAGTATTACTACGAATGCGGCGGATGCGGTGAGCTGCTGACGCCGAATACGGGCGATTGTTGCGTGTTCTGCTCGTTCGGCAGCGTCAAATGCCCGCCGGTACAGACCGGCAACGCCTGTTGCCAGAGCTGAGATGTAAGCAGGAACAGGCATGGATCCGGACCAACACTGCTGCCATCACGAACACGCAGCACCGCAAAATGCGGTGCCGGCATCGGAAGCGGATTACTGGACCTGCCCGATGCACCCGGAGGTGCGTAACGACGGCCCCGGCACCTGCCCTTTCTGCGGCATGGCGCTGGAAGCGGCGCGCGTGTCGCTCGACCAGGGTCCGGACCCGGAGCTGATCGACATGACACGGCGCTTCTGGGTCAGCGCCGTGCTCACATTGCCGGTATTCATCCTCGCCATGCAGGAAATGATTCCCGGGCTGACGCTGGATTCGATCCTGAGCGTGGAGCGGTCACAGTGGCTGCAATTTCTGCTGGCGACGCCGGTCGTGCTCTGGGGTGGATGGCCGTTTTTCCTGCGCGGCTGGCAATCGATCGTAAGCCGGCATCTGAACATGTTCACCCTGATCGGCCTCGGCGTCGCGGTGGCGTACAGCTACAGCACGATTGCGCTGCTGGTTCCGCAGTGGTTCCCGGCCGCCTTTCGCGCCGCGGACGGCACGGTCGCGGTCTATTTCGAGGCGGCCTCGGTGATCGTCACTCTCGTATTGCTCGGCCAGGTGCTCGAGTTACGCGCCCGCAACCGCACCGGCGCCGCTATTCGCGCCTTGCTCGAGCTTGCGCCGAGCACCGCGCGCAAGGTCGATCACGACGGCAGCGAGCACGATATCGACCTCGCCGAGGTCACGGTAGGCGATACGCTCCGGGTCCGGCCGGGCGAACGCGTGCCGGTCGACGGCAAGGTCGTCGATGGCCGCAGTGCGGTCGACGAATCCATGGTCACCGGCGAACCACTGGCGGTCATGAAAAGCGAAGGCGACGAACTGGTCGGGGCAACGATCAACGGTACCGGCAGTTTGCTGATGCGCGCCGAACGCGTGGGCAGCGACACACTGTTGTCGCAGATCGTACAAATGGTGGCGGAAGCGCAGCGCAGCCGGGCACCGATACAGAAGCTGGCCGACGTCGTCGCCGGCTATTTCGTGCCCGCCGTCGTCATTGTCGCGATCATTACTTTTTTCACCTGGGCGAGTATCGGTCCGCAACCGCGCATGGCGTATGCCATCGTCAACGCCGTCGCCGTGCTTATCATCGCCTGTCCCTGCGCGCTCGGCCTCGCAACGCCGATGTCGATCATGGTTGCGACCGGTCGCGGCGCATCCGCAGGCGTCCTGTTCAAGAATGCCGAAGCAGTGGAGATCATGCGCAAGGTCGACACACTGGTCGTCGACAAGACCGGCACGCTGACACAGGGGCGCCCGCAGGTCGTTTCGGTGACCGCCATCGCGCCGGCCGACGAATCTCAGTTGCTCACCTTGTCCGCCAGCCTGGAACGCGGCAGCGAGCACCCGCTCGGCGAAGCCATCGTGCGCAGCGCCGAGGCGCGCGGCCTGTCATTCGCCACGGTCACGGATTTCGAATCGCTGACCGGCAAGGGTGTGAGCGGCAGGGTCATGGGGCATACGGTTGCCATCGGCAACCGGCGCATACTCGAGGAAATCGGCGTGGACCCCAGCGCACTCGAGGAAGCTGCCGAAACGCGGCGCAGTGCCGGCGAAACGGTGATGTATGTCGCCGTCGACGGCAAACCGGGCGGCATTATCGGCGTCGCCGACCCGATCAAGGAAACCACGGCCGCGGCGATATCTTCGCTGCAGCAGCAGGGCCTGCGGGTCATCATGTTGACCGGCGACAATCGAACCACGGCAAACGTCGTCGCCGCAAAACTCAGCGTCGACGACGTCATTGCGGAAGTCCTGCCGGCCGATAAAGCCAGGGTGATCCGCGAATTGCGTGACACGGGCAAGGTGGTGGCGATGGCGGGCGACGGTATCAACGATGCGCCGGCGCTTGCGGCTGCCGACGTCGGCATCGCCATGGGAACCGGCACCGACGTCGCGATGGAAAGCGCGGGGATCACACTCGTCAAAGGCGACCTGCGCGGCATCGTCAGGGCCCGGCTACTGAGCCAGGCGACGATGCGCAACATTCGCCAGAATCTTGTTTTCGCATTCGGCTACAACGCCATCGGGGTGCCGATTGCCGCGGGCGTCCTGTATCCGCTGACGGGCATGCTGTTGAGTCCCATGATTGCCGCGGCAGCGATGTCCTTCAGTTCCGTGTCGGTCATCGGCAACGCGCTCAATTTGCGTCGCACGCGGCTGGATGACTGACGACGTACGCCGGGTTGCCCGTGAACGGCGAATTGTCCTCGGGCCGCGAAAAGACTATGGTTCCACACATGCAAAAGGCCAGGTGCAAGATGCTGATACTGCTGTTCCTGGTGCAGCCGTTTTCTTCCTGGGCCGCACAGCTGGCAGACTGCGCCGCTGAGTCGCCGTTTCCCGCCGCCGCACATGGCGAAATGAGCCACGGCCAGCACGGTATGTCAGATGTGGATAATGCCGCCGCTGGCATGGATTGCTGCGACGACTGCGACGAAGCCTGCGCGGGCGGTGGCCTGACCGTCAGCCCGGCCGCGGGTTGTGCGGCTGCGGAGGCGAGTAACACTCATTCCGCGCTTCCCGAAAGCCGAATCCACGCCTCACCCGGCCCCGAGTCGCTTTACAGACCACCGATCCTGGCCGCCTGACCGGGCGCGCTGCCGGCCACGCACTGGCCGGCCGTATTCAACCAGTTCTGCTGAATCTGCGCGCCCGCTTCGCCGGCGGATGACGACCGTTCCCCCGTAGTATGAACCATGGAAAACCGAAGACTTCAATGAAGCAACACAAATCACTGCTATTGCCGCCGCAGGTGCGTGGAATATCGCGACGGCAATTTGTCAGCGGCATGGCTGCCGGCGGCGCCTGCCTGGGCCTGATGGGTACGCCGCGACGCTCGCACGCGGAGATCAATGGCGGCGTGCACGAATTGCGCGGCAATCGTTTCGATCTCGAGATCGGCTACCGAACCGTCAATTTTACAGGCAGGGAGCGAACGGCAACCGTTGTTAACGGCTCAATTCCGGGTCCCGTGCTGCACTGGCGCGAAGGCGAGCGCGTCACACTGCGCGTGCGCAACAACCTCGCGCACGATTCCTCGATTCACTGGCACGGCCTGATCCTGCCGGCCGGCATGGACGGTGTCCCGGGTATCAGTTTCGACGGCATTCAGCCGGGCGAGACGTTCACCTACGAGTTCGACGTCAGGCAAAACGGAACCTACTGGTACCACAGCCATTCGGGGTTCCAGGAGCAGACCGGTGTCTACGGAACCATTGTCATCGATCCCCGCGAACCCGATCCGGTCGCATACGATCGCGACTATGTCGTGATGTTGTCCGACTGGAGTGACCTCAAGCCGGAACGGATCTACGCGATACTCAAAAAGCAAAGCGACTACTACAACTTTCGCGAGCGCACGGTCGCCGACCTGTTCAGCGACCTCGGCAAGAAAGGGCTTGCGCAGACCATGGACGATCGTGCGATGTGGAATCGAATGCGCATGAGCGATTCCGACCTCGCGGACGTCACCGGCTATACCTATACCTACTTGATGAACGGACATACACCGGCAGATCCCTGGCTCGGCTTGTTCGCGAACGGCGAAAAAGTACGTTTGCGATTCGTCAACGGTGCGGCGATGACGATCTTCGACGTGCGCATTCCCGGGCTGAAGATGACGGTCGTCGCCGCCGATGGGCAGAATGTCGAGCCTTTCACCGTCGACGAGTTTCGCATCGGCGTCGCAGAGACCTACGACGTGATCGTCGAGCCGGCTGCTGACAGCGCCTACACGATATTTGCGCAAGGCATGGACCGCAGCGGATACGTTTCCGGGACCCTGACGCCGGACGTAAGCTGGCGCGCCGGGGTGCCGTCGATGGAGCCCCCCTACGTCCTCGGGCATCGCGATATGGGTATGGCGATGCATCACGGCAGCGATACCGCGCAAGAGCATGCCATGCACGGTATGCAACACGCGGCAGACAACCTGCAGCCGGGCCTCGGCAAGGCAGGATTCGGCAGCAATGCGCCGATCCATCATGACCGCGCCGAATACGGCCCGCACGTCGACATGCGTGCCGAGAACCCGATGGACGGCTTGCACGATCCTGGCGTCGGCCTGCGCGATCACCAGCGGTTGTACGGCCGCCGCGTGCTGACCTACGGCGACATCCGCAGCCTGGGCAGAACTGCCGATCCTCGCGAGCCGACAAGGGAAATCGAGTTGCACCTGACCGGCAACATGAGCCGCTACATGTGGTCCTTCGACGGCATCAAGTTCGATGACGCGGAACCGTTGGCACTCGCGTACGATGAACGGGTACGCATTACCCTCGTCAATGACACCATGATGACGCATCCGGTGCATTTGCATGGTATGTGGAGCGAGATCGAGTCCGGCGATCCGAAACACATCCCGCGCAAGCACACGCTCATCGTGCAACCCGGCGCAAAGATCAGCTATCTCGTCACCGCAGACGCGCTCGGCGGTTGGGCGTATCACTGCCACTTGCTGTATCACATGCCTGGCATGTTTCGCAAAGTTCTCGTGAGCTAGGGGAGTGAGATAATGAAGTTGATTTTTCGGACGATCTCCTGCCTGCTCAGCTGCACGACAGTCTTTGTATCCGAGCCTGGGCTGGCGGACGCCGAAGACGATCCACTGCTAGTCAAGGTGATGATCGATCAGCTCGAGCGACGCGGATCCGGCGACGATCACGAGGACGCCTGGGACGCCGAAGCGTGGTTCGGGCACGATTTACGCAAACTCTGGCTCAAGACCCATGGAGACCGGCAGTTCGGCGCGACCCGCGAAGCGCAACTGCAACTGCTCTACAGCAGGGCGGTCAGCACCTACTGGGACCTCCAGGCAGGCGTCCGCCACGACTACGAACCTGGCGCGAGCCGAAGCTGGCTTGCGCTCGGCTTCAACGGGCTTGCGCCGTATTTTTTCGACATTGACGCAGCATTTTTCGTCGGCGAGTCGGGGCGCACGGCCGTCCGGGCGGAAGCCGAGTACGAATTGTTGATTACGCAAAGGCTGGTCCTCACGCCTGAGGTCGAGGTCAACCTGTACGGCAAGGACGATGCGGAAAACGGTATCGGATCCGGGTTATCCGATGTAGAGGCGGGATTGCGTTTGCGCTACGAGATACGCCGGGAGATTGCGCCCTATATCGGCGTCAACTGGTCAAGACTGTTCGGTGAGACGGCCGATTTCGCCCGCATCGCGGGCAGGACTACCTCGGATACGGAATTCGTGATCGGCGTCAGGGCCTGGTTCTAGCAGCAGCAAGCAGTCATCAGGGGCTGCGATTGAACGGATGTGAATGCAGGCCAGTGCGCAGTCCGAAGTTCCGCACCGCACATTCAATCGTTGACGACGACCCTGTGGCGACGGCGTGGCGGCTGTCGCTTGCTATGCGTCGAGGTCTGGGATCAGCTCGCTTTCGAGCCGTACGATCATGTCCTTTAAAACCAGTCGCCGTTTTTTCAGCCTGCGTATTCTTAGTTGGTCGACCATGGGGTCGTGAGACAGGCTGTCAATCAGATAGTCGAGATCGCGGTGACTGACACGGAGTTCGCGGAGACGCGCAAACTCCTTGAAGGACTCGGTATCTACTTTCTCGCTCATCAATTTTGGGGATTAGCTCCAGTATGTGCCCGAGGTTTACCCGCTCAATTCTAGCGCAGATGACGGCCGAGGGCATCCTCTATGAGGACGGCTTGCCGTCGATAAAGCCCAGCCAGTCACGGTCCATCGGGCCTGCTACCAGGAAATGCGGATTGAGGATGTCCGGCTTATTGTTATATGAAAGCGGGCTGCCATCGAGTTCCAGGACCACGCCGCCGGCCTGCTCCACGACCGCCTGCGCAGCGGCGGTGTCCCATTCGGAGGTGGGGCCGAGACGCGGGTAGATATCGGCCTTGCCTTCGGCGACCAGGCAGAATTTGAGGGAGCTTCCGGTGGGGCAGAGCTCGAAATCCCCGAGATTCTCGAGGAAACGATCCAGGCTCGTGCCGCGATGCGAGCGGCTGCCGACGACCCGGACCGGCGATGTGCTCTGCGCGGCAACGGCAATGGACGTACTTTTTTGCCCATTCGAGCGAATCTCTGCGCCCAGGCCGGCGCAACCCGTATAGGTGGTGCCACGCACCGGAACGTGAACCACGCCGAAAACCGGCCTGTGGTCCTCGATCAGCGCAATATTGACCGTGAATTCGCCATTCTTCTTGACGAACTCCTTGGTGCCGTCGAGCGGGTCGACCAGCCAGTAGCGAACCCAGCGCCGGCGCTCCGCGAAATCGGGCAGGCCGGATTCTTCCGAGAGGATCGGTGTGTCCGGCGTCAAACGGGCGAGACCGGCCTCGATGATGTGATGGGATGCCATATCGGCCTGGGTGAGTGGCGAGTCGTCCTCCTTCGCTTGTACATCGAAGTCCGAGGCGTACACTTTGAGGATTGCCTGGCCTGCTTCGACCGCGATGGCAACCACTGGATCCACGAGCTGTGACAAATTCATCCGACCATCATAAAGCAATCGAGGCGCTCGACGATTGCGACACGCTGATGTTGGACATGGATGGCACCCTGCTCGACCTTGCCTATGACAATTACATGTGGCTCGAGCACATTCCGGCCGAATACGCGCGCCGCCATTCGATGGACGAGGAGGCGGCTCGCAAAGACTTGCTCGAAAAATTCCGCCGCATGGAAGGCAGGCTCGAATGGTATTGCCTCGATCACTGGAGCGAGGTGCTGGATCTCGATGTGAAAGCGTTGCATCGCCGCGAAAACGGCCGCATCCGCTATTTGCCCGGCGCCAGGGAATTTCTCGAAACGGTCATGGCGCACGAGGTGCGCTTGCTGCTGGCGACGAATTCACATGCCGATACACTCGAGATAAAAACCGAAGTCACCGGGATCACGGAATTCTTCGATGCAGTTTACACGTCGCATGCCGTCGGCCACGCCAAAGAGGACAAGCCCTACTGGCAGGCGGTTCACGCCGCCGAGGACTTCGATCCCGATCGCACGATGTTTATCGACGACAATGTTTCCGTCCTGGAAAGCGCTCGGAATTTCGGCATTCGCATGCTGCTTAATATTTCCCGACCGGACACCCGGCACCCGCCGCGTGGCGAGCGAGGCTTTCCGACGATCCAGGGAGTGGCGGAGTTGCTCAGCTAGATTTACGGCGTGAATGGCGTCGCGGCTTGCGCTTGTTGCCGCCTTTGGGTTTTGCGCGAGCGGATTTTCCCGTCCTTTTTCCCTTGCTGCGGGAGGGCTTTTCGAGTTTCGGCAAAAGTGCGACGTCAAAATTGGCCACCGGAATCTTGTGGCCGATGAAATCCTCGATTTCCGGCAGGCAAACAGCATACGTCTCGCAGCCGAAACTGATGGCGTCCCCGGAGGCGCCAGCGCGCGCCGTGCGACCGATCCTGTGCACGTAGTCTTCGCGATCCTGCGGCAGGTCGTAATTGATGACACAGCGAACGTCTGGAATGTGCAAGCCGCGCGAGGCGACATCTGTCGCAATAAGGACCTGCAGTTCGCCGCTCTGGAATTGCATCAGCATACGCAATCGCTTTTTTTGCGGCACGTCACCGGAAATGGCCTGTGCATTGATGGCGTTCGCTACGAGGTGGTTTTCCAGCCGTTCCGCTTCGCGTTTGGTGTTGACGAAAACCATGATGCGGCTCGACCCCATTTCCCTGATGAGGCCGACCAGCAATGGGATTTTTTCCTCGTTCGATGGAAAGAAAATGGCCTGGCGTACCCGATCGGCCGTCACCTTGTCGGGCTCTACGCGAATCAGCTCCGGCTCGTTCATGTGTTCGTACGCGAGTTCCATTACCCGCTGCGACAGCGTCGCGGAGAACAGCATGTTGAGACGTTTGTCAGGCTTGGGTAAGCGTCGCAGCAGGTAGCGAATGTCCTTGATGAAACCAAGGTCGAACATGCGATCCGCTTCATCGAGGACAGCGACCTGCACCTGGTTGAGTTTGAACACGCCCTGTTTGAAGTAATCGATGATGCGCCCCGGCGTGCCGATGAGCAGGTCGACACCATCCGCAATCGTGCGACGTTGAGATTCATAGCCGGTGCCGCCGAATGCCAGTCCGATACGGCAGCCAGTGTGGCCACCGAGCACCTCGGCATCCTTGGCGATCTGAATGGCGAGCTCGCGCGTCGGCGCCAGGATGAACACCAGGGGTTGTCGCGGCCCGTCGGCGCGCTCCGGCAGCGAGAGAATTCGATGGTAGGCCGCGATCAGGAACGCCGCCGTCTTGCCGGTGCCAGTCTGCGCCTGGCCGGCAACGTCCTGCTGGTCGAGCGCGATCGGCAATGTCAGGGCCTGTATAGGGGTGCAGAACTCGAAACCGGCATCGGCGATGCCCGCGGCGAGGCGCGGGTCGAGGTGCAGGCTGTCGAATCTGAGCTCGGTCAGGTGGCTGTCAGTCATCGGATTCTGTTAAGAAAATGTGGTGTGGGGGCTTGCAAAATGCTTCGCGAACGGGTCAAATTGTCGCAACATCGACGCGACAATCGTCGCACCTGCCAATTTCGCTATCATCGAAATCCAAGAGATCCCGCGATAAAGCTGCGACATATTGCCTGATTGAAAAGGCAGCGTCATCCGTTTTCAAAAGTTCGTCGGTCAAGGAACACCTGGCGAACTCGACCAATACCAAATCCCAGTCTCGGTTTTGAGGAGGTAAGGCCCGGTGAACGACAAGATCGTCCACACCAATGATGACAGCTTCGATGCTGATGTACTGCAGTCCGACAAGCCTGTATTGCTGGATTTCTGGGCAGAATGGTGCGGCCCCTGCAAGATGATTGCACCGCTGCTCGACGAGGTGGCCGACGAATACGCGGACCGCATGAAGGTGGCCAAACTGAATATCGACGAGAATCCGAATACTCCGCCAAAATTCGGCATTCGCAGCATTCCGACGCTGATGCTCTTCAAAGGCGGCGAAGTCCATGCGCAAGCACTGGGCGCCATGTCAAAACAAAAACTTTCTGAATTTCTGGAATCAAATCTGTGAGAGGGTACTTGGGTAATCAAACCAGAAGCCGTCCCAAACAGTCGGCTAAAACGAAGAGTTCGAACGGATCCGGCAACCGCCGGCGCCGCAGGAAACCGCAATCCGATCCGTATCCCGACGATAACGGTAATCTCGAGGTGATTCCTGCCGAGGAACTCGAACTCAGCAAGAACGCGATGAACCTGACGGAGCTGAAAACACGTCCGCCGTCAGAACTCGTGGAGCTGGCCGAAACGCTCGGTCTCGAGAACATGGCGCGTTCGCGCAAGCAGGACATTATCTTTGCCATACTCAAAGCACACGCCAAGAACGGTGAAAACGTTTACGGCGATGGCGTACTCGAAATTCTCCAGGACGGCTTCGGGTTCCTGCGTTCCGCGGACAGTTCGTATCTTGCCGGCCCTGACGATATCTACGTCTCGCCGAGCCAGATCCGTCGATTCAGCCTGAGAACCGGCGATACCGTTTCCGGACTGATCCGGCCGCCGAAAGACGGCGAACGATACTTCGCCTTGCTGAAAGTGGGTGAAATCAATCACGATGCCCCCGAAAATGCCAGGAGCAAGGTTCTTTTCGAAAACCTGACACCGCTGTTTCCCAAGGAGCGACTCAAGCTCGAGCAGGGTAACGGCAGTACCGAGGACCTGACCGCGCGCATCATCGACATGGTTGCACCGATCGGCAAGGGGCAGCGCGGCTTGATCGTGTCGCCGCCGAAAGCCGGCAAGACCATGCTGCTGCAAAATATCGCATCCGCGATTGCCGCCAACAGCCCCGAATGCGATCTGATCGTTTTGCTGATTGACGAGCGGCCGGAAGAAGTGACCGAAATGGTACGCACCGTGCGTGGCGAAGTCGTGTCGTCGACATTCGACGAGCCGGCAAGTCGTCACGTGCAGGTTGCCGAGATGGTCATCGAAAAGGCGAAACGACTCGTCGAACACAAGCGCGACGTGGTCATCCTGCTGGATTCGATTACCCGCCTGGCGCGCGCCTACAATACCGTGGTGCCGTCTTCCGGCAAGGTGTTGACCGGCGGTGTTGATGCCAATGCGCTGCACCGTCCGAAACGGTTCTTCGGTGCCGCAAGAAACATCGAGGAAGGTGGCAGCCTGACCATTCTCGCCACCGCACTCATCGACACCGGGTCCAAGATGGACGAGGTGATCTACGAGGAGTTCAAGGGCACCGGCAACATGGAAATCCATCTCGACCGGCGCATCTCCGAGAAGCGCGTATTCCCGGCGATTAACATCAACCGCTCGGGTACCCGTAAAGAGGAATACCTCACGGAACCTGAAGAGCTGCAAAAGATGTGGGTGCTGCGCAAGGTCCTGCACCCGATGGACGAACTCGCAGCGGTCGAATTCCTGCTCAACAAGTTGCAGGATACCAAGACCAACGTCGAATTTTTCGAGGCCATGAAGAGATAGTTCGACTTTCACCATTGTGTTGAGACACAAAAAAAGCCTCGCGAAAGCGAGGCTTTTTGTTTTTCCGGGTTTTTCTTATTTGCCGCCGACGCTCCAGATGCCGTCGCCCTTGGCGGCGAAATACAGAAAGATAAAGCAATAAAGCACGGCAGCGTCACCACGATTCATGATCGGCAGCCAGGCCTCCGCGCTGAAATGGCCCATCCAATAAGCTGCTGCTGCCAGGCCGCTCGCCAGGAACGCAACAGGCGACGTGAATAGACCAATCATGATCAGTACACCGCCAATCAGCTCGATCGGTGCGGCTATGTAAAGGATGTGTGCCGGCGGATCGAAAGTCCTTGGTGGAAAAATGTTGAATTTTTGCGTGCCGTGCAAAAGAAACGCGAATCCAGAAACGATACGCAAAAGTGCGTAAGTTTGGTTTTCGTACTGCTTCATGAATGAAACCATAGAACGAGTCCCCCTTTTCGGATTTGACCAGGTTTGAAACTTGATCGATTGTTAATTTTTCTTCGAAATGTCGCCCGTTAGCCTACCATGAAAATGGGCAGTCGCTTGGAGCCGTGGCTGCGAGCGGGTATTGTCAGGGTTCACGAAGGATTTCGAGGAGCAACGGTGCCTGCTGAGTTGAAAAAGACGGATCGCACGACGATCTCCCGCCACGATGAACGCGGCTCCTATGATCGCGCCACGGCGTATGAAATACTCGATGAAGGGCTGGTCGCTCACGTCGGTCTCGACACCGGCAACGGTGTGATGGTCATACCCATGACCTATGCGCGTCTCGGCGATGAGCTGTTCCTGCACGGTGCCGTCGCGAGCCGCTGGCTTTCCAGTTTCGAGGGCGGCAGGCCCGTCAGTGTTTGTGTGACGATTCTCGACGGGCTGGTCCTCGCCAAGTCGGCTTTCTCACACTCGATGAATTATCGATCCGTCGTGGCATTCGGCGAGGCCACGGTGGTCAACGATCTGCAAAAGAAAAGGGCTGCCTTCAAGGCACTGCTCGACCACCTCGTCCCGGGTCGCTGGGAAGACTCGCGGCAGCCGGATGACAAGGAGACGCAGGCGACGGTGGTGCTGTCGGTGCCGATCGACGAGGCCAGCGTCAAGATTCGCAGCGGGCCGCCAAAGGACGCCGCGAAAGATCTCGATCTGCCTTACTGGGCGGGGGTTATTCCATTGCAGCTGTCGTCGGACGTGGCAATTCCCGATCCGGCGATGAACAAGGCTAGGGAAGTGCCAGCCTACGCTGTCGACTACACTCGTTCGCCGTCCGCTAAGCGTTGATCCAGCGGTGCAATGGCACCGCGGTGCCGGCCGCAAACTCGTCTTTTTCCAAGGCGAGCTCGACATAACCGTCGGTACCTGAAAGCGACGCGAAATCACCCGACGTGTTCGTCGGTACGGGTGTCGCCAGCAGACGGCCGTCCGCACGGCAGTCGACACGGACCGGCATGAAACAGGTGAGCTTTGCCTTGAACGTCACGTCGTCCGCCAGCAGGGCAAACTCCGGGGCGGGCGGCTCGCGACCGCTGGCCTGGAACAGGGCGGGCAAGACGTACTGGCGGCAGCAGACCAGCGACGACACGGGATTGCCCGGCAAGGCAAATACCGCCTGTCCACTGGCCCCAATGCCGAACCACATCGGTTTTCCCGGACGCTGGCTGATCTTGTGGAAAACCACCTTGACGCCGAGCTCGCCGAGGACCCGGGGTACGAAGTCTGCCTGCCCCATGGACACACCACCGCTCAGGATCAATACCTGTGCCGCATCGAGAATTTCGCCCAGCCGCTCGCGCAGCTGGTCGGGTTCATCGAGCAGGTGTTCGTGACGGGTCTGTGTAAAGCCGCATTCGCCGAGCATTGCCAGCAAGGCAGGGCCGTTCGATAGCCTGACCTGGTGCGGTGCAACCGGTTGGCCCGCTGCGACGAGTTCGTTGCCGGTAGACACGATGACGATCGATGGCAGCGCATTGACATCAACGCTACCGAGCCCGCAGGAGGCGATGATGGCAATTTCCATCGGGGTCACGATGCGACCCGGGCTGAGGACCTCGTGTCCCCGTGCGTAATCAGAACCCTGGCCATGTACGAATTGCAATCGCTCGGCGCGATAGCCTTCCTCGACCGTCGCGATGCCGCCGTCGACCCGGATACGTTCCACGGGAATGACGCAGTCGCTGTTTTTTGGCAGCACCGCGCCGGTCATGATCTCGATTGCATGTGTGGACGACTCCAGCGTTTGCACCGGGTCACCGGCATGCTGAGTTCCCTGGATGGTGAACTCGCGATTGCCGCCGGCGAGAAACTCGAACTGGACTGCAATACCGTCCATAGTGACCCGGTCGAACGGCGGCTGGTCGCGCTCCGCTACAACCGATTGCCGCAATACGCGGCCGCGGGCATCCTGCAGAGCGACCGTTTCACTCGCCAGGCCGGGCATCGCTTCGCCAATAGCCCGTGTTGCCTCGGCGGTCGTGATCATCGCGCTTCAGCTTTGCTCGCGGGCAATCGCACGATAGCCGATATCATTGCGATAGTAAGCGTCGTCCCAGTTAATTTCGCCGACCTGCGCATAAGCGACGGCCCGCGCTTCGGCGACAGATACACCGAGGCCGACGACGCAAAGCACGCGGCCGCCACTGGTAACCACGGCATTGTCGTCGATGGTCGTGCCGGCGTGAAACACCTTGCACCTTTCGTCTGCAAGTTTGGGCAAGCCGTCGATAATGGCGCCTTTCCGGTAACTGGCCGGATAGCCACCGGCAGCCATGACGACGCCGAGCGCGGCGCGCGGATCCCAGTCTGCCTGCTGTTCGCCGAGTCGACCTTCCATGGTCGCCTCGAACAGCGTGACCAGATCGGTCGTCAGCCGCAGCATGATGGGTTGCGTTTCCGGGTCGCCCATGCGGCAGTTGTATTCAACCACCTTCGGTATGCCGTCGTCAGTGATCATGAGTCCGGCGTACAGGAAACCGGTGTATTCGATGCCGTCCCTGCGCAACCCGGCCAGCGTGGGATCGATGACCATGTCGAGAATCCGCTGCTCGATGTCGGGCGTGACGACGGGCGCCGGGGAATAGGCTCCCATGCCACCGGTGTTGGGGCCGACATCACCTTCGTCACGCGCTTTGTGATCCTGCGAACTGGCGAGTGGTAAAACGCTTTTGCCATCGGTAATGACAATGAAACTGGCTTCCTCGCCGCTGAGAAATTCCTCGACCACGATCCGCCGGCCTGCCTCGCCGAAGGCGCCTCCGGCGAGCATGTCGGTCGCAGCCTGTTCGGCCTCGTCGACGGTCGTTGCCACGATGACGCCTTTGCCCGCAGCCAGCCCATCGGCCTTGATGACAATCGGCGCACCACGCTCACGGATGTAGGCGAGCGCGTCGTCGAGCTGGTCGAAGTTGCGGTAGTCCGCGGTCGGTATCCCGTGTCTTTTGAGAAAGTCCTTGGTAAACGCCTTCGAGCCCTCGAGCCGTGCGGCGGCGGCGCTCGGTCCAAAACAGGGCAGGCCGTGCTCGTGGAAGCGGTCGACGATGCCGGCGACCAGTGGCGCCTCGGGACCGATGACGGTGAGGCCGACGGCCTCGTGCCGCGCCAGTTCGATCAGTCCGTCGATATCGTCCGCCGCGACCGCGACATTCCGCACCCGGGGTTCGGTCGCGGTACCCGCATTGCCGGGCGCAACCAGGACCTCGTCGACTTTAGGAGACTGGGCACATTTCCACGCCAGCGCATGTTCCCGGCCGCCGCTGCCAACGATCAACACTTTCATAAATTCGACCTTTTTGTGGGAGCGACTTTAGTCGCGATTCGGCATTCGGGCATTCGCGGCTAAAGCCGCTCCCACAACTAATTTATCCCAGCCTAATGCCGAAAATGTCGCATGCCGGTAAAGACCATCGCCAGTCCGTGCTCGTCGGCGGCAGCGATGACCTCTTCGTCGCGCATCGATCCACCCGGCTGAATGATTGCGGAAATACCGTAAGCAGCCGCCGCATCGATGCCGTCGCGAAACGGGAAAAAAGCGTCCGAGGCCATCACTGAGTCCTTGACTGTCAAGCCTTCGTCCTGTGCCTTGATCGCTGCGATCTTGCTGCTGTAGACGCGACTCATTTGCCCTGCGCCAACGCCGATCGTCATGCCGTCCCGACAGAAGACAATGGCATTGGATTTTACAAACTTTACGACCTTCCACGCGAACTTGAGGTCACGGAGCTGTTCGTCGCTCGGAGTCTTGCGGGTGACGACGGTCAGATCCTCGTCTGCAATACGCCCGGCATCCGCTTCCTGCACCAGCAGGCCGCCTGATACCTTCTTGAAATCCAGGCCGGCTTGTTGCGCGCCTGTTAGCTCGCCCGTTTCGAGTACCCGGACGTTTTTTTTCACCGCCAGCACCTCGAGGGCGGATTTGGCGACGGCCGGGGCAACGATCACCTCGACGAACTGCCGATCGATAATCGCCCGCGCCGTGGCCGCGTCGAGTTCCTGGTTGAACGCGATGATGCCGCCGAACGCGGATGTCGGGTCCGTCGTAAAGGCTTTTTCATAAGCGTCGAGGATATTTTCCCCGATGGCAACGCCGCAGGGGTTTGCATGCTTCACGATGACACACGCCGGCTCGGAAAATTCCCTGACACACGCGAGTGCCGCATCGCTGTCCGCGATGTTATTGAACGACAGCGATTTCCCCTGCAACTGCCGGGCGCTTGCCAGCTCGCCACCCGTCGCGCGTGGGTCGCGGTAGAAGGCCGCGGCCTGGTGGGGATTCTCTCCGTACCGGAGTTTTTCCAGGCGTTTGCCGGCATACAGAAACGACTCGCCGAGAACTTCGTCTTGCAGCGACTGCGATAAATAGCGGGTAATCGCGGTGTCATAGGCTGCCGTATGGGCGTACGCCTTTGCCGCAAGCCGACGCCGGTACTCGATATCCAGTTGCCCGGACTCGAGGGCCTCGAGCACTGCCTGGTAATCGTCGGGATCGACAATCACCGCGACGCCTTCGTGGTTTTTCGCTGCCGCCCTGATCATTGCCGGTCCGCCGATGTCGATATTTTCGATGGCGTCGGCGAGCGTCGCGTCGCTTTTTGCAATAGTTTGTTCGAAGGGGTAAAGGTTGACCGCCAGCAGATCTATGGGCTCGATGCCGTGCTTGCTCATGACCGGCTCGTCCACGCCGCGCCGCCCGAGCAAGCCACCGTGAATTGCCGGGTGCAGGGTCTTCACGCGTCCGTCCATGATCTCCGGAAAGCCGGTCTTGTTCGATACCTCGACGGCGTCGATACCGGATTGCCTGAGTTCCCGGCAGGTGCCACCCGTCGACAGGATTTCAACATCGAGTCGTTGCAAGACTTTGGCAAAGGTGATCAGGTTGCGCTTGTCAGAGACACTGACGAGCGCGCGTCGCACTTTGAACATCGATCGAATTACTGAATAAGCGAATACGTTTTGAGTTTCTTTCGCAGGGTGCCCCGATTAATGCCAAGAATACCTGCGGCTTGGCTCTGGTTTCCGTCGGTGTAGTCCATCACCGCTTTGAGCAAAGGTTCTTCGACCTCACCCAGTACAAGATCGTACAGATCGCCGGGGCGATCGCCATTCAGGCTCCTGAAATAGGCCTTCAGCGCTTCCTCGGTGTGTTTTCGGAGTGGCTTCCTGTTGTTCAGGGCACTTAAGTCGTTTTTTTTATTCGCTTTTTTAGGTGCCACGTTTCCGACTCAATAGTTCGACCACAGATCGACAATCGCAAGAATTTCGGTGCCTCGTTTGTTACGCGGCTAAAGCATCTCCTCTGGCCATACGGTCAAAGAATTGCCGCGTTAGACGAAGCTGCTCCGAAGCACTGCCGACACGCACCACCATTGACCGGAATTCTTCTGAGTTTTCAAAACCGGCGCAATACCAGGTCAGGTGTTTGCGTGCCACCCGAACGCCAGTTGTATCCCCATAAAACTGGTACAGGTCGTTAAGGTGGACGAGCATAGTATCACGGAGTTCGCAATTATCCAGTGGCGGCGAATGCCTGCCATTGGCAAGGAAAAAATTCATTTCGCGAAAGATCCATGGTCTGCCTCGTGCGGCACGCCCAATCATCAAGCCATCAGCAGAGCTTATGCGCAAAACTTCAAGCGACTTCTCCGGTGTGTCGATGTCGCCGTTTGCAATCACCGGTATCGAAATTGCGTCAACGATTTGCGCAATCGTTTCGTATTCTGCTTCACCTTTGAAACGACATGCACGTGTCCGGCCGTGAACGGCGATTGCCTGGATGCCCGAGGCTTCGGCGATGCGCGCAACCTCGACACCGTTCCGCTGCTTCGGGTCCCAGCCGGTGCGAATTTTCAGGGTTACCGGAACGTTGACCGAGCGCACGACAGTCTCGAGGATACGCGCGACGATTGCCAAGTCCCTGAGCAACGCCGAACCCGCCAGCTTGTTGCAGACTTTGCGGGCCGGGCACCCCATATTGATGTCGATAATCTGCGCACCACGGTCGACGCATAGCCTGGCGGCAGTCGCAAGCTCGGCCGGATCCGAGCCGACGATCTGCACCACTCGCGGTTCCGCGTCCAGATCGAGATCCAGCCGGCGGTCGGATTTGCGTGTCCGCCACAGCCGAATGTCAGCAGTGGTCATTTCCGAGCAGGTCATGCCGGCGCCGAATCGCCGGCACAGCCTGCGAAACGGTGCATCGGTGATGCCTGCCATCGGTGCAAGCAGCAGCGGGCTCTGCAATACATGGCCGCCGATATCCACGCGATACCCGTGATTTTCAGTCTTTGAAGTCTTCGGTGGCACAGCGCACGCGGCCGGGACTCATGCGATAGCACACGTTGAGTTTGAAACCGGTTGCGTCTACCGACGGTTCATCGATGGTGATGACGGCAGTGAAGTTGCCGCCGGAATTGACAAGCTGATTCGGGTTTTGGTCCGCGGCCAGGTATTCGCCGGGTTCCAGGATGGCGCTGCCGATGATTTCCTCCCAGCGATCGGTCAGGGATACGTGCACCAGGGGGAACGGAAGCGGCTGCTCGGAGCGATTACCGATTCGCGAATAGATCGTCAGCACGTCATCCTCGTCCGCAATGCTGCCGTTGGTCGCCTCGAACTGCCAACCGGTGATGCTCCATTCCGGCGTGATCGGATTGCCGAGCAGGCGATAGATTTGCCCGACCGTCGTATTGAACAGGTCCGACGTGGACAGCGCCTGGCGGTTCGCGTGCACCGCCTGTCCGAGCAGCGACAGGATCAGCAATATTACGCCGGCGAGCATTCCGAAGTTGATGGAACCGGGGCTCGCACCCCCGCTGCGCACGATGCGCCTTGCGACATAGGAGTCGATGAGATTACCAGCCTTGTCGAATCGCTTCAGTGCGGCTTCGCGCTTTTCCTGTTCGCGCTCTCGCTCGAATGCGCCGCGAATCTGGTCGCCTTCCATGATGATGGTTTCGACGCCGGGTGCATCCTCGTCATCTTCTTCCTCCTCAGGCTCGTCAGATTCCGCTGATGCCTCGGAGTCCTTGGCGCCACCGTCGAGGCTGTCCAGGCCTACGATGGTCGCCCGCAGGTCATCGTCCTGGCTGGCAATCGCCAGGAGTTCCTGGTCGATTTCCTGGTTGATGGTCATTTCTTCCGGGGACGGTTCGGGGACTTCGTGGGAGTCGTGGTATTCCGGTTCCACCTGCTCGTCCGCGTTGCCGGCGAGCGATAACTCGATGACGTCGGCATCCGGGGTAAAGGCTGCGGCGACATCCTCATCATCACCTGCGGCGTCCTCGTCCGCCTCGACGGTTTCCTCATCGTCCGCTGCATCCTCGGCAATCACGTCGTCGCCAGCCTGTTCCGCGGATTCGTCGGTGGCCGACAGCTCATCGGCGAGCGCAGCATCGATCTCCATTTCGGCAGGTTCTGCGGAGCCGGATTCGTCAGCGGACGCCTGGTCCTCTTCGACAACGGCGTGAGAACCGGATATGTCGATCCCCATGGCTTCGGCCTGGTTCTCGAATTGTGAACCGAGGTCATCCGGCTGATCGGCTGACGGATCGTCCTTGGAGGATAATTCGCTGTGAATAGCCGCGAGTTCTTCCTCGACCTCCAGCGGGATGTCGTCACCGGCCGCGGTGTCCTCGTCGTCGGACAGCGATGCGTTCCAGTCCGCCGATTCATCATCGGTTTCGAGGCTGAGACCGTCATCGGCACTCTCGTCGTCGTCTTCGAGTTCCAGGAAATCGCCGGAATCCTCGTCATCACTGACCAGCGCTTCCAGCTTTGCCGATGCCTCATCTTCATCTTCGGAGATCGTCGCATCCTCGTCGTCGTTCTCGACATCGTCTTCGTCGACGACATGCCATTCGATGCCGGTATCCTCGATGCGCACCTCGTCGGCGCCGGTGAGTTCGCTCAAGGTCTGCAGCAGTTGCTTGCTGGTCTCCTTGAATTTTTCTTCTGAGGTGAGGTCGCTTGCGCTGTCTCCTTTGGAGACCGCCGTTGCGGCCGCCTGTTTGAATTCCTGCTTGGCCCCCGGCTGTTCTTCGCTCAGGTGCTCGAGCGCACTGAATGCGTGGCCACAGCCGCCACAACGCACGCGGCCGCCAGCTTGCTGCAGCACTTTGGCAGTGACGCGAAAGGCGGTGCTACATTCGGGACACTGGGTAAACATGCAATGCCCTAGATTCCGGTTCCTGAAAGCAAAACCCATTCACCGCGGCGTACAGGTTCGGTGATTTCGGCATATGGCTCGAACGCCTTGCGAACGTCGGCAGCCTGGTCGACGAGAATACCTGAAAGTGCCAGCCGACCACCCGGTTTCAGCCGTCGGCACAGCGACTCGGCGTGCTCGACCAGCGTGTTTGCCAGGATATTGGCAACAACGATATCGAATGTGTCGTCGAGCTCTACGAAGCGCATGGTCGTCAGGAGTCGCTCATCGACCTGGTTGCGCCGCGCATTCTGCCGGGTTGCGGTGATGGCCTGCAAATCGTGATCGACGGCTGTCGCCGCTGCCGCGCCCAACTTTAGCCCGGCAATTGCCAGAATGCCCGAGCCGCAGCCGAAATCGAGCAGCGTTCGATCATCGAGCTCGGCGCTTTCGAGCCATTCGAGGCAGAGCGCAGTCGTCTCGTGGGTCCCGGTGCCGAAAGCCAGCCCCGGATCGAGACGTACGACGGCGGCATCGCCGGCGTCGAGCGCGAAATGCTCCGGTGCGACCCACAAACGCAGGCCAAATCGCATTGGCCGAAACCGTTTCAGCCATTCACGCTCCCAGGCGCGATCCGCTACCGGGGTTACGCTGTTCTCGGGCAGCGTGTCTACGGCGAGGGTCCGACGGAGATCCGCACGCAATAATGAAAAGTCCGCTTCTTCCGAAAACAATGCCGATAAACGCATATCGCCCCATAGCGGTGTAGTGCCCGGCGCGGGCTCGATGACCGCTTCGTCGGAGGCCGCTGAAAGCGTCACCGACCAGGCACCGTGCCTGCACAGGACCTCTTCGACGCGATCGGCCTCGATCGCCCCGAGATTTATGACAAATTCGCGCAATTGCATAGCTTATTGAGCTACAGACCGAGACGTTTTTCTAGGTAATGGATATCAGTTTGGCCAGTCTGGAAAGCGGAATGCTGGAAAATCTCCTGGTGCAGCGGCACGTTGGTCTTGATGCCCTCGATCACGACCTCGCTCAGGGCGTTGCGCATACGGGCGATGGCGGACGGCCGGTCGTGTCCGTGCGCGATGAGTTTGCCGATCATCGAATCGTAAAACGGCGGCACCTTGTAGCCGCTGTAAACATGGCTCTCGACGCGGATTCCGGGCCCGCCGGGTGCGTGCCAAAGCTGGATCATCCCCGGCGACGGCATGAATGTCTTCGGGTCTTCGGCATTGATCCGGCATTCGATCGCGTGGCCGCGGAATTCGACCTCGTCCTGGGTGAAACTCAGGGCTTCCCCGCTGGCGATACGCAACTGCTCCCTGACGATGTCGACACCGGTGATCATCTCCGTGACCGGGTGCTCCACCTGCAGGCGCGTATTCATTTCGATGAAATAGAATTCGCCGTCCTGGTAGAGAAATTCGAAGGTCCCGGCGCTGCGGTAGCCCATATCGATACACGCCTGGACGCAGCGTTTGCCGATAAACTCCCGTTGCTCCACGGTTATGCCGGGCGCCGGAGCTTCCTCGACGACTTTCTGGTGGCGGCGTTGCATCGAACAATCGCGTTCGCCCAGGTGCACGACGTTGCCGTGGTTGTCCGCCAGTACCTGGATTTCGATGTGCCGGGGCCGCTCGAGGAACTTCTCCATGTAGACGGTTTCGTTGCTGAAAGCGGCCCGCGCCTCGGCCTGGGTGACGGTGATGGCGTTCAGCAGCGACGCTTCCGCGTGCACGACCCGCATGCCGCGACCGCCGCCGCCGCCAGCAGCCTTGATGATGATCGGATAGCCGATGTCCCGCGCGATCTTGAGGTTCTCGTCGGCGTCTTCGCCCAGCGGTCCGTCGGATCCGGGAACGGTCGGCACGCCGGCCGCTTTCATGGAACGAATGGCCTCGACCTTGTCGCCCATCAGGCGTATCGCACTCGCTGGCGGGCCTACGAATATGAAGCCGCTCGACTCCACCCGTTCGGCAAAATCGGCATTTTCCGACAGGAAGCCGTAGCCGGGATGAACTGCAACCGCATCGGTAACCTCCGCGGCGCTGATGATTGCGGGCATGTTCAGGTACGACTCGGATGACGGGGGACCGCCGATGCAGACGGTTTCGTCGGCAAGCAAAACGTGCTTCAGATTGTTGTCCACCGTCGAATGGACGGCGACCGACTTGATGCCCATTTCCTTGCAGGCACGCAGGATGCGAAGCGCGATCTCACCGCGGTTGGCAATGACGACTTTATCGAGCACTGCGGTGCGCTTACTCGGTGCCACGCTGGTCGATGACGAACAGGGTCTGTCCGTATTCGACCGGTTCACCGTTCTGCACGCGAATGGATTTGATGGTTCCGGAAACCTCGGCTTCTATCTGGTTCATCATCTTCATGGCTTCGATGATGCACAGCGTATCGCCGACGGCGACCCGGTCTCCGACCTGGACGAACGCGGCGGCCCCCGGTGAGGACGCCGAATAAAAGGTTCCCACCATCGGTGCGGTGACGATATGACCCTCTTCCTCGGCTTCTGCTGCGGAGGTGGTCGCCGCTGGCGCTGCGGCCTGGGGGGCTTGCGGGGCGGACGCCGGCGGCGCGGCCGCCACCGGCGCTGCGACGGGCGCCGCGGCCGGTGCCGCGCTTGCGTAGCGGCTGATGCGCACGGCTTCTTCTCCCTCGGTTATCTCGATTTCGGCAATGCCGGACTCGTCCAGCAGCTCGATGAGTTTTTTGACTTTTCTGATGTCCATCATTTGCCCTCAGACAATTGCCGGGATGCGGCAAGCAGTGCCAGTTCGTAACCGTAGGCGCCAAGACCGAAAATGCAGCCTTTGGCGATATCGCTGAAGTAACTCTTGTGCCGAAAGTCCTCCCGCGCAAACACGTTGCTCAGGTGGACTTCGATGAAAGGGATGTCGACTGCCAGCAATGCATCGCGCACGGCAATGCTGGTATGCGTGAATGCGCCGGGATTCAGCAGGATGTAATCGACGGCGTCCGCACTGGCCTTGTGGATGCGATCGACGATCTCGTGCTCGGCATTGGACTGGCAGCAATCGAGTTGATGGCCGAGTTCGGCTGCCAGTTCTTCGAGGCGTGCCTCGACATCGGCAAGGCTGGTTGCGCCATAGACACCCGGTTCCCTGGAGCCGAGCAGGTTGAGGTTGGGGCCATTGACCAGGAGCAAGCTCGCCATTCAGCTTATTCTTGCCTGTTTGCCGGAGATGGCGGCAATTCTACCCTTTTTCGAGGCAGTTAGTGCAACTATCGCGGTGGATTGCCGTTCGGGAGCGAGAACCGCCGCGGGTCAGAACCCTTGACTGGCTCGCTGAACGATACTGGATAGGCTTTGGCCGGCGAAATAGGGCTCTGACCCCCTCCCGCCCGAGACCTACAGGTTTTCGAGCGCCTTCCTCGCGCCCGCCAGGTCGAGGTCGCCCGCTTCCAGCTCTTGGAATACAGCGACGATCGTCTCGATATGCGATTCGACGATCTCCCCGACGTGCGTCGTGAGAAGTTCGCCGCCGGGCGCGACCACCATGGTGAACGGCATACCGAGAAACTCGATTCCGGAGGCCTCGGCGGCAGCCATCGCGTCTTCCTGGCCGACCAGCACCGGGTAATTGAATTGCACTTCTTCCGCGTAAATCTGCACGGGTTCCAGGAAATCCACGGCGACGCCGATGATCTGCAGGTTGTTTGCCGCGTGCGCGTCCTGGGTCGCTTTCAACAGCGGAATTTCCCGGCGGCAGGGTGCGCACCAGGTCGCCCAGAAATTGACCAGGCGGGCCTTGCCGTGCCAGTCGGATAAATTGCGCAGATTGCCATCGAGATCGGGTAGTGCGAACTCGAGGCGTTCGACGGCTGTTTCGGCTACCGGTTGCACGGCCACCGGCGTATCCACGACAGGCTGTGGACGCTTTTGCAGCAGCCAGGCCGCAACGCCTATGGTAAACGCGACCACCGCGACAAATACGGCTATCAGTTTTTTGCTCATGATTATTGGTTGTTTGCGCTTATTGTAGAGTTACTTCCGGTTGCCATCCTGACATGTTGCGCGAACTCACTTGCCTTCATGTATCCGACCACCTCGAAGCCGTGACGTTGCCTGCCGTCTGCGCCAAAGAAAATGATCGTCGGTGGCCCGAATACGCCGAAACGCTGCAGCAGCGCCTGGTCCTGGTCGTCGTTCGCCGTCACGTCGGCCTGTAACAGCACCGTGTTCGACAATGCTGCCTGTACCTCGGCGTCGCTAAAGGTGTATTCCTCCATCTCGATACAGGAAACGCACCAGTCGGCATAGAAGTCGAGCATGGCCGGCTTGCCCTGGCTTGCGGCCAGCGCGATCTCGGCGTCCAGATCGTCAACGGTCTTGATGCGCCGAAAAACGAGGTGCCGGGTCGGCACTGCGCCGCCCTGGCCTGCAAGGTTGAT
>JAWWCT010000034.1:0-35202 GCA_033720315.1 Woeseiaceae bacterium | reverse complement strand
GCCCAGGCATTCAGGATCTCGCCGTGCCAGAAGGTGAGCGCGGCGAGGTTATCGCCGCGCAACACGAACGGCGGTCTTTGTGCGTTGGGGTGATTGACGTAACGCGCGCTCTCGCGGAGCACCTGCTCGTCCACCGGCAACGGCGTGTCCTTGGTCAGCTGGTAAGCCCACTCGGCGAGATCGCCGTTGGCGCGGAACACCTCGCCGCGCGGTTCCGGCTTGTTCGGATCGAACGGCACCCTGGTGTGCCGAGCGATGTAACCCCACTGCCAGTCCTCCGGTTTCTCGCGGGCGTCGATCTCGTGCGACAGGTCGCCATCGACCAGGTATTCGGCCCAGGCGGCGGAGCCGATGGACGCATCCGCTGGATCGAAGCCCGCGATGCCGGCGACCAGCCAGTAACTCTTCGACAGGTCAAAGCGTGGGTCCATGCCGAGTGCCATGATCGATGCCGCCGCTTTCGCGGTGCCGGCACCGGTGACGATTGCGAGGATGCCGCTGTCACTGTTGTAATGCAGGTCGTGCTCGCCCTGGAACGGAAAGATCTCGTTGAGTTCACGACGCTCGTTCCATAGCTGGAACTCGCCGGGTTCGTCGCCGGAATCGGCGCCGCGCTCGAACATCGTGACGATTACGATCTTGACGTCGATGGGTTCGGCCTGCGGGGCTTCACGGGGCGCGCAGGCTGCGAGCAGCGATACCGTCGATATCAAGGAAAGACTCTTCAGAAGTTTGTGCATCAAGTTTCCCGCGTTACGCGCTAATAAAAAGGGCCGCAGCAACGTTGTCGTTGTCTGCGGCCCGGATTGTCTAACCGAATTTAGAAATTATATTTGATAGTTGCCAGCACGTTGCGTGGCAATTCAGGCAAAACGATCGTGCCACCGAATAGATTCGGGAAGTTGGCGCGGAAGTACCGTTCGTCTGTCAGGTTTTTGCCCGTGATACTGAACAACCAATTCTCCGTTTCGTACACCAGGCCCAGGTTGACCAGCGTGTAAGACGGCAGGAGGACCTGCTGCGAATAACCGGAAAATGCTTCGTCGACATCGATGATGCTGGCGTTGACGGCCCAGCCGTTGTCGAAGGCATAAGTACCGGTAAACGAGATGATGTTCTCCGGTACGCCAGCACGAATGGCTCGGGGATTGACGACGGCTCCATCCGGGAAACCAATAACCTGGCCGCCATAATGCAACTCGGGTGCAATCTGCGGCATGTCTTCCGCCCCGTAGAAGCTGAAGTTAACGCCATTTGCGAGCGTAGTAAGGTTCTGGACTTCCATGTTCGAGAAACCGAGCGTCAGGACCAGGTTTTCGGTTGCTACCCAGCGCGCCTCGAATTCCAGGCCTTCGGTATTGGTCACCTGGTTGGTCACGATCTGCTGCGCGTTGAAATCCGTCCGTTCCTGCTCGTAGATCGACAATGCCATGTACAGGGTATCATCGAGGAAACTGCCTTTAATTCCATATTCGAACAGCTCCGAGGTATCGAAAGCTCCATTGCTGAATATGGCGCCAGCGGTAATCTCTGCGCCCTGGCCAGCGACAATCGTCGATTGCTCCGAAGACGTCACGTAGGGAATGAAATTACCAAGTTGCCATGACAGGCTCGCCGTCCATGAAACGCCATCCTCGGTATCTGATGCGTCGACCGGTGCGGTGATTGTCGCCGGATCGACGTTGGCCGTGTCAACGAAGTCGTTGAGCAAGAACCGGCCATCATCCGATAACAGGACGAACCCGGACGAGAAATTGAACAGCATGATCTTGTCGAGGGGGATATGGCTTTCCATATCGATGGTGTCCCATCGAGCGCCGACGAGAATGCTCAAGCCGTTTTCCCAGGTAAAATCCGCAAGGGCCGCGGCACCGAAATTGCTGTAATTGCCGATGTAGTACTCGGTGTAGTCGTCATCGATGCGCGTTGACAACAAGCGCCGGTCCAACGCCGTTGACGGGCCTGTCAGGTCACGCCGGTGAAAGTACTCGTTCTTGTAGTCGTCGGCATGACGAAAATCCGTATAACGATACGACGGTGAAAACTGGAACGAGGAGGTCAGGCTTCCTGTTTCAACGATTTTCGAGATAACGAACTTGTCTTCAATCACGTAGGTGTCGTGGAACTGTGAAAATCCGTAAGCGTTTTCACCCAGGTTGTCATAAGTCTCGTAGAAGAGCTGGTTCTTGAATTCCCAGCCGCCGTCCGTCTCGTAGATGATGTCGAAGTACCAGGTTTTCACGGTACTCGCCAGGATGTCGTCGATTGCAACCAGCACCTGGCTGCCATCGAGTGTCGTCGTACCGACGTTCTCCAATGCCATCAGGCTGTCGAGATCGCCGACTGTGACAAATTCAGGCCGGAATACGAACGGGTTGACACCAAATGCGCCATCGCCATCGGTATCGTCAAAGTCAGCAGTTGCATCGTATTCGGCGTGCGATATGAAGCCGTCGCCATCGGTATCCAGTGGCTGCGCCGTGCCGGTGATGTAGGTGCCGGTGTCGATGAGGTCCTGGGTAAGCCGATTCCAGCCGGCGACCTGCGTACCGGCGTACTGGTGGTACATGCCGCCGAACTGGATATGCAAATTGTCATTGACGTCGATATCGAACGATGCCTGAAGCAACGTCTGATCGGTATAGCTGTTGATGTAATAGCTATCGGAATCCTCGATCATTCCGTACAGGTAGTAGCCGAATTCCTGGCCGCCCAGTTCACCGGGACCACCGACCTCGGCGGTCATGACACTCTTGTCCCAACTGCCCAAGGTGTAACTTATGCTGCCTTCCGCCTCGTCCAGGTAAGCACCGGTATCAGCGCGCGCCGACTTGGGTACGAAATTCAGGTAACCGCCGATCTTCGACGGACCGTATATCGGCGATGCGGGTCCGCGCACGATATCGACGCGATCGCTGGCGCCAATCGGCGTCGGGTAGTTGCCCGGATTGTCGAGCCGACGCACACCGCGGAAATAGGTCTCGCCGGCCGTGCCGCGAACATCGAGTCCGTTGGTGCCAAAGAACGATTGGGTAAATGTGCCCGGTGCCAGCGCGACAAAATCGTCGATGTCGGAAATGCCGAATCGCTCGATCTGCTCGGAACTGACGGTCGATGCGGAACGCGGTGTTTCCAGCACTGTCTTGTCAAAGCCGAACACCGAGCCGACGTCCTGGGTCGGCAGGCTCCGGAGACTGCCTTCCACGATAATCTCCTCGATTTCCTCATCGTCCTGCGCAAGCGCCTGGGTAGCGAATGCGCCAATCATTATTGACAGCGCGCTGATGGCGGCCGCCCAGGTGCCCAATATCTTGTGAAACTTCATGATTCCAGCCTCCGGAAGTGCTTTTTCCGGCTCATGTGAGCCGGTTGTATTGTTGTCCTGCAAGAACGATCAGCCCGCCTGTTCGGTCAGGCAAGTTCTTGTTTTATTGGCTGTATTTCCCCGCCGTTTTCCCCATGTCGGCTACGGATTGCATAGCTCGTAGCGCTTACAGATGAAGCTCCGAGTTTCCGGCATCGGCGGTAGCTTTGCAATACCGGAGCGGGCGATTTGCCGCTCGAAACGCCGGATCCGAAGCTCGAAATCCTCGAGCAGTTGCTGGCGCAACTCGGCCGACACGAAGGCGTGCGCCAGCGAGTTGCGGCTCAGATTCTTGACCTCATCCCAGGACAGGTTGAATTCCCTGACGGCAACGAAGAACTCGTCGGTCATGGTCGAATCCCACATGCCGCGGTCGTCCGTCGACAGGGCGACCGGAATGCCGGTCCGCAGGTATTCCGGAAACGGATGCTGCGAGTAATCGGTGATGTAATCGAGCAGCAGGTTGCTGATCAGGTTGATTTCGACCAGATAAGGACCGTGGCGCATCAGGCGCATGGTGTCGTCGTCGGTAATCAGGTTCAGGCCGTGGCCGATGCGATCGGCACCGAGCAGCAGCGTGTCCCTCACGTGATCATTCGGTTCGTCCACTTCACCTGCGTGGATCGACAGCTTCACGCCGCTGTACTGGCGCCGCATCTCGCGATAAGTTGGCAAGAATCTCAGCGGATAGCCTTTGTCGTTGTCTTCTCGGCCGACCATGTTGACGGCAACGAAGATGTCGCTGTTGTCGTGTACGAATTTGTAGACCCTCCGCAGTTCGTCCTCCGCGTTCGGCAGGAAACGCAGCACGGCGACCTGAAAACGAACCGTGACGCCGGTTTCGATGGCGTCTTCCTGCTGCAGCCGTTCCCGCAATATGTCGGCCGTGCGTTCCGGCGGCAGCATATTGTCGTTCGCGTCCAGGAAACCGGCGACGGCGACCTGCAGTTCGAGATAGGTCAGGCCCTCCTCGCCGAATGCCTGCATGTTTCGGTACAGGTGATCGGCCTGGATGTACGGGTTCCTGACGAGCGCAAACAGGCGCTGCCAGTGCGTCTGGAAAAACTCGTCACGGCTCTCGTAAGGCTTGTCGAGACGAATGCTGTCCAGCCACGCCGCTTTCTCGGTGTCGTTCAGGTCTTCGAGGCGTTTGTATTCGCCTTTTTCGCAACTGCTCAGCTGCTGGTACATGTTCGCAGAGATGTTGCGGAACATCAGGTAGTAGGCAAACATGCCGAATTCGTCGCCGCCGTATTCGCGACAATTGTTGATGCGCACCTTGGTGTAGTACTCGTAGCCACGCTCCTTTTCAGCCAGCGCGGCGTCGTACCACCATTCGGAATACGACGAACCTGACAGATGATTGTGCAGATCACCGCCCTTCGGCATGTAATACAGCACGCGGTACAGGTCCGGCATGTTGCCGGACGCCTTCACATCGTCGAACCAGTCCGCGTGTGTTGCCTGCAGCGGCAACAGGAAAACAGCAAGTGATAGAAGCAGTCTTGTAAACATGGCCATTCTCAGAGAAATACGTATTTGAGGGCAAAGATCAGTGCGATCAGGTAGGAGGCTGCGGAACAGTCGGCAGTCTTACCACTGACAATTTTGATCAGCACGTAGCTTATGAAACCGAGGCCGATTCCCTCGGCAATCGAAAACGATAACGGCATGGCGATCGCCGCAACCACGGCGGGTGCGCTCTCGGTAACGTCGTGCCAGTCGATGTCGGCCAGGCTGCGGGCCATCAGGCAGGCGACGAACAGCAGCGCCGAGGCCGTGGCGTAGGCCGGAACGCTTTGCGCCAGCGGCGCAAAGAACAGGCAGGCCAGGAACAACAACCCGCAGACTACGGAGGTCAGCCCGGTGCGGCCGCCGGCTTCGACACCCGCGGCACTCTCTATATAACTCGTGGTGGACGACGTACCGGCCAGGGCACCGACCACGGTCGCCGTGGAATCGGAGAGCAACGCGCTGCGCAGTCGCGGCAACTTGCCGTCTTCGCCCAGCAAGCCGGCGCGCGTCGCGACGCCGACCAGGGTACCGGCGGTATCGAACACGTCGACGATCAGCATCGAAAGGATGGCCGTCACCATCGACAGCTGCAACGCACCGGCGATGTCGAGTTGCAGCAACACCGGTGCCGGTGACGGCGGCATGGAAACGATGCCGAGAAACTCCGTTCTGCCGCCCAGCCATCCCAGGACTGTCGCGAACAGGATGCCGATGATGACGGCGCCGGTCACCTTGCGTGCCGACAGGGCAGCGATCATCACGAAGCCTAAGATGCAGACGATCGGTTGGAAGCTGACGAGTTCCCCGAGACCGACCAGGGTTGCGTCGTTGCCGACGACGATGCCGGCGTTCCTGAGCGCAATGAATCCGAGGAACAGCCCGATGCCGGCGGCCATGCCGAGCTTGAGATTGCGCGGGATCGAGTTGACCAGCCACTCGCGAAACGGCGTTACGCTCATGATCACGAAAATGACGCCGGAGACGAACACCGCGCCGAGCGCGGCTTGCCAGCTGTGGCCCATGCCGAGCACGACGCCGAACGTAAAGAAAGCGTTCTGCCCCATGCCGGGCGCTTGTGCAATGGGATAGTTCGCATGCAGCCCCATCACAATGGAGCCGAAAGCGGCGGCTATGCAGGTAGCAACGAATACCGCACCGAAATCCATCCCCGCTTCGGACAGGATCGACGGGTTGACGACGGTAATGTAGGCCATCGCAAGAAACGTGGTCAGGCCGCCGATCGACTCGGTACGAACACTCGACCGGTGTTCTTGCAGATGGAACAGGTTTTCTAAGCTGCTCAAGAGTTTGTTGTTATTTACCGGGCCGTCGGCAAGCGGTCGCGGTATTCTGACCAGTTATCGAGAATTGCCTGCACGACAGTATTACCGACGCGAAATGCGGATTCCAGTGCCGGCCTGCCGCGATCCGGGTAAGGCGTGGTCTTGCTCTCGACCGCGGTCCTGCCGGGCGGTTGCATCGTGAAGTTACTCGCGGTTCGCAACACCAGTACGCGATCGACGTCGACCAGGCCGGTTCGTGCGAGCCGGTGCAGCGCCGTCATCGTGCCACTGTCCTCCATGTTGGTGGTCATGAAGTTCGCGTCATTGCCGGCGTAGACGTGCAACCAGTCATTGGCCCAGCGGTTGAGCAATGCGCCGTGCCAGTAGGTACTGGAGCTCAGGGTGTCGCCGATGGTAACGAACGGCGGCCTTTGTGCCTGCGGATAACCTTCATAGAGTTTGCGGTACTCGGCGAGATTATCGGTGTCGTCGAGCTCGAGGTCACGGGTTATCGAGTAGGCCCAGTCGACGAGTTCGCTGTTCAGGCTGAAGGAAATGGTGCTTAACGTCCAGCCCGGATAAAGATCCTCGGGGCTCGACGCCGGTTTTTTCGAGCCCAGCGGGAACAGGCCATATGGCCAGTCGTCCGGAATCTCGCGGCTGTCGATTTCGTAAGCGAGGTCGCCGTCGACGACATGGCGGGCCCAGGCGGCCGAACCGAGCGACAGGTCATGCGGATCGCCACCCGCGACGCCGGCAATCAGCCAGTACGATTTCGACAGGTCGAAGCGCGGATCGAGCCCCAGCGCCATGACGGATGCCGTCGCATTGGGAATGCCGCCGCCGGTCACAAAAGCGAGTACACCTTCTTCATTCAGAAACAGGTCGGTCTCCCCGGACGGAAACGGCAAGCGGATGTCGAGCGGCAGACGTTCCACCCAGAATTGCAGCTCGCCCGGCGCATCGCCACTTGGCGCATCGATTTCGTACATCGCCACGACCACGACTTTGATCGGACGCTTTCTTTCCTGGGTGTGGCCATCTGCTGCCAGCAGCGATGCAAGGACGAGCAGCGTGATCAAAACATAAGTCTTCATGATTCTTGCATTGCTTCGTCGACGTGATGGAAACCGTCGAAAGGCATTCCTTGCATGATGACTACGTCCCCCAAGGAGTAGCGATAGAACTTGACGTTCGTGTGATCGTCGAAGCTTACGAACCAGGGCTCGCAAAACTCGTTTTGATGTTGTTGCCCGGCGAATTTGTCTCGGTGGCGATTAGCGAACGAGTCGATCTCATCGCCTATGACGACACCCGTATGTTCCAGTCCCATCTTGTACTGCGCCCGGTGTGGTGGCGGAAGGAGTTCGATGAGTGGCACGCTGAATCCATTTCCGAGATCAAGTGGTTCTTTGAGCAGCATTTTGGAAATGGGCCGGCCGTTCCAGACGTTCTCCACATTGGCAGTGCAAAATCGTTCGATCTTGTCGCGCATTTCCAGGTACTCAGTATGCGTTTCGGTGCGATACGCCAGGTGGCTCAATGGGTATCCCGTGATGTCGATGCCGCATGATTCGAGGCGCTTCCTTTGGTCAGCGAAAAATGCACTGCCGTCGCCGATGATGTCGTTGATACTCACATTCGAATCCAGTCAACGGTTGCCGATTTGCTACTATCCTAAAGCCAACGAGGGGAAACACAATCCAATGAAAAGAACAGGAATGCTGGCCGGCTTGCTGCTCCTTGCAAATCTTGCGGTCCCTGCACACGCGGCGGACGCCGAGAACTCCAAAAATGCGCTGATCATCCAGGCCGACTTTGCCGGCCTGGTCATGACGGGTGTCGCTTACAGCGTCAGCAAGGAACTCGACATTTTCAACGTGCGGCCGCTGATACCCCTGTACGACATCCGGGCGGCCAGCCAGAGCCTTGCCTACAACGCGCAGACCTGGCCCGCCGGCACGGTTTTCGTGTCCGTCGTCGATCCGGGTGTCGGAACGGCGCGTAAATCCGTCGTCCTGAAAACCAGAAACGGACTGTATTTCGTCAGCCCGGACAACGGCTCATTGTCCGGGCCGGCGAACGCCTACGGCATCGATGCGGTTCGCGAGATCGACGAATCGGTCAACCGCATTCCGGGCAGCGAATGGTCGCATACCTTTCACGGCCGCGACGTCTATTCCTACACCGGCGCAAGGCTGGCGGCCGGCGTCATCAGTTACGAGCAGGTCGGCCCTCTGCTTGCGCCCGAGGTCATCATGCTCGAAGAGCTGGGCGCGAGATTAGAGGACGGTGTTCTCCACGGTTACGTGACCAGCGGCACGGGGAGGCTCGGCAATGTGGCCTTCAGCATCGATCGTCACCTGTTCGAGCAGGTCGAACCCGAGTACGGCGAGCTGTACGACATCGTCATCCGCAATCGCGGCGAAGTCGCATGGCAGGGAGTGGTGCCGTATGCAAAATCCTTCGGTAGCGTGCCGGTCGGCGACAACCTGCTATTCGTCAATTCGAGCGGTTTCACGAGCCTCGCCGTGAACCAGGGACAGTTTGCAAGCAAGTACGGTATCGGCGCCGGCGACGCCTGGACCGTCGAAATCCGCAAAAAGTAGACCGATATGAAACCGAGACTCATTGCCTGTCTGTTTGCACTCGGCGCACTGGCGAGTTGCGAGCCGGCTCACCAGCCGGATGCGCCCGAATTCCTGTCGATCGATACCACGGTCGAATCGCGCGGCGTCGCGGTCCCGGTCACCTACGTGCATCCGCTTGCCGAAGGCGACGAGACCTTTCCGCTGGTCGTTATCGCGCACGGTCACGGTGGCAGCCGGAACGAGTCCGGCGCCTTCCGCTGGGTGGCCGAGGAACTCGCTGCACGCGGCGTGGCGTCGATCCGCATGGACTTCCCGGGTTGCGGCGATAGCAGCGAATCCTTTGCAAACAACAATCTCAGCAACATGCTGAAGGACATCGAGGCGTCGCGGGACTACGCCGTTCGGCAACCCAACATCGATCCTGATCGTGTCGGGCTGTTCGGCTGGAGCATGGGCGGCCGGCTGGCGATTCTTGCTGCGGAACAGGACGATACCTACAAGGCGATTGCCACGTGGGCGCCGGCGGCGCAAGACGGCGCCAGCAGCATGGTGAATTTCCTCGGCGGACCGGATGCGTACCAGGCATTCAAGGCACGGGCCGAGCGCGACGGCTCCGTGCCGTTCACGACGCGTTGGGGCCAGGATCAGGAGCTGGGCTACCGGTTTTTTACGGATATGGAGCAAAGCGCGCCACTCGAATCCGTGACAGCTTTCGAGGGACCGCTGCTGGTGTTATACGGTGACCGCGACGACGTAGTATTGCCGGAGGTGTCCGATGCGCTGGTCGAGGCGGCGGTGAACAGTGAAGTCGTCGTTCGCTATGTGATCCAGGGAGCGGATCACGGACTCGGCGTTTTCAGCGACGAACCGCATTACACCAAAGAGGCGGTGGACACGACCGTCAGTTTCCTTGCCACTCACCTATAAAACCAAAAAACAAAAATGTGGGAGGGGCTTTAGTGGGAGCGGCTTTAGCCGCGATTCCTTTATCGCCAATCGCGGCTCGTCGCTCACGGGCGTCCATGCCCGCCGCGACATAAGTACGTCCTGTACTTAAAGCCGCTCCCACGATTCGTCGCATTCAAGAGATTTATAGCAATCCGGCGTAAAACGCGGCAGGCAAACGCACTGCAGCAGGATGTCGTCGGTTCCCGTGTTGCTAATCCGTTGTGACACACCTGCCGGTATTTCCACCGTGTCCCCGGGCCCGACCTCGATCGCCGGTTCTCCGCCGACTTCCATCAGTCCGCGACCCTCAATAATGTAATACCACTCCCTGACCGAAAGACGGTGCAGCTCGGTAGTGACGCCGGGCTCGACCCGGGAATCGGCGAGCGAAAAGTCCGGGATGGCTTCGCTGTTAATGCGCTCGCGAATGAAACAGCGCTCGCTGGTCCAGAATTCTCCGTCGCTTCCGGCCTTGAATACTCGCTTCTCCATCTTCGTTTCCGTTTCACTGGCGGGAAGGTGACAATACGGCATTGCCCGCAGAGAGCAAGACGATGACTGACAGCAACGACGTTCCCGCGATTGCCGAACTTCTGAACCTCGAAGGACAGCGTGTGCTGGTGACCGGTGCCAGCGGCAACATCGGCCGCGGAATTGCGACACGCCTGGCGCAGGCAGGCGCCGATATCGTCGTGCACTTCCACGGTGATGAAGAGGGCGCCGGGGAGACCGTGGCGGCGGTCAGGGAGCTCGGGCGCAGTGCCGATAAAATGCGGGCCGACCTCGGCGACGAGCACCAGGTGGCACGTTGCTTCGAGGCTTTCAAGACGCCGGTTACCCGGGTAGTCAACAATGCCGGAAATTATCCGGTGCAGGCGTTTACGGAGATGACGGCAGCCGAATGGCGTGAGGTCGTCGCGGCGAATCTCGACAGTGCCGTTAACGTTTCAAAGTACGCCATTCGCGCCTGGCGCGCACAAAACCTCGCCGGCGCAATCGTCAATATCGCCTCCATCGAGGGAAGCGACCCGGCGATGGGGCACAGCCATTACGCGAGCAGCAAAGCGGCGCTGCTGATGTTGACCCGCTCGCTGACGCTCGAGGTCGGTCGCGACGGCATCCGCGTCAACGCCGTATCGCCGGGGCTGATCTCGCGCGAAGACATCGACAAGAACTGGCCGGAGGGCGTCGCAAGCTGGCGCGAGCATGCGCCCCTGCAACGCATGGGCGACGCAGCCGACGTCGCGGATGCCGTACTGTTCCTGCTGGCCCCGGCATCGCGCTGGATCAGCGGTGTCAACCTGGTGGTCGATGGCGGCATGTCCTGTGCGTCCCGGTGGTAGACTGGGTCGGATCCCGGCTCTGACCCGGGTTCGAAACAGACAACGATGGCCAGCAAACACCTGAACGCGAAACCCGGTGACTACGCCGACACGGTACTGATGCCCGGCGATCCGTTGCGCGCGCAGTATATTGCGGAGAATTACCTCGACGGCGTAAAACGCGTCAACGAGGTACGCAACATGTGGGGCTTCACCGGCGAGTACCAGGGTATTCCGGTATCCGTGCAGGCGCACGGCATGGGCATTCCATCGGCATCGATCTATTGCACCGAACTGGTGACGGAATTCGGCGTGAAACGCATGCTCCGTGTCGGCAGCTGCGGCACCACGCATCCGAAGGTCAAACTGCGTGACGTGGTGATCGCGATGGGCGCGTCGACGGACTCGGTCGTGAACCGCATACGTTTCGGCGGCTACGACTACGCCGCAATCGCGACCTTCTCGCTGGTCGAGAAGGCGGTTGCTGCAGCCAGGGACAACAAGGTCAGTTTCCACGTTGGCAACATTTTTTCCGCGGACCTGTTCTATACGCCGGATACCGAGATGTTCAAGACGCTGGCCCAGTACGATGTCCTCGGCGTGGAGATGGAGGCCGCGGGTATCTACCCGATTGCGGCCGAACACGGGGTCGAGGTGCTGGCGATTTGCACGGTCAGCGATGACATCCGGACCGGCGCCGCGCTGACCAGCGACGAGCGTGCCACCACCTTCGATGACATGATCAAAGTCGCGCTGGAAACAGTGCGCCGGTGCAACTGACGTGGCCGTCTCCGCCGTCAAGTCCAGGATCACATTGCCCGACCTGAGCAAGGTCGCGCTGGTCGACGAGGTCGGCGTCTGTGAACGGGCCGCGCGTTTCCAGGCGCGCAGCATAAAGAAGGAGTCGAAAGTCGAAGCGCTGAAAATGGTGTTGAGCATGATCGACCTGACGACCCTCGAAGGGCAGGACACGCCGGGCAAAGTTCGACAGCTCTGCCAGAAGGCCATTCACCTGCACGATGCGCTGCCGGACCTGCCGCACGTTGCCGCGGTGTGTGTCTATCCGACCATGGTCGGCGTGGCGAAAAAGGCGCTTGCAGGGCACGACATCAAGGTAGCGTCGGTAGCGACTGCGTTCCCGAGCGGCATGGCGCCGCGCAAGATCAAGCTCGAGGAGACCAAAATCGCGGTCAAGGAGGGCGCGGACGAGATCGACATGGTGATCTCTCGCGGTGCATTCCTGCAGGGAGAGTACGGTTACGTGTTCGACGAAATCGCCGCTATCAAGCAGGCCTGTGGCGATGCGCACCTCAAGGTCATCCTCGAGACCGGTGAGCTCGGCACCTTCGACCGGGTGCGCCGTGCCAGTGTGCTGGCGATGCACGCGGGTGCCGACTTCATCAAGACCTCTACGGGTAAAATACAGCCAGCGGCGACCCTGCCGGTGACGCTGGTGATGCTGCAGGCGATCCGCGATTTTTTTTACGAGACCGACCGCATGGTCGGCATGAAACCGGCCGGCGGCATCTCGAACGCCAAGCTGGCTGTGCATTACCTGGTGATGTTGCGTGAGACGCTTGGCGCAGCGTGGATGACGCCGGAATGGTTTCGCTTCGGCGCGAGTTCGCTCGCCAACGATGTCCTGATGCAAATACAGAAACAGGCGACCGGCGTTTATCAATCGGCCGACTATTTTTCGAAAGATTGAATTATCGTGAGTACCGAATCATCGTGAGTACCGAATCATCAAAACTATCCTTCGACGACGGCTGGCAGTATTCACCGGCGCCGGAGAGCACCGAGCACGTAGCGATCGCCGAGCAGTACGGTTTGTTCATCAACGGCCAGTTCCTGGAGCCGGCCGACGGTCGCTATTTCGAAACCATTAACCCGGCGACCGAGGAAACGCTGTCAAGCGTGGCGCTGGCGAGCGAAGCCGATGTCGATCGCGCCGTAAAGGCGGCGCGCAAGGCGTATTCCGGCACCTGGTCGAAGATGCACGCCGCCGACCGCGGCAAGTACATTTACCGGATTGCGCGCATTATTCAGGAACGCTCGCGCGAGTTTGCGGCGATCGAGTCCATGGATGGCGGCAAGCCGATTCGCGAATCACGCGATATCGACGTGCCGTTGTCAGCCGCACATTTTTTCTACTATGCCGGTTGGGCGGACAAACTCGAGTACGCGTTCCCCGGGCGTCAGGCGACGCCACTCGGTGTTGCAGGCCAGGTGATCCCGTGGAATTTTCCCCTGTTGATGGCCGCCTGGAAGATTGCGCCCGCGCTGGCCTGCGGCAACACGGTAGTGTTGAAGCCCGCCGAGACCACGCCCCTGACTGCAATGAAACTGGCGGAGGTGATCCAGGATGCCGGGCTGCCGCCCGGGGTCGTGAATATCGTGACCGGTGCGGGCGAAACCGGCGCCGCCGTCGTCCAGCATCCCGACGTCGACAAGATCGCATTCACCGGTTCCACGGAAGTCGGCCGAATCATCCAGCGGGCGATCGCGGGAAGCGGCAAGAAATACACGCTCGAACTCGGCGGCAAGGCAGCCAATATTATTTTTGCGGACGCCGCCATCGACCAGGCGGTCGAAGGCATCGTCAACGGAATCTTTTTCAACCAGGGTCACGTTTGCTGCGCGGGCTCTCGTCTGTTCGTCCAGGAATCGGTTGCCGACGAGGTCGTTCAGAAACTGAAGGATCGGATGGAGACACTCATTGTCGGTGACCCGCTGGACAAGAACACCGACATCGGCGCAATCAATTCCGCAGCACAGCTCGAGACCATCGAGTCCTATCTGCGCATCGGGCAGGAGGAGGGTGCCGAAATGTACCAGAGTTCCTGCAAGGTGCCCGAGCGAGGCTATTGGTGCCGCCCGACACTCTTTAGCGGTGTTTCGCAATCGAACCGGGTGGTGCAGGAGGAAATTTTCGGTCCGGTGCTGGCCATACAGACTTTCCGCACGCTGGAGGAGGGTCTCGACAAGGCCAATAACACGCCTTACGGATTGTCGGGCGGCGTGTGGACGGACAAGGGGGCAAAAATATTCAAAATGACGCGCGCCATGCGCGCCGGCGTCATCTGGGCCAATACCTTCAACAAGTTCGATCCCACATCGCCGTTCGGCGGCTACAAGGAGAGCGGAATGGGACGGGAAGGCGGCTTGCACGGCCTCGAGGCCTACGTCGACCTGGAGGCATAGCCATGGCAGCAACAGGTTCACGTATCCCGGTCAGCAAGACCTACAAGATTTACATCGACGGCAAGTTCCCGAGAACCGAATCAGGTCGGTATTTCACGCTCGAAGGCGGCGAGGGCGAAGTCATTGCAAACGTCTGTCGCTCCAGTCGCAAGGATTTTCGCAACGCCGTGGTCGCCGCCAGGAATGCTTTTGCAAACTGGTCGCAGGCCAGCGCCTACCTGCGCGGCCAGATCGTGTATCGCATCGCCGAGATGCTGGAGGGTCGCAGCGAGCAGTTTGTCGGCGAACTGATCCTGCAGGGCGAAAGCAAGCGTGCAGCGCAAAAAGAAGTCGCGGCGTCCATCGACCGCCTGATCTATTACGCGGGCTGGTCGGACAAATACCAGCAGATTTTCAGCTCGGTGAATCCGGTCAGTTCCTCGCACTTTAATTTCTCGGTCCTCGAACCGACCGGCGTGGTGTCGATACTCGCGCCGGATGACAGTGGGCTCCTCGGGCTCGTATCAAACATTGCGCCTGTAATCGTCGGTGGCAACACCTGCGTCGTTCTGGCATCCGAAAAGATGCCGCTTTGCGCCGTCAGTTTTGCCGAGGTGTTGCACGCGTCGGATGTTCCGGCCGGCGTGGTCAACGTGCTGACCGGGCATCGTGAGGAACTGAGCGAACACTTCGCTTCGCATATGGACGTCAATGCAGTGGTCTTTTGCGACGGTGATGTCGAGGAGGCCAGGCAAATACAGGACAAGGCAGCAGACAACATCAAACGGGTCATCGATCGCGTCGACACCGACTGGCAGGACGAGGCGGCGCAGAATCCCTACCTGATCAAGGACACACAGGAAACCAAGACCACCTGGCACCCGATCGGCTCCTGAATTCTTTGTAATCCGGGCAGGCGTTACTTGAATGTCGAAGGATACTTGTCGATCAATCCCGGCTCGATACGGGCACCGATTTGCTGAATGACCGCCGTCGCGCAAAACGTGCCGAGCTTCGCGCACTCCTCGAGCGGCAGTTTTTGCGTATATCCGTACAGGAATCCGGCCGCATAGGCGTCGCCCGCGCCGGTCGTGTCGATGATTTTTTTCACAGGTATTGCGGCCTGTACGATTTTTTGCTCGCCCTGCATGATGACCGAACCTTTTTCGGAGCGCGTCATGACGAACAGCTTGTCGAATTCGGACAGTCTCGACGTCGCTTCGTCGAAATTCGCGGCCTCTACCAGTTCGATGATTTCGTCTTCGTCCGCTATGACGATGTCGACGCCCTCGCGCAAGGCGTTTTCGAAGGCGTCGCGATGGCGCTGCACACAGTAGGAATCGGACAATGACAACGCGATTTCGCTGCCCGCCGATTTGCCGATATTCATCGCCTGATGTGCGAGCGCAGGGCCTTGTGCGATATCCCACACGTAGCCCTCGATCAGTATGACGTCCGGTCTTCCGACCGTTTCTTCAGTCACATCGGCAACGCCAAGTTCGGCGCACGCGCCGAGATAGGTTTGCATGGTTCGCTGCCCGTCCTGGTCGATGAGTATGTGGCTGCGCGCGGTGGGCGAACCGTCTTTAGCGGGTTCGAGTCGCACGTCAACGCCGAGCGAACGCATGTCGTGGATGAAGATCTCGCCGAGCTGATCATCCTTGACGCGGCCGATATAGGCGGCCGAGCCGCCCAGGTTGGCGAATCCGGCGATTGAATTGGCAACCGAGCCACCCGACATTTCGGTAGCGGGTCCCATCATGTCGTAGATCTGGTGCGCGCGTTGCTCGTCGATCAGGGTCATCGAGCCGCGTGGAGCACCGATCTTTTCCAGGAATTGCTCGTCGACGTGCGTCAGCACGTCAACGATCGCATTGCTGATTCCGAGCAGTTGCGTGTTGCCGCTCATTGTTCCCCTTGTACCCGCGTTCAAGCCGCGGCATAGCCTACACCAGAAGCTATCTCAAAATACCCCGTGAGCCGCATTTTGCCTCCTGAAGCCCGTCATCCAGGCCACGCGGTATTCTGAGACAGGTTTTGATTTACCCGGCTTTCTTTTTGTATTTGCCAGCGGTATCGTGCGTCTGCGTTGCACACGTACGGAAAGGCGAGGCAATGAGGCGAGCGGCCAACTTCCTGATTCCATTGACGCTGATCACCCTCTATTACGCGCTCTGTGTTGGCGCCATGTGGATTTTGATCGTCAAGGTGCCCTCGCTCAGGGAATTTTTTCCGGTCGGCGGCCTGGAAGAACTTGCGGATCAGGCTGCGGATCGCGCTGCGAGGGATCGCGAATTCGAACCGATTTATACGACCATCCAGCGTACGGTTTTGAGCCCGACCGGCCCGGCGCGCCTCGCGTTTGCGAGTCTCGGCGCTGCTGCCATGATCGTCCCGGTGTCCTGGGCTTATTTCATCACTGCTCGCAGCAAGGAAGTCAATCAATCGTTCGTGCAGACGATCATTATCATGCCGATCGTCGTGACCGGCATTTCAATGATTGTGCAAAACAGCTTGCCGCTTGCCTTCAGCCTGGCCGGCGTAGTAGCAGCCGTCCGTTTCCGATTTACGCTTTCGCAGCCGTCGCACGCGATGTACATATTCGTCGCAATTAGTGTGGGACTCGCGGCCGGCATCGGTGCGCTCGGAATCGCAGCAGTCATTTCGGCTGCTTTCGTCTATACGACAATCATCATCTGGAAACTGGAGTACGGCAGGCTTACAACGCGCGGTTTCTTGTCGATGCTGACCCGACGCGACGTTGCTGACGACGATTACTGACGTGGGAAAGCTACGGTCGGCGATAGGCTGTCTGGTCGCGGTCCTGGTTTGTGCTTGTGACGAACCGGTCGCGGATTTGCGCCTCGAAGAGCAAACGGTAACGCCGGAGTTCAGACAATGGAAACTCCCGGCAAGATTGCGTGAAATTTCCGGCCTCGCACTGACCACCGACGAAAGACTCCTGGCTGTTACCGACGAGATTGCGATCGTGTATGAGCTTGACTTCCTGCAAGGACGAGTGGTCAAGTCGTTCGCACTGGGCGATCCGGTGGTTCGCGGTGATTTTGAAGGCATTGCGTTGTTGAACGATGTGGTCTGGCTGCTGACCAGCGACGGTACGCTGTATGCGACGGCCGAAGGTACTGACGGCAGCAGCATGACCTACAGCCGACACGAGACCGGGCTTGGGGATTATTGCGAATTCGAGGGCCTGGCTGCGGACAAGGCAGCGGGTTCGCTGCTTCTGTCGTGCAAGAATGCAAAACGAAAAAAGAATGTGCTGAAAATATTCGAGTTGTCGGTTTCGGGTAGCACTGTGCAACAGGTTCGCAGCATCGACCTTCCGGAAAAGGCGATCGAAAAGCAAATCGACAAGAAACGCATCAATCCGTCGGGAATCAGTATCGACCCGCGGAGCGGCGAATGGGTGCTGGTCGCGGCGCGCCAGGACGCATTGGTCAGATTGACCCCCGCCGGCGAGCTGTCAGGGGCTATAATCCTGAAAAAAAAGGGCCGCCACCGGCAGGCGGAAGGAATCGAGATCACGGCCGACGGCCGATTACTCATCGCGGATGAAGGTGGTGATGGTCGCGCCAGACTGGCTGTCTACGCTGCCGGCTGGGAAGCAATTTGGGGACAATGATTGACGCAACCGACACAACGGTAGCCGCCGGGCAGACCGTGCTCTATGTACATGGGCGGCACTTCAAACCACCGCAGGAGGATTTGCAGGGCATTTGTTTAGCTGCGATGCAGGCAGGCGTGCAGCGGGATTATCCGGAAATGGCCGATGCCTTTGCCGCCATCAGAAAAGATATTGCCTACTACGGTGACATCAGCAATGCCTTTCTCGAAACGCGCGGCGAAAGCTACGACGCCGGGCTCGACGTCGGTGATCGCCGCAACGCGTTGCAAATGTTGAGTGCAATAAAGAAAGCGCAAAAGTTCGGGATCGGTCCTTACGATCGGCTGCCGGGAAAGACGGCGCTGGCCGAGTTTGCCGCCGACTTCAGTGCTCCAGTGCTGGGCTTTCTCGGCCTGACGGAAAAAGTGATTGCCAAGGTATTTCCCGATCTTGCCGAGTACTGGAACAAGGACAGCGATTTCGGTTCGCGCATTCGGGAACGGGTCAGAACCGCGCTTTGCAATGCGATGCAAGACAGCGAGCGACTAATGTTGATATCTCACGGCACGGGTTGCATCGTGGCCTACGACGTGCTGTGGCAGCTCTCGCATGACGATCGTTACTGCGAATTGCTTGGCGATGGCAAGCTGGACGCCTGGGTCACGCTTGGCGCACCATTGGGTGACCAGACTATAAAAAAGAAACTATTTGGATCGGGCAACAAGGGGTCCGGCCAATACCCGTCCAATATCGTCTCCTGGTATAACGTGTCCGCGGAAGACGACTACGTTTGTCACGACAACACGCTGGCGGACGACTTCGCGCCGATGCTCAGGAAGCACCTGATCAGCACCATCAAGGACTTCCGCGTTTACAATCTTGCCGTTCGTTACGGCAAGTCGAACCCGCACAGCTCAGTGGGCTACCTGATCCATCCGCGTGTTACCCAGATCCTGGTGGAGTGGCTACGCCAGGGAGAAAATCTGCAAGCTGCTACAAACAGTCCCTGATAAACCGGCGCTGCTTCATCTTGGGATTCGTTATGTCCTTGTAGAAAGCGTTCAGGTAGTTATGGACATCCCTCCCGTCGCGCTCGTCCAGCCCCTCGAGATTGTCGACCAGGCTGCGAATTTCCGCTTCCTTGTCCAGATAGTGAGCAAATGTTTCATCCAGCAAGTCGTTGTTTACGCAACGCCCGCGATACAGTCGCTGCTTGACACTGCGGAGCTTGAATCGCGGATTCGGTGCAGCGTACGGTGCGTTGACGATACCGGAGTAATCGAAGTCATAGGGAATCGAGGTATACGGAGGGCCGCCATTTCCATAAAGCACCGCGTTGTGGCAGCAATTCTTGTCAGCGGGCCCGAGTATCAACGAAAAGTCGGTGTTACCGATGAGGTACTCGAATACGGAAATCAAATTGGCGTGCCGCAAGTCGAGTTCTTCGACCTTGATTCCGCTGACCTTGGCTGCGGTCATGCCGATGCGCTCGCCGAGATTGTCCTCGTCTTCAATGACGAAGCCATACTTGACGGCCGGGTCATTGTCATCTTCGGTATCCAGGTACGTGATGTGCATCAATCGCGAACGAAAACTCTTGTCCGTTATCGTCTGCAGGATTCGATAGGCAATGTATTCGCGCAATACGAGCTGTTCAAAGCTCGGTTTGTTGGCCTGGCAATGTGTAACAAGCTTGAGTTTGTCCTGACCCGCGAACAAGGTGCCCTCGACCTGCTTCTTGCGAAAATTGAGCCGGATAGGTGGGAAATTGCAAATGTCCTTTTTGCGCCGCGTGATGCCGCGCGTCTGAAGCTTCAGGTCCAGGGCAACTTCGTTGCCACTATCGTCAGCGTAAAAGAATTTACCGTCCAGGTACTCCTCGTCCGGTCGCTCCTGCATCAGTGTCGATATGGGAGCCTCGATGCGCACCGACATCACATCGTGACTGTCGAACAGCAGTGCCGCGCCGGCTGCTTGCGCCAGTACCGGACGGAGCGCCGGCAGGAACAACACGATGGACAGTGTGGTCAAACAAAGGTGGCGGTTCGTTATTGTCATCGTCACGTACCTTCGCGAAGCAGCAATTCGCTCCGCACATCTTAACACGGGACAAGTCACATGCTGCTCGACTACACTATGAGGATGCATCAGCGACGCCATACCTGATATTGCCGATGAAGACACTCGAGCACACAATCGTTTTTGTTTGCCGCCTGTTGGTCCTGGCCGCTATCTTCGGCGCCCCGTCGACCGGTGTTGCGCAACAGTACAGTTGGACAGACGTTCCGCGAATCGTCGCGATAAGTGATCCGCATGGCGCGTACCCTGCGATGGTGCGTACGTTGCAGAATGCCGAGGTGATCGATGGCGACAGCAACTGGTCTGCCGGCCAGACTCACCTGGTAGTTACCGGTGACATGCTCGACCGCGGCGCGGATTCGCGCAAGGTCATGGATTTGGTCATGAAGTTGGAGGGTCAGGCCAGCGACGCCGGCGGTCGCGTGCATCTGCTGCTCGGCAATCATGAGGTCATGAACCTGGTTGGCGACTTAAGGTACGTCGCGCCCGGCGAGTATGCTTCGTTCGTCGATGACGAGCTGCCCGAAGACCGCGAACGCTGGTTTCGTATTTTCGTAGCGCAGCAACTGAGCCTGGGAACACCCGATGAAGAAGCCTTGCGCGCCGAGTTTGAACAACAGTATCCGCCGGGGTTCTTCGGCCACCGCCAGGCGCTGAGCAGTGAAGGAAAATATGGGCGGTGGCTCCTGGAAAAACCGCTGATCGTTGTCGTTAATGGCAATGCCTTCGTCCATGGTGGGTTGCCCCCCATCGTTGCAGACCTCGGGCTCGAAGGTATCAACCAGAAACTCGGCGCGGAAGTGGCGGATTACGTGAGGGCACTCGGCGTGTTGAATGCGTCCGGCCTCTTCCATCCGGGGCTTAATTTTTACCGGCACGCGGAAAAGGCGAAATCAATGGCACAGATGACCACCCTCGAGCCGGAGGTAAAGTCCGCACTGATGTCGATCATTGCTTTGAGCAGGAGCAGCGTGCACGACAGCAGCGGCCCGTTATGGTATCGCGGTAATGTTGGCTGCGGGCGCCTTGTCGAAGGTGATGCCTTGCAGACGGCGCTGCGCGCGATCGGCGCAGAGCGGGTGATTATCGGGCATACCCCGACTCAGACTCGCGAGGTCCTTTCACGCTTCGACGGTCAAATTATCGAAATCGATACCGGGATGCTCAATTCCGCGTACCGCGGCTCGGGACACGCCCTGATCATCGAAAACGGCGAGCTGGCGGTCGCGAGCGAGAAGACATCGGATCTGGGACGAGTCGCGCTGCACCCGAGACGGGTCGGCTACCGGCCGAATAATCTCAGCGCATCGAACCTGGAGCAGCTGCTCGCTAACGGCTCGATCGTCTCGACAGATACGGATGACGAAGGGCGCAAGATCGTCGAAATTCGGCTTGACGATGAGAACACCATTTCGGCGGTGTTTGCGCAGGACGAAAATCGCAAGGGCCTGAATCCCGAACTCGCTGCGTATCGCCTTGATCGCTTGATTGGCCTGGACATGGTGCCGGTCACGGTCGCGAGGGAGGTTGACGGAAAGCGGGGCGCGCTACAGTACCTGCCCGGCAATGTCCGCGACGAGGGGAATCGCACGGCGAGTGGCGGCGGCTTTGATGCGTGGTGCCCGCTGCCCCGGCAGTGGGGCGCCATGTACGTGTTCGACGCGCTCATATACAACCCCGGCAGAACGCCGACCAGTATGGTTTACAACCTTGAAAACTGGCAATTGATCCTGAGTCACAACAATGAGTCGTTCAGTACCAAGCGCGGGCGACCTCCTTACCTGGCGAATGCACCGCTGGAGATCAATTCAATCTGGCGACAGGCGCTGCAAAGCCTCAACGACGAAACCCTGGAGAAAAACTTTGCGGACGTGCTCGACGCGCGTCGTATCTCGGCACTTGCGAAACGTCGCGATGAGCTATTGGAACTCGAATAACAGCGGCACTCGATCGCCGGGCCGGTCATTCGTCGCGGTCTTATGTTTTCGGCGTCAATTGACCAGCGCGATGCATTCGACTTCCGCTTTGGCACCGAGTGCCAGGCCCTTGACGGTGACGCCGCTGCGGGCCGGCAGTTTGTCGAAGTAACTCATATATACCCGATTGAATGCATCGCGGTGAGATTCGTCCGCCATAAAAACTGTGCACTTCACCACCCGGTCGAGTGACGAGCCGAATGATTCGAGGGCGTCCTTGATCTGTTCCATTGCCAGCCTGGCTTCTTCCTCGATGGACTCGGGGACCTGCAGGGTTCCGGGAATGGTGCCGATGACTCCTGACAGGTACAGGGTATCGCCGGCGCGCACTGCGGAAGAGAACGGTAAACCACTTTCTGCAATGCCCGGTAAATTCAGGTGCTCAATGTCGCTTTTCGGATCGTCGCTTTGCCCTGGTTGACATGCGGCAACGAATACAGCAAGGGCGATTGGCAATACGAGTTGTTTCCTGATCATAGCCGGTACCTCAAATTTCATTTCTGCGAGCGGCGGCAGCGATGTGTTCAGCGGCGCGGAACGCCAATGCCATGATGGTCATCGTCGGTTGGCCGCGGCCCGAGGTCACCATGCTGGAACCGTCGCAGAGAAACAGGTTGGGAACGTCGTGGGTGCGGTGATATTTATCGATCACCGACGTCTGCGGATCGTCGCCCATACGGCAGGTACCAAGAAGGTGCGCACCGGCGGTCGTGTACTCGAGGTGCAGCGGCCAGACCTGTTCGGCACCGGCTGCCTCCATCATTTCGATGCAGCGGTCCTGCATAAATTTTGCGAGCGCCATGTCGTCATCGTGATCCTTGTAGGTGATGCGTATCGACGGTCTGCCCCAGCGATCCTTGTACGACGGATCGAGCGTCACGTTGTTGCGTTCCAGCGGCAGCGATGTACCGCTGGCCATCAGGTACATGCTGCGAGTGAAATCGTTTTCGAGATTTGCCTTGTATTCTGCACCCCATTTGCGGAGTCCGGGTCGCGCACCTTGCAGTGCAAATCCAATGGGTTCCGCTGCCTTGAACGGCCGCGCGTCGATACCGCCGCCGCCGTAAAATCCGCGCGCCGGATCAGACTCGTAAAACTCGTGCACGATGCGCGTCACCTGGACGCCCTTGTAGTCGTTCAGGGGATGCTCGAACAGCGCACGTATTCTCGAATGGCTATTGAACATGAGGTTTTTGCCGACGAAGCCGCTCGAATTTGCGAGACCGTCCGGGAACGCGGCGCTGGCCGAGCTCAACAGCAAACGAGGCGTCTCGGCGCCGTTCGCGGACAGGATGACAGCGCGTGCCTTTTGCGACCGTTCGTTGCCGTCCGGATCGTAATAACGCACTTCGCTCGCCCGGCCCCGATCATTGGTCTGAACATGGAACGCGGCGCACTCTGCGCGAATCTCGCAATTGCCGCTCGCTTCAGCCAGTGGAATCATTGCGGCAAGCGTCGACGACTTGGCGTTGACCTCGCAACCGAAGCCCATGCAAAAGCCGCAATTGATACAGGGCGGCCGGCCATTGTGCGGCTGCGACAGAATGGCGAGCGGTTCGACTTGCGCTTTCCAGCCCATTTTCTCGGCGCCGCGCTCGAGTAACACGCCCGATGACTTGATCGGAACCGGCGGCATGGGAAACGGCTTCGACCGGAAAGAGTCGTACGGCCCCGGCGCGCCGGATATGCCGATGTCCCAGTCGACTTTCGTGTAATACGGTTCGAGCTCCGCGTAGCTGATCGGCCAGTCGGCGAAAGTTGTGCCGCTGATCGGGCCGAGGAGACTGCGCTCTTTGAAGTCGGATTCGCGCAGTCGCCAGAAATTGGCGGTGAAGTGCACACTGCTGCCGCCAACGCCCTGCGCGTAATGCGCCGGATTGCCGCTCGCAAGCTCCGCGACTTTGTTCGGATCATCGCGAAATGTCTGTCGATTATTAATGTTGCCGCGGTTCGACAGTTCGCTGTATTCGAGTACCGACAACTCGTCGTGCGAAAAATCGGCGGCTTTTCGGTACGGGCCTTGTTCCAGCACGACAACCTTGAACCCTTCGGTCGACAGTTCCTTGGCAATGATGCCGCCGGCAGAACCGGAGCCGACAATGACGAAGTCGACCGGCTCGTCGAGCGCAAACGTCACCTGGTTTTCATTCGCCATCGTTCTGCAGCTCCATGTATTCCGCATCGTAATGGCCGAACGGATAGCTCCAGCCGTGTGGCGGCCCATCCATACCGAGCAACTTCCAGCCGATGTTGTCGCGGTTCCCGCCGTGAGACGACATGGCAAAGGTACCGGCGATCGTCAGGTACCACGCATCTTCGAAGAATGGCGTTTGTTCTTTCGACTGCAGATAGGTGTCCTGATCGGCTTCATCGAGATCGGAGAATCGACCGGCCCCGGGAAAGGCGTCGGCAACACCGGACTGGAATTCGGCAAGCTGCGCGCGCATGCGCTGTGCTACGTTGGCAAGAAACGTCCCGTATGCCTTGTCGATAAAATACACGGCACCGGCTTCGACCGCGCCAGGTGTGTCGGTCGTCGGCAGGATACGGGCGACGATCGCGGTGAATTCGCGCGCCTCTGCCTCGGATATATTTTCGAATGCCGCACCGGTGTCGCGAGCGCTGCATGCCGCCTGCGTTACCGCCGCCAATGAAGGTGCTGCGGCACGCAATAGGGTGCTACCGACAACGGAACCCGAACCCTGCAAGAATACTCGCCGGTTCAGCTCGTGCTTGAACATGTTTCGCCCCCTGGACTGACCGGACGGGCACGTTAACACAGCCACAGGGCTTTCGCTCTGGTCAGTGCCGTGCCCGAATGACCTGGACAAATGTCGGCTCCGCGCGCAAATGCGCGCGACGCTACGGATTCGGCCTAATTTGCTGATAATATTGAGCTTTGACCGGCAGCCGCTTGAATTAAAAGAAAAACCGGTATCCCGGGCGGCTAGTTGGAATACCGCGAATCGCCTAATATCAGGTGACCCGCAGGGGATCGCATGGCACGACTCACCACACACGTCCTCGACACCGCGAACGGCAAGCCCGGAAACGGCATACGCATCAGGCTTTACTCCGTAGGCGACGAGCGCAAGCTGCTGACCACGGCGGTGACCAACGCCGACGGCCGCACTGACGGACCGTTACTGGGCGAGGACGCTTTTGCATCCGGAACCTACGAGCTCGAGTTTGCGGTCGGCGAGTATTTCGCGAAGACCGGCAACGACGTCGCCGATCCGCCATTCCTGAACGAGGTCGTCGTTCGCGTATCCCTTTCGGACGACGGCCACTATCACGTGCCGCTCCTGGTGTCGCCCTGGAGCTATTCCACCTATCGCGGGAGTTGAAATGGGTGACTCCCGCAACGCGACCATACGCTTCATACTCGACGGCGAGGTAATCGAGCTGAGCGACGTCGATCCGACGCGCACCGTGTTGCAGTTTCTTCGCGAAGACCTCGGCCGGATCGGCACCAAGGAGGGTTGTGCGGAGGGCGATTGCGGTGCCTGCACCGTTGCACTCGCTGAGGTCGACGAAACCGGCAAACGGCTTAGGCTGCGGGCCGTCAATTCCTGTATCCAGTTTTTGCCGACGCTCGACGGCAAGGAACTCATTACCGTGGAAAGCCTGCGCGGCGCGGACGGCAGCCTGCATCCCGTGCAGCAGGCCATGGTGGACTGCCACGGATCGCAGTGCGGTTTCTGCACGCCCGGTTTCGTCATGTCATTGTTCGCGCTTTACAAGAACAATGCGGCGCCGAGCCGTCGTGACGTCGACGATGCGCTGGCGGGCAACCTGTGCCGCTGTACCGGTTACCGGCCGATCATCGAAGCGGCAAACCGGATGTACAGCGATTATGGCACCCTGCAAAAAAGGGGCAGCTGGTTGCGCGAAGTAGGCGGCAGGAAATCGAAACCCGGCAGCGACGAAAAAGGAAGGGTGCAGGCGCTGTCATCAATCCACAACGATCGACAGCTGACCGTCGAATCATCCGGGGGAAAATTTATTGCGCCACGTTCGAGCGACGAACTTGCCGAGGCATTGAGCGAAAATCCCGGTGCAACCTTACTCGCCGGGGGCACAGATGTCGGCCTCTGGGTGACGAAACAGCACCGCGACCTCGATGTCGTGATCTACACCGGTGGTGTCGAGGATTTGAAGATATTGCGCGCCGGCAAGTCACAGCTTGAAATCGGTGCTGCGGTTTCGCTGAGCGACGCAATGCAGGCAATCGTCGAGCACATACCCTCACTCGAAGAGTTGTTTCTCCGGTTTGCGTCGCCACCGATTCGCAATGCCGCGACACTCGCCGGAAACATCGCGAACGGTTCGCCCATTGGCGACACGATGCCGGCATTACTCGCGCTCGACGCGAGCCTGGTCCTGCGCAAGGACGCAAAACGGCGAACCCTGCCACTCGACGATTTCTACCTGGACTATATGAAGAATGCACTCGAGGCCGATGAATTCGTCGAGAAGGTTCTTATCCCGCTGCCCGCAAAGGGCACCCGCATCGAGAGCTACAAGATTTCCAAGCGATTCGACCAGGACATCTCGGCGCTGTGCGGCGCGTTCTGGCTGGCACTCGATGGCGAGCGCGTTGCCGATGTCCGCGTTGCCTATGGTGGCATGGCGGCGATCCCGAAACGCGCCCGCCAATGCGAGAAGGCACTGAACGGAAAACCCTGGACGGACGAGGTCGTCACCGGGGCGATAGGGGCGCTCGACGAGGATTTTGCGCCGATCTCCGACATGCGCTCGAGCGCCGACTATCGCAGGCAGGTCTGCGGCAACCTGTTGTACCGCTTTTATCTCGATACGACAGAGGCCGCCGACGAACGGTTGTACGCCTATGGACGCTAAGGTCAGACGCGACGGCATCGGTCAACGGATCGTCGGCGGGGTCGGCGAGCCAATCCCGCACGATTCGAGCGAGCTGCACGTCAGTGGCGCGGCGCTGTACACGGACGACGTGCCGGAACCGCGCGACATGCTCCACGTCGCGGTCGGCATGAGTACCAAGGCGCACGCGCGCATCAAGAGCATTAATCTCGAAGCCGTGCGCGCTGCGCCGGGCGTCGTCGACGTCATGACGGCGGACGACATTCCCGGCGAGAACAACTGCGGCCCGGTCATCGCCGACGACCCGGTACTCGCGCCCGGCGTCGTGCAATACGTGGGCCAGGCCGTTTTCGCGGTCGCCGCGCGGACCGTCGAGGAGGCCCGCAAAGCGGCGAAGCTCGGAAAAGTCGAGTATGCGGAACTCGAGCCGGTGCTCGATCCGCGCAGCGCGGTCGCGGCCGAATCGTTCGTGCTGCCGAGTGAGACCATCAAACGCGGCGACAGCACGACTGCCATCGCCGCCGCCGCACATCGCCTGAAAGGCAGCCTGAGTGTCGGCGGCCAGGACCAGTTCTACCTCGAGGGCCAGATCGCACTGGCGCGCCCGCTCGAGGACGGCGATATGCACGTACTGAGCTCGACCCAGCATCCTGGCGAGGTGCAGCACCTCGTGGCGTCGGCCATCGGCAGGGAATCGAAGGACGTCGTCGTCGAGTGCCGGCGAATGGGTGGCGCCTTCGGCGGCAAGGAAAGTCAGCCTGCGCTGATTGCCTGCATTGCAGCCCTGATGGCGCAAAGGACCGGCAAGCCCTGCAAGTACCGCATGGACCGCGATGACGACATGATCATGACCGGTAAGCGCCACGACTTCGAAATCGACTACGAGGTCGGCTTCGACGACAACGGCCGCATCGAGGGCATCGAATTCATGTTCGCCTCGCGTTGCGGCTTCTCGGCGGACCTGTCCGGTGCCATCAACGATCGCACCATGTTCCATTGCGACAACGCCTACTTCCTGCCAAACGTGACCATCGTGTCACATCGCTGCAAGACGAATACCGTTTCGAATACGGCGTTTCGGGGTTTCGGCGGGCCGCAAGGGATGTTTGCCATCGAGTGCGTCGTCGATGCCATCGCGCGGCACCTGGGCAAGGACCCACTCGACGTTCGCCGCGAAAACTTTTATGGCATCGACGAACGCAATGTCACGCAATACCAGCAAACCATCGAGGACAACATTATCCACGACATCGTCGATGAGCTGGAAGAATGGTCGGACTATCGCCGCCGCGTCGACGAGGTTCGCAAATTCAACAGCGAACACGTACATATCAAGCGCGGCATCGCGCTGACACCCGTGAAATTCGGCATTTCATTCACCGCCACGCACCTGAACCAGGCGGGTGCGCTAATACACATTTATACCGACGGCACCGTGCACCTCAATCACGGTGGCACGGAAATGGGGCAGGGCCTGTTCACCAAGGTCGCGCAGGTGGTGGCCGAGGAACTGCAGATCGATATCGACCGCATCAAGCTGATGGCGTCGGACACCAGCAAGGTGCCGAATGCATCGGCCACGGCCGCGTCGAGTGGTTCCGACATCAACGGCAAGGCGGCACAGGCTGCCGCGCGGACGATAAAGAAACGCCTGATCCGGTTTGCCGCGGAGCGTTATTCGGTTGCAGAGGGGGACGTCGAGTTCTCCAATAACCAGGTTCGTATCGGCAACGAGCACGTCGCCTTCCAGGAGCTGATACACCAGGCATGGTTTGCGCGTACCTCCTTGTCCGCAACCGGTTTTTACCGTACGCCCAAAATCAATTACGACCGCTCGACTTTCAGCGGCCGGCCTTTTTTCTATTACGCCTATGGCGCGGCCGTGTCGGAAGTGATCATCGATACCCTGACCGGCGAACACCGGGTCCTGCGTGTCGATATCCTGCACGATTGCGGAAAATCGCTGAACCCTGCCATCGACATGGGACAGATCGAGGGCGGCTTTGTGCAGGGCGTGGGCTGGCTGACGTCCGAAGAGCTGTGGTGGAACGAAAACGGCGAGCTCAAGACCCACGCGCCGTCCACGTACAAGATCCCCACGAGCTCGGACCTGCCGGTCGATTTTCGGGTACGCATGTTGGAGTCGGCAGCCAACCGGGAAGAGACGATCCATCGCTCCAAGGCAGTCGGCGAGCCGCCGCTCATGCTCAGCCTGTCGGTGTTTCATGCCATCCGCGATGCGGTAGCAAGCGTCGGCGATGGCAAGGCTCCCGAATTGCGGGCGCCGGCGACGCCGGAAGCCGTGCTCGCCGCCGTCAACTTACAGAAGGCCGCAACGTGAACGACTGGGTGCACGATCTCGGGGAAGTCCTGGAAAGCGACGAGAGTGCCGTCGTCGTAACCGTCGCAGGCGTGCGCGGTTCGGCGCCTCGCGAGACCGGCGCCAAGATGATTGTCAGCGGCCGGCAAACGGCCGGCTCGATCGGTGGTGGCCAGCTCGAGTACCAGTGTACCCGTATTGCTGTGCAACAACTGCGGGGCGCCGCCAGCTACAAGGCTGAACGCCTGCAGCGGCGTTTTCCGTTAGGTGCCAATTGCGGTCAATGCTGTGGCGGCGTGGTCGATGTCCTGTTCGAGCGCGTGTCGTCAACAGCATGGCTCGACGATCTGCGGCGCTTGCACAGCGAGCGTACGCCCGTCGTGCTGGTAACGCCCCTGAAGCAGGGATCGGGCAAGTACCTGGTGACCGGCGATCGCTGTTTGCCGTTTGAATCCGACACCGCGTGTCCCGACGAGGCGATTACCGAGGCACGGCAGCTGATTGCGACCGGCGACGCAGCAACGCTGTGCGGCGGCTACCTGCTGGAACCGGTCGTGCACAGCAACTTCAACGTAGCGGTATTCGGTGCCGGGCACGTTGGTACCGCGATCGTCGACATCCTCTCGAGACTGGATTGCAACGTGCGCTGGATCGACAACCGGCGTGGCATTTTTCCTGTGCGGCTGCCGCCGGCAGTGTCAGCGATCGAGTCGGCCGATCCCACGCGGGAGGTCGCGGCGATGCCAGTCAATAGTTTCTACCTGGTGCTGACACACAGCCATCCGCTCGACTTCGAGATTTGCGAACAGATCCTGAGACGCGGCGATTTCGCCTATTGCGGCCTCATCGGTTCCGCTTCGAAACGCCGCCGTTTCGAAAAAACGATGCGCAAGCAGGGTTTGCCGGAAGCGCTGCTGGATCGCCTGACCTGTCCGATCGGCGTAACGGGCATCGACAGCAAGAAGCCTGCGGACATCGCGGTCGCGGCTGCCGCGGAATTGTTGCGAGCCAGGGATGCGGGGTGTGCGGCGATCGACGACAATGAGGCGTTGCCCGGCAACGTGCGCATACTTTAAGAACGACTGCTGGCGCCTTAACCGTACATGGAAGCATACATCCTCGAATGGCTGAATATCCTCGGCAGATGGATACACTTCATTACCGGTATCGCCTGGATCGGTTCGTCGTTTTATTTCATCTGGCTCGATAATTCGCTCGAACCGCCAAAGGATCCCGCAGACGACGAAAGGGGCGTAGGCGGCGAAGTCTGGTCGGTGCACGGCGGTGGTTTCTATCACGCGCAAAAATACCGCGTCGCCCCGAAAACGCTTCCGGAAACACTGCACTGGTTCAAGTGGGAGGCCTACACGACCTGGATCTCGGGCATGTTCCTCCTGATCCTCGTGTACTGGTATGGCGCTGACGTGTACCTCGTCGATCGCTCGGTTGCCGAGCTGTCCGCGCCCTTTGCTGTGGGAATTGCAGCGACATTTATTGTCGGTGGCTGGCTGATCTACGATGTCCTGTGCCGTTCGCCGCTCGGGCAAAACGAGAACGCGTTGAGTGCCGTTCTGCTGGTCCTGATCTCCCTGCTGGCGTACGCGCTGTGTCAGTTGTTCAGTGGCCGCGGCGCCTACATCCATTTCGGCGTCGTGCTCGGCACGATCATGGTGGCCAATGTCTTTTTCGTGATCATCCCCGGGCAGAGACGCATGGTCGAGGCGGCCGGGCGCGGTGAACCGCCAGACCCGTCAGACGGTATCAAGGCCAAGCAGCGCTCCGTGCATAACACCTATTTCACCTTGCCGGTCCTGTTCGTCATGACCAGCAATCACTATGCGATCACTTACACCCACGAGTACAACTGGGCGATCCTGGTCGCCATCTCGCTCGCCGGTGCGCTGATCCGCGTGTATTTCGTGGCACGACACAAGGGCCGGGCGTCGCCGATACCGATCGTCGTCGCCGGACTGATCCTGCTGCTGGTCGCTATTGTGATCGCGCCCAGCAGCAGGGCCGCAAGCGGGCAGCAAGTCACGCTATCCATGATCCGGCCGGTCATCATGGAACGTTGCACGACCTGCCATTCGCAGTCGCCGACTCACATTGCGTTCCCGGCGCCGCCATCGGGTGTCGTCCTTGATACCGACGATGAAATCATCGCCGAAGCGGCGCGCATCCATCAGCAGACCGTGGTGCTGAAAGCGATGCCGATCGGCAATCTGACCGGCATCAGCGACGAGGAACGCGAGCTGATCGATGCCTGGTACCAGGGCCGGGTAGCAAATCGATGAGCGGCAAGGATTATCCCCGGGACCTCGTCGGCTACGGCGCGAAGCCGCCGCAGGTCGAATGGCCGGGCAAAGCGCGCGTCGCATTGCAGTTCGTCGTCAATTACGAAGAGGGTGCGGAAAACTGCGTGCTGCACGGCGACGAGGCCTCCGAAGCATTCCTGTCGGAGATCGTTTCTGCGGTACCGATTCCGGGACAGCGGCATATGAACATGGAGTCGCTTTACGAATACGGTGCGCGCGCGGGATTCTGGCGTTTATACCGGATGTTTACCGACCGAAAATTGCCGGTGACGGTGTTCGGCGTTGCAATGGCGCTGCAGCGCAATCCGGCGGCAGTCGATGCCATGTGGGAAGCAAACTGGGAAATCGCCAGCCACGGCCTGAGGTGGATCGACTACCAGCATGTCGACGAAATAACCGAGCGCGAACACCTGAGAAAAGCGATCGAGGTGCATCGCGAGGTCACCGGCGAACGCCCCCTGGGGTGGTACCTCGGACGATGCAGCCCGCAAAGTCACCGCATCGCCGCCGAGGAAGGACACTTTATCTACAATTCCGACACCTACGCCGATGACCTGCCGTACTGGGATTACTCCTTCGCAGAGCCACAGCTGATGATTCCCTACACCCTCGACGCCAATGACATGCGCTTCGCGACAGCACAGGGATTCAATTCCGGCCAGCAGTTCTTCGACTACCTCAAAGACAGCTTTGACGTACTGTACGCAGAAGGCGAAGCGTTTCCGAAGATGATGTCGGTAGGCTTGCATTGCCGGCTTGCCGGCCGTCCCGGGCGCGCTGCCGCGCTGGAAAAATTTCTCGACTACGTCCAACAACGCGACGATGTATGGGTGACGCGACGCATCGACATCGCCAGGCACTGGCGCGAGCACCATGCCGCAGACGCGTGAGGAATTCGTTGCGCGCTACGGCGGAGTCTACGAACATTCGCCGTGGGTCGCGGAACAGGCCTACGACTCTGCCCGCGATGTCGAGGATGCGACGCAGCTGGCAAAGCTCATGGCAGACCGCGTCGACCAGGCACCGGCGGAGCGCCGCCTGGCGCTGATTCGCGCACACCCCGACCTCGCCGGCAAGGCGGCCATCGCCGGCGAACTGACGGACGAATCGAGCGAGGAACAGGCAGCGGCCGGCATCGACCGCTGCTCGCCGCGGGAGTACGCCGAATTCCAGTCTTTGAACGAGCGATACAAGCGTAAATTCGGTTTTCCCTTCGTCATGGCGGTGCGCAACAGCAATCGACACGAGATCCTCGAGGTCTTTGCCCGGCGTCTGGAGAACGACGAGGAAACGGAATTTGCCACGGCAATCGCCGAAATACACAAGATTGCGAGAATGAGATTGAAAGCGATGAATCATTCATGACGGATCAACCGGAAAACCCGTTCCAGGCCTGGGTGCAGCTCGAACAGCCGCGACTGGGTAGCAGGGTGGTGTACGCGACCGACGAATTTTTCGCTGCAAAAGAACGGCTGATCGAAACACTGCCGCCGGTATTCATTGACGCCAAGTACGACGAACATGGCAAATGGATGGACGGCTGGGAAAGCCGGCGGAGGCGAACGCCGGGACACGACTACTGCATCATACGCCTGGGAATTCCCGGAATCGTGCACGGCGTTGACATCGACACCAGCTACTTCACCGGTAATTTTCCGCCCACGGCATCGATCGATGCCTGCATGAGCGATGAAGACGTACCGGACGATGAAGCAGACTGGTGGGCCTTGTTGCCGGAGGTAGCGTTGCAAGGCGATGCGCACCATTTTCGTGCAATAAGCAATGACAAAGCCTGCACGCACCTGCGATTGAATATCTTTCCCGACGGCGGACTTGCGAGACTGCGCGTATACGGGGAGATTCGACCGGACTGGGAACAGGTCAGTGCAAGCGAAGTGATGGATCTATTCGCCATTGAAAACGGTGGCCGTGCCGTCCTTTGCAGCGACCAGCACTATGGCAGCAAGCACAATCTCAATTTCCCGGGTCGCGGCATCAATATGGGAGATGGCTGGGAAACGGCGCGGCGCCGGACGCCCGGAAACGACTGGGTCATCCTGCGCCTCGGCCATCCCGGGATCATTGAGAAAGTCGAGATCGACACGGCACATTTCAAAGGCAACTATCCGGACCGCGCCGAGCTGCGCGCCGCAATGATCGAGGACGAAAAAGACCTCGAAACCCTGAGCGAGGACTGGCCGATACTGCTGCCCGAAAGCAAGCTCGGCCCGGACAGCCAACACCTGTTCGGTGACGAGCTGAATGACGTCGGTGCCGTGTCGCATGTCCGCCTGAATATTTTCCCCGACGGAGGCGTCAGCCGGGTGCGTCTTTTCGGCAAGATCGCACGAGGTGCTGAAAAGTCGTGACGGTCCGCGAAATCACACCTGCGCCGATCTCCGCAGACGCCTTTGCGCCGTACGGCGAACTCATTTACGCATCCGATGCCAGCAGGGCTTCGATGAACGACGCGCGCTTCGATCGTTACCGCGACCTCGCCAATATCGATGTCGCCGACGGCGGAGGGCAGGTATCGATCAGCATCGCACGCTGCAGGAAACCGAGCGAGTTTCCCTACACGATCGGCATGCTCGAATGCCATCCGCACGGCAGCCAGGCGTTTATCCCGCTGACGCCGTTTGCGTTTATCGTCGTCGTGGCGCCATCGGGCGAAAACGTCGATGAAAACCGCATCACCGCCTTCGTCACCGACGGCACGCAAGGCATCAACTATCGCAAGGGTGTGTGGCACATGCCGATGATCGCGACTCAGCAAGGGCAGCAATTTCTGATCATCGATCGCGCACCGTCGGCCGACAACCTGAGGGAAGTAAAGCTGGATTCGCCGCTAAGCCTGCTGGAGCCACCGCACAATGGCTGACAGGAAAGCCTTTCGCGCATCGTTTCTTCACTGTTTCGGCGACCCGGGAGAGCACGGTGACCCCACCAGTGTCGAGTATTTCGAGGACGGTTTGCTGATCATCGAAGACGGCCGGATCCAGGCACTCGGTGATGCGAGTCAGTTATTGCCAGGCGTGTCCTCCGATATCGAAGTCACCGACTACAGCGGAAAACTCGTGGTGCCCGGTTTCATCGATTGCCACGTGCATTTCTCCCAGGTCGACATCATCGGCTCCTATGGCGAGCAACTGCTGGACTGGCTCGAACGTTACGCATATCCCGCGGAAGAGGCTTTTGCCGATGCCGCTCATGCAACTGAGACGGCCGGGTTTTTCGTCGAGGAACTGTTACGCAATGGCACCACCACGGCACTCGTGTTCCCGACCGTGCACCCGCAGTCCGTCGATGCAATATTCGAGGCCGCGCAGAAACGCGGCATGCGCTTGCTGTCCGGAAAGGTGCTGATGGACGACAACTGTCCCGAAACGCTTAGGGACGACCCGAAGTCTGCCTACAACGATAGCCGCGAGCTGATCGAGAAATGGCACGGCGAGGACCGTCTCGGCTATGCGATCACGCCGCGCTTCGCGGTAACCTCCAGCAAAGCGCAGTTGAAAGCGGCAGGCAAGCTTGCAATCGAATTTCCCGACGTGCACGTGCACACTCACCTTGCAGAAAATCACGACGAGGTCGAACTGATCGCGGACAAGTTTTCCTGGAGCCGCAGCTACTTCGACGTATACGAGCAGCTGGGACTGGCCCGCGAGCGATCCGTGTTCGCACATTGCCTGCATCTAGACGATACCGACCGCGAGCGAATGGCCGAGCTCGGCTCGGCAATCGCCTTCTGCCCGACCTCAAACCTGTTTCTCGGCAGTGGCCTTTTTGACCTGCACACCGCCGACAAAAGTGGCATTCGAGTCGGCGTCGGCACGGAT
>JAWWCT010000033.1:0-35267 GCA_033720315.1 Woeseiaceae bacterium | reverse complement strand
GTCGCCGGCGATCAACGGGTCGTTGTAACGCTTGAGGATCGGGCCCGCGACGGTACAGCCGGCGCCGGAAAGACCCGGGTTCCCGGTATCCTGCACGCAGGTCTCGCCCAGATTGAGATTGTCAGCGAAGTTGCTGAGACTCAGAACAGCATTGGTGCTGCAGAAGTCATCGGAATTGACGACGTAACCATTGGTGGAGTCGAGATAGTACTCCGTGCGCATCACGACTTCGAGATCGACGAGTTCGGAGCCGGCTGCAGTACCAACGATCGCGCGGCCGAAGCGCGTCGGGCTCGAGCCGATGCTCACCGGTGCGCTGGCCAGGGTGTTCACCTCGTCGGTAACACCGGTGTTCTGTACCGTGCTCGTCGTGGGCGCCTGTTCTCCCATATCCCAGCGGAACTGCAGCGCGAGTACCGCTTCGCCGAAATTGCCGGAATCGAAGCCCTGGTTGTAGGTCACCGTCTTGGCATCGTAAGCCGTGGACGTTGCGCTGTTGATGAAGACCAGCTCGGTGTTCGGATCCAGTGTGACGAATGCACCGCGATAGTTCTCGGTCCGGTTATTGCCGGCCGCTGCCGCATTTTGTGCCTCGATGGTCATCGAGCCGGTGAACGGTTGCCTCGAGTAAGTAAACGTTGCCGAGCAGGCAGGGTTGATATCGCCGGCGGTAACGTCGTAACGGGCCGGGTTGAAGCGGCCAACGTAGCCCGATTTACTCGTGATCTTTCCGGTTTCCGTCGCGCCGATGCCGAGGTAGTCGTTGTCGGCGACCTGCGCGGCCATCTCGATGATGCCGACCTCGTCGTAGCGCACCGTCGTCGTCGTGCCGGTGCCGTTGGTAAATACCGTCACGCTCGTGCCGCCCGAGAGGCCGGGGTTTGAGCCGCCCGCCGGCTGGTCGAGCGCCGCGGTCAGCAACACCTGCTCGACGGCCGTTTCGTAGCCGTAATTCGGCGCCGCGGCATTGTCCGTCAGGTCGGCGTTGTTGGACGGATCCGTGTCATCGTGATTGTCGGCAACGCCATCGTTGTCCGTATCGTCGGCGGCTTCCCAGAGCAGCGCGGTCACATTGGCTGTGAACTCCGCCCCGGCCTGGGTGAACACCGGATCGGTCGGGCCGGTCGCTGCCGGGTTGCCGGTCGCTGACAGGTCGAAAGCAAACGGCCTCACGACAAAACTGTTGCTGGCGCCGATCATTTCCTCGCCGGAGGGCAGCAAGCGATTGCGTGCGTACAGCCGGATTTTGCCGACGTCGTTGTACTGCATCGTAAAGGTCGCCGTATCGTCCGCGGCATTACCGAAGTCCATGTTGACCCTGGCGTAAGTTGGTACGGCATTGTTGGCATTGGCCGGGATGCTGACGCCGCCGAATGTCATCGTGTTGGTGGCGCAGGTGGTCGGGTCCTCGCACTCGAAGCCGATATCGATCGTGGTCGATCCCTGCAACGCCGCCTCGCACTGGCCGGTGTCGTCGTTCGTCTTGATCGCCTGCAATTCGAGCGTCTGCGCGCCCGGTGCGACGTTCGACGGCTTGCCGCCAATCTGCAGGCCGATCGTATTCTTCGCGGAGTCCGCGAGGAAGTTAAAGCCTGACCGTGCGAATACGAGATCGTCGTCTTCGCTGCCGTCTTCAGTCACGCCCTGGCTGTTGACGTCGATATTGACGGTCTCGACGAAGGTGTCGCGCAGGCCCAGGGTGACCGAGCCGTTGTCGGAACTCGAGAAGCCGTATACCGCGTTGCCCTTGCCGCCGCTGGTCAGCGAACCGGAGCCGCTCACCAGCGACCAGTCGCCGTGCAGCGTGGAGGTCGAGAGCACTAGCGTGCCGCCGAACGTTGTCTCGACGCTGTGACCGGAGGTGTGCGCCTCGATCGTGACGTCCTCGGCCTGGCAGTTGATGCCGGTGCCGTCGTGAATGATCGCGAAGTGGTGGATGCCGGCCCCGGCGCCGCAGTTCGACGGATCGATGATCGTGGCCTGGCTGCCGCCGGTCGTGTAATCGATCTGCAATTCCGGTGCAGCGGTGGCTTCACCGTTCTCGGATTCGGCAGTTCTTTCGCCGGTGCCGGACCAGGCCTTGATCATGATGACCATGGCATTGCCGGAGCTCCAGGTCCCCCGGTCGACGATTTCCTGGACGATCGGGCTGAGGTCGGCGGACAGTTGTGCAGCGCCCTCGTCGTCGATGGCCACCCAGGTCGGGATCGCCCAGTCGACCGATGCCGTCGTTTCATTCGCGAATCTGTCGCTGATGTCGGATGCGGTGCTCGTAAAGGTCGATGCATTGTCGACATCTTCGCCGACGAATGTCACCGTCAATGCTTCACTCGATTCCGGCGTTGCAATCTCGTCGACGTGGAACTGGATCCTTGCATCGTCGATGGTCGCACCCTGCGGGATCGTGACACCGGTCCAGCGCATGCCGACGTAGCCGTCGCCACCGCTGTCGTGCAGCTCGAGGTCCGAACTCGACAGGTCCATGTCGAACGGGCTTGCTACTCTTTGCTCCGCATCATCTGTCGACGCGTTCACTCGCTTCGTAAACGTGCCACCGCTGCCGCCCGGCGTCGGGATGTCGATGGACGTTCCGCCCGGAATAGCACCGGAATCCTGCGTGATGTAGATGCCGTCGACCAGGTGGCCGGACTCGCGGACCCACAGGTTGATCGTGTACCAGCCGGCGGTCGGGATGTTGATCGTGTTCACGCCGGACTGGGCGTCGTCGGTCCAGATCCACTGATTGTAGGTGCCATTTTCCTGTAGTACGCCTGTGTCAGTGCCGTCGAGGCCGATCCAGATTGAGTTATCTCCACTGCCGGTCGCATACCCTCTTATCCAGATGTAATACGTGCCGGTGGTCGTGAATTCGACCGTGTAATCGGCGCGCATGTCGTCCGGTGGCGAGCCGCCCGTGTCGCCATTGTTGCTGAGCAGGTAACCCGTGCCATTGTAGCCGGATTGGCTCGACTCGACGGTGAATGTTCCGCTATCGGTTCCCGCCACCAGTGCCGTGTAATTTTCCGCTTCGATGTAAGTGCCGGCAGGATCGATTTCGCACGAGGCCCCACCCGAATCTGTCGTCGTTACGGTCCAGTCGTCGTTGTCGCCCGAGTCGCCGTCGCCGTTGCCTTCGGTCGTGGATTGGGGAGCCGTTGGGTCACCCGAATCGTCGACGGTCGACAGGAAATCCTTGCCCGTCAGATCCTGCGTGCCGGGCGCGTCGGAGGTAAACAGCACCGTGATTCGGGCGCTGTAAGTTACCTTGGTGGTCAGGTCGACACTGATGTCGTTGCCCGAGGTGTTGTCCGTGTAGCTCACGGGAACGCCGTCAACGAGCACGTCGCTGACCGTCGGCGCACCGAAAGTTCCCGGCACCGTGATGGCGACCCGGTCAACGCCCGTGTCGCCGGCATTGACGGTCGTGGTTATATCGTAGGCGAAGGCATTGCCGGTAGAGCCCGTAATCACGTCGTTCGGGCTGATCTCGGCCACCGCGCTGCTGGCGGCAGTGTCGCAACCGCCGCTCGCGGCCTTGATCGAGATGCCGCCGGCCGCAAAGTCATCGGAGCCGCTCCAGGTCCACGATGTCGTGACCGACGCGGCGCCGTCTTCCGTCGTGCCGCTCGCGTTCAGTTCATCCGTATCGAGGTCCCAGTGCTCTGCCTGGCCGCTGCCCGGCACCAGGTTGTAATCTGTCGAGTCATCCACCGCGACGACACCGAACACGATGTCACCCGCGGCCGAGCTGACGTTGAACGAGGCGCTGCCGCCGGTGCCGGAATCCGAGGCGAAAGTGCCCAGCGGAGTCGTCTGGTCGACGCCGGTGAAGGTCGCAACACCGGCCGACGCACCGTCGTGAGAGGAGGCGCTCAGGTTAACCACCACATCGTGCGTGCCAACGTCCGGCGCAACGCGAGTCCAGATCTCGACGCGTGAATCATTGCCCGGGCCCTGTGCCGAACCCTGGAAGGTGAGGGCATCACCGTTGTAGGTGACGGAGCTGACGGTCTCGCCGCTGCCGAGCGCAATCGATACGCCAACCACCATCAGGCGCTCGCTGCCGGACGTCGTGTGCGAGATCGTCAGGCTGCCGCCGCCGGCCTGCACCAGGCTGGTCGGACTGCCGTCGAGCGCCGTGCAAGTGCCGCCACCGCCACCGCCGGCGCCGGTCGTCGTCACGGTCCAGCTGTTGTTATCTTCCGTGTCGCCGTCGCCTTCGCCTTCAGTCGTGTCCTGCGGCGCATCGCCGGTGACCGAGTCGTCGACGGTCGAGGTGAAGTCGACACCGACCAGGTCCTGGGTGACCGGGGCGCTGGCTTCGAATACGACGGTGATGCGTGCGTTAGTTGTGACCTTCGTCGTGAGGTCCACGCTGATCGCATTGCCGACGGTATTGTCGGTAAAGGCCACTGTGACGCCATCGACGAGTACGTTGATAACCGGTGAGCCGCTGACGCCGAAGGCGGCCGGCACGGTGATTGCGACACGGTCAACGCCGGTGTTCGCAGCACCGATGACCGCGGCTATGTCGTATTCGAACAGGTAGACGCCGCCGGCGGTCGCAACGTCATTCGGGCTGATCTCCGCTACTGCGGAGGCAACTGCGGTGCCGGCTGTAACCGTGTAAGTGGCGGAGAATTCCGAAGTATTCACAAACGTCGGTCCCGACAATTCCTCTGTGGCGGTGGCGCTGAGAATGTCGCCGACGACGCCTGAGAATGAATGCGCGAAGGATTCGGATCCCGTGCCGCCGTGCGCGATGTTTACGGAGCTTACGTAGGTTTCGCCTTCGCCATTGCCCGACGGATCGGCACCGGACGGGTTCTTGAAGAACTCGACCCGATAGTTGCCGGCGGTGACGTCCAGGTCGAACTGCACATCGATGTTACCGCCATTGGCGATGGCGGACGTGATGACCGGGTAGTTCATCAGGTAGTTCGCACCCGAGTCACCGTCACCTGAATCATTTGCTGTGACGTCGTCGTTGCTGCTCGCGGCCCACAGGTCGATGCCCTGCTGGCCGTTGTTATCGATCTGGTTGCCGAGAATGGCAACGTCCACGGCAACGTTGCGTATGCGCACGCCGTCGAGGTCATTAAAGCGAATGATGTTGCCTTCGTCCGAGCCGGTGCCGCCGATGAGCGTGTTCAACGGACTGGTTGCTGCATTGTCCGTTCCCCGCACCTCGACGCCGGAACGGATATTACCGAGATCGAGCGTGCCGGTCGGATCGGTGCCGATGTAGTTACCTTGCACGACCGTGTTGTCCGAGCCGTCGCCACCGATGGAAATCGCGGCACCGCTCGAGGTGCCGTTAAAACCGATGACATTTTCTGCGCCTGAAGCCGTGCCGCCGATGATGGTGCCCGGCGAGCCGGTGTCGATCTGGATCGCCTCGTCATCGTTGCCCAGTCCGGTCGCGCCGTCCGCCTCGGTGCCGATGTAGTTGCCGCGCACGATGTTGTTCGAGGCGCCGGAGCGAATGATGATGCCTTCGCCGCCGTTACCGGATATCACGTTGCGGTCGGATGCGCTAACGCCGCCGATCGTGTTGTTGTCCGACAGGATCTCGATGCCACGTACCGCGTTTTCTTCGCCGGCGCCGGCGTCGGTGCCCGATACGTTCAGTCGGCCGATGTAATTACCGGCGATCGTGTTGCCGTCGGATCCAGCCTGAATCTCCAGGCCGTTGTCGCCGAAGTCGCGGATCACGAAGCCACGGATCGTGCTGCCATCGGCGCCGTCGCCAAGCGTCAGTCCGACGGCACCGAGGTTGTTGCCGTCCAGTACCACGATCGGTGTGCCCGATGCGCCCGGTTGCGTGGTGCCGTCGATGATGACCAGGTCGGTAATGGTCGGCAACACACTGCCGGGATTGATCGTGTAGGAGAGCGGCGAGCCGGAGTAGCCGGGCTCGCTTGTCGGCATGTTGAAGGTAATCGTGTCGAGGCCGACGCTGGCGTTCGCTTCCTGTATCGCGGCGCGCAGCGTGCACTCGGTATTGCTCTGCGAGTTCAGGCCGCCCGTGTCACAGACGCCGTTACCGGCATTGTTGTCGCCGGCGTCGCCGGTGGAGTTGACAACCGGATCTGCCCCGCCGCCACCGCCATCGGTGGTGGTTACCGTCCACGAGTTGTTGTCGCCGGCATCGTTGTCGCCGTTGCCCTCGGTTGTTGCCTGCGGCGAGTCGCTGGTGCCGTTGTCATCGACCGTGGAAACGAAATCCACGCCGGCGAGATCCTGGGTCGTCGGCGCGTCAGCGTTGAACAGTACGGTGATCCTGTTGGAAACCGTAACCTTTGAATTCAGAACGACACTGATCGCATTGCCGGAGGTATTGTCCGTATAGGGAACCGATACGCTGTTGACGAGCACGTCGCTGACGGTCGGCGCGCCAAAACTTCCCGGGACCGTGATCGACACGACATTGACCCCGGTATCGCCGCCGCTGATCGTCGCATAGATGTCATAACTGAATGCGTTGCTGGTCGAGCTCGTCGCCACGTCGTTCGGACTGATTTCGGCGACGGCGGAGGTGACTGCCGCATTACAGCTTCCCGACGGCTTGATCGACACGCCGCCCACAGCCCAGTAATCGGACGTGCCCAATGTCCAGCTCATATCGACGCTGGCGGCACCGTCGTCAGTTGCCCCGGCGCCCCATTCGGTGTTGCCGCCACCGGCAATCGACACGTTCCAGCGTTCGGTGGCTGGCGCGTCGGTCGTTACCGAGCTCGTGTCCTCGGCCGACAACACGGCAAATACGAGTTCACCAACCACCGAGCTGACGTTGACGCTGGGCGCAGTACTCGTCCCGTTCGCGCCTGCAAACGTGCCGAGCGGCGTCGACTGATCGACGCCGGTAAATGTCATGACACCGCCAACGGCCGGCCGCGTCAGGGAGCCGCTGAAGGTGATAACGACATCGTGCGTGCCCGTCGGCAGTCCGCCGCTTTCCGTCAGTTGCCAGATCTCGATATGCGCATCGTTGCTCTGTGTCGCCGTGCCGACAAGGCTCAATGCAATACTGTTGTAGGTGACGGAGCTGACCGTTTCATTGGAGTTGTTGTCGATCGAAACGCCGACCAGCATCAGCCGGTCGCTGCCCGATGTCGTGTGCGAGATCGTCATGCTGGTGCCGGTGGTTGCGGTATTGGTCGAGGCGCTGCCATCGACCGCTAGGCAGGCGCCGCCGCCTGCGTCTGTCGTTGTCACCGTCCAGCTGTTGTTATCGCCGGCATCGCTGTCGCCATTGCCCTCGGTGGTGTTTTGAGGCGCGTCGCCGGTGCCCGAGTCATCCACGGTCGACAGGAAATTGACGCCGGTCTGGTCCTGCGTGATCGGCGCATCTGAATCGAACAGTACCGTGATCCTGCTCGTCGCCGTGAGCTTGGTCGTGAGATCGACACTGATCGCATTGCCGACGGTATTGTCGGTATAAGCAACAGACACATTGTCGACCTTGACGTCGGTAACCGTCGGTGCACCGAAGGCACCCGGCACCGTGATTGCGATACGGTCAACGCCCGTATTACTGCCGGTTATTGTGGCCAGGATGTCGTATTCGAACGAATTGCCGGTAGAGCTCGTGACGACATCGTTCGGGCTGATCTCGGCCACTGCAGAGGTAGCGGCATTGTTGGCGCAGTCGGTCGGCGTATTGGACGCCAGGGTCGCAATCTCGCCGGCGGTCAATACGCGGTCGTAGATACGAACGTTTTCCAGGAGACCGGTGAGCCCCTGCGTGCCATCCTCACGGTTGCCCATGACGAGGTCGATCGCGGCATCGGATTGTTTCGTCGTGGAGCCGTTGTTAGTGGTCTGGTAGCCGGTCTCGACACCGTTCTTGTATATGTGCACGTTCGACGCGAAATCCGAACCGTCCCAGGTCACCGCGATGTGCTGCCAGGCGTCGTAGGTAACGGTATTGTTGCTCGTGACTCGCATCAGGTCGCTGGAGTCGTATTGCTTGTTGAATTCGTACGCGTGCACTTCCGGAGACGTGTTATCCCTTTCGATGAACCAGCGGCCGTTACCCGTGCCCCTTGCGATGATCTGGCTTACTCCGCCCACATCGCTCGAGTCAGGCTTGACCCATGCCATGATCGTGAACGGTTCCAGGTCGTCGAGGGCGGCACCGGATCCCGCATTGATGATGTCGTCATTGCCGTCGAAGCTGAGCGCGTATCCGCTGCCGACGCATACCCAGGCCGGATCGGCAGAATCCGCACCTGCGGAGGTGCCAAGCGTCGCGGTGTGGCCGTTGCCTGTAGCATCGGCGGCGGTCTGACCGCTGCCTTCGTCGAATTCCCAGTGGGCGACCAGGCCGGCAATATCCGTGGTCGTCACTACCCAGCTATTGTTGTCGCCGCCATCGCCGTCACCATTGCCCTGGCTCGACGCCTGTGCCGCCTCGCCGGTTCCCGAGTCGTCGACCGTCGATGTAAATGCGACGCCGGTGAGATCCTGCGACGTCGGCGCGTCCGCGTCGAACAACACCGTGATCCTGCTGGTCACCGTGACCTTGGTAGTGAGATCGACGCTGATGTTGTTGCCGGAGGTGTTGTCGGTGTAAGCGACGCCTGAGCCGTCGACCTGCACGCCGGTCACGGTCGGCGCCCCGAAGGTACCGGGTACTGTGATCGCGACCCGATTCACGCCGGTGTCACTGCCGCCGATCGTCGCCTGGATGTCGTAGCTGAAAGAATTGCCGGTCGAATTCGTTTCGACGTCATTCGGCGCGATCTCGGCAACGGCGTTGGTTACTGCGACCGGTGCATTCGTCGTCGTGACTGTCCACGAATTGTTGTCGCCGGAATCGCCGTCTCCGTTGCCCTCACTCGTCGCCTGTGCCGGCTTGCCGGTGGAGCTGTCATCGACGGTCGAGGTGAAATCGACGCCGGTCAGGTCCTGGCTGGTCGGCGCATCGGCGTCGAACAGCACCGTGATCTTGCTCGATGCCGTGACCTTGGTGGTCAGGTCGACGCTGATCGCGTTGCCGGCAGTATTGTCGGTGTAGGCAACGCCCGAGCCGTCGACCTGCACCCCGGTGACCGACACGTTCGAGAATCCGGCCGGCACGGTAATGGCGACACGATTGACGCCGGTCGCGCTGCCGCTGATGGTCGCCTGGATGTCGTAAGTGAACGAGTTGCCGGTGGAACTGGTGGTGACGTCGTTCGGGCTGATCTCGGCAACTGCAGACGTCACAGCGTCGTTGCCGGCCGGGTTGCCGCCGCTGCCCCAGATGAGCGAGCGATAGATGATGTCCTTGGTGGTCGCCGTCCACACCGAAAAATCTGCATCGGCATACGTGCCGACGCGCCTCGCCGGAGCTGCAATCGGCACGGTCGGACAATCGTCCAGCATGGCGTCGGTCTCGAATACGACGATTGCACCCTCTGCTGCATTCGACGGGTTCTGTGCCAGTACCTGTGCACCGGCGCCGTAGCTACCGCCCCAGATCGCGCGGGCGCCGGATGTGTAGGCAGTAAAGTTACCGGTCGAGTAGGGCGACGTGACGAAGTGCGAGTTGTCGACCAGGTTGATGGTCGTTTCGGGATCCGTATTCGTATCGCCGCCGCCGAGGCAAAGGTCGTCGTTATTATCGTTGTTGGCATTGACGACACCGACGGTCAGGCTGCCGACTTTCGCCGGGCTGATCTTCGACGAGAACGCAGACGACGAGATGTAAACGACGTCGATGTTGTTGTTCGCAATTGCAGTATCGTATTCGGCGTCGTCGTCGTCGGCATAAAAGATCGTTAGCCCGCGACCTTCAAGGTAAGCTTGCAACGCGGTATCACTGGCACCCGGCGACGCGCTGTCGTCGGCGATGATCAGCACGTTGCCGCCGCAGTCGGTCGGCGGGTTCGCCGCCAGGCTTGCGACTTCACTCGCGGTCAACGCATCGTCGTAGATGCGCACGTCGTCGATGAGGCCCTTGAACGGATCGGCATCCCAGGCACCGATCTCGAGGAAACCGATGCGCGCCATGTCGAAGGAAAGAGTCCCGATGTTGAACGTGTCGGTGTCCTCGGAGACGCCGTCGACGAACAGCTCGCGGTCGTTCTTCGCCCGCTGCACGAGCGTAATATGGTGCCATTGCCCGTCTTCGACGTTGGTCGTGCTTTCCATCGCTGACATGCTGGAACTGGAATCCTTGATCCAGAACTTGGCGTGGTTTGTACTATCGTCGACATACAGGAACAGGTATTCCTCCACGGATGAGCTGCCTTCGGCATAGATGGTTCGCTGATCCGCGGTGTCAGCGTCCATCTTGATCCAGGCCGACAAGGTCCACGCGGCCCGGTCGTTGATGGTTACGCTGCCGACTTCAACTTTCTTGTCAGTGCCGTCAAAATCGAGCGCGTATCCACCGGCGACGCAGGCCCAGTCGGGATCGAAACTGTCAGAACCGGCCGAGTTGCCGAGCGTGCCGTCGTTGTTACTCGATGAGGAATCGCCTGCCGTCTGGCCGCTGCCCTCGTCGAGTTCCCAGTGCCCGAGCAGATTGGCGGATATGGGGTCGGAGGTGGTGACCGTCCAGCTGTCGTTGTCGCCGGAATCTCCGTCGCCATTGCCCTCGGTGGTCGACTGGGCCGCCACGGCGGTGGTGGTGTCGTCAACGGTCGAGGTGAAGTCGACGCCGGTGGCATCTGCGCTGGTTGGCGCATCGGCGTTGAACAGCACCGTGATGCGGCTGCTCGACGTCACCTTGGTGTCCAGGTCGACGACGATGTTATTGCCAGCCGTATTGTCGGTATAGCCGACGCCGGAGCCACTGACCTGTACCGCGGTGACCGTCGGTGCGCCGAAGGTGCCGGGCACCGTGATCGACACGCGATTGACGCCGGTGTCGCTGGCGCCAATCGTTGGCTGGATGTCGTAGGTGAACGAATTGCCGGTGGAACTCGTTTCCACGTCATTCGGGCTGATTTCGGCGACTGCCGAGGTGACGGCGCCGCAAGGCGCACCCGGCGGTGACGCGTTCAGCGTCGAAATCTCGCTGGTGCTGAGTGCGTAGTCGTAAATGCGAACGTCGTCGATCCAGCCCTTGAAGCGGTCGGAGGCGACAATACCGGGCCCCGGGTTGCCCTCCGTTCGCAGCTGGCCGATCGAAGCCGTATCGAAACTGAGCGTGCCGGCATTCGCGGTGCTGGTCGCTTCGGAATTCGTGCCGACATACATTTCACGATCGGTCTTCGACCGTTGCACCACCGTGACCAGATGCCAGGTGTCCGTCTCGACATTGGTCGAGCCGCTCATTGACACCGGGTTCGAGCCGCCGGAGCCTTCGGAATAGAATTCGACGTGAGTGCCGGGCTCGTCGACATAAAAGAAGAGGTACTGGCGGTCGGTCGTGTTGCCTTCGCCGTAGATCGTTCGCTTGTCCGCGCTGTCGGCGCCCATCTTGATCCAGGCGGTGATCGACCATTCAGCGCTGTCGCCGATCGCAACGCTGCCGAGCCGGACTTCGTCATCCGTGCCGTCGAAATCGAGCGCATTACCACCGGCCACGCAGACCCAGCTCGGGTCTTCGCTTTCCGATCCCGAGGTAGGGCCGAGCGTGCCGTCGTTGCTGGTTGCCGAAGAATCGCCGGCAGTCTGGCCCGTGCCTTCGTTGAATTCCCAGTGGCCGATCAGGCTGCCGCCGAGCGTTGCCGTGAAGGCGTCGGAGAATTCGGAAGTGGATCCGTACACCGGACCCGCCGACTGCTCGGTGGCGGTGGCGGTGATGATGTCGCCCTGCGAACCGCTGAACGAGTGTGAGAACGACTCCGATCCGGAACCGGTGTGGCTGATGGTCACGGCGCTGGCAAAAGTCTCACCCTCGCCGTTGCCGGACGCATCTGCCCCCGAGGGGTTCTTGAAGAATTCGATGCGATAGTCGCCTGCAGCAACGTCGAGATCGAAATCGACGTCGATCGTGCCCGAGGTTTCCGCAGCGGCGGTGATGACCGGGAAGTTGAGCAGATCGTTCGAACCCGCATCGCCGTCGCCGGCGTCGTTTTCCGTTACGTCGTCGTTGCTGGCATCCGGCCAAAGGTCGATGCCCTGCTGGCTGTTGTTGTCGATCGAGTTGCCGAGGATGGTGACGTCGACGGCGATGTTGCGGATGCGAATGCCGTCGAGATCATTGAAGCGAATGACGTTGCCTTCGTTTGCGCCGTCACCGCCGATGAGTGTGTTCAGCGGGCTGTTTGCGGCGACACTGTCGCCGCGGACCTCGACGCCGGAGCGGATGTTGCCGAGATCGACGGTACCGCCCGTGTCGGTGCCGATGTAGTTGCCCTGGATGACGGTATTGTCGGTGCCGTCGCCTTCGACTGAAATCGCCGCGCCGCTCGCGATACCATTCGCGCCGATGACGTTTTCGGCGCCTGACGCGGTACCGCCGATGATTGTACCCGCAGCACCGGCGAGTATCTGGATACCTTCCTGCTGATTACCCAGTGCGGTGGTGCCGTTCGATGCCACACCGATGTAGTTGCCGCGAATGATGTTGTTGTTAGCACCGGAGCGAATGATGATGCCTTCAGCGTCATTATTCGATATGACGTTGCGGTCGGCTGCTACCGTGCCGCCGATGGTGCTGCTCGAACCATAGATTTCGATGCCGCGGTTAGTGTTGCGTTCCGTCGAACCCGCATCCGTGCCCGAGGCCGTAATGCCACCGATGTAGTTGCCGGCGATCGTGTGACTGTCCGACCCTGCCAGCAGCTCGATACCGTTATCACCGAAGTCGCGGATGATCAGGCCGCGGATCGTGCTGCTGTCCGCCGCGCCGCCCAGCGTCAGACCATTCGCCGCGACATCGTTACCGTCCAGCAGCACGATCGGCGTGCCGGGGAAGTCGGGCTGCGAGCTGCCGTCGATCGTGACCTGCTCGCTGATCGTCGGCAGCGCCGTCGCCGGTGTGATCGTGTAAGAAAGCGGCGATGCCGTGTAGCCGGGCTCGGTGGTCGGCATATTAAAGGTAATCGTGTTGGCACCGGCGTAAGCGTTTGCCTCCTCTATGGCGGCACGCAAGGTGCACTCGGCTGCGCTTGCGGAGTTGGTACCACCGGTATCACAGACACCGTCGCCGGCGTTATTGTCGCTGGCATCGCCGGTCGAGTTGACCACGCTGTTGCCGTCGCCGCCGCCGCACGATGCCGGTTTGATCGAAACGCCGCCGGCGGCCCAGTGGTCGGAACCATTGAACAGCCAGGTCATCGTGACACTGGATGCACCGCCTTTGGTGGCGGCGGAACCGATCTGGATGCCCTGCTCGAGATTCCAGCGTTCGTCCGCCGGGGCAGGCGTCGTGATCGGCGACACTTCGTCTTCGACGGAAATGACGCCGAATACCATCTCGTCCGTTGCCGAACTCACGGTAATTTGCGCCGGCCCGGAGTTGTCGCCGATGTCACTCGCAAACGTGCCGAGCGGCGTCGTCTGATCGACGTTCGTAAACGTCTGGACACCGACCACAGACTCGCGCTGCAGGATGGCGCTGTAGGTGACGACGACGTCGTAAGTGCCTGTCGGCAACCCGTCGTTTTCGGTCAGCCTCCAGATCTCGGCAATCGCATCGTCCGATTCTGTTACGGTGCCGACCTGGGTGAGGTTGATGCCGTTGTAGGTGACGGACGAAACGGTTTCGTTGCCGTCATTGTTGACCGACACGCCGACGAGCATCAGGCGATCGGTGCCTGACGTCGTGTGCGAAACCGTGACGCTGTTGGTCGCGGAATTCGAGCCTGTCGACGCAGCACCGTCGTAAGCGACGCAGCTGCCGAGAGCTGTATCGGTCGTGGTCACGCTCCAGGAGTTGTTGTCACCCGCGTCGCCGTCGCCGTTGCCTTCCGTCGTCGCCTGCGCGGCATCGCCGGTTCCGGAGTCGTCCACGGTGGAGGTGAAGTTGACGCCAACGGGATCCTCGGTGCTCGGCGCGTCGGCATTGAACTGCACCGTGATCTTGCTGGAGGACGTGACCTTCGACGTCAGGTCGACACGGATGTTGTTGCCCGAGGTATTGTCCGTGTAGGCGACGCTCGAGTCGTCGACCAGGACGTCGGTGACGGTCGGCGCTCCAAAGGAGCCCGGTACCGTGATTTCGACCCTGTTCACGCCGGTCGTGCCGCTGATGGTCGCCTGGATATCGTAGTCAAACGCGTTGCTCGTAGAGCCCGACGTGACGTCATTCGGGCTGATTTCGGCAATTGCAGAGCTCACCGCTACTGTGCAATCGTCGCCTGAGGTGCCCCATTCGAGCGCCCGGCGCATCATTATCTTGCCGTCGTCATTGAGCAGGTTGATATCCAGTGTGTCATGGCCCCACGGCACCTTGACGCGACGTCCGGCCGCGTTGCCGCCGGGCGGCGAGGTCAGGGCGCCGCCGGCCTCGATGACGACCAGCGCGCGGTTCGAGCTGGAAAGCTGCTCCGCCAGTGTGACTGCGCCGCCCGCGACGGTGCCGCTGGTTCGCTTCATGTCGAGCGATGCGGTTGCGATCGTGGTTGAGCCGTTACCGAAATATGAGGTGATGTAATGGCTGGTGTCGGTGACGTCGATCGCGCTCGCGGAAAATTCCGCGTCGCCGGTCGCGATGCCCAGCTCGTCGTAAAAGTCGCCTTCCTCATTGACGATGCCGATACAGGCGCCGGTTATCTTGTCGCCGATGTTCGTGGAACTCGATTCTTCCGATACGTAAATGACGTCGTTCGAGGCAATTGCGGAATCGTAATTCGCCTGGGTGTCGCCGTCGTCGATGTAGGTGACCGTGTAGCCCCAGGTCTCGATCAGCGTTTTCTTGGCCGAATCCTGGGATGACGGCGATCCCGCATCGCCGACGACCAGAAGCACGTTGGTGCCGCCGTCGGTCGTGGTAACTGTCCAGGTGTCGTTGTCGCCCGAGTCGCCGTCGCCGTTGCCCTCGGTCGTTGACTGTGCTGCATCGCCGGTGCCGGAGTCGTCTACGGTCGACGTAAAGTCGACGCCCGTCGCATCCGCACTGGTCGGCGAATTGGCATCGAACTGCACCGTGATTCGGCTGCTTGCAGTCACCTTGGTCGTCAGGTCGACACTGATGTCATTTCCGGACGTGTTGTCAGTGTAGGCAACGCTGCTGCCGTCGACCAGGACGTCGGTTACCGTCGGTGCACCGAAAGCGCCCGGCACCGTGATTGCGACTCGATCGACGCCGGTGTCGCTGCCGCCGATGGTCGCCTGGATGTCGTAGTTGAAGGAATTGCCGGTCGCACTCGTAATGACGTCGTTCGGGCTGATCTCGGCCACGGCAGAGGTGACCGCATTGTTACTGCCGCCCCCTGCCGAGCACTCGACGTGCAGCGCGGGTGCAGTGCCGGTGCCGTCGAAAGACCAGGCCCTTCTCGTGACCCCAGCCGTGCCGCTGACGATGATGGCAAGATCGTTGTTGGCGGCCCAGCCGCCCCGGTCGACGACTTCCTGGATGATGGTCTTTAGTTCGGGACTTTGATGTGCCTGGTCGGCAGTATTCCAGTCAGTTATGCCGTTCCACGCGACGGATGCCGTGGTCTTGGTGCGGTTCGTGATGTCGTTGGTCGCGTTGACGAAGGTCGGCGCATCGTCGATGTCTTCGGCGTACAAGGTCAGATTCAGCGTGCCGCCACTGCTCGTATTCTTGGCATAGAACGTGATGTAGGCGCTGTCGATGGTGGCACCTTGCGGAATGTCCAGGTTCAGAAATCGCAGACCGATTTCCTGATCCGTGCCGTCATTGACCAGCTCGAGGTCACTACTGCCCAACGATATTGATCCGTCACTGAGATCTTCTTCTGCATCGTCGCTGCTGGCGGCAATGGACACGTCGATCGGGCAGCTTCCGGCGCTGGCAGGATTGATGACGAGGCCCGTCATCTCCCAGTCCTTGGCGGAGCCTAAAGTATGGTCGATGCTGTCCGCGCCGGCAGTAGCGAGGGTTCGGTCGTGAACGTGCATGTTGGCGCCGTCGCCGCCGTTCGAATTGGTGATTACCGCGCGCTCGGTGTAATCGCCATCGGGAGTCGAGATGCTGTTATTCCGCGGGTGCGTGACGACATAAATGACGGAATCGTTTTGGCTGGACGTAACACTCAATGACGCGGCGGTGTTGTCGACACCGGTATTGTCACAGGCACCGTTCTGTCCATTGGTGTTCGAGCCGACGGCACCTTCGGTCGGCGTGGTCGAATCTGCGCCGGAATAACGGCTGACCGCTGCTGAAAGCACGTCGACGGTGCCTGTCATAGTCACTGTGGCGTTGAATGTAGAGCCGGGCGAGCCGTAGGCCTGCCAGATCTCGGTGTGCGGTTGATTCAGGCGTGCGGAACATTGTGTCTTCTGGTGCGACCAGGTGAGTCCGCCGCCGCTGATCGAACTGACGGACGGGCCGTTCATGTAGTAGACGACGGCAACCAGGTAGAGCTGATCGGTTCCGGCGGTGACGTTGTTGACGACGACGGATGATGCCGAAAGGCCACCGGAGTCGGCGGTGAAGGTACCTTCGTGATTGATCGCGGCGTTGGCGAAGGTGGGCAGGATGGCGAGAGTGAACGCGGAAAGCAGGAACGCGAAAGTGCGGGTGCGTCGCACCCGGCCACCGCTAACCGTCCCTGTCTCTCGCCGGCAGAAGTTCATCAAATCAACACGCCCAAGACTCGTACGGACCCCCGTCGGAGCCCGCAATTACCTGTTAAATATTAATGAATTGCGGCGTTATGTGATGTGATGGAAACGTCGGTTCTGAAAGCCAAAATCGGCCAAATTGTGATTTATGTCACAAGATTAATATCGTTTGCTTCGAGCAAGCAGAGGGCAGGTTAAATTGCCTGCCACAGCCCTTCTCAGCAGCCGAATGTCGTGACCACGATCGTTGGCCTGCCGATTGCGCCTGCCTCGTTGTAGTCGACGCTGCAGTCGGCCGGGGTCGTTGCACCGATTTTTTCAAATACGCCGGTTGCCGGCGTGAACGTGAAGCCGCTGTATTCCGTCAGCGTGTCGTCGATGGTCGCGAGGTCGGGGTAGCCGTTGACCATGGTGATGGTGTTGCCTTCCATGGTGATCGTACCGGTATTGCCGGTCGCCCGGTTCAAGGTGAACGCGAGCGTCACGGCACTGCGTATGCTGCCGGCCAGACCGTCGACCGTCGCGGCGCGCGCCTCGACCTGGAGTGCTGCGAATCTCGGAAATGCGAAGGCGGCCATGATGCCGAGGATGGTGATCACGACGACGAGTTCGATGAGCGTAAATCCGCTTTGTCGCTTGTTCATTTCACGATCCTCAGTCCGGCGCGTCGGTGACGGTCGCCTGCATGCGCCGCGAGACATAATCCGGCTGTCCGTAGGTTCCTGCGCGTGACTCTACGTCAAGCTGGTAAATGTTGTATGTGTTGCCTGTCTCAGTATGCGTGGTGCTGGTGCAGGTGACATCGACGTCGAAGCCGTCGAGCCCGCCTTCCGTGAGGTTCAGAGTGGTCGTGGTGCAGGAGGCGGAATCCAGGGCCTGGAATGCGCCCCATTCGACGCCGGTCCTTGCGGCCTCGAAGGCGCGCGCGCCGAGCAGGGCGATGTTCACCGTCTGGTGCTGAACGCCGCTGACGCGCACCAGGAATATGCCGATCAACGCGAGCACGACGACCAGGAAGATGGCCGCGACCAGCGCGAATCCGCGCTGCCCAGGTAAAGGCGCCTTCGTTTTCAGACTAGGGGACATTGTCGACGTGCACCTGTTGCAGCAGGTTGATCTGTTCGCCGTCCTCAGCGAGCGACAGCGACAGTGAAATCAGCGCAGCCCGTTGTGCCGTTCCCGGGGTGTAGGTGAACGTGCACGCGGACAAATTGGTGGACATGATCGAATCCGAGGCACCGGCAGCGAGCAGCTCGGTAGCGGTATCACGATCGGAATGGTTTGCGGCAATCGTATAGCCGCTGTAGCGCGTCAGTTCGCCGGTGGATGTGTCGCACAGGAAACTGACCGGTGAATCAATCAGGTAAACACGCTGGCGCGGCGACGGGTAGGAAAACCGGAATGCAGGTGTCATCACGACGTTGTCCTCGCCGGCTTCGGCCGCGTTGTTAATATCGATCTGCGTACCGGCCGGCGTAATGACGTCGGTCAGCGCATACGCGTCCGCCCCGGCGACGCCGACGTTGTAGATCGACAGGTAGTGCGAGGTTGACGAGAACGGCTTGGCGATCGAGTCGAACTGGCCGATGGAATTGAACGCCGAATCCGCCGTGGCGAAATTGAGCCATGCGTTGACGTTGCCGGGTGGCGGGCCCGCGCGATAACGAATGCCTTCGACGGAATTGAGAATTTCGAGCGCGGTCACTGTGCCGACGGTCGTTACGCGGATGCTGTTCGGTAACGCGCGGCGAATGTCGCGGCCCATGCGCCGCAGCGCGGATTCGGCGGAGTCGACCAGTTCGGCTCTGCGTACCTGGTCGGTGAAGCCGCGCACCGGGCCGGAAAAGAACATTGCGGCAAACGCAATCACGATGCCGCTGATAGTGATCGTGATGACCAGCTCGATGAGCGTAAATCCTGTCAGTCGTCTCGCCATGTCAGTAGTTCGCGCGGTAGCCGCTGACCGTGAAGTCGATGTTTTCAGGATGGGTCACCGTCACATTGATCAGGACCAGATCGGCCGATGTGATGGACGGAAGGGCGTTCGATCCGGTGACGGACACGTCGATGGTGTAGTCCGACAGTTCCGCGATAGCTGCATCGAACTGGTTACGGGCGCCGTTGTCGGTCAGGCCGTCGTAGTCGTCGACGTCGTCGTAGAGGTCGCGCGTCGCCTCACCGTCGATGCCGTCGGGATCGTCGAACGACTTCAGGGAAATCTCTTCGAGATAGGCTTCGGCAATGGCGACCGCCTGGTGGCGGATCATGGGGTCGGCGCTCTGGCCGACCGTAGTGGCAAACGTGCCGAGTATTGCCGTGGCGGCAATCGCGATGATGACGATCGCGATGACCAGTTCGATCAGGGTGACGCCGGACTGCCTGACGTTCTTCATGCCGCAATCCTCACGGTACGACGACGTAGCCGCTTTCGGTCTGCACGGTCATGGTCAGACCGCCAACCGTAACGGTCAAATCGCTGCCGAGATCCGTCTGGCCGAGGCCGTCGATCACGTAATTGGTGACGGGGCCCAGGGTGATGTCGCCGGGTGCCGTGGCGGTGGCGGGGGTACCATCAGGCATCAGCACCTGGGTGGTCCAGGTATTGTCGGTCTCGTCGCAGCGATTTCCCGACGCCGCTTGTTGCCGCAGGTCATAGCTCGTGGCGGTGATGCTCACGCGCACCGAGCAGCCGCTGCCGATGGCGATCTTTTGCGCATAGCGCAGGGCAGAGGCGACGTCCTCGTAGAAGCCGCGTTCCTCGAATGTACCGAGGTCGAAAAACCGCGGCGTTACCATCGCGGCCAGGATGCCGAGGATGAGAATGACGGTGACCAGCTCGATCAAGGTTACGCCGATCTCGTTCCGCTTTTTGGCAATCACGCTTTGCATTGCAAATCGCTTTGATATCGCTTTCTCAAGGAAAAAAGGCACCCGTCAGGATGCCTTTCTCCAAATCACGCTTTGACTGACGGATTAGCTGCAATCTGTCGTGGTCGCAGTGATGGTCGGCGTTCCGCCTGCGGCGGCTGCCTCGGCATACGTAACCTGACAGTTAGCTGCAACGGCAACGCCTGACGGGGTGAACGATACCGGCGGTCCCGCAGCGTGCGTGAAACCGGTGTATTCGGTCAATGTCAGGTGAACTTCGTCGTTGTCGGGATAGCCGAACGTCATGTCGATCGTATTGCCTTCCATCGTTACCGATGCCGGGCCGCCCTGCACCAGCGACAAGCTGTGTGCCAGAGCTGTTGCAGCGCGGAGGCTGCCTGCCAGGCCGTTAACGGTGGCTGCGCGGGCTTCCGTTTCCAGCGCTGCGAAACGCGGGAATGCGAACGCGGCGAGGATGCCCAGGATGGTTATTACGACCACCAGTTCGATGAGCGTAAAACCCTTTACTGCCTTATCCATGTCATATCTCCTGTACATGGTGCCGGTTTCCGCCCGGCGAACATGATTGATCAAAAACTCATTCAGAGACGAGAGGTTACGAGCCACACCAGGTGCTGCGCGCAACCGGGCATAATTCTCCACAAATGTCCCATTTTGGTCTGTGATGTTTTCCACAGTCCCCGTTGAGAGGTGTGTGACCCGGTTCACAGTTATGTAAACCGGACGTAATTTGGCCCGGAAAGGCCACTAACGGATCATCTTCACCATGTCCCACATCGGCAGGAAGATGCCGAGTGCGAGCACCAGGACCATGCCGCCGACGGCGACCAAAAGAAGCGGTTCGATGGCGGCGCTGAGATTGTCGAGATCGTAGTCGACCTCGCGCTTGTAGTGATCAGCCACCTCGTCGAGAAGCTCCGGCAGGGAACCGGTTTCCTCGCCGAGCGCGATCATCTGCAACACCAGTGGCGTAAACAGCTTGGTGGAATGAGCCGTCTTCCACAGCGATTCACCGCGTTCGATGCCGGTGCTCAGGACGGTCAGCTTGTCGGACAGGTATTCGTTGCCGATTGAATTCGATACCGTCTGCAGGGTCTCGTTCATCGGCAGGCCGGCTTGCAGCGCGATCATCAGCGATCGCGTTATGCGTGACAATGCGGCGTTACGTACGATAACGCCGACGATCGGGAGATCGAGTTTCCACTTGTCCCATTTAAAGCGTCCGGCTGCGGTTCTGAGAAATGCGGTAATGCCGCCCCATATGGCGGCGGCAATGCCGAACAGCCACGGCCAGTGGTTGATGACGAAATTTGACGTACCGATGATGATCTTGGTCGGCAGCGGCACCTGGTCGCCCAGCGAGCGGAATAGCGGTGCAAATGCCGGGATGACGAAGACGGTGATGACGCCCAGCGCGACGGCAATCGCGATGATGACGGTCAGCGGATAGCGGGTTGCAGATTTCACGCGATCCTTGATTTCCTGTTCCATCATCAGGTAGTCGTACATGCGCATGAACGCTTTATCGAGCGTGCCGGTGGTTTCTCCCATTTCGACGATGCTGGACATCAAGCCTGGAAAAACGTTGGGATGCTGCGCCATCGACTCTGACAGGCCGCGGCCCGACTCGAGGCCGGTCATGACATCGATCAACGCTTCTCGAAGTACGTCGTTGTGCGTGGTTTCGGCGAGGCCGCCGAGCCCGCGCAGCAACGGCAGGCCAGTGCGTGTAATGACGTGCATCTGCCGGCAAAACAGGCCGAGATCCTTGGTCGTCGGGCGGCCGCCGCCCAGGCGACGCCACAGGTCTTCGACGGTGACCTCGGTTTTCTCGGCCGTCTGCTTGATGTCGACCGGGATCACGCCGATCGATTGCAGGCGATTGGCGACCGACTCGGACGAGGCGCCTGTCAGGCGGCCTTTCATGATTTCGCCCGACGCCGACCTTCCCTTGTAGACAAACTCACCCACGGCGACCTTCCGTTATTCGACCGCGAGGGATTCTGCTGTAGCAGGCGGCTCGCTCGATCCCTCTTCTTCGCTCAGCCCGCCGGCGATCCGCATGACTTCGTCCACCGTGGTCAGGCCGGTAATCGCATATCCGAGGGCGCGCCGCCGCAGCGGAATGTAGGATTTCTTGGCGCGGGCCAGGCGGACGAATTCGTCCAGGTCTTCGCGCTGGATGGCCCCGGTCAGGTTTGCGTCCATCTCGAGTAGCTCGTACACACCGATACGGCCGCGATAACCGGTCCGCAGGCAGGCGTTGCAGCCCTTGCCGCGGGTGAATTTGCCGGCCTTGCCGTGACCTTCCACTTCCTGGCCGGCGAGCCAGGCTTCCTGTCTCGGTGTCAGCTCGACCGGCCGTTTGCACTTGTCGCAAACGCGGCGAATCAGGCGCTGCGCGATGATGCCGTTCAATGCCGCCGCGAGCAGGTAGCCCGGCGCACCCATCTCCATCAGGCGGCTCACCGTAGCGATCGCGCTGACGGTATGCAGGGTCGAGAACACCATGTGTCCGGTCATGGCGGCACGCAGGCCGATGTCCACGGTTTCCTTGTCGCGCATCTCGCCGACCAGGATGATATCGGGGTCCTGCCTGAGACAGGTTCTTAAGACTCTCGCGAAGTCAAGGCCGATGACCGGGTTGATCTGTACCTGGCTGACGCGTTCCATGCGGTACTCGACCGGATCCTCGACGGTGATGATCTTGGTGCCTGGCCGGTTCACCCGGTTCAGGGCGGAATACAGGGTTGTCGTTTTACCGCTGCCGGTCGGTCCGGTGACCAGCACCATGCCGTCCGGTTGCTCGATCATTCCTTCGAAACGCTTTTTCATGTCGGCGATCATGCCGAGCTCGTCGAGCGTCATGAGATTCTTCGAATTGTCGAGCAGCCTGAGGACGACCGCTTCGCCGAACTGAATGGGCAGGGTAGAGACACGCACGTCGAGCGCCTGTGCGTTAACGCGCATCGAGAAGCGGCCGTCTTGCGGTAATCGCTTTTCCGAAATGTCGAGACCGCTCAGCAGTTTGAGGCGGGTAACGAGGGCACCGGAAACGCTTTTGCCGTCGATGATGTGTTCCTGCAGTACGCCGTCGACGCGCTGCCGGATGCGCAGCTGATGTTCTTCCGGCTCGATGTGAATATCGGAGGCGTTGACCTGCACGGCATCGGTAAACATCGACTGGATCAGTTTGATGATGGGCGCGTCTGCCGAGTCGACACCTTCGGAGAGTTCGTTGATATCGATCTCGCCGTCACCGAGTTCGCGTTTGACCTCTGCGGCCAGCGCGTCGATTTCTTCCTTGCGCCGGTACTTGGCGTCGATGGTGCTGATCAGGTCCGCTTCGCCAACCAGTGCAACCTTGACCGGTTTCTTCAGCAAGCGGCAGATTTCGTCATAGGCGTGAATGTCGCCCGGATTGGCCATGCCGACGAGCAGGCCTTCTTCATTTGCATCGAGCACGATGGCGAGATGCCTGCGCGCTTGAGCTTCTTTCAGTAGAAAGATGTTTTCTTCACGCAGGTCGGCGCGACTCAAATCGACGAAATCGACGTGCAGGTGACGCGCGAGGCATTTGTGCAGGCGCCGCGGTGACATCACGCCGAGGTCGACCAGCGCCTCGCCGATCTTGCCGCCGTGTTCCTGCTGGTGGTTTACCGCCTGGTCGAGCTGCTCCTCGGAAATGACGCCGGCCCGCACGAGAAATTCCCCGAAACGGACCTTCTTCTGGCGGCTCGCCTTCTTGGCGAGAAACCGCATGGTCGAATAGAGCATGTTTTCAGCGGATTTGCTGTCACTCATATTCCGTAAGCTCCACGGTGCGCCGTTGGGCATACCGGTCGAGCGGAGGTGTCAGCGAGCCGCTTGCGAGCGCCTGCTCGAATGCAAACAGCGCCTCCTCGCGATAACCGAGGCTGTCGTTCGACATCGCGAGCCCGACCAGCCAGGCGCCCGAGTTCGGATCGATGGTCAAAAGATTGCGGTAAATTTCGCCGGCTTCCTCGTATTGGCCCGCCTGTTGCAGCAGCGCGGCAAGGAAGGCGTCGTATTCGGTATCGAGTCCTGCCGCAGGACGATGCGCGTCAAGCACACGGATGGCCGCGCCCTTGTCGCCGCGATCGAGGAGTTTTCGCGCGTAAAGCTTGGCAAGCGGCGCCGGCTCGTCCGTCAGCGCAAGGCCTTGTTGCAATGCCTGCTCTGCGGCCGCCGGCCGGGATGCCGTCTTCAAGACACCGTAGAGAAAACTCCAGGAATTGACGTTCGCCGGGTCGATTGTGAGTGCCTCACGCAACAGGCGTTCGGCTGCAACGAGATCATTAGTGCGCATTGCCTGCATTGCCCTGGCGACGATGCTCTCGACATCCTGCTGGCCGGATTCGCGGCGCAGGATCGTCGGCTTCGTCTGCGCCGGGGTCGGCACTTCGACGACGGTCCGCGTCTCGGCAATCTTCGGCTCTTCACGCGGCTCGGCGACAGCGGTCTGTACGGGCGCCGATTCAACCGGCACGCTGGCCTCGGTCGCGGCTGAAGCGACGCTTGTCATCGGTTCTGCTGTAGTGACAGGTGCTGATTCGCTCACTGGCTTATCGATCGCAAGCGGACGATCCTCGACATTCACGTCGATCGGGAACAGTTCTCGCAAGTCGTTGCCAGTTGCCGGTACGACCGGCACCACTTCGGCGACGTTCTGTTCGACGTCCACGGATACGGCTTCGTTTGCCGGCGGCGTCAGTCCCGCAAGGCGCGCGAATGACGATTGCCAGCCGTCACCGCCGAGCGGTGTCCAGATGACCAGTGCCGATACTGCCGTCAGTGCAAGCAACGCCGGTAACAGGTGCGATCGCCTGCGCTGCTGTTGCGGCACGCCGGAGACCGGTTGTAAACCGGCGAGCGGCGGTACGCCCAGAACGCCGCGAGTCTGCAAATCGCGCATCACGTCGTTGAGAAGGCTCATCGATCCATCCCCTGCAATACGCCGAGGTCAGAGGATATTCTCGGCGGGGGAAACAGCATGCCGCGCATGGTGGCAAACGGATTACGCCAGGAGCCGGAGCGACTGATGATGTCCGTGTCCTCGACCGCACGCTCGACGTGTTCGCTGGTGATGCGATACTCGCCGCGGCCGTAAGCAACCATCAGTGACTTGTGGCAAAGCACGTTGATCACCCGGGGGATGCCGCCGCTGGCCTTGCAGATCACGCGAATCGCCTTGTCGGTAAATCGCAGTTTGGAGCGGCAGTCGGCAACGCGAATCCGGTGATAGATGTAGCCGGCCGTCGCCGCGAACGACATTGGCGACAGCGTGCAGGAAAAGCTGATGCGCTGGTTGAGCTGGCGCATCGAGCGCTGCTTGAGCCGGGTGTCGAGCTCCGGTTGCCCGACGATGACGACCTGCAGCAGCTTGAATTTTTCCGTTTCCAGGTTGGTCAGCAGTCGCAGGGTCTCGAAGGTGATGTCCGGCAGCTGGTGTGCCTCGTCGATGACCAGTACGACCCGTTTGCCTTGCTCGGCCAGTTGCAACAGGCGATTCCTGATAAAGGTCATCAGCCTGTCTTTGGCAAAATCGTCCGTCTTGCCACCGCCGATCTCGTCGGCGACGGCGCAGATGAGCCCGTAGGGTGACAGTTGCGGATCCGGCACGTAGGCAGTCAGAAACTGCTTGTCCAGTTCTTTCAGGAGCTGGCGGCACAACAGGGTCTTGCCGAGACCGATCTCTCCGCTGACCTTGATGAAGCCTTCTCCCAGGCGCAGCATCGCGCACAGCACGTTCATCGCATCGCGGTGACCGGCTGCATCGAACCAGAAGTCCGTGTCCGGAGTCAGCGAGAACGGGTGCTCCCTGAGTTTGAAAAATTCGCGGTACATATCGCTCCTTTCTATCTCGTCATGTCACGCACGCGCTGTAGCGATTCGTCGGCCAGTTTCGTCCATACGTTGCTCGAGTCGGCAACGATCGGTTTCAATAGAATCACCAACTCGGTTTTGGATTCGATTTCGCGTTCGCTCTTGAATAGCCGGCCAATGCCCGGAATGTGTCGGAGTATCGGCATGCCGAATTCGTCTGTTCTGCTGGTGTTGCGCATCAGTCCGCCGATCACGATGATCTGGCCGCTCTCGGCGCGCACGATGCTGTCCGCTTCACGGATTTCGCTGAAGGCGAGCGGCAGGGTGTCGGATTCGCCCGAGACCGTGACCACTTTCTGCTGATCCGTGACCTCGCTCACCGTCGGGTGTATGTGCAGGATGATCGACCCGTCGGCCGCGATCTGCGGCGTGACGTCGAGCGCTATTCCCGAAAAGAAGCGGGTCAGTTCGATCTCGCGGCTGGTCGACGACGCCGTGCCGGTGACGGTACTGCTGGTCACGTTGGTCACGAAGAATTCGTCGCTGCCGGCCTTGATGACGGCTTTCTGGTTGTTCAGCGTCGATACCCGCGGGCTGGACAGCACCCGCGTCTCTCCCTGCGCCGAGAGCAGCTCGATCAGGCCGTTGAAGTCGCCGACGTCGAAAGCCATCGCAAACGCGCCACCGAGCGTTGTGGTAGCCGACGTGGTCGGCACGATACCGGGCTCCAGGGTGATCGGTACGCCGCCGAGGTCGTCGAAGTCACCGCCGAATCCGGTGGGAGGCGTGAATTGCCCGAGGGTAAATTGATCGCCGCTCGAATTTTGCGCGACTGCGAGCCAGTTGACGCCGGCCTGGTAGCCGTCGTTCAACTGCACCTCGATGATTTTCGCCTCGATGATGACCTGTCGCTGGGCAATGGCCTGTACCGTTTCAAGATAGTCCTGTACGCGGCGCAGACTTTCCGGCATCGCGCGAACGACGACCACGCCGGACTGGGCATTGACCACCACCTGGTGTCCGTCCTGCTCGCCGACGATGTCCTCGAGCGTTTCCTGCAACTCGGTCCAGAAATCGGCCTGGTAGTTGGTCTCGATGCCGGAACCGGCAACCTGGCCGGCAGCGCCCTGCTGGCCACCGCGGGCTGCGCCCTGCGACCCCTGGCCGGATTGCGAGGATCCGCCGCCGTGGGCGGCGCGCGCTCCGCCGCTGCCGCCCTGGCCGCCGGTGATCTGGCCGCTGCTGACCGTGGTCCGCGAAATGCCGGCACGACGCAGGTTCAGGTAGTCGATCTGGAAAATGCGTGTCTGAATGGTCGCCGGCATGACGACGAAACCTGTCGGCGTGCGGCGATAGGCATAGCCGTAGACGTCCTCGACGACGTCGAGGACTTCCTCGACGGTGACGCTTTTCATCGACAGTGAAATGCGTCCGCTGACTTGCGGGTGCACGACCATGTTGTAGGGCGTGCCCTCGACCAGTGCCATGAAGAATGCCCGGGCCGGTGTTGCGTCGGTGTTGACGTCGAATCGATCGTTGGCCGCATCCGGCATGTCCACGCCGACGTCGGGCAACAGCGCTTGCGCGACATCATCCGGTGCGACAGGCGGCAGGCTGCCCTCCTGCAGAGCATCGTCGATCGCCACGCGGGTCGCTTCCCCGCGAGGGGTGATACATCCTGCCAGCAATGCTGCCGCTGCAAGACCAATCAACAGTTTCTTGTGCATTGATTCGTTGCTCCGCTTAAGGGTCACTTTCGTAGTCCAGTAGGTAATACGCGCCGCTTGACGACTTTTCCGTGAACGTCGAGGCTCAGGCTGTTTGCCAGGATCTCGATCACCGTTGCACCGTCGACCGTGTCGCCTTCCACGACGCGCTGGCCGTTGACGACCGCGACGCGACGCGAATCGGAGGTGAAAATTGCGGTAACGCTGTAAGTCGACACAGCACTGCCGCCGCCACCGCCGCCCGATGCAATTGCCACGGGCCGTGCGTTGTACGGCCGCGTGGGATCGCGCAGTGTTTCCTGTGCGCCGGTAGCGGTTGCAGCCGTCAGCAGCAACAACGCAAGGAGCAGTTTGCGGATTCCGTCAGGCACCGATCCACTCCTCGTACGGGCTCAGGGTGCTTACTTCGAGGCGAATGCGATTGCGCGGGTACTCGATGACTTCGAGTTCCAGCACCTGCCAGTAAATCCGCCAGGGCAGGGATTCGATCTGCTCCAAATATTCGAGCGCCGCAAAGAACCCGCCTTCAAACTCGAGTTCGAGTCCGTGCTTGTAGAAAATCGTGTTGGCGCCGTCCTGCGCCGCCATCTGTTGCGCAGGCAGGTTGCGAATCTGGATCAGGCGCAGGTTGTCCTGTTCCCGCAATACGCCCTGCAGGACACGCGCCATTTCGCCGGGACCGATGAGTTCGGCCGTATAGTCACCCAGCTGCTCTTTCAGTTCTTCGAGCCGACGTTTGACAAGCGTGTATTGTTCGCGATAGCCGATCGCGCCACTCGACGCCTGCAAGGCCTGTACTTCGATATTCTGGTTGACGGACTCAATGCGTTTTTGCACCGCCTGGATTTCGTTCTTGTCGCGTTTGATGCTCTTGAGTGCCGGTTCCATCAGGCCGACGTACCAGAACGTGCCGATGACGATCAGCCCGGTGCCGACAACGAGCAGCCGCTCGCGCACGTTCATCTTCTCCAGTGACGTGCGCAACTTGGTGATCATTTCCAGGATTGGCGATTTCTGACTCATTCCGGCGCCCTCGAGTCCGCGACGAATTCCTCATCGCTGCTGACCGAAAAAGTGACGATGTTGCTGTTGGCTTGCTTGGCGCCGCCTTCCTCTTTCTGGGGACGATCGATAAGGAACTCGTAAAAACGCTGATCGGCGAACGGATCCTCCAGTGCGAGCTGTTGCAGATACAAGGGAATGAGCTCGGCCCTGATGGCCTGGCCTTCCAGCCGGGTGCTGTCACCCAGTGCCGACAGGCGAATTCGCGACAGCCACAGGCCATCGGTATTCATGCGCGCGAGCGAAGACAGGTAGCGGGAAAAACCGTCGATGTCACCGAGCGACGAGTCGACAACCATGTTCAGCACCAGCTCCTGGTCCTGTAATGCACGCTTCGCGTCCTCGAGCTGCCTCTCCCAGGTCGCCTGGTCGCCGCCTTCGGCATTGGGGTCGAAATTCTCGAGGCGGGAAATTGCCGCCCGTTCCTGGCCTTCCGCGATTTTCAATTCGCTCTTGACATTCATCATCTCGTAGCTGGCGTAGAGGTAAGCTGCAACCATTGCAGCTACGACGACACCGCCGAACGCCATCAGCGTCCCGGCGCCGAGGCGGTCCGTCCTGGTGAGGAACTCCGTGCGATAAAAGTTGACTTGTTGATACATGACACCTGTTCCTACGCAGCCTTGGCCTCATTCCTGAGCGCAGCACCGATTGCCAGCAGGCAGGCATTCTGTTCATGCGACGACAGTTCGGTTTTCATTTCGAACAGTCGATTCAGATTGAGACTGCTGACTGCCAGGCCGAGCTGTTCATTCAATGTTTTCGCCAGGCCGCCGATGTTGGAACCCGGTGACAATACGAGTTCGTTCAACGGCTCGTTTTCATAGTGTGTGTCGTAGAAATCGAGCGATCGCTGAATCTCCTGCACGATGTGCGATACGAGTTCGGCACGGCTGTAGTCACCGGCAAAGGGATCGGCGTCATCGGGAGCACGCAGGATGTCGAGCTCGCTGGTCGGATCGAGATCGGCTGCCGCAAATTCACCGGTGGAGGCAGCGTCAATTGCGCTTCGGCCCTTGTCGATTCTGCGAATCATGTAAAGGACGCCCTTGCGGGTGATCGTCAGTATTCCGTGGGTCTGCGTGAAATGCAGAAATGCCACACCGAAGTTGTCCTGCGGCAGCAGGGTTGCGATGTTTCGCGCACACAGTTCCGGAATGTCGATGACGTCCAGCGACAGGCCGGCTCCCTTGACCATTTCGATGTGCTGTTTGACGCTGTTTCTGCGAGCCGCCACGGCGTAGCCCATGACCTTGCCATCGGAAGTCGACTGCTTGGGCAGTTTGAACATCTCGACCACGATTTCATCGACCGGGAAATCGATTTGATCCTTTATCTGCCAGCGAGCGGCATCGTTGACTTCTTCCTCGGGTACGTTCGGTACGTCGATCAGGACAATCTGGTAACAATCTTCCGGCAATACCGATGACACCGGAGACTTGGACGAAATGGAATTCATGCGCGACGCTAACTGTTGCGCGCGCTTGGTATTGTTCGCGCCGTCGTCGAGGACGGACGCGGTGATTCGAATACTGTCGTGCTTGCCCGGCTGCACGTTAGCGAACGCCACCCGGGTGTCATCGATCGACATCCCGGTTCGGCTATCGTTGACCGCCCCTTTCTTGAAACGTCGCCACATTTCCCTGGCCCTGTGATGCATTTAACAGAATGCAAGTAGTCTATGGGCAGATAGGCGCTGGCGGTGTGAGGGGAATCACAATTCCGCGTTTCCACAGCCCTGAATTGCCGACGTTTTTGGGTCTTTATCTTGAACTTAATCCCGGCGTGAAAAGACTTAACGGGGCGATTATTGGACCCGCTTCCGGGCAGCTATTTCCGCGAAGCACATCACGCAATTTGGGAATTACGCTTGCACTTGTATAAGCAAGGGCAAATTTTGCCATGGTGTCTGGCAATTCTGCGGAGCAGGTCACAACAGCCTGCCGGGAATCGCACTATGTTAAACGCAGTTCCACAACGCCAGGATTTTCGCGGCGTGCGCCGCCGCCTACACGGGAAATACAGCCAATGAAATCAATGCCACAGCGCGGCGCAGTATGCACGGTTGCGATACTGGGCCTTCTCATATCCACACCGAGCCATGCCTATCTCGATCCGGGCACGGGCAGCATTATTCTCCAGGGTCTGCTGGCGGGTATCGCCGTGGCGATCGGCGTCGTACGGGGTTACTGGCAACAGTTGAAGCTGTTCGTCGACAAACTGAGGGGCAAATCCGACAACAAGAAAAACGACGGCGACTCCGACCTCGACCCGACGTCCGATATTCCGACCAACTGAGGTATGGAAAACGTTGCCCCAGTATCGGGTTCCTACCGGGATCGCCGGGGGCGCGTCTATGAAAGGGGCGGGCGGATTTACCGTTCCGTCATGCCCGTAGCAAGTGATGACTTCGAATTCGTTCGCTCGACGGGGCTCATCGACGAACTGGTCAGCGAGCAGCTGCTGGTCGCGGAAGCACGCGTCGATCCTGGCGTATTGAACGGCCAGGGCAAGGGTGCGAGTTTGGTGCTCGAACACCCGCGACTGGCGTTCGTCTCCTATCCTTACGAGTGGTCATTTGCAGCGCTCAAGGCGGCGGCGTTGTTTCACCTCGACCTGCAACTGCGGGCGCTGGGCAAAGGCGTCGCGCTGACCGACGCCAGCGCCTACAACGTGCAATTCAACGGCGCGAAACCGATATTCATCGACAGCTTGTCGTTTCGGCGCTACCGAGAGGGCGAGTTCTGGTACGGCCACCGGCAGTTTTGCGAGCAATTCGTCAACCCGCTGCTGTTGCGCTCCCTACTCGGCGTTCCGCACAATGCCTGGTATCGGGGCTCGCTCGAAGGCATCAGTGCACAGGAATTGAGTCGCATCCTGCCGTGGCACACACGGCTGTCGTGGAACACGCTGACCAACGTGTTCGTGCAGGCGCGCTTGCAGCAGGCTGCGTCGAGCACGGACCGGGCGCTCGAGACGAGCAAAACCCGGCAGCTGCCGAAAATCGGATTCGAGCAGATGCTTCGCGGCCTGCGCCGCTGGATCTCGCGCATGCAGCCGAAAGCCGATAGCAGGTCCGAATGGCAGGACTATGCGCAGGACAACAGTTACTCGGACGAGGAAGATGCGAAAAAGCGGCAATGCGTTACGCAATTTACGCAAGGCTACCGCCCGCAACTGCTCTTCGATCTCGGCTGCAATACGGGCGACTACTCGGCGCTGGCATTGACGTCCGGTGCCGATCGCGTGATCGGTTTCGACTTCGATCACGGCGCGCTCGACCGGGCGTTCGAGCGGGCGCGGCGTGAGGCGCTGAATTTCCTGCCGTTGCACCTGGATGCCGTCAACCCGAGTCCGGAGCAGGGCTGGCAGCAGGCCGAACGCCAGGGCCTGTCACGGCGGGCAAAGGGCGACGCCGTTCTGGCGCTTGCGCTGGTGCATCACCTGGCAATCAGCCGCAACGTTCCGCTCGACGGCGTCCTGGACTGGATTACCGCCATGGCGCCGCGCGGCATCATCGAATTCGTGCCCAAGGCGGACCCGATGGTGCAGCAGCTGTTGTTGTTGCGACAGGACCTTTTCGACGACTACACACGCGAGAACTTCGAGGCGCTGCTGGCTGCACGCGGCCGTATCGTAGATTCGCATTCCGTCTCGTCAAGCGGACGCACTCTTTATATATACGATCGCAGTGAACAGGATTGATAGCTCATGACTGATACACGCTTGCAACGAATACTGAAAGCAGCCCTGGTCGGGGCGATTCCGGTGCTGTCGATCTGCGTGCTGTTGCCGCTCGCCGTATACGGCGGCAACAGCGTTGAATTTGCCGCCTCGTTCGCCGACCTGCTGATCGCTGTTGTGCCCTGGGTAACAGCTGCGGTCGCTGCGCTCGCCTTACCGGGCGCGTTTTTGACTGGCGCGTCCTGGCATCGCTACCTGGCCGTCCTTGCCGCCCTGGCGATCCTCGTCTGGTTGCAAGGCAACATTCTCGTTTGGGACTACGGCGTTCTGGACGGCCGGTCGATCGACTGGGGTTCCGGAGCGTGGCGCGGCGTGCTGGACATCGCCATCTGGTGCCTGGTGCTGGGTGTGGCACTGGCAGCGTACGAGCGGTTCGGCAAGGGTATGGTCATCGCTGCGATGGGAACGTTCGCCATTCAGTTCATTGCCGCGGCCACAATGCTTGTGAGCCAGGCGGAATTATTGCAGGCGACATCGAAGATCGAGCTGGACGGGATGTCGGGTGCGGCCATTCCTCGATTCTCCCGTGGACAAAACGTCGTACACATCGTGATGGACGGCTTCCAGTCCGACATCTTCAGCGACATCATAGAAGACCCGGCAAACGCGGAACTGAAAGAGCAGCTTAAGGGTTTTACGTTGTTTCGTGACAACCTGGGCGCGTTTCCGTATACGCAAGTCTCAATTCCCGCGTTTCTCAGCAGTCGCCTGTACCGCAACGAAGTGCCCATGGATAACTTCGTCGCCGATGTACTCGGTGGCAAGACGATCATGAATTCCGCATTCGATGCCGGCTACGAGGTGGACATTGCCGCAACTATCCCGTTGAAGCATATCTATGGTCAGGGAAAACATACGCACGCTTACGCCATCACAGGTCAAGAGAATGCGACCGAGGAATTCTATGTGCGCAATGACCTCGCCAAGGTCATCGACCTGTCGCTGTTTCGCGTGCTGCCGCATTTTGCAAAAAACCTCGCCTATCGCGATGGCCTCTGGTACCTGCAGCCAATCGCCGAAACCAGGGTCAATGCGGCCGTCCAGTACTTCGCAGACTTGCTGTTTCTCGATAACCTGGCGGAAACAATGACCGTCGACCGGAACGTGCCCGTGTACAAGCTGCTGCACGTCATGCTGAGCCACAGGCCGACGGTCGGTAACGAAAACTGCCAGTTCGACGGCCTGCGCGGCACCAATCGGGCGAACGTCACGCTGCAGGCAACCTGCGGTCTGAAATGGGTGGTCAAGGTGTTGCGCCGAATGAAGGAACTCGGCATCTACGAGGACAGCCTGATCGTGCTCATGGGCGATCACGGGGCCTGGGTGCCGGTGCGCGAACTCGCCAACGAGGACGCCAAGCCGCCCGGGGTCGAACCTTTGTGGGTCGGTATGGCCACGCCGCTCATGGCCATCAAGCCGCCCGGGGCGTCGGGTGGCCTCGAGGTCTCCAATGCCCAGACGTCGGTGATCGACCTGCCGGCGACGATCAGTGAGCTGATCGGGCTCGACGCCGAGTTCAGTGGCACACCCGTTTTCTCGCTCGGCAACGAGTCGGCACGCGAGCGTCGGCACCTGATTTATAACTACGGCAAGAACCCGGATGCAGAAGGTTACCTGTACCCGATACTCGAGTACCGGGTCACCGGCAGCACACTCGATGCGAGCGCCTGGCAACTTACGGCAAAGCACCTGCCCGCGGTGCAGAACGGGGACTGAGCGATGCTCGCCGGGCAATTACAATCGCGATCCAGGCCGGCCGACGACGAACGGCTGGTACTGGTCGGATTTGCTGCTGCGCTGCTATTTGCGTGGTTCTGTTACCAGCCTGCGCTCAGCGGCGCGTTTCAGTTCGATGATTACTTCAATCTCCGCGGACTCGCCGCGATTGACGATGCAGCAGCCGCTTTCGAATTCATTTTTTCCGGTTCAGCCGGACCGACCGGCCGGCCGCTCGCACTGGCGAGTTTTGCATTGCAGGCGCAGAATTTCGAGGACGGTGCGTCGCCGTTCCTGCTGGTCAATATCCTCATTCATCTTTGTAACGGCCTGTTGCTGGCAAGTTTCCTGTTCCAGCTGGCGCGGCAGCAGTCGATCGCCCGCAACGACGCGTCAATCATCGCTGCCATAGCCGCAAGTCTGTGGCTGTTCATGCCATTGCTCGCCACCGCGTCGCTGTTCGTCGTGCAGCGCATGACGACCCTGAGTGCATTGTTCATGCTGTTGGGCCTGAACGGTTACCTGTTCGCCCGCGCGAAACTGCACGTCAACGCCCGCCTGGCATTGACCTCGATGAGCGCGGTGCTGGTGCTGTTTACGGCCCTGGCAACCCTGTGCAAGGAATCCGGAATACTGCTGCCGGTATTGGTGCTGGTGCTCGAGGCGACCGTGCTCCCGCTCGCCGACAAGCTGCCGGCGCGCGACTGGCGAGTTTGGCAGTCCATATTCCTGGGCTTTCCCTTGCTGGTGTTGCTGGTGTACCTCGCGACGTGGCTCGACTGGAGCGACGGGGTCATGGCGCGACGTGGTTTCACGGTGTGGGAGCGGCTCATGACGGAGGCGCGGGTGCTGTGGCTCTATCTCGCCAAGGCGGTCACGGGTGTGCCCAGCCGGATCGGCATTTACCAGGAGCCGCCGGCGATGAGCCGAACCTTGCTGCATGCACCGACACTGCTTGCCGTTATCGCCTGGTGCGCCCTGCTGGCTGCGTCGATTCGCTGGCGCCGCCGCTATCCACTGATCGCGCTCGGCGTTCTGTGGTTCCTGGCCGGTCATCTCATCGAATCGACGGTGATACCCCTGGACATTTATTTCGAACACCGCAATTACGTGCCCATGATCGGCCCCGTGTTCGCGATCACCAGCATCGCTTACCTGCATACCGGCCGTTATCGCCGGCTGGCAATGGTCTTGCTTGCGGGTGTCTGGTTCGTCAATTCCTGGTCGCTGTACGGATTCGCGTCGCTCTCGGGACAGCCATCCATGGCAGCACGCTACTGGGCCGCGCTGTATCCGAACTCGCAGCGAGCGGTATCCAGGATGGCAAACTTCCAGTTGCTGGAGGAAGGCCCGCTCAACGCGGTCGCCACGATCGATGCCTTCGCGGACGCCAATCCCGAACACGCCTACATGCGTATCGTGCAACTTAATCTTTTATGCAAGGCAGCACCGGCTGCCGATCACTCCGAACTGGTCGCAACCTTAAGTAACGAACTGCCGAATGCCGCGTTTTCCTTCACCTCCGCCGTCATGCTGTTCGAGCTGTATGCGACGGTAGCGAGTTCGCAATGCAACGGCGTCGGCATCGATACCGTCACCTCGCTGGCGAGTATTCTGCGCGACAACCCCGCGTATCAGGACGAGCCG
>JAWWCT010000032.1:0-35594 GCA_033720315.1 Woeseiaceae bacterium | reverse complement strand
TTACTTCCGGTTGCCATCCTGACATGTTGCGCGAACTCACTTGCCTTCATGTATCCGACCACCTCGAAGCCGTGACGTTGCCTGCCGTCTGCGCCAAAGAAAATGATCGTCGGTGGTCCGAATACGCCGAAACGCTGCAGCAGCGCCTGGTCCTGGTCGTCGTTCGCCGTCACGTCGGCCTGTAACAGCACCGTGTTCGACAATGAAGCCTGTACCTCGGCGTCGCTAAAGGTGTATTCCTCCATCTCGATACAGGAAACGCACCAGTCGGCATAGAAGTCGAGCATCGCCGGCTTGCCCTGGCTTGCGGCCAGCGCGATCTCGGCGTCCAGATCGTCAACGGTCTTGATGCGCCGAAAAACGAGGTGCCGGGTCGGCACTGCGCCGCCCTGGCCTGCAAGGTTGATACCTTCGAGCGGACGCAGCAGGCTCACGCTGCCGGTCAGCGAGCCGAGCAATAGTACAGCGCCGTAAATGATGGCCAGCAGGCCGAAACCCTTGCCGAGCTTGTGCACGCCGAGCGAATCGGTGGTCAAAGTCGTGAGACCGCCGAGATAAACGCCGGCCATGAAGATGAGCACGCCCCAGAGCGCCAGTGTGACCTCGCCGGGCAGGATTCGCGACAGCATCCAGATGCCGAGCCCGAGCATCATGAAGCCGAACGCGTTTTTTACCGCGACCATCCAGGGACCCGCTTTCGGCAGATACTTGCCGTGTGCGGCACCGACCAGCAACAACGGCGCTCCCATGCCGAGGCTCATGGCAAACAGTGCCGTGCCGCCGCGCAGCATGTCGCCGGTCTGCGCCATGACGGTCAGGGTCGCGACCAGCGCCGGCGCGACGCACGCGGTCACGATCAGCGACGACAATGCGCCCATGACGAAGGCGCCGATGGTCGTGCCGCTCCTCTGACCGCCGCTGATTGCGGCCACCCGCGACTGGATGAAAGACGGCATCTGCAAGTCAAAGAGACCGAACATTGCCAGGGCCAGAACGACAAACAGCCCGGAAAACAGGATCAGCACCCAGGGTTGGTTGAAGATCGCCTGCAACTGCAGACCGGCGGCGGCCGCGGCGACGCCTGCCGCCGTGTAGACGAGCGCCATTCCCATGACATAGGAGAGCGCAAGGAAGAAACCGCGCGAGGTGCTGACGTTCTGCCCTTCGCCGGCGATGATGCCGGAAACGATCGGCACCATCGGCAGCACACAGGGCGTGAAGGTCAGCAGCAGTCCGAGCCCGAAGAAGGTCGCAATGACCAGCCCGAGACCGGAATTGGTGATGACTCCTGCAAGCCGCGCTTGCTCCGATACCGGCGCAGCATCCGTGGACGCAACCGCCGCCTGCGCCGACGACGCCGTCGCGACCGGCAGGTCGATGCTCAGGACGCGGCTGACCGGCGGGTAGCAGATACCGCCGTCGGCGCAGCCCTGAAACTTGAGTTCGAGATCGAGCGCAAACGCCTCCGGCGTCGCTCGCACCAGCGGCAGACGGGCGAAGGTATCGCCGAAATAGACTTCCTGTTCGCCGAAGTACTGGTCGGTCTTTAACTCGCCGCGAGGCAGATCGAGGCTGCCGAGCCTGGCCTTGTCGGAAGCCGTCGTTGCGGAAATCTTGTCCTTGTAAAGGTAATAGCCATCGGCAATCCGGAATGCGACTTCAACGGTATTGCTGTCCAGCACCGTCAGGACCGGCTGGAACGCTTCGTCAACCGGCAGGAATTCGTCATTGGCTCCGAACAGCGTTGCACCCGTGGGGCGCGGGTCCAGCGCGAGTTTGCTGGCATCGGTCCGGGCGGCCGTGAGCTCGACGGTTTCGGTCCAGGTCTGCGGCGGATAACAAAGCCCGATGTCGGCGCAGCCCTGTGATTTGATAATCAGGTCGACGGTCGCCGGCGGCTCGCCGACGATCGTGTAGGGAATGCTGACGAAGAAGCGGTCACGGTAAATCTGCTGTACGCCGAAAAACTCGTCCTCGTGATGCAGGCCGGCAGGCAGCTCGTAGTCGCCAAATACCACCGCATCCGAGCCGCTGGCATAGGACATCTTGGCGCGATACAGGTAGTAGCCGTCTTCGACCAGCCAGTCGATTTCAATGCTTTCGCCGGTATCCGCCACGGCGTAGCGGTACGCTTCCTGCGGACGCAGAATCTCATCGTCCTGCGCCCGGCTGGCCAGCGGCGACAGGACCACCGCGAGCAGCGCGACCAGGGTTGTGAAGCGGGTTGTTCGTCTCATCAGGGTGCCGGTGATTGCGTACCAATGTGACCGTTCAGGGGCCGGTTTTGTTACCCATTATGTCAACAAAACCTCCAGGCCAGCGGTCCGTCGGCCGGCCCCGTGTCGACAGGCAGCATACCGGCGGTGCCGGCTGCTGTCATGGATACAGCGCGCAATTCGAGACGGGCCGGGAGCGCTTGAAATTTGTTTCGCGATGCCTATTATTAGCACTCCCTGACGCCGAGTGCTAACAGGCACCGGTCTGGAAAACCGCGATAACCGGTTAAATATCAAAGTTTTATAGGAGAACTAAACGATGAAGATTCGTCCGCTTCATGACCGAGTCATCGTAAAGCGTATGGAAGAGGAGCGCACCTCGCCGGGTGGAATCGTGATTCCGGACGCTGCGACCGAAAAACCCATCAAAGGTGAAATCATTGCTGTCGGCAACGGCAAGATCCTGGAAAACGGCGAGATTCGCCCGCTGGATCTGAAGGCCGGCGACAAGGTGCTGTTCGGCAAGTACAGCGGCACCGAAGTCAAGGTTGACGGCGAAGAGCTCCTGGTAATGAAGGAAGACGACATCATGGCCGTCATCGAGGCCTGATTGCCGGATTTCACTTTCAAGGCTTTACAGAATTCAGAAAGAGGAAATTTAAATGGCTGCAAAAGAAGTTCGATTTAGCGACGACGCTCGTCAGAAGATGTTCGCAGGTGTGAACGTCCTGGCGAATGCGGTACGGGTGACCCTGGGTCCCAAAGGTCGCAATGTAGTGCTCGACAAAAGCTTTGGCGCGCCGACCGTCACCAAGGACGGTGTGTCCGTTGCCAAGGAAATCGAGCTGGAAGATAAGTTCGAAAACATGGGCGCACAGATGGTCAAGGAAGTCGCTTCCCAGACCTCTGACGTCGCCGGTGACGGCACCACCACGGCAACCGTGTTGGCGCAGGCCGTATTGCGAGAAGGCCTGAAGTCGGTAGCCGCCGGCATGAACCCCATGGATCTGAAACGCGGCATCGACAAAGCGACCACTGCTATCGTTTCCGAGCTCGAAAAGCTGTCCAAGCCGTGCGAGGACGACAAGGCCATCGCCCAGGTCGGCAGTATTTCGGCGAACGCTGACACCGCGGTCGGTGAAATCATCTCCGAGGCGATGCAGAAGGTCGGTAAGGAAGGTGTCATTACGGTGGAAGAGGGCTCTGGCCTCGCCAATGAGCTCGACGTCGTGGAAGGCATGCAGTTCGACCGCGGCTATCTCTCGCCGTACTTCATCAACGACCAGCAGAGCCAGAGCGTCGAGCTCGATAACCCGGTCATCCTGTTGTACGACAAGAAGATCTCTAACATTCGCGACATGCTGCCGGTGCTCGAAGGCGTGGCCAAAGCGAGCCGTCCGCTGCTGGTGATTGCAGAGGACGTCGAGGGCGAGGCGCTTGCGACACTGGTCGTCAACAACATCCGTGGCATCGTCAAGGTTGCCGCCGTCAAGGCGCCCGGTTTCGGCGATCGCCGCAAGGCCATGTTGCAGGACATCGCGATCCTGACCGGCGGTCAGGTGATCTCCGAGGAAGTCGGCCTGTCGCTGGAGAAAGCGACCATCGACGATCTCGGCGAAGCGAAGAAAGTCCAGATCACCAAGGAGAACACGACCATTATCGACGGCGCCGGGCGTGCCGAAGACATCAAAGGTCGCGTCGAGCAGATCAACAAGGAGATCGAAGAGTCGAGTTCCGATTACGACAAGGAAAAACTGCAGGAGCGGGTTGCAAAACTCTCCGGCGGTGTCGCGGTCATCAAGGTTGGTGCCGCAACCGAAGTCGAAATGAAGGAAAAGAAGGCTCGCGTCGAGGACGCACTGCACGCGACACGTGCGGCCGTCGAAGAGGGCGTTGTCCCCGGCGGTGGCGTCGCATTCATCCGTGCAGTACAGAGTCTTGGCGATGTGCAGGGCGACAACGACGACCAGAACGTGGGCATCAAGATCCTGTACCGCGCCGTCGAAGAGCCGCTGCGGCAGATCGTCAAGAATGCCGGTGGCGACCCGAGTGTAGTGCTGAACGCCGTTGCCGAAGGCAAGGGTAATTATGGCTACAACGCCGCAACCGGCGAATACGGCGACATGATCAAGATGGGTATACTTGATCCAACCAAGGTAACGCGATTTGCATTGCAGAACGCTGCCTCGGTCTCCGGCCTGTTGCTGACGACCGAAGCCATGGTTGCCGAAGCGCCGAAGGAAGAAACGCCGATGCCCGACATGAGTGGCATGGGCGGCGGCATGGGCGGCATGATGTAATTCGGCCACCCGGGCTAAACCAATGAAAGCCCCGCAATTGCGGGGCTTTTTTATTGACGAGCAGATTTCTTTTGCTGCCGTTGCTTTCGACGCTTAAACTGCCCGCTACAACAATAAACTTTTGGGGATCAATATGAATCTTTATGCGATCTTGCGCCGCGATGGCTTTGCCGACGGCCCGACCCTGGAAAAAGCCGCCGCCCGTTCGACTGAGGCAGGCGACAACATGCCGGACGACATTCGCTGGATTCGTTCGTATGTGCTCGGCGAAAACAGTGGTGCGCTCGGAACCGTATGCATCTACCAGGCCAGCAGCGAGGAAAAGATCCGGGAACACGCCGCGGCCGCGGACCTTCCGGTATCCGAGATCATTCCTATTGCCGACACGGTGGTCGTCCGGCCCGACCCGGACTGACGGGAGTCCGGGCAGCGGCACTCCTATCGGCGGGGCTTGCCTCGATCGGCCATTGGCAGCACGCCAGGACCTACTGGCGCAGGAAAGATACCTCGCGCCCTGCTTCGGAGATGGCGAAGATTCTGTACCCGTCATCGCGCAGGCGATCGATGAGATCCATGGTCCTGGGCAGGCCGATGCCGGGGAAACGGTGATGAAATTCGACCAGTAGCTGAGTCGGTTTGATCCTGGAGGTGAGCAGGCCTTCGAGCACTTCGTATTCGGCGCCTTCGATGTCCATCTTCATCAGGTCTATCTTGCCGTGACCCAACTTTTCGCAAATCGTATTCAGGCTGTAGGCCGGCACCTCGATCGCGTCATTGACGGTTTCCTTCTCCGCCACCATCGTGTACATGACCTCGGACTTGCTGCCGTCCTTCCTGAGTCGAGGATAAAACCTGAGGCTGCCATCGCTGGCGGTGATTGCCCATGGGTGAAATGAAAAACCGGCGGGCAATTGCCTGTCCCCGAGCATGTCGACGGATGACGGGGTCGGGTCGAACGCGTGCACCTCGACGCCGAATTTGTCGATGATGGCCAGGTCGAAATCGATTTCGTCGCCGACGCCGAGCGAGTAGACGATGCTATCGGCACCGAGATGCCCCGGCGCATACCACCAGCCACCGTCCTTGACGATGGGCACCTCGATGTCTTTTTTGAGCCGCAGTTCTTTGCCGATCAGGCGCTTGAAGAAGCGTTTCTTCTTCTGGTAGCCGGGCGTTTTTTCAAGTCGTTTCCAGGCTGCGATCGCCATAGTTTTTCCCGCGTTTCTGCGCCGCTACTTTACGCCTTTGGCTGATCAGCCGGTAGCCGAGCAGCACAGCGAGCAAGGCCGCGTAAACGGCCGGATCACTCGCGTCGAGCTTGACCTGCCACCAGTAATGCCAGACACCGAGAACGCCCGCGATGTAGATACCGTAGTGCAGTTTCTGCCAACGCTTGCCCATACGCCTGCGCATGCCGTTGGTCGAGGTTACCGCCAGCGCGCTCAGTATCACCAGCGCTGCGAAGCCGATGGTGATGAACGGGCGCTCGAATATGTCCTCGTAGATAGCCGACAGCAGTAGCCCCTGGTCGAGAACCAGCCAGGTCAGGAAGTGCATCAGTACGTAGAAGAACGCAAACAGACCCAGCATGCGACGAAACCGGATGAGCCAGTTCCAGCCGCTCCAGCGGCGCAGCGGCGTGACCGTCAGGGTGATGAGGATGAAGCGCAATCCCCAGCGACCGAAGCGATCCTGAATTTCTTCTATGGGGTTTGCACCGAGAGAGCCCGTCAGGCTGAACAGGTCACCAACGACGAGCGCCAGCGGAATCAGGCAGGTGACGAACAGCAACGGCTTCCACAGGAAGCGGATCTGCTGCGTGGTCGTCATCGCAACTCAGAAATTCTTGCGAAGATTCATGCCGTCGTACAGGTGTGCGACGTGTTCGCCATAGCCGTTGAACATGATTGTGGGTTGCTTTTGCGCATTGAAAAGGCTTTGCAACCCGCCGCTCCCTGAACCGATGCGCCGCTCGCGCGCCTGGCTCCAGCGCGGGTGGTCGACGTCGGGATTGACGTTGGCATAAAAACCGTACTCGTGCGGTGCCGCCAGTTCCCAGCTGGTCCGCGGCCGTTTTTCGGAAAATTCGATGCTGACGATGCCCTTGATGCTTTTGAAGCCATACTTCCAGGGCACGACGAGGCGAATCGGTGCGCCGTTCTGGTTCGGCAGTACTTCACCGTACAAACCGACCGCCAGGATCGACAGCGGATTCATCGCCTCGTCCATGCGCAAGCCCTCGACATAGGGCCAGCGCAACACGCGGGAACGCTGTCCCGGCATTTGCGAGGGAGCGTACAGGGTCTTGAAGACGACGTACTTGGCCGAGGACAGGGGGGAAAACTGCTTGATGACGTCGGCAAGCGATATGCCGACCCACGGAATCACCATGGACCAGGCCTCGACGCAGCGCAATCGATAGATACGCTCTTCGAGCTGGTGCGGCTTTACGATGTCTTCGAATTCAAAGGTACCGGTCCTTTCCGCCTGCCCGGAAACGGTAATGGACCACGGGCGCGGCTCGAATTCCTGCGAGTTGCGAAACGGATCGCTTTTGTTGACACCGAACTCGTAATAGTTGTTATAGGTGGTGATGTCGGCGTAGCTATTCGGCGTCTCGTCGGTGCTGAACTCGCTGTTTACCACACCTTCCAGTCGGGCTCGCCTTTCTTCAGGTATGATCGCACCAGCTGCGCTGGTGGCAACGATCGAACCGCCCGCTGATGCCGCGCCTTGCATGAAGGTACGCCGGCTCAGGTAGGTCTCCTTGCTGGTTATCTCCGACGGTCGAATGTCCGCGGGCCTTCGAATAAGCATGTCGTCTCCGGTCGTTTAGACTTAGTTTAACAGACCGTCGCACCCCGAAGAATATTGCACGGGCCGGCGCTGACTTCGTAATTGCTGATTTTTGTTCGTAAAATTGCCGTCGTTCGATAACGACATCCTTGGGCTACACCAGGTTTGGAAAATGATCAAATTGCAAAATACGCGGGCGATCCTGGCCGCATTCTGTCTCCTTACGAGCGCTTCGCCGGCATCCTACGCTGCCAAGACCGACATCGTGGTGCTGGAAAACGGCGATGCCGTGACCGGCGAGGTCAAGTCGCTCGATTTCGGCGAGCTGCGCTACAGCACCGATTCCATGGGCACGGTCAGCATCGAATGGGAAGAAGTCCTGTCCCTGACAAGCGATCAGGATCTGCAGATTGAAGTGACGACGGGCACCCGCTACTTCGGAAACCTGGTGCCCGCCAGCGGTGATGGAAAGATTGCAGTGGCTCGTGACATCAACGTACAGGAACTCGACATGATGGACATCGTGCGCATCACGCCGATCGAAACCGATGAAAAAATCTGGCAGCGGATGGAAGGATCGGTCAGTTTCGGTTTCGATACGGACAAAGCGAGTGATGTCACAAGCAGTTACCTGAATGCGAGTGTTCGTTACCGTACCCGCAGATACCTTCTTGGTGTCGACGTGAGCAACTCGGTGACCAACCAGTCGCAGGCGCCGACGACCGAGAATCGCGTCATCGGCTTGAGTTACCAGCGTTTCCGACCCAATCGCTGGTATGTCGACTGGTTCGGCAGCACGGAAAAAAACGATGCCCAGGGCATCGACCAGCGGCTGTCGGCCGGTGTCGGCCTGGGTAAGTACGTTGTGCAGAACAACACCAACCAGTTGTCGATACTCGCCGGCCTCGTGGGTACCCGGGAATCCTTTGTCGGGCCGGAACCGAATACGACCAACCTCGAGGGAAAAATCGAGGTGAAATACCTGCTCCGACGGCTCGATCCATCGAGCCATGTTTCGCTTTCCAGCAACTATTATCCTCGCCTCGACGACCTGAGCTCGTTTCGTTCCGATTCGAATCTGACCTTGCGGCGCGAGTTTATCGATGATCTGTTTCTCGACCTGTCGGTCTATTACCGGTATTTGAGTGACCCACCGGAAGGATCGGTCAAGGAGGACTATGGCGTGACGACCTCACTCGGCTATTCCTTCTAGCACGCCGCGATCGCGATGATGCCCGCCGAAGCGTCCGCTTCGGCGGTAGCACGGCGGGCGAAGCCCACAAGCGAGAACTGTCGGTATTCTGGCGGTAAATGTGCCGAAAATCGCCGAAAAAAGCACGATCTTCCGAAAACTTTGGCCGATAACGGGACTCCAATAAAGTAAGCGTGGGTTCAGCTTTCAGCCGTTACACTTGATATCAAGCTGGCAAACCCAATCATTTGGCGACCATGATCAGCAGCGAATTGACAAACATACTGGACGCAGGCCGCGCGGCATCGCCCGCGACCCTGCAGGTCGACGTCATCGCCGACCTGATTTGCCCGTGGTGTTACCTCGGCAAGCGGCGCCTGGACGAGGCCCTTGAAGCGGTCCGCGGGCCGAGCGAGGTGACGTGGTATCCGTTCCAGATCAATCCCGACATGCCGGCGGCCGGCATGCCGCTGGACGAATACCTCGAGAAGAAGTTCGGCAACCTGGCCGCGTTGCAGCCGGCGATGGACGAACTGAAAAAACTCGGCAAAGCCGAGGGCATCGAATTCAATTTCGACAAGGTACAACGCGTGCCGAGCACCCTGGACGCGCACCGCCTGATGCAGCTGGGTCAGGCCGAGGACGTCAGTGCCTCCAATCTCGCTGAAAGCATCTTGCGCGGATTTTTCGAAAACGGTCTGGACATTGCCGACCGCGACGTGCTGATCGAAATCGGCGGCAACAGTGGTCTGTCGAGGAACGACGTCAACAATGCCCTGGATAACGACGATTCCCGGCGCATTGTGCTGTCACGGGAGGAGCATGTTCGGCAGAGCGGTGTCACCGGGGTGCCGGACTTCCTGGTCAACAAGCGGCTGTTCGCGGTTGGCGCTCAGAGCACCGAGAACCTGATCAAGATTTTCGATCGCGCGATGTTCGGCAACGAAAGCGACATGCCGATCTCGGAAGTCGTTCATTAGAACCTAAGCCCAGTCTTCGACGCGGTAAACGACATCGCCACCGGATTTGAGGCGCCAGCCGGTGATCGGATTGCGATGGTAGGGCCCGGAACCCGGGCCGCGGGCTGCGATCCACTCGGCCCGCGATGGCTGTACGTAGCCGGATTCGTCGATAGCGCGACTCATGATCACGGTCTCCTTACCGGTCCACTCGAACAGGTGCCGGAAGCGCACGTGCGCTTTGGCCAGTACCGGTTGCTGTAAGACCGCCCGCTGCCAGGAGCGCCCGTCGTCGGTGCTGACATCGACGGCACTGATGCGACCGCGACCGCTCCAGGCGATGCCCTGGATTTCGATCCAGCCTTTTTCGACGGTGTCCGGGTAACTCGGATAGGTAATAATCGAACGCGCATCCATGACGAAACTGAACTGTCGGCTGACGCCACCGCGGACCGGTTCCGTGTATTTCGCGGTTTCCTCACGCGTCATGAACGGACTGTCCGAAAATTCGAGCCGCCGCAGCCATTTCACCGAGCTGTTACCTTCACAGCCGGGATTCAGCAGCCTGATCGGATAACCGTTTTCCGGTCGCACCGCCTCGCCGTTTTGCGCATAAACGATCATGGCCTCGTCCCACAGCGACTTCGGAATGCTGCGCGTCAGTACCGCGGCGTCTGCCCCCTCGGCGAGAAACCAGCTCGATTCCGGCTTCACCCCGACTTCGCGCATCAGCGTCGACAATGTGACACCGGTCCACTCGCTCTGGCTGGTCATGCCGGCGATCAGCTGTGCCGTCGTATCCTCCGGAGCGTCGTGATACAGGTTCCCGGAGCACTCCAGGAAGCAAATGCGGCTGACGGCCGGGAAGCGCTTCAAGTCGCTGACGCTGAGCGACATCGGCCGTTCGACCATGCCGTGAATGACGAGCCGGTGTTTTTCCGGATCGATGAACGGTACGCCGGCATGGTGGCGTTCGAAGTGCAGGTCTGCAGGGGTGATCGTGCCGTGAAGATCCTGCAAGGGGGTTTCGGACGAGGTAAGCGCTCGCGACGGTACTCGTTTGAGTTGCTCGTAGGGCGAGCGCTTGCCGAGTTCCGTCGACCAGCGGCTGCCGAGGACCCTGGTGGGATCGTCGGGGGCAACCGGTCGGCTGGCGCCGGATACCTGCAGATCCTGCCCGGCAGTGGTGCGTGCAAGCACCGTGCCTGCTGCCCCGGCCATACCCGCCAACGCCGCGCGCCGTGTAACGTTGCCCTGTTTCTTTTCGTTCATCAGTGCACTTCCCGGTGATCAAGCCGGTCGTCGGGCACGAAACGACCGTACGCCGGCATCCTGACTTTCGGCAGGCTGTTCGCATCCATCACTGCATCCGCGTCGATGATGTGGTTCAGGTGTAACAGGTAAGCGGTCAGCGCATACACCTCCTCGGTTTCGAGGGAGCCGGGCAGGTTCATGGGCATGCTGCGACGGATGTAATCGAACAGGGTGGTTGCATACGGCCAGTAGTTACCGATCGTCCGCCGCTGCCAGGCGTCGGCGTCCGCCGCGTCCGGAAACGCTTCATCGGGCGATTCGACCACCAGCCGGTCATTCGGCCCGCCCGCGCCTTTTTCGCCGTGGCAGACCTTGCAATGCGCGTTATACAGTGACTCGCCCTCGGCGACGGAACCGCTGCCGGGCGGCAGCGCCTTGCCGTCGGGCTTGATGTCGATATCCAGCGCCGCGATTTCTTCCGCCGTCGCCGGCCGGCCGAAACCGAAGATCGGCGGCTCAGCGGCGAGGGCAGTGCTTGCGACGAGCCAGGCGAGACTGGCCAGGTACCCGAAAACGCCGGCATTCTTGTTGTTCTTGTTGCTTGCTCGCAGCGCGGACACGCGGCCGATGGTCTCAGAGGGCATAGCGCCGCGCAAGCCACTCCAGCATGATGTCATTCACCTCGGCGGGCCGCTCCTGCTGCGACCAGTGCCCGCAATCCTCGATCATGCGGATCTCCAGATCCTCGACGAACGGTTTCATGGCCTCGATCTGTTTGCGTGAAATGACGATCTCGCCGTCGGCGCCGATAAACAAGGCGGGAACGCGCACAGTCTGGTTTACTCTCCTGGTGCTCTTCCAGTTCGCGGCCATGTTGCGGTACCAGTTGATGGGCCCGCTGAAGCCGCCGGCGGTAAACGCCTGCGCGTAAACGTCGAGTTCCGACTCGCTGAGCAGTGGTTCCCCTGCCGGATCGTCACGCTCGAGCATGTCGAGCAGGCTCAGTGGGCGTCGCTTGCTGCGCTTCCCGTCTCGGGATTTGTGAAATTGCCGACGCCGCATCAGGGTGTCGATAAACCGACGTGGGTTTTCAGCAAATTTTCGATCCGCCTCGTCGGATTTTTGAAAATTGACGATGTAAAAGTCCTTGCCGAGTTTCCATCGCATGTAGGTGATCGGGTTGATCGGCGGACGCGGAAGGTGCGGTATGTTGAGACAGATCAGACCGGCCATTCTATGCGGTTCCAGAAGTGCCATTTGCCAGGTGACGATGGCGCCCCAGTCGTGGCCGATGATGACCGCTTTTTCGATCGACAGCGCTTCCATCAACCCCTTCACGTCTCCGATCAGGTGTTGGATTGCATAATCCGTCACGGCCAGGGGTTTGTCGCTGCCGCCGTAGCCGCGCATGTCCGGCGCAATGGCCCGATATCCGGCCCTGGCAAGCGCTGGCAACTGGTGTCGCCAGGAATAGGCGAGCTCGGGAAATCCGTGAATCAGGATCACCGGCGGCCCGTCGCCGGCTTCGTGCACGGCAAGCCGGACCCCGCCGGTGTCGATCAGTCGCGGTTCGGGGAATGTGTCTGTCATCGCAGCGTGGGGTCAGAGCCGGCTCTGACCCTGGTTCGGCAAAGCGCCAAGCATAGCAAAGGGTCAGAGCCGGCTCTGACCCTACTTGTAATTTGCGGCGGGCGCAGATAGCTTCTGCTTCCAGACGCTGATGGGGACAAACAGGCGGAGCGATTCGTTCGCAGCGAACGGGGGACGGTGCAAGCCCCGTAACGAAGGCCGCCGAATATCACCCCGGAGTCGCTGACCGAACGGCGCATCGAGCGCCCGGTAGGCTCGGCCGGCTGGCCACCGATAACCGGCACATTGAGGCAAGGGTGTTGCCCTTGTGAAACCGGGTGGTACCGCGAAAGATTCAGTCGCCCCGGACGCTTGATACGCGTTCGGGGTTTTTATTTGGACAACGATCAATGAGTTTCAGGGAGGTCTCAGGCCGCTATAACGGTCCGGCACTCGAACAGGAGATGCTGGCATTCTGGCGTGAGCACGAGGTTTTCGAAAAAACTCTCGAGCAGACCAGAAACGGGCCACTCTATACCTGGAATGAAGGCCCGCCGACAGCCAACGGCAAACCCGGCATACATCACGTACTGGCGCGCAGCTTCAAGGACCTTTATCCGCGCTACAAGACCATGCAGGGCTACCACGTGCCCCGGAAAGCCGGCTGGGACACCCACGGCCTGCCAGTCGAGCACGAGGTCGAAAAGGAACTCGGTATCTTCGACAAGAAGGAGATCGAGGAAAAAGTCGGCATCGAGGAGTTTACCCGCCGTTGCCGCGAATCGGTCATGCGGTATATCGGCGACTGGGAAAAAATGACCGAACGCATGGCGTTCTGGGTCAATCTCGATGAGGCGTATTACACCCTCGACAACTCTTATATAGAGAGTGTCTGGTACCTGTTGAAGACTATCTGGGACAAGGGGCTGATCTATCGCGGTTACAAGGTGGTGCCCTACGATCCGCGGATCGGCGCGACCCTGTCGTCGCACGAGCTGGCGCTCAATTACCAGGATGTCGACGACCCCTCGATCACTGTGCGCTTCAAGCTTGCCGATGCCGACGACACCTATTTCCTGGTGTGGACGACGACGCCCTGGACATTGCCGGCCAACCTGCTGCTGGCCGTGCATCCGGACGTCGATTACGTGTATGTCAAAACCGCCGACGAGACCCTGGTCCTCGCCGACGAGTTACGGGCCGAGGTGCTGCGTGACCTGGATTACGAAATCCTGCGCACGGTCAAGGGCAGCGAGCTGGTCGGCATTCGCTATGAGCAACTCTTTACCTGGCTTGCGATCGACGCCGACGCGTTCCGAGTATTGCCGGCCGACTTTGTGACCACCGATGCCGGGACCGGCATCGTCCATGTCGCGCCTCCCTATGGCGTCGACGATCTCGCGCTGGGCGAGGAGCACGGTTTGCCGGTCGTGCACGCCGTTGGCCAGGACGGGCATTTTCACGACGACATCGAACCGGTCGCGGGCCTGTTCTTCAAGGACGCCGACAAACCGCTGACGCGGATCCTCAAGCAACGGGGACGGCTGTTCCGCGCCGAGACCTATCGCCACAGCTACCCTTTCGGCTGGCGCACCAACGACCCGATTATCTACTACGCGAAAAACGCGTGGTACATTCGCACCTCGCAGTTCCGCGAGCGCATGGTCGAACTCAACCGGACCATCAAGTGGGTGCCGGAGACGATCCGGGACGGGCGCTTCGGCAACTGGCTCGAAAACAACGTCGACTGGGCGTTGTCTCGCGAGCGGTTCTGGGGCACGCCGTTGCCGGTGTGGACAGACGGCGAGGGTAACTATCTCGCGATCGGTTCCGTCGCCGAACTCGAACAATTGTCCGGCCGGGATCTGAGCGAACTCGACCTGCACAGGCCGGCAGTGGACGAGGTGACCTTCGAGAAAGACGGCAAATCGTGGAAACGAGTGCCCGAGGTCATCGACTGCTGGTTCGATTCCGGGGCGATGTCCTATGCGCAGTGGCATTACCCGTTCGAGAACGAGGACCTGTTCCAGCAACGCTTCCCCGCCGATTACATCTGCGAGGCGATCGACCAGACCCGTGGCTGGTTTTATACCCTGCATGCGATCGCCACACTGGTGTCGGACAGCGTCGCATTCAAAAACTGTATCTGCCTGAACCTGGTCGTCGACAAAGACGGCAAAAAAATGTCGAAATCGGTGGGCAATATCGTCAATCCCTATGACGTTTTCGATGCGGTCGGGGCGGACGCCTTGCGCTGGTATTTCCTGGTCCGCCTGTCGCCCGAGGCGCTGAAACGCATTTCCGTCGAGATCGTGCAGGACGTTGCCAGCTCCTTTATCAACACGTTCTGGAATACATATGGGTTTTTCGTCCTATACGCGCGACTCGACGACGTCGATCTCGCCAGCGACCTGCCGCCGGCCGAGCGGCCGGAAATAGACCGCTGGGCACTGGCGCTCCTCAACCGCAGCGTCCGCGACTGTACGGCAGCGCTCGACGACTACGATGCGAAGTCCGCCGGCGAAGCGATCGAGTCGCTGGTCGACCAGCTCAGCAACTGGTACGTGCGCCGCAACCGCAGACGCTTCTGGAAGTCGACAGATCCAAAGGACAAGCATTCGGCCTACCTGACCTTGTATGAATGCCTGAGCGTCGCCAGCAAACTGATGGCGCCCTTCGCGCCGTTTCTCGCCGAACACGTCTACCAGAACCTGGTGAGAACGGTGGACCAGAGTGCGCCACTCAGCGTTCACATGAGCGCATGGCCTAAAGTCAATGACGCGTATGACGACGAATCGCTGCTCCACGACATCGGCGTCGTACAAAAAGTCGTCGGCCTCGCCAGGGCGGCGCGCGGCCAATCCGGCGTGCGTACCCGGCAGCCGCTTTCGCGGCTGCTGGTGCGTACACCGGATGATGCTGCGACGAAAGCGCTCGAAGATCACAAAGAGCAATTGCTCGAGGAACTGAACGTCAAATCGATCGAGTTCATTGCCCGCGATGAAGGGCTGGTCAGTTATCGCATCAAACCGAATTTGCCAAAACTCGGCAAAGAGCACGGCAAGCTGCTGCCGGCAATTCGAAAGGAACTGGCAAAACAGGACCCGGCGGCGGTCGCGGGCAAGGTCGAACGAGGAGAAAACATAGTAATTTCAATACCTTCCGGGAAACTGGAACTGACCGGGGAAGACCTGATCGTGGAGACGGAAGCGGCCGAGGGATATGCCTGTGGTGCCGACGCCGGGTATTTGACCGCACTCGATACGACGCTCAACGAGGATTTGATTCGAGAAGGGCTGGCGCGTGAATTGATACGCACCGTGCAGGAATCTCGCAAGCAGGCAGGACTCGAAGTATCCGACAGGATCATGCTCGGCGTTTCCGGATCGAAAGGCGTCGAGTCCGCGTTGCGTGAGTACCAGGATTACCTGATGTCGGAAACGCTCGCGACCGAATGGCGAGTCGACCAGAAGAATCCGTTGTATGCGGATAATCGGTCACTCGAAGAGGAATCGTGGAAGATCGAAATAACAAAAATTTGATTGCATGCAATGATTTTCTTGCGTGCAGTTCCAACAATCTGCTATAAAAACAACGTCGCAAATAAGAGACAACACGAAGGATTGCAACGCGACTCCGCATCGCGGATCAGGGGAGCTGGTCGACTCGAGTGCGCGGAATGCCGCAAGGGGTAAATGGCGGCCAAGCTAAAAAACCAACGCTGGGTAGGGTAATGACCAACCACGTCAAAAAGTTTTATTCCGCAGTATCAGTACTGACCGGACACGGTCATATAAAACAAAGACTTATCAAAGCATTCGAAGACAACCTGGCCCACATTGAACACGACAACCTGCCCGGCGATTTGCGTGAATCTTTTGGTGAGCTGAGCCACCTGATGACCCAGGTCGAGCCACTCAATGGCGAGGGACCGATCTGTGCGTCAGTCCGCAAGATGTCGATCGACGAGGCTGATCAGTGCGCGCAAAGGATTCTCGATCTGTACCGCAACATGCTGCAGGGCGCAGCGGACAAACACACCGCCATTCCGTTGCAGGTAGAAGATCGGCAAGTCACGACCCCGGTGCTCGTCAATACTAATTAGGAATTTTCTCCCACAGACGGCTCGTCAGAGTCTCACGGGATAATAAACGTAGGTCAGCAAGTCGGACTCGGCCGTTCGTGTCGGGTCACTGATATAAGACTCCCATGCATCGCCGTTGCGCACGATGCCGAGCGCCGCAAGGTAGGCGGCGATCTTGTCATGCGTTCGCCCGAGTGTCCGGTAGGGGCCGATGTGCCGGACGCGGATCACGGGTCCGGCATAGGTCGTACCGATCTTCACGGCTTCGCTGGTGCGCGGTGTGGACGACGTCAGGCCGCGCACCGGGATCGCCGCGTCGAACACCAGTTCAGATCCTGAGAACGTGCGGCTGATCGACATAGGGGCTCCGGCGTCAACCAGGCCGTGATCGTCGATGAACCTCAAGATCGCAAAGTATGCTTCTCCCATGGCTTCGGAAATGGCCGTTGCCTCGGGAATGCTGGTCGTTCTGAGGTAGGCAATCGTTGCCGACTCCACGACGATCTGCTCGATCTCGATGTCGGCGAAATCGGCGCGCGGCAGACTTTCGGCCAGTTCCTTCAGGCGCTCGAGGCCGCGCTCGTGTTCCGGCCCGACGACCGCGTCCTGGATGAGCCCCAGGTAGCGACCGACCAGGCTGAAGCCGTAATAGATCTCCTGGCGCCAGGTCACCTTGCTTCCTTCATCGACTGGTGACACGGTAAACACCGCCGTTGCCGGCGCCTGGTCGGAAAACTCGAACTGGATCTCGACGCGCTGATGCGGCACCGATGCGACGATCGTCTGCCGGCCCCGGCCGATGATATGCCCGTCCCAGGTGACCGTTGCGCCGGCCCCCCGCGGCGGCCCGCTGATATCGATGTCGGCGTTCGGGTCGCCTTCGAGGATTGGCGACCACTGGTTGATCTGCCGGAAATCGTTGACCAGTGCAAAAACCGTCGCAGGATACGCATCGACCGATACACTTCGTTCGACGACGACCTGCGCCGGCAAGAAAAGTGCGACGACGACGAGCAGCAGGAAAACCGAGCCGGACGACAGCAGGAGCTTTTTCATGTCCGCATAAATAGAAAACCGGTCGGCCACTGTCAATGCGATTGCGGTGTATTGTCAACCCGGGACGCAAATCGTTCCTGTGCCATAATCGCGGATCCCGATTTGCTGACGAGACCTGTCCATGCGCAAACTCCAATTGTCGGTCCTGATTGGCGTATTTGCCGTATTTGCCGTATCGGCGATAGTGACCGGTTGCAGTAGACCTGCCGACCAGGGCCCGGCCGCGCCGTCCGGCGATGTGCCGCAGGTAGCCATCAGCGAGCCAAGACCGGAAATCTATGCAAAATTCCCGCTGGTCGCCGATCTGTCGCATTTGAGCGATGCGCAACGACGCATGCTCGTCAAGCTCATCGAGGCCTCGCAGATCATGGATGAGCTGTTCTGGCGCCAGGCGTTCCGCGACGATTACCAGTCGTGGCTCGAAGGTATCGGCGTCGACGACGCACGGCGCTTTGCCGAGATCAACTACGGGCCCTGGGACCGGCTCAACAACGATTCGCCGTTTATCGAGGGCTTCGGCGAAAAGCCCCTGGGTGCGGCGTTCTACCCCCCGGATATGAGCAAGCAAGAATTCGAGGCCGCGATCCTCGAGGGCAAAACCGGGCAATATTCCCTGATTCGTCGCGATGCGTCGGGAAATCTGACGGTTGTGCCCTATCACGTCGCATACGCCGGCGAGCTTGGCGATGCCGCCACCCTGCTGCGTGATGCGGCCGACCTTGCCGACGACCCGGGTTTTGCAAACTACCTTCGATTGCGCGCCGCTGCCCTGTTGTCGGGTGAGTATCGCGAGTCCGACATGGCCTGGATGGATGTCAAAACCAATCCGATCGAGCTCGTGATCGGACCCATCGAAACCTACGAGGATCGGCTGTTCGGCTATCGGACGGCATTCGAAGCCTATGTCCTGGTCAAGGACCAGGCATGGAGCGAGGCGCTGGCCGGTTTTGCGACCTTCTTGCCGCAATTGCAACGCGGGCTGCCTGTCGACGACCCCTACAAGGCGGAAATGCCCGGTACCGATGCCGACCTCAATGCCTACGATGTCGTGTATTCAGCGGGCCACGGTAATGCGGGATCCAAAGCGATCGCCATAAACCTGCCGAACGACGAGCAGGTCCAGCTGAGCAAGGGGACACGCCGCCTGCAACTCAAGAATGCAATGCAGGCCAAGTTCGAAAAAATACTGGTGCCGATCGCGGACCTGCTGATCGACGAATCGCAACGCCGCCACATCACGTTCGACGCCTTTTTTGCCAATACGATGTTCCACGAGGTAGCGCACGGCCTCGGCGTCAAGAATACGATCGATGGCAATAGCACGGTGCGCGAGGCGTTGCTGGATATCGCCTCCAGCATGGAGGAGGGTAAAGCCGACGTTCTCGGGCTGTACATGGTCACCCGGCTGCACGAGGCCGGCGAACTGGGCGACAGCGACCTGATGGACAATTACGTCACCTTTATCGCGAGCGTATTTCGCTCGGTGCGATTCGGCGCAAGCAGCGCGCATGGCAAGGCGAACATGGTGCGCTTCAACTTTTTCAGGGAGCAGGGCGCGTTTGTACGGGACGCCGAGACGGAAACCTACAACGTCGATTTCGATCGTATGCAATCAGCCATGGAGGCGCTCTCTCGCCGCTTGCTCACGCTGCAGGGAGATGGCGACTACCCGGGTGCGAAAAGCCTGACCGAAGAAAAAGGCGTGATCGACGATCAGCTGCAGGCTGACCTGGACCGGCTGACGCAGGCCAATATTCCGGTGGATATCGTATTTACCCAGGGACTATCCGAGCTGGGCCTCGACTAGCAGTATCCGGGGCAGCGCTTATTCGATGAGCCGGCTCTTGTCCATCCGCCCGATGTGATGCCCGAAGAGTGACGACAACCAGATGGCGTCACGAGTCTCGAATGCGCCGGTGACCGCGGGCAGCAATGCCGCGGGATCCTGCAAATTCATCAGCACCTCGCCGTCGCCGGTAATGGCAATGACGTGTGTCGACGGTGTTGCTTTCGGGCGTACGAATGACGGCAAGCGCTGCACGACTTTTCGCAACCCGGGATCGTCGGAGAGCCTGTCCAGCAATGCATTCCTCGGTGCGACGAGGCCGACCCAAAACCGCTCGTTGAACCCGTTGTTGATGTTGTCCGGGAAGCCCGGCAAGTTGTCGAGGATGACTTCACGCTGGCCTTTTTGCGGCCCCTTCAGCCACTGGCGCCAGACACGATAGTGCCCCGTCTCGCTGATGACCAGGTATTCCTGGTTGCTGCTGATCGCCACGCCGTTGGCGTAATTCAGGTTGTCGGCGATAACCGCCAGGGAACCGCTTGCCGGGTCAAATTCGAAAATGCGGCCGTGGCCGCCATGTTCCAGGATATCCAGGAGGCTGGCTTCGTAGGTGCCACCCCGGCCGGCAGCGCCGAACTTGCTGCTGGAATCGGAAAAATAGATCTGCCCGTTCGCGGCGACCGCGATGTCATTCGCATACTCGATCGGCTGCCCCTGGTACGAATTCACCAGCAGCTGCACGGAACCGTCGGCCGACACTTTTTGGATTCCGAGGTATGAATTGGCCACGTAAAGATGGCCGGCGCCGTCGAATTCGATTCCCAGCGGCCGGCCCCCGGTGTCTGCGAATACCTCGAGGCCACTGCCATCTTCGCGCATGCGCACGATGACGCCATTTCTCGCAGAGGCGTAGATCATGCCGTCGGGACCGCCGGCAATATCTTCCGGACCTTCGTGGCCGGCGATGTCCAGCAGCCGCGCCCGACTCAAGATGTCATTGCTTTCGAAAGGGTCCGTAAGCCCTGCATCGGCCGGCGCGTGCCAGGCGACCGGGTCGACAGGCACGGGCCACAGAGACAGGTAAAGCAGCAAAAGCCCAATGACCGCAGCCGCGACGCGGACCACTGGCTTCGATAAGGACATCGAATCAGCCGGACCTGCCGATCATTTTCAGAAATTCTGCCCTGGTGCGCGCATCCTTGCGGAATGAGCCGAGCATCTGGCTGGTCACCATGGACACTCCCGATTTGTGGATGCCGCGTGTCGTCATGCACTGGTGGACCGCGTCGATGACGACGCCGACCCCCCGCGGTTTCAGCACTGACTCGATGCACTGCGCGATCTGCGCGGTGAGTTTTTCCTGCACCTGCAGCCGCCGCGCGAAGGTCTCGACAACGCGGGCAAGCTTGCTGATTCCGACGACTTTATGATCCGGCAGATAGCCGACGTGGGCGACACCGATAATGGGTGCCATGTGATGTTCGCAATGCGATTCGAAGGAAATGTCGCGCAAGACGATCAACTCGTCATAGCCGTCGACCTCCTCAAAGGTTCTTTGCAGGAATCCCACCGGGTCTTCCCCATAACCGCTGAACCAGTCCCGATAGGCCTTCGCCACGCGCCTCGGCGTGTCGCGCAAACCCTCGCGCGCCGGGTCGTCACCCGCCCACAGCAACAGCGTCTCGACGGCTCGTTCCGCCTCCTCCCGGCTCGGTTTGCCGGCGCGGTTGATTTTGACTGTCTTACCCGCCAAGTTCGTTCCTTTTTCATCGAGGTGACCGGCCATATTACCGCAATCGCGGATTGCCTACAGCGAGTCCGGCCAGCCGTCTTTCAGGAGCCGGGACAGGGAGCGATCGGCGAGCAGTCGTCCGCCAGTCTGACAGCCCGGGCAGTAGTTGGTTTCGCTGGACTTGTAGCGAATGCGCGCCACCCGGGTCCCACAGGACGGGCAGGCCTTGCCGAATTTTCCGTGTACCGCCATGTCGTCGCGAAATGCAGTAACCTTTTCCGGAAACCGGTCCCTGGATTGCTCGCGCAACAAGTTGCGCCAGTGCTCGAGTGTATTGCGGACCGCGGCAAACAGTCGGCGCATTTCCTCTTCGCTCAGGCGGCTGGTGAGCTTGATCGGCGAGAGTCTTGCGGCATGCAGGATTTCGTCCGAATAGGCATTGCCGATGCCACTGATCGTCTTCGGACTGGTGAGCGCCCGCTTCAGCGTACGGTTCTCCTCGAGCATCCTTGCGCAAAATTCCTCGAAGCTGCACTCGAGCGGTTCGAGACCGCCGGGATCGTGTGCAGCAAGCGCCCGTTCGCCATGCACCAGGTAAAGCGACGCGCGTTTTTGACTGCCGGCCTCGGTCAGGGTCAGGCAACCGTTGTCGAAATCGAATGCGGCCAGGGTATTTCTGCCACCGATCGACGCCGCTGCATCGTGCCACCGCAGGCGACCGGCGATCATCAGGTGCAGGATCAGCCAATAATCTGCTTCAAGTCCGAATACGATGCGTTTGCCGACGCGTCGTATTGCAACGACCCGGCGACCGTTCGCCGTCGTCAACGGCGGATCGAAGCTTCGAATCAGAAAGGGCTTGCTGACCCGGATGTCTTTCAGGATTTGACCGCGTATTCGCTCGTCGAGTTTTTCAACGTACAGGTCGATGTCTGGCAGTTCCGGCATCCGCGCCCGAACTCAAGACACTCCCGCAAGGCCAGCAGAGCAGCTGACGCCGGTACCCCCGATGCCGCAATAGCCGTGCGGATTCTTCGCAAGATATTGCTGGTGATACTCTTCGGCGTAATAAAAATCGGCAAGCGGTGCGATCTCCGTGGTTATTGCGCCATAACCCGCCGCCGTCAACTGCTCCTGATAGGCATCGAGCGACGCAGCGGCCGCGTCCGTCTGGGCGTCCGAGTCGGTCAGGATCACCGAGCGATACTGTGTACCACGATCGTTCCCTTGCCGATTGCCCTGGGTCGGGTCGTGATTTTCCCAGAAGATCGTCAGCAGCTGCTCGAAGCTGACGACGGCGGGATCGAAAACCACCAGCACGACTTCGGCGTGACCCGTTTGGCCACTACAGACTTGCTCGTAACTCGGGTGCGGAGTAATTCCGCCTGCATAGCCGGAGGCAGTGGAATACACGCCCGGTGTTTCCCAGAAAATCCTTTCAACCCCCCAGAAGCAGCCCATGCCGAACACGGCCTGCTGCATTTGCTCCGGAAACGGTGGTTTGATCGGATTGCCGTTCACGTAATGTTCGTTTGCTACCTGCATCGGATTGTTCATATCAGTCATGAGCCTCGTCGTTGAGCACCGCTACGTATCGACTGCCTCGCCGCGGATTATGTACGACTCCCGCGGAACTCAAAAAACGTACGGGAATGGATTGCGTGTTACCCCATTCCGCCGCGCGATACACGGCAAAATGCAAATGCGGCATCGTGGTGTGGCCAGTGTTACCCGATAGCCCGATCTGCTGGCCGGCGACGACCCGCTCACCGATGTCCACCAGGGCTCCGTTTTGTTTTAGGTGATAGTACTCGCCGGTAGTGCCATCGTCATGCAACACAACGATAAAATTCGCATACGCGCCGCAGCCGTCGTCCCAGCATCCCTTGTTGTGCGATTCCTCGACATTTGCTACCACGCCGCCGCGCGCGGCGTGAACCGGAGTGCCGACCGACATGTTGAAATCGATCGCGTAGTGTTCCAGGCCACGGTGGCTGAAACGTGAGCCGTACCCCTGGATGATGCGATAGCTTCTGCCGGAGGCATAAGGCAACAGGTACAGGTGCTCGTCATCGTGTAACGCGTCTTTGTCACCGATAGTCCAGTCACAGTAAATTCGGTACCTGCCTTTGCGATTGCCGCCGTTCTCGCGCAGCATTATGACAAGTCGTGACTGTTCGGCATCGAGCGTTTCGGTAATTGTCCTGGGACCGTCCGACGTCAGGTCTCGAGTCCTTACTCGCATAGTGAAGGTGATCGGAAATTCCCCGAGATTGGTTGCACGCAATCCGATGTTGCCCCCTTGCCGGACTTCATCCACGCCCAACCAGTCATCGGCACAGGCCGCCATTGCCGGTTTGTCTGCCGCAATCGTTGCCAGTGAGGAGAAGACTGTGACGAGACCGAGGTGGTAGACGCTTCTTGTTCTTTTCATCCCTGGTGTCTCGGACCGTTTCCGGTTACTCGTCAATACGTTAGAGGAAGATACACAGCGACGTCAACCGTTTATTGAAGATCATTCCTGCGCCGACTCCTCTTCCCCGGGTGTGGCTGGAATGTCCTCTGGCCGGTAATAAAATTCGTGCGTGTAAACCACGTCAGGCGTTGACACGACCTTGCCTTCGGCGAGTCGCGGCCGGTAGACCAGGTGTCGCAAGTTTCTGCGGACACGTTCCTGCATGTCCGTAAATTCAGGCGGTCGGGTTTCGATATGTTGAATATTGCTCGGCCTTCCGCTCGAGTTAACAATAAATCCATAGCTAACCGTGCCGGTTTCAAATTCCTCGTCGCGCGGCAGGCGCTCGTCGGTCTGCTCGCTCTCGTAATACTTTGGCGGATAAATGTTCTGCAACAAATTGAGTCGTTCGAGATGGTCGCGGCGATTGCCGTGCCGTTCCTCGTCTTCCGACAGGTACTCCCACAAATCGACATATACACGGCCGGCGCGATTCGGTCTTGCGGACAAGACGTAGTAGTCGCCGAGCGCGAGCATCGTTTGTTCGCGGATCTCCCAGGTCGAATCGGGATTGTCGTCGGCAATGCGATTGGCGCGCCGTAAATAGGTTTCGCCGGAGGCAACGGATACATCCGTCTGCATCTCATACTCGACGGGTGTGATGAACAGGTAGGACTTGCCGAGGCTGGTCAGGGGCGGAATCAGGCGCAGGTCATTCTTGCCGTGATGCTTCTCCAGAACGCTGATAATGTGTCGCCAGGATGAGCGCTCGCGTTCGTACAACTGCAGTCGGTGTTGCCAACGCGCCTGCTTTTCCAGGGGCGGAATAATATCGAGACTCTTCGGATCGATATTTCTGGACTGCAGGGTAAACACTCTTTCCTGCATATCGACAGCATCTTTGTGTTCTCCGATCGCCAGGTAGATCTCGGCGATGGATTCCAGCACTTCTACCTGGTCCTTGTTGTGCGGACCTTCATTCACATGGCTGACATGCACCGCCCGCTGCAATGTCGACCGCGCCAGGTCCGGCCTGCCGATTGCCAGCTGGGTTGCGCCCAGCCCTTTCAGCGGATTGATGAGCGCTTCATTCAGCCGGTCCGAGGTCTGTTCGATAATATCGATCGATGCCTCGTAGTTTCTTTCGGCCGCCTCGAACTCACCGTTATTGTGTTGCGCGATAGCCAGGTTGGTGAGCGCTTTTGCCGATTCTTCACTGTTGATGCCATAGATCCTGATGGACAACTCGACAATCTGTTTTGCAAGGGTGTCGGCCTCGAGAAAGTTCTGATTACTGAGGGACTCCTTGTACAGGTTGAAAAGACGGCCGAGCTCCTGCTTGTCGACTTCTCGCTGGGACGGCGGTTCTTCTTCGTCCTCTTCTTCAGGATCGGCAACCAGGCGGTACTGCTCGGTTTTCTGGTCGTATATCAGGCCTTCGAAGATCTGCTCTTCATCGCCGGCGGACTGACTTTCGTCGTAGGGATTTTCGAGCTCGATGATTTCGAGTTCTTCCTCCGGATCCGTCTGCGCCTGAACGTCAGCGGCGCCCGTCATCGCCACAGCGACGAGCGGCAGCACACGAAAACAGGTTCCTGGCAGGCATTTCATAAGTTCGGGAAGAATAGTCGATATCTTCAGATCAGACTGCTCTCAAAGGGATTAGTTCTGGCATGACTCGGCCCCGGTCACGCCATTGTCACTATACAGGATCAGTCGAAAGCCAGTGCCATTTGCGCCCCTCCGGGGCGCCGGAACTGGCTGCAATCCAGGTCCTGCCGGGAACGGCCGGCGACCAATCCCTCTCGTTTGCAGGCTGCTGTAAAGCGCTGATTTATCAGGCTCGCGTAGGGCCCCCGCCCACGCTGGCGAATCGTGAATCGAGCGTCGTAGTCCTTGCCGCCGCTCGCCGCCCGCAGCAGGCTCATGACGTGTGCGGCTCTCTCCGGCATGTGGGTCTCGAGCCACTCGGGAAACAGCTGTTTGAGTTCGTGAGGCAGGCGGAGCAGGATCCAGGCAGCGTGAGTCGCACCCGCCCGAGCGGCCGAGTGCACGATGTCTTCTATTTCGTTGTCATTGACGGCGGGGATGATCGGCGCCAGCAACAGGCTGACCGGCACGCCGGCGGCGGCCAGCGACGCCATAAGCTGAAAACGGATAGCGGCGGACGGAACACGGGGCTCCAGTATGCGTTTCAAGGGATCGCTCATGGTTGGCACGCTGACGGCAACCGAGCAAAGGCGATTGCGGGCCAATTCACCGAGCAGGTCGAGGTCCCTCGTCATCAGCCCGCCCTTGGTGATGAGACTGACCGGGTGCCGGTATTCAAGGAAGGTCTTCAGCAGCTTACGGGTAATTTCGAGTTTCTTTTCCGCCGGTTGATAGGGGTCGGTGTTGGCGCCGATGGTGATCGGTGCGCAGGCGTAATCGTTTCGTGACCAATGCTCGAGCAAGAGCTCGACCGCGTTCGCTTTGTAGAAAATCCGGGTTTCGAAATCCAGGCCCGGCGACAGGTCCAGGTAGCTGTGGGAGGGTCTCGCATAGCAGTAGACGCAGCCGTGCTCACAGCCCAGGTACGGGTTGATGGAGAAATCGAACGGCACGTCGGGCGAGTCGTTGCGGCTGACGATGCTTTTGCAGCGCATCGCGCGAAGGCTGGTCGGCGGGTTGTCGCCGTCAGACGCCTGCGTGGCATCCGGCTCGAAATTTTGCGTCGCGTATCGTCCGTGGGGCCGGGATATCGCGCCGCGGCCCTTGATTGCCTGGTTACCCATGGCCTGATTCCGGTTACTGTATGAATGTACAGTACCCAAGCGGGGTGCAACGGTCAACCGCGTTAGTTGAGGACCCGGTAACCCCTGCCGCGCATGCAGCGCTTGAACACCACCTGTTTCTCACGCGAGCCGTGTAGCGTCGAGCGGGTTGCGCCCCAGACGGCGCCGTAGCCGGCGCCCTTGTCCGCGTCGCCGCTGATGGCGCCGGCAGCGGCTCCGGCAACGGCACCGCCGGCGGCGCCTTTTGCAGCGCCCCGGGCGACGATTACCTGCTCGGAGTAGGCCTCGCAGTCCGCCCAGTCGATTTGCAATTCGCCACGGTCAACACCCTTCATGTCGATGATCGGATCCGGGTGCGAAGCACAGCCTGCCAACAGCAGGATCGTTATCGGGAGTACGGCGTATTTGCACATGTTGCTTCCTCACTGCGGTTGTTGCATTGCACATTCTCAGTCCACGCACTGAATAACCGCTGAACGCGCCGTCGCAATACGGCCTGCATGGTCATTGCGCGCAGCCGCGGGTAAGCTGCGGGCATCCGTGAATAACAACGCGCAACAACAAAATCGGTTGACAGGAATCGCATAAATCATGACCTCTGCCGCCCAGGGTTCGGCTGTTCGCGCGATTCTGTATGCGTTTCTCGCCAATGGCGGCATTGCCATCGCCAAGACCTGGGCGGCCTGGCTGACCGGATCTGGCAGCATGCTGGCGGAGGCGATTCATTCCTATGCGGATACCGCGAACCAGGTGCTGTTGTTCCTGGGCCTGAAACAATCGGGCAAAAGACCCGATGAAGAACATCCCCTGGGTTACGGAAAACTGACTTACTTCTGGAGCTTCATCGTCGCCATGTTGCTATTCAGTGTCGGCGGCTTGTTTTCCATTTACGAAGGCTTACACAAGTTTCAGCACCCGGAACCGCTCAACCAGGTCTGGGTTGCGTTTCTCATTCTGGGTATTGCGATCGTGCTCGAGACGCTTTCGCTGCTTGGCTGCCTGCGGGAGATTCGCAAGGTGCGCGGCGAGCGGCCATTTCGTGAATGGTTCAGGCACACACGCAATTCCGAACTCGTGGTCGTTCTCGGCGAAGACATCGCCGCATTGCTCGGGCTGTGTTTTGCGCTGCTTTTCATCGGGCTTGCCGTGGCGACCGGAAACCCGGTCTTCGATGCCATCGGTTCGGGGTGCATCGGTGTCGTGCTGGTGGTCGTTTCCATCTTTTTGACGATACGCATGCAGTCGCTCCTGGTCGGGCGATCAGCAGACCCGATGGTCGAGCAGGAAATCGACAGGATCATCGGCAGTCATGGAGACATCGAGCGCGTCTTCAATACGATAACGATGCAGATGGGCCCCTACACGCTGCTCGCCGCAAAGGTAGAAATGAAAGCCGGCATTGGCATCGAATCGGCGATTCGCGCCATCAATGACCTGGAAGTCCGCCTCAAACAGCGGTTTCCGGAACTCAAGTGGTGCTTCATGGAGCCCGACGTCAGCGACTAGGCCAGCGTCGGCAAACGCTACGATTGCCGATCAACCCGTATTGTAAATATGCACGTCCTGTTGCGGGAACGGGATCGATATGCCTTCCTGGTCGAATCGCTTCTTGATCGCTTCGGTCAGGTCGAACTTGACGCCCCAGTAATCCTCGGTCTTGACCCAGGGCCGGACCACGAAATTGACGCTGCTGTCGGCCAGTTCGGATACGGCGATCAGGCATTCCGGTTCCTTGAGAATTCGCTCATCGGCATTCACCAGCTCCCTTAGCGTATCGCGCACCTTGTCGAGGTCGTCGCTGTAACTCACGCCTACGACCATGTCGACTCTGCGCGAATTATTCGCGGAATAATTGGTGATGATGCTGCCCATGATCTGGCCGTTCGGCACCACAATTTGCTTGTTGTCCGGAGTCTTCAGGATCGTCGTCAGTATCTGCACCTGGACGACGGTACCGGAGATGCCGGCCGCTTCGACAAAATCGCCTACCCGGTAGGGCCTGAAGATGACGATCAGTACACCGGCCGCGAAATTCGCCAGTGATCCCTGGAGTGCGAGACCGACGGCCAGGCCGGCGGCGCCCATGATGGCAATCAGCGAGGTGGTCTGTAAACCGAGCTGGTTGATCGAAGCGATGATGACGAAAGTCATCAATGCCCAGTAAACGAGGTTGCAGAAGAAAGTTTCGAGTATCTTGTCGACTTCCTGTTTCTGCATGACATTGCGCATGCCGCGGGTCGCCATTCGGGCGACCATCCGGCCTACGTAAAAAATGACGATCGCGACGAGCAGATTGATCGCAAAGTCCAGTCCGGTGGTACGGACCGTTTCCCACAGTCCAGCCCAGTCGATCGCCGACAGATCCGGCATTTGTGTCTCATTCATGAATCATTCCCCGTTTATTCTTGTAAGCGCGAGCCAGTTGCCGACGACGATCAGGAGGACGCCGATAAACGCAGGAAGCGTCCAGCGATATCCTTCGAATACCGTCGATATTAGCAAGGCGACGATTGGAAATAATACCGAAGTATACGCAGCGCGTGCAGATCCGATAATTCGGAGCAATGCGAGGTAGGCGCCGAAGGCGATCGCCGATCCCGCCACCGCCAGGTAAAGCAGGGAGGTGAGGTACGCGGGATCCGTCGAAAATTCGAGGCGGTGACCCATGAACACGGCAATGATCAGCGAGCTTAATGCACCCCAGGCCATGCCATGGGCGTTGACGGCAGTGACCGGTAAGTCTTTTGCGGTGTTGACGATCGCGACCATGTTGCCGAGGGAGGCGATGACGACGCTGGTGATGACCAGCAGCGCACCGAAAATCGTCCGGTCGCCCAAATTAAACTCGGACACTTCCGGCCAGAACAGGCACACGATGCCACCAAGCCCGAGTATGGATGCGACCATCATCCGCACTTCGAACGGTCGTTTGAAAATGAGCCGCTCGAAAAAAGCGTTGAAAAGAATAATAAGACTGAAAATGACCGCGACCAGCCCCGAGGTCAGGTAGGACGTTCCGTGATACACGAGCATGTAGTTGACCGAGTACAGGAGTATGCCCATCAGGACCACGTGGCCGTATCGATTCAGCGGAATGCGCACGCGCCGCCCCGACAGGGCGGCAAACGCAAACAAGGCAATCGATGCCAGTCCGAAGCGATAGACAACGGATATTTCTTCCGCTACCGGACCGAGCTGGAAGGTGATCGCGAACCAGGTGGAGCCCCAGATCAGGACGATGGTCGCATACAGGAGTGCAACCTGCATCGGGATTCCTGCATGGACAATAAGCGTCGTGTCATGGGCGGCAACTAGCGGTCGGGTTGCGCATCATATCCGGGATCGAAACGGAAGATAAAGTAGGGTCCGCGATCGGCGATCTGAGCGCGCGTTTTCAGCACAACATCCGGCAGTGCGCTGTCTGCAAGTAACAGTTCGCCGTCCGGACCGAATGCGAGCCCGTCCGCCCAGCGCACGCGTGGCGAGCGAATGATCGTCTGCAGATTCCTGTCGCGGTCGACGGCCACAACCGCCCCGTGTTCGACGTCTGTCACGTAAATGGAACCCCGCGCCGACATCACGATGCCGTCACTCAGCGGTTTGTCGCTGTATCGCTCGAGGCGTGCCTCGAGTTCGGCGGCGGGCAGCGTTGCATCTTCGAGATCCCTGACGCGCACGCGAAACAGGCCATCGTGATTGATGGCGGCGTAATACAGCCACTCGTCGTCGGCGTCGAGGGCAATGCCGTCCACACCGACTTTGAAGTTGACAAGCCCGCCCAGGAACGACATGTCACCGAGAGGTGTCCCGATGAGCAACTGCTGTGCCATCACTGATGGATGCGATTCGAGAACCCTGCGTGCGCTTCGCGTGACGACGTCGTACACGATGATGGCCGGTTTCTTTCGCCAGAAACTGGCATCGGCAATGAATACCGTTTCGCCGTCCCCTGTGATGCGTAAATCCTGCAGCAGGGAACCTGCCGGCGCGGCTTGCGGACGAAACTTGTAATCGTGAACGATGTTGCCCGTCGCCAGTTCGAAGGCAAGCAGTCGCGCCGTGCCGAAGCCGTGGTTGCCGTGATCGATGGTCCATAACCAGTCGCGGTCATCGACGACCAGACCGAGCACCGTGTCGAACAGGTGCGGTTGGACCGTGCCGTTGGGGTAGGGCTCGGCTGCGCCGGCCACCCACTCGAGCAACTTGTTGCCTTCCGGCCGTGCCTCCGGATGCACGGTAAAAAAGATCCGCCCGTCGCGATTTACCGCGACATTGCCGATCGGCTCGGGATAATCGAGCACTACGGCGATTTGTGATTCGTCGAGCAGTGGTGTCGACGTCAGGTCCGGGTAACGCTCACCGCCGCCGTAACGCACCCACAGAACAACGCCGAAAAGGACGAGCAGCGCCGACAGGAGCAGCAGGAAATTTCTCAAGTGAGTAACCGTAGTTAACCATGGCGGATTTTACAATGCGTCGGCCCTCACAGCTGTAATGCGGCAACCCAGGACGCGATCACAATGGCCAGTGCGGTGAATCCGCCGGCAAGCTGCAAGTTGCGTCGCGGCAAATAGCTGCCGGCCAGGGTCAGCAACATGCCGGCGACAAAACCGCAAACGAAGCCGGCGAGATGCGCGCCGATGTCGGTGTTGGCGTCGCCGGTGCCGGTATAAGCGAGTAGTGCGACACCGCCGACCACCGGGCCGAGCCGGTACGGCCACCGGTCCTGCGCCATAAGCTTGGCACGCCAGACAAAACCCGAAACCAGGCCCAACGCGGCGAATACGGCGGTCGAAGCGCCAATCGAACGATGTGTCGATGCGAGCAGCAAGGTGTTCAGCAAATTCGCGGCGGCGCTCGCAATGATGATGCCGAACCAGGCGACGCCCGAGCCGACGAGTCTGCCCGCCATCAAACCGAACAGGATGCCAAAGCCGATGTTGCCGGCCAGATGGCGCACGCCGGAATGCAGGGTCAGAGCGGTGACTACTCGCCACCACTCTCCGTCGCGAATCAGCTTGCCGTCAACTGCACCCGCGACAAACCAGTCGCGATTCAGGTATGCCTCGCCTGCGAGCCAGGCGACGAGACAGACGACGAATACGTAGACGACGACGCCCGGGATTGCGTTCTGGTTTGCCGGGACCACGGCCGGGGCCTGCCGCCGCGGTTTGCGGTTTTCCTGCTCGTACTCCCACAGTTCGAATTTGGATTTTTCGGCGAGTTCCCGCGGCACGATAATGATCGCGTCCGCCGTGCGCGTGATGACCTGGTAAGGGATGTCGACCGCATGCAAGACCAGCGCGCGGTCGGCGCATTCCTTGCGGGATTTGCCCTGATGTACGGTTTCCCAGCCTTCCGGCGGGATGAACGGCGGTTCACTCAAGACGCGAGCCGCCGAACCGCCTGCGTCAACAGCTCCGCGCAGCCCGCCTTCATCTTGAATGTGGCGAGTGCATCGGCCCGGGTGGTGCCGCGATTCACGATGGCAAGCGGCTTGCCGGTTTCATTCGCGAGTCGCGCAAAACGGTACCCGGAGAAGACCATCAATGAGGTTCCGACGACCAGCAGGGCACTGGACTTTTCTACCGCCCGTCTTGCACCCTTCGATCGCGATTCGGGAATCGCTTCGCCGAAAAAGACGACGTCGGGTTTGACGACACCGCCGCAAGCGTCACACCCCGGTACTGCAAAAGACTCGACGCTGTCGACCGAGATCCTGGCGTCGCCATCGGGAGCGATGGCAGTCGTCGCCGCGCTCCAGTCGGGATTGCGCTCGCGCAACCTGTCTTGGAAGTCACTTCGCGAGCCCTGCACACCGCAGTCCAGGCAGCGGGTGTGCTGCAATACACCGTGCAGGTCGATCACTTCCTGGTTGCCCGCCGCGCGATGCAAATTGTCGACATTTTGCGTAATCACGCAGCCGACGTATCCGTGTCGTTCGAGCGTGGCCAGCGCACGGTGTGCGGCGTTGGGTTGTGCGGCGGAAATTCTCTGCCAGCCGGCAAAACTCTGTGCCCAGTATTTGCGCCTCTGCGACTCGTCATTGACAAATTCCGAATACTGCATCGGCTGGCGGTGCTTCCAGTTGCCGGCGTCGTCGCGATAGTCGGGAATGCCGGAATCGGTGCTGCAACCGGCGCCCGTCAGGACGGTCAGGCCGGGATGCTCGCGAATGAAGCCCGCGAGTGCGTCAGCGTCGCTACCCGGCGCGGATCGGGGAATCGAAGACAAGCGATAATTCCATAAAAATCAGTAAGTTATGAAGCAAAACCGGGCTTCAGCGAGGGTTCAGCCTGGCGCTGCAAAATGACACTGTACGAGACGAGTTGCTTGGGACGAAATGAAGTTATTCAAGAGATTGTATTTTGGCACCGCACTGGTTTGCGCCGCATTCCTGCTGGAGAGCCTCCTGCCAATTCAGTTATTCTGACATACTTTTCCGCCACCGGTTTGCGGTAAGCTTGCCTGGATATCTGTCGGGGCGTGGCGTCGCGTATGCAGAAAACAACAATCAACAAGCAGCTTACGACCCTCGCGGCCATCGTCATGTTCGGCATTGCGTCTTCTGCTCACGCGGAAGTGATCGACGCGGACAAGTATGGCTTCACGATTCGTATCACGACGCCGGTCTTCGCGGAGCGCATGGCCGTGTACCAGGCAGCGATCAACCACGTCGGTCGCTGGTGGCATCCGGATCACACGATTTCCGGGTTCGCGGAAAACATGTACATCGATGCCCAGGTACCGGGATGCTTTTGCGAACGCCTCGGTGACGGCGCAGGGATCGTGCACCTGATGGTGACCTACCTGAGCCCCGGCATCGTCGTGCGGCTGACCGGCGGCCTGGGGCCGCTCGGGTTGATGGGCGTCAACGGCAACATGACCTGGGAATTCGACGAGGCCGATTCCGGAACGCTGGTGACCCTGAATTACGCGGTCGGCGGCTACTACGACGGCGGGCTGGATAGCATCGCACCGGCCGTCGATGGGGTGCTGGAGGAGGCGATGGCGCGGTTGCGGGTGTTTGCCGAAACCGGCAATCCGGACGAACAAGAATAAGATTCCGTTTTTTCGGGAGTCTGAATGGCATGAGTCTCGTCGCGGGGGAAATCACGGAACTGGCACCCGGGGTGCGTCGCTTGCTGGCGCCCAACCCGTCGATGATGACCGGCCCGGGCACCAACACCTACCTGCTCGGCGACAAGGAAATTGCGGTCATCGATCCCGGACCGGCCATTCCGGAACACATCGAGGCCATCCAGGAGCAGGCGGGTGCGCCGATCAAATGGATACTGGTGACGCACACCCATCCGGATCATTCACCGGCGGCGGCAATCCTCGCCGAGGCGACCGGCGCGGTGAAAATCGGCCGCAATGCACCGCAAGGGCGCCACCAGGACCAGACGTTTATCGCGGACCGTGTGCCCGAGGACGGTGACGGCTTCGAAACCGATGAGTTCAGCGTGCTGGTCCTGCAGACGCCCGGGCATGCATCCAATCACGTGTGTTACCTGCACCAGGGCCACAAGTTCCTTTTCACCGGCGACCACATCATCAACGGCTCGACGGTAGTTATCGATCCGCCGGACGGCAACATGGGTGACTACCTGCGCTCGCTGGCGAGACTCAAATCGGTCAACATGCAGGCCATTCTCCCGGGCCACGGCGAAATCATGGAAGACCCGCAGGAAGCTGTGGACTGGCTGATCAATCACCGCCGCGAACGTGAGGCAAAGGTCATCGAGGCCCTCAAAAAACAGTCCAACGTTACCTCACGCGAACTCGTGCCGCTGGTCTATGACGACGTCGATAAAGATCGCTACGAGCTTGCCGAGCACTCCCTGCTGGCGCACCTGATCCTTCTCGAGGAAGAGCTCAAGGTCAGCATGTCCAACGGTCGCTGGAAGCTGACCGGGAGTGCCTCTTGAACGGCGAAAAAATCCGCAACTGGCTGGAAATCATCGCCCTGTTCAGCGTCGTCGCATCGCTCATCTTCGTCGGCCTCGAGATGCGACAGTCGCAAAGGATTGCGCTGTCGGCGGCCTACCAGGCACGCGCCGATTCGAGCATGGTGATCCGCATGGCGGCGGTGGAATCCGAGGCGATCCAGTCGGCTAACGGTAAATTAAGGGCAGGGCAGGGATTCGCGGACCTGAGCCCCGAAGAACTGTCGGCGATTTACAGCCTGATGGCCGGCAACATGATCTACCTGGAAAACATGCATTACCAGCATCTAAACGGTTTTATTTCTGATGAGCACTGGGCGACAAATCGCGCTGAACTGACCGGGCTTTTACGCCAGGATGCGCAATGGAGACGCCGCGAGCTGGAAAATTGCTCCTACTACCGCGAATCGTTCTGCGCCGAAATCAAAGCAGCCGTCACCCGTATCGAAGCCGGCGAGTAAGCGCGGCAACGTTCATTGTTTCGAAATCCCGAGTAGCCCGCCCGCCATGTAGCGACCGAATTCCGCGTAACTGTCCTCCGACGGATGGTAGCCATCGGGTGAAAATCCGTGATGGTCCGGTTCGAAGTCGAGCGGTACATGAACCGTATTCGGGAACTTCTCTACAATTTTTCTGGCTTCTTCGTCAAACGAGCGGCTGCGCATTCCGATAATGGTGCGCAGTGGCTGGGGTAACAGCGGGAATCTGTGCATCGGCGGCATGCCGGCGACGGCGATAACCGCGTTCGGCGAATGTTGTTGCAGTTTGTGCAGTAACCGCGACAGGTTTTGTCGCCATTTTCGCAGCGTCGTCAATCCGGTAACGTCGTTTACGCCGACGGATACGATGATGTAATCGGCAGCAACATCGGGAAGTTCCGGTAACAGTCGGTCCAGAATTTTCCTCGAACTGTATCCGCTGACGCCATGCGCCTGCCATGCGACAGAGCAATCAAGCGACGCCGCAATCGCCGCTGCCGTCCGGCCGACCAGCGCTTTGGACAGCTCGGTTGCGCCCACCCCGGCAATGATTGAATCTCCCACTGCGAGCAGGCGGAGCTGCTCGCCATTGCCCGTTATTCCAGTCGAAGGCCCGCCAGCCGGGGCGAACCGGGGTGCGGTTTTTCGGACGTACAACGCCTGTGGCAGCAGAAGCGGTATCACCGCCCAGAACAATACGTTTCTCATCAGGTGCATGTTGAGGCCATGAACGGGCAGGGAATCGCTCTATTGCACCAATGAATCTTGATAATTTGGGGTAATCATCCGCCCACCCTCATTGGAAATTTTCGCCGTACTGGCTGGCACAAACCGGTTTTTTTCAGGATCGTTTCCTGTCGAAATCCGAGAAACTTTCGCCATTGTCGGCCAATTCCTTGAGCAAACCGGGCGGCTCCCAAAACTCCGCGCCAAAACGGTCTTTGAATTCGCAGATTTTTTCGTAGACGGTTTTCAGGCCCACGGTGTCGGCAT
>JAWWCT010000031.1:0-36317 GCA_033720315.1 Woeseiaceae bacterium | reverse complement strand
CTCCGCGCCAAAACGGTCTTTGAATTCGCAGATTTTTTCGTAGACGGTTTTCAGGCCCACGGTGTCGGCATAGTGCATCGGACCGCCGCGGTGCCGCGGGAAGCCGTAGCCGTTGATCCAGATGACGTCGATGTCACTGGAGCGGGTGGCGATGCCGTCCTCGAGGATGCGCGCGCCTTCGCAAATCAGGCCGTAGATGCAGCGCTCGATGATTTCTTCGGCGCCGATGTCGCGGCGTTCGATGCCGAGTTTTTTCGATTCCTCGTTGATCAATGCCTGCACTTCGGGGTCCGGCGTCGGCGTGCGTGAGCCGTCTTCGTAAAGGTACATGCCCTTGCCGGTCTTTTGCCCGTAGCGGCCTTGTTCCACCAGCAGGTCGGCGACCCGGTAGAAGCGCGGATCGTCGGGCAGGTCGCTGCGTTCCTGCCTGACCTTGTAACCGACATCGAGTCCGGCGAGATCGCCGACCGCGTTCGGTCCCATGGCCATGCCCCAGTCGTAGAGCACCTGGTCGATCTGTTCCGGCCGTGCGCCTTCGAGCAGCAGGAACTGGTTCTCGCGGCCGTAGCTGTAAAGCATGCGGTTGCCGACGAAGCCGAAGCAGTTGCCGACCACGACGCCGATCTTGCCCAGTCTCTTGGCCAGCGAGAGCGAGGTCGCGATGACTTCGTCGGAAGTGGCCTTGCCGCGCACGATTTCCAGGAGGCGCATGATGTGTGCGGGGCTGAAGAAATGCAGCCCGATGACGTCCTCGGGTCGCCGGGTTGCATTCGCGATCGCGTCGATGTCGAGCGTCGAGGTGTTGCTTGCCAGGACGGCGCCGGATTGGCAGACGGCGTCGAGCTTTTCGAAGACCTGCTTTTTGATCGCGAGGTTCTCGAACACCGCCTCGATGACCAGGTCCGCATCCTGCAAATCCTGGTAATCGTCGGTCGTACTCAGGCGGGCGAGACCGTCCGCCATCTTGTCTTCGCTGATCTTGCCGCGGGCAACGCCGCCTTCGTACAGCTTGCGGATCGTGGCGACACCCCGTTCGAGGCCCTCCTCGTTGTTGTCGAGCAGCCGCACCGTATAGCCGGAGCTCAAGCAGTTGTATGCGATGCCGGCGCCCATCGTGCCGGCGCCGAGCACGGCGACCGTGTTGATGGTTCGCACCTTTGTACCCTTGCCGATGCCGGGCACCTTGTTGACGGCGCGCTCGGCAAAGAACGCGTGGCGCAGGCCGCCGGACTGCGGCGAGTCTTTGCACTCTGTGAAATACGCGCGTTCCTTTCTCAGCCCCGTGTCGAAATCGACCCTGGTCGACAGTTCGACGAGCTCGATGATTTTCTGCGGCGAGAAAAGTCCGCGGGTTTTTCTTTCGATACTTTTGCGGGTTTTGTCGAACAATTCGGGATCGACTTCGGGGACTGACATGTTCCTGATGCGCCGCGGTCCATCGGCGATTTTTGAGCGCGCAAACTCGTGCGTTTTTTGCTCAAGCTCCCCGTCACCGCAAAGCGCATCGACCAGCCCGTACTCCAGAGCCACGGGAGCCTTGACCGGTTTGCCGGACAGCATCATGTCCAGCGCGCGTTCGGCGCCGATCAGTCGCGGCATGCGTTGCGTGCCAGACGCGCCCGGCAGTAAGCCAAGGTTCACTTCGGGCAGGCCGAGCGATGCGGACTCGCTCGCCAGCCGGTAATGACAGCCAAGCGCCACCTCGAGACCGCCGCCGAGCGCCGTGCCGTGGATCGCGGCAATGACGGGTTTCTCCGAGGCTTCGATTTGCGAAATGACGTCGGGCAGGTGGGGCGGTTCGGGCGGCTTGCCGAACTCTCGAATGTCGGCACCGGCAATGAAGGTACGGCCGGCACACTGGATGACAATGGCGAGCACGTCGTCGTCGGCAATCGCCTTGTGCATGCATTGGACCAGTCCTTCGCGGACTGCCTGTGACAGGGCGTTTACCGGCGGATTGTCGATACAAATGACGGCGACGCCATCGCGATGTTCGCTACTGACTGGACTCATTGTTGTTCTCGTGCGGGCCGAATGGCGAAGCATAACAGTTGCTCGCACGGGGGGTCAGAGCCGGCTCTGACCCCCGTGCGAGGATTCAAACTACGAGTGTACGGCCGACGAACCAGTAGACGCCGATGCCGCAGAGCCCGGCGGCTAGGGCGGGCATTGCGGCGCGTGGCACGTTGCCGCGCATGAGCGCCGCGGCGGCGAGTGCGACGACAACGAGTGCGAGCTGGCCGATCTCGACGCCGAGGTTGAAGCCCAGCAGCGGAATAAAGAGCGAAGTGCCGAGAATACCGGTCTCCATGAGAAAGCCGGCAAAACCGAAGCCGTGCACCAGGCCGAAGCAGGTCGTGGCGATGAACAGCAAAGTGCTCGCGTGCGCGGTGTCGCGTCGTTCGAGTTTTACTGCTGCGAGCAGGTAGCAGTAGGCAAACAGGCCGAAACCCGCATACACCAGTGCCGATCGGGCCGATAGCAGGCCGAAGCCGAAGGCTAGAAGACCGGTGACCCAGGCCACCGCCAGCGCCGAGATGGCAAGCGCGGTTTCGGCCGGCCGGGAATCACGCCGCAGCATGAAGTACTCGACGGCGACCAGTGCGACGGTAAAGCCGATGAACGCCTCGACCAGGGTGCCGTCGGCATGCAGGTAGCCGAGCACGGCGGCGCCGAGGCTGACGCTGTGTCCGAGGGTGAAACCGGTCACGGCAATAACGCTGCGCCCCAGCGATCCGGCGATGATCAGCATGCCGATCAGGAATGCGATGTGGTCGATGCCGCCGCCGATGTGCTCGATACCGATCGCCAGGAAAGACAGGAACGAATAGGAATCGACGGCATCCAGGTCCACGATGTTCCAGGTATCCGAGGTATCGGTGATGAGGGTCTCAAAGCGGCTCTCTCCGCGATGCAGCTTCGCGTAATGTACGTGCGCCGGCGCGACGTCGAACAGTGCACGATAGCTTAATGACTCCGGCTGGCCGTCGCCGCAATCGAAATGCATCTCGACGCGCACGAACCCGGACGCTGCGTTCACCTGGTTGACAGACGTCGCCGGGCACTCGGTCGAGGAAGTCCGGACACGGGTCTTGGTGCTCAATTCCTGGCTGAACACGTCACCGGGCGGCATCGAACCGTCTGTCACCTGGTAAAGCAGCATCACCTCGCGCAGCGGAATGGTGATGCTCCCGGTAATCGAATGATCATCGACGTACCAGTGGGAATAACTCTCGCTCCGGCTATGCGCGCCGGCAGTGGCGGCATGACAAAGCAGGCCGATGGTCAGCAAGGTTGCGCGAAGACAGCGAATCACGGCGCCACGACGACGACGTCGGCCCGGCGCCGCAAGTCGTCAAGGTAGGCCCGTAACGTGCTCTCGGCCAGGCTACGCCGGTAATCGAGCAGGACCCGGTTGCGGATTGGTTCGAGCTCCGTCATGGCAGCCATCTTCTTGTCCAGTACCTGCACCACGAGCCAGCGTCCGCGGCGTGCGAAAACCGCACTGCTGCCGATCGGCATGTCGGCCGCCGCGGCCGTTATGCCCGGGCCGAGATAGTCTCGCAGTCCCTCGATCGGCGTCATTCCGTCCGGCAGTCCGGGAACAGCTTCGATCGCATCGGATGGATCGACGTTGCCGTCTGTTCGGAGTGCCGTCACGAACGCTTGCGCCACCGCTTCGTCGTCGGACTGCCATGCGCTGACCGCCAGCTCTGCCACGTAACTGAAACGCCCGGCATTGTCCGCGAGGTATCGTTCGAGTTCTTCATCGGACGGACTGGCCGCGTCCGCCTCGGCAGTGACCGAGGCGACCAGGGAATTGATGATTGCCGTCCGAACCGACAGGTCCGACTGCGGCATGCCCAGTTCCAGGCCGCGCTGAACCAACAACTCGTCGTCGACCAGGCGTTCGAGGACCCGGGCGGCATCGTCTGTCGATTCTGCATTTGCGCCCAGCCTTGCAAGCGCACGATCGAATTGCTCGCGCTCTATGTAGCGACCGTTGACACTTGCCAGTACTTCCTCCGGCAATTCGGTGCCCGCGTCAGTCTGCCGCAGGATGCCGACGGCGGCGACGATGAGACCGCCGGCAGCGCCGGCTAGCAGCCAGCGAATATCGGGCGTGCCGGCATCCGTTTTCGTTTTCGCGTTCACCAACGGTTTTCCTGCTGGGTATCGGGTGCTGCTATGCTAACTCAATGACCGATCTCAATGATGCCGCAGTACTCATCACCGGAGCGACGGGCGGTTTCGGCCGCGAGATGACCCGGCAGTTCCTCGACGCGGGCAGTCGGCTCGTGGTGACGGACATCGATAGCGGCCCGCTCGATGCATTGTGCAGCGAATTCGACAGCGGAGGCGATCGCATCGCAGCCGCGGTGACCGCGAACCTGCTGGATGAAGCGGGCTGCCGCGCGTTGTTCGACAGCGTGCGTGCGCTCGGACTGACGCCCGACATCATCGTCAACAATGCCGGTATCGGCGTCGGCGGCCGTTTCGACCATGTGCCGGCGGATCGCTGGGAGAACATCATTCACCTGAACCTGCTGGCGCCCATGCGGCTTTGTTACCTCTTTCTGCCGGCCATGATCGAGCGCGGCAGCGGCCACATCGTGAACATATCGTCGCTTGCGGGTTGGGTCGGCTCGACGGGACTCTCTTCGTACTGCGCGTCGAAATTCGGCTTGCGGGGCTTCGGCGATTCGCTCGCCGCCGATTACCGGGAACAGGGAATCAAGATCTCGACCGTCTATCCCTGTTTCAGCCGCACGCCGATTCTCGATTCGGAGCAATTCGGCTACGAGCAGCGGCGGCAAGTGCCGGAGCACATGATTTCGGATCCCGCTGATGTCGTTGCAAAAATTATCGACGGTATCAGGCGCGATCGCAGCGACATCTTTCCTGACAAATTGTCGCGAAAGATCCATTACCTGAAGCGCTTCGTGCCCTGGGTGCTGCCCTACATCGACCGGCGCATACAGGAACAGGCATTGCCGGATAGCTAGTCGCGGGCCGTTTCGCGATACAAAACTTGCGCCGAACTGGACGATGCGAGCCTGTGGTTCTTGGTCTTCCCGGCGTGAATAATAACGTGCGAGGACAATTGGAGGTAAAACAGTGACAAGAATTCAAATACTCGTTGCCGTCCTGCTCGGTGCTATGGCGACGGGCAGCGAAGCGCAGCAATCGTCGGCAAACATCCTGTTCACCACCGACCTTCCGGACATCGATGGGCGCGAGGCAGTGGTTCTCGAGGTTGTCTACCCGCCCGGTGTGGCATCGGCCAGTCACCGTCACAACGCGCATACCTTCGTCTATGTGCTCGAAGGATCCGTGGTGATGGCAGTTGCCGGGGGAGAGGAGAAGACGCTGGGTGTTGGCGAGACGTTTTACGAGTCGCCCAACGACATCCATTCCGTGTCACGCAATGCCAGCAATACCGAACCCGCGAAGATCCTGGTGTTTTTCATCAAACGTGAGGGTGCACCGATGACGGTCCCTGCGCCGTAGAGCGGGCGTCAAAAGCCCGAATTGCGCTGCGAATCGTCGTACATGCGGGTCAAGAACTGACGAATGGCGGGCTCCGCTTCTTTTTGCGTCATGAGCTTTTGTTGTTCGAGAATTTTTGCCATGTCGCCGATCGTGCGCTTGCCGTCGATGAGAGACATTATATAAGAGTGGATCTGGGTCGTTAGTGCCTGGCTTTGAAACGATTGCAACAACGGCACCGGTTGCTTGCCGGTGACGATCCAGTCGGGCAGCGCTCGATGCCGGGGCGGCCTTGCCACCTCATTCGATTTCCTGGCGCAAAACGTGACCACGTTTTCCTGGCGCCCGTGGCGGCTCGACGGCGAGCACATGTAGGGGATCGTCGACTCCCGTATGCGCATGCCGGAAAATCCGCTGTCCTCGACGATGTCCTGTACCTCTTCGAGACTGTAACGCCGCGCGCGCGCCGGGTGCTCGAAAGCGAGCGATCCGAAGTTGATCCAGCGGCCGTCTTTTCCCAGGAGACTGTTGATTCGCGCGGCCTGCACTGGCAATGGTTCGTTGACGATATCGATGATCCACGGTGTGATGACAGTGTCGAAGCTCGCAGGCGCAAACGGCGGTCGCAACGCATCGCCGAAAACCCAATGAAAATTCTCGCGCACCGGTTTTGGCGCTGACAATTTCCTCGGTACTGCGAAATCCTCCAGGGATTTCGGCGCCAGCGGAAATTCGTAAAACTCCGGTTCCTCGCCGGCCATGACTTGCTTCGCCACGAGTAACAGCAAGGGGTTGAAATCGAGTGCAACGGTCAGCTCGGCGTCGAGCTGCATGTGCACGTCGTAGCCGAGCCGGCAGGCGCCGGCGCCCAGGATCAGGGTCTTACCGAGTGCCTTGTTGTCATCGCCGAGGATGTCGCTGAGTTCATCGATCGAGGCCTCGTTTTCCGACTCTCCCCAGCACCAGTCGCGGTGCACATTCTGGTAATAGGTCTGGATGCCCTGGTCGATCGGCAGGCGCGTCCGCAAGGCGAGGTACGATTCATAGCCGGCTTCGGACGAACGTATGTCGAGCGGCTGCAGCAGTTGCCGCAGGTTGTTGCGGTGTGCATCGATCGCTTTTACCTGCTGTTCGAGGCGCTTGACCGTAAGCGGCCGCAGGTTTTTCTCGGCCAATTCGGATTTGATGCGTTGCGATTCGTTGCCAAGCTGTTGCAGGGAAAAGTGAAGCCTGTTGCGCCATTCGCCGAGGCTTGCGTCCGGTTCGGCGAACAACCAGGGAATGCCGCCGACGGCAGGAAACTCGGTCTTGCAGGCGCTGCAGCGGAAGGCGCCGTCGTTGTCCGCCAGCGGTGTCTTGTCGCAGCGCGGGCAGGCGATGATCTCGATCAGGTGCTTGGCGTCCGGCATGTGGGCTGAATCCGAAAGTCGGGCGCATTCTATAAGAAACGGCCCCGCAGCGGGGGCCGTTCGCGTTAGCTGCCGTTTGCCGGCTCAGGTCGGGCTTGGCGGCGGTATTGTCCCGCTGACGATCTGCTGAAAAGCCATGAGTGCATCGAGTTGTGCCGCGCCACCGAGACCGTGATTCGGAAACAGGGTCGTGAAATTGCCTTCGTCGCCGTGCAGCGCCATGTAATTGAGGATCACCGAGTTGACCAGCAGGTTGACGTTGTTGGCCATCGGAGTTGAAGCGCGGTCTACCGACGCGCCGCTGTCCATGAAACCCAGTTGCTGGTGCTGTGCCGCAGTTTTACCGGGGCTGGTTCTCAGGATAGCGCTGCCTGGCGGGTTGAACACCATAAAAAACGAACCTGCAGTCGACGAATTGTCGCTGACCCACTCGCCCTTGCCACGACCTTCGGTAGAGTTATCGATTACGCCGTCACTGTTCAGCGAACCATCGCTAAACACGTACAGCATCAATGGCACGCCGATGCGCCCGGCATACTCGATGCAGGCGCCCATGCAGCGGCCGGCGCGAAAGTCCTTGACCTCACCCTCGGCACGCGCGCCGCCGTGGTAGTCATAGCCGCCCATTTCGATGACGGCGGCACCTGCAAAGCCGTTGATGACGAGTTTCATGACCGACGCGGTCTTGCGGAACTCTCTGCCATCAGTGCCTGGGTCGTTGAACTCGGCTGTCGTGAAGATGCCCGTAGCATCGTCAACGATCATCGTGTCCAGGCCGGGGTCGAGCGGAGTATTGCCGAAGCGGTCGGCGATGTCGGCGGCTTTGAGATAGCCGCAGTTGACCAGGTCCTTTACGACCGCACTGGCGGTCACGTTGGCCATCTTGTCGGCGCTGATGCGATAGATCGACTCCATAACGGCCGTGGCGTCGTCCGGGCCGAGGATGCCGACCAGCTGTCCGGTATCGACCAGGGCAGTAACGTCGCTCGGACGATCGACCTTGGTGGGCCGCAACTCCGGATCCATCATCGCCGCCGGTATCATCGAATTGCCACCGGAGTCGCTGTTCTCGGTTCCGGCAAGCGTCAGGATCGCGCCGTCGGCGCCCGCCCGCGCGATTCCGTACAGCGGGTTGTGCGGATTGTTGCCGGTGTCGTTGTCGGAACGGGCAGGAATGACCGCGCCATTCAGTTGTGTCGCCCGCAGCGGAGACATGCTGGCTTCCATGCCGCGCTTGAAAGCACTGTCGGAATGGAACGCGAGACCGAGGTCGGTATTTGCGTAAGGCAGGCCGCTGATCGGATCGTTCAAGCCGGGAACCATGTCACCGGGCAGGCCTAGCTTCTCGTAACCGGCGGTGCTTAAGAAATCCATCTGGCCGTCTGGTCCGCCGACGAGGACATTGGATCCGGCGATGTTGGCGCCCCCAGCCAGGTCGAAAGCGATAAACGGAATCTTGCCGGCGCCATCTGTCGCGATATTGCACGGCGTAGACAGCAACGGAGTCAGGTCGCCCGACAGGGTGGCGAAGGCCTGGCGCGGATTTGAAAAAAGGCTCATCACCCCGCCGGACAATGCAAAACCCGATCCCGAGATGAACCCCTGGGACAGAAAGTCCCGCCGCGTCACCGGCCTCGGGTGATCCGGGTGCCGGAGCGGTTCGTCCCAGTTACTCTTGTTGCGTTTGCGTGTCATTCTGCTTGCCTCTTTGCGAATCCGTTTATTGCACCAGCAATGCCGCGCTGCCGAGTACCGCGGCGCAGGTGCCTTTGGCGATCGAGCGGGTATCGGTACCGCCTGCGATCAGCCTGTTGATCAGGTTGTCGGGCCTCTCGGTACCACCGGGATCGGGGCCGATGTAGGCGAGCTCGTCTTCCACGTCGGTGGCGGCCGGTTGCGTCGTGATGCCGATGCCCACCATGTTGTTGATGAGCGGCGTTACGAGCGCATCGCGCTCGGCGGGGGTGTCGAATGCGTTGACGGGCGTCTCGTCGAAATCGAAGCCCGGGAAGTACGCGGCCGTCGATATCGTACCCTGGTCTTCGATCAGTGCATTGCAATACTCGATCGCCAGCTGGGCGACCGCCACCTGGTGGGACGACAGGAAAGCGGCGGGGTCTTCGACTGCCGGCATTGACTGGCGCAGCATCTGGAACGTGGAGTCCACGAAGAACTCCTCTGTGCTGACGCCGGTGACGGCGCTCATGGTCGCGTTGATTTCGTCGAAGGTGCGCACGCCGATGCGCTCGGCCGCCGGTAAATCTCCCTCCGTGATCACCAGCGGCGGATCGTCCGTCCTGACGTACGACTCGGAACCCAGCAGGTCGAAAGTCAGGAAAAATTCGTCGTCCGACGGTCCGCGTTCCAACGGAATGACCGCGCCGATGGTTGCCAGGGGCTGCCCGAGCGGTCCGAACTGGGTGTAGTCGAGCTGGTCGTCGAGATTGGCGTAGCTCTGGCTGATTTGCACTTCTGCGCCGTTGACGCCGATTCGCATGCCCTGGATCGGGATTCCCTGCGGCTGCTGGTTTGCATCCAGCGTTATGAAGTGCGGCTGCGCAAACAGGTACGCATAACTGTCGAATTGCGACACCTCGAACAGGATGTAGGCGGTTGGCACGTTGATGATGTCTTCGATGCCGAACAGCAGGAAGAATTTCTCACCGACACCGACGTCGAAGTTCTGCGTGATCTGTGCGGGCGTCAACTCGCGGTTGTGAACGGCGACGAGGCGCAGCGTGCCCTGCCACAACCCGTCGCCGGACGCCTCGTTGCCGAGCACGAAAGCAAAAGTGTCCTGCCAGTCCACGAGCGACCCGGTTGCAATCGGGTCCGCCTGGGTGACCAGGTTGCCGTTGACATAGACCTTTCGGCCTTCGACGGGTCCGTAGGTCGCGACGACATGTTGCAGCGTGGCTTGCAACACCTCGTCAGCGGAGGGTGTGGACAATGCCGGGTCGCCGTTGAGGCCGGTGGTTACGCTGCGATGGCGAAAATTGTAGTCGTACAGGGTCTGCTGCAGCGTAAAGTTTCGCGAATTGTCACCCGCGGAGTAAGTCACGATACGTGCCATTTCCTGGGTGACGTTATTCGGCACGACCCAGGCTTCGATTGAGTATTCGCCGGTAGCCGTTATCAGGTCGTGCAGTTTCTTGCTCGATGTCGTGTCGCCCTGAGCGCGGCCGTCATTGATGGTAATTCCCCAACCGCCGAACCACTGGACATCGCCGATGAGCTGCAGGTCAATCGCCGGGTCGACGCCGCTGGTGTCGAATGCCGTCGTGCCGACACCGGTCTTGAACTCCCAGAGGGCTACCTGCGCGCTCTCGTAACGGTTGCCACCCGAGGCGATGGTCCCGTCGATGAGACGCAAAGCATCGCTGTTTACGAGGGCGGGATCGAGCTGGGTAATCGGAATGGTGCCGGCAAAATTGGCGATGGCCGTTTCCATCGTCTGGGCGTCGGCCGCACAATCCGCGGACCAGCAATTATGAAACTCGCTGCCGAGGCGCACCACGAATCTCGATGCCGCCGGATCGTTGATGTCCATCTTGGCTTTCGCCGCCTCGAAAGCGACGTTGGCGTCGGCCTCTGCGAAATACGGTTGCTGGGAGGTCGCAGATTGTGAATTGTGACAGCCGGCGCAGTAGGTCGTCAGGATCGGAGCGTGCACCCAGGTCACGAAGTCGCTGACGTCCGCATTTGCGTAACTGCGGCTGTCGCCGGGACTTGCCGGTGTCGGCGCGCTCAAGGTGATCTGGCGACCGCCGAGCGCAGCTGCGCCGGCCCAGCCCTCGATCCACGTGGTCATGATATCCGCGCAAGCCTGGTCGTCCGTCAGCCAGCAGTTATGCCCCTGGGCAAGCTTGGTCACCATCAGCGAGTTTTCCGGCATGTTCAGGTCGGCGACCAGGTTCGCTGCCTCGTACGCCAGGTTGATATCGTCGTTACGCGCAAAGAAACCATTGCCCTGGCCACCCTGGGCATGGCAGCTACCGCATCGGTTAGTCGCCTGGATGTTGTCCCAGACATTGAGCTTGAAGTTCTGGATGTCGGCCGTTTGCGGCGGAGGTCCGTTGTAAGTCGATGGCGGCGTGACGCTCGTTACGGGATTTTCGGTGGTCGGGGCGCCGCCGCCGCAGGCGGCGACCAGCAACGCCGAGAAAGCAGCGACGCATGCGTTTCGCAGCATGATTTCCAGGCACGCCTTCGGCGCCGGGTGAACGGGTTGTGCCTTTGCGCAAAGCATCGTCACGACCTCCCTAAGGTCCCATGCAGTAGACGGCTGCTTCGGCAAACGTCCGCTTCATGTCGTAACCGGCTTTGAAGGACGGCACCATCACGGTGTCGATCTGGGTGCGATCGTTCACGTCCTCAGGTTCTCTCAGGCACACGGCGCGAAACACCTTCTTGACCTGGCAGCGGGCGAATGCGTCGCTATTGGCGAGCTCCTGGCCCATCGATGCGGCACCGAAACCACTGCCCGGAAGCAATGGGTCCCAGCCGAGAAACTGGTTCTGGCCGTCGCGCCAGTAGTTGAACCAGGAGTCGTCGGTGGTCCTGAATCCGAATTCAAAGTTCGCGTCGTTGTTGAAGTACTTCGGCTGCACCACGCCGGGCGTGTACTCGATACTTCCGGTCATTTCGTTGAAGTTGTAATAGGCGAAAGCCCCGGCAAGAGGATCCATGCCGCTGTGGCAGCCGATGCAATTGTTCAGGAACAGCCGGCTGTCGCCACCGGGACTGCGGCTGACGTCTTGCCGAATGCGATCGGGAGGACGTTTTACGTCATGCACCTGTTCCATGTCGTTGCACAGGTGATTCATCATCGTGAAACGGAACTGCGCCCTGTTGGTGCCGGCTATGAAAAATGATTCGGCGGCTGCACGCGTGGTCCACACTCCCGCAACCGCGCTCAGCGGCAAACCGTTCATGCCCGATTGCGACACCCGTTGCAAACCGCTCATCATGTCGATGCCCTGGCTTTCCATTTGCTCGTAGTGGTTGTTGTTGCTGTTCGAATATGGCGGCAGTGAGCCCGGGCCGATGTACAGCACGTCCGCCGAGAAAATCGTGTTGAAGGCGTCGCCGTCCCTGATCATGCCGATAACGGTTGCCACGTAATCGTTCAATGGCGCAAAAGCATCCTGCTCACGATTGGTCCACGGCGTAACGAAATTCTTCAGCGTGACGTTGTAGAAATTCGGGTTGTCCATCGCCTGGTATGCCGCATCCATGGGCGTGCCGGTAATACCGGCAACCTGGTCCGCCATGGACGACAAGACAGACTCGCTCGGCGGTACACCAGCCAGTCGGTCGTGAATTGTCTTCGCACGTTCGCGTGGCCCGGCGATTGCGGTTGCGCTGATCAGCAAGCAAAACAATGCTGCAACCAGGGCGCTGTCACGTGTGACGCTGGCTGTTGCCACACCGGTATTACACGTCCTTGTCCACGTTCCGTCGTGCATATCAAATCCAATCAAGACCAGTTCGAGTCAGTCACCTTTGCCCAGGCGACTTTTGATGTAATCATCAATTAACACGTCGGCCGGTCGCAAAAGTGTGCCGAATTTACCTCGCGGCAACCGTGAAAGTTCGCACAGTCCACGAATTTGTCATAACCCGGTCGCAACTTTCGCAGCTGCTGGTAGCTAATAAAGCAATAGCTGTGCCAAGAACGACATGTTTGTGCTTTTTGTTCGGAACAGCATGTAAAACATCGGTTTAGGTAGCGAGCGGCAATTCGTCACGGGTGCGCGATATGTCAAGTGCTTGTCGGCCATTTGTCACATATTTAGTTGCCTGGCCATTAACGCCCTGATTTGCAACGAACAACCGGGCGTCGTGGAAGACAGACAAAATGCAACTTAGTGACACGCTTCACAAAAAGTCTTCCTTTGGTTGCGCTACACGACCGACGTTTCGTTGCGACGACAACATTGAAAATCGAAGCAACCTTTTGTCGGCAAATTTCGTCTCTGTTGATGAATGTTGATGCGAAAAAATGAGTTTTGAGTTTTCGATGATTCAATTTCGGTTTCGTCAAATGCGCATTTAACTTTGCGTACTGTCGTGCATTCGAGACATTACATTGTTGATTTTGCTTGATTAAACTCGAGCGCCTGCGCGTACTTTTGTGATCTCGTTAACAGCGAGCCACGCCCGCGGCGTCCACCATTGTGTGCTTGTCAATGTTGGAGTAGTGCGCGTCGAGTTTGCGGATCAGCAGGACGAACGGAATCGGTATTGATTCGTAGCGATGAATGGAATGAATATGCTTTCGCATATCAAATTGGAAGGATCCAGGGTCTTCGGGCGTGGAGCAATGGCAATCATCGTTGCCACGATGTTTGTTGCTGCCTGCGATGGCGCCAACCAGGGTGTGCAACTCGGGACCGGCCAGAATCCGGATCCCGTGATTGTCGATTTTCCGATCGCCTATGTCAGGTCACCGCTGCCGGTCGACGATCAGGGCGAATTCGAGCAACCCGATGCACGTGAACTTCTGAGTTTCAATTTCGGCGCAGACCTGTTCTTCAGGGATCGCGCATCGCCGAGTTCGCTCGATGTCAATATCACCGGGGAAATTACCCAGGGCCTCGGCGCGATACGTGATGTCGAGATTGCCTATGACGGTTCGTCGATCGTGTTTGCGATGCGAACCCCGGTCGACCTGAACCTGGCGCTGGATGACCCCAACCAGCCGACCTGGAACATATGGGAATATATCTTTGCAAGCCAGGAATTGCGTCGGGTCATTCCAACCGATTTGACCGCCGAGATCGGTCACGACATTGCGCCGCATTATCTTCCCGATGGCCGAATCATATTTTCTTCGACGAGACAGGTGCGGTCGAACGCCGTACTGCTCGACGAGGGTAAGCCGCAATTCGAGGCATTCGACGAAAACAACAACGAGCCGGCATTCCTGCTGCATGTCATGAATGCCGACGGCTCCGGCATCGAGCAAGTTTCCTTCAACCAGAGCCACGATATGGATCCGTCGGTGCTGGCCAATGGCCAGGTCGTTTTCAGCCGCTGGGACCATGCCGGACCGAATAACGCGATCAATCTCTATCGCATGAACCCGGACGGCTCGGCCCTGGAATTGCTCTACGGCCAGAACAGCCACGATACCGGCAGCAACGGCGAAATCGTCCAGTTCCTGAAGCCGCGGGAACTCGAGGACGGTCGCGTCATGGCGCTGGTACGGCCTTTTACCGATACCGCGGGCGGTGGCGACCTGGTAACGATCGACACACCGGTCTATGTCGAGAACAGCCAGCCAAACCGCGACAATGCCGGCATGCCCGGACCGGCCCAGTCGCCGGCCACGGTCGTCAACGTATCCACGGAAGCAAACACGCCGTCGCCCGGCGGCCGCTTTGCGTCGGTCTTCCCGATCCAGGACGGTACCGGACGGCTGCTGACGAGCTGGAGCCAGTGCCGACTTACCGACATCGTCGATCCCAACAATCCACCGCCCGGACCGACCGTCTTTTATCCCTGCACTGCCGAGAACCTGGCAAACCCGCTGTACGAAGAAGCGGACCCGCTCTACGGTATCTGGATTTACGATCCGCGCGATGACACCCAGCAACCGGTGGTCATCGCCGAGCTGGGATTCATGTTTTCGGAAGTGGTATCCGCAGATCCGCGAGCCACACCACCCGTGATACTGGACGGCGTACAGATCTATGCCGATGACCCGGATCTCGCGGCCGAAGGCGCCGCGGTTCTGAAAGTTCGCAGCGTGTACGATTTCGACGGTGGGGCGATCGTCGATATCGATAGCCTGGCCAATCCGGCAATTACCACGTCTGCCGATTTACGCCCGATGCGCTTTGTGCGCATCGTCAAGGCCGTATCCATACCCGATGACGATTTTCTCGATATCGATCGCACGGCTTTCGGGCCGGTGCGCGCGTTCGGCATGAAAGAAATTGTCGGCTACGGGATGGTCGAGCCGGACGGTTCGGTAATGATCAAGGTCCCGGCTAATACCGCCCTCAGCATCAGCGTACTCGACGCAAACGGGCGACGCGTGACCAGCCGACACCACAACTGGATGCAATTGCGTCCGGGCGAATTACTGGAGTGCAATGGCTGCCATATCGCGCAAAGTGGCCTGTCGCACGGTCGATCCGATGCCTTCAATTCAGCGTATGCCGGTGCCGCCGACATTGGCGAGTTCAATTCGGGCACGGTCGATTCGCTGTTCGTCGGAACGCCCGGCGAAACCATGGCCGAGGTCCGTGCTCGCGTGAGCTGTGCCAACGATGGCTGCTCATCCCTCGAGCCCTCGATGGATATCGAGTTCACGGACGTGTGGACGGACGAAATAAAGTCTGGTCGGATGCCGGACGCGAGCTTTAGTTACGCGTACACCGATCTCACCACTCCGCCCCCGACAACTGTGAACTGCATCACACAGCCGTGGCAGTCGACCTGTCGAACGATTATCAATTACGAGACCCACATTCATCCGTTGTGGGGCGCCGACCGGCCGATACTCGACCTGGCGGGCATGCCGATCCTCGACCCGTTGAGCGGACTGGAATTGCGCAGCTGCACGGGGTGCCACACAACGGTCGATTCTGCCGGTGCGGATCGTGTAGCGGACGGCCAGCTCGATCTTACGGATGGGCAGTCGATTGACGAGGCCGATCACTTTAAGTCCTATCGTGAGCTTCTGTTCACAGATTTCGAAGAAACAATTGACGCTAATGGCGATTTAGTTGACTTTATGGAAATCGTCGGCGTTGATGCGAATGGAGATCCGATCTTCTCGACGGTGAACGTGAGCCCCTCGATGAGCGCCGGTGGTGCCAATGCGTCGACTCGCTTTTTCAGCCGCTTCGACGACGCCGGGGACATTCACAGCGGGTTCTTGACGGATGCGGAGAAACGCCTGATTGCGGAATGGCTGGATGTGGGAGCGCAGTACTACAACAATCCCTTCGACGCGCCGGCCAACTAGTTACCACTGGTTGGCGGTCCTGGCGCTCATCCTGAGTCAGTCCGCGAATCCCCTTTACGCCCAGGCCAGTGGCGAGTACCGAACCGTGTCGGTGGCCGACCCCTACCTCGAACTGCACACCGGGCCGGGTGGCGGCTACCCGATATTTCACGTCATCGACAGGGGCGAAACGGTCGAAATAATGATGCGGCGCACCGACTGGTTCCAGGTGCGCGGTGCCGACGGCACCGTGGGCTGGGTGGATCGGGCGCAGATGGAGCGCACCCTGCAGCCGGCCGGCTCCTTCATCGAATTCGCCGAGGCAGACCAGCAGGACTTCACGGAGGCCAAGTGGGAGCTGGGGGTTCTGGCCGGCGATTTTGGCGGCGCCAACATCGTTTCGGTGTATGGCGGCTATTCCCTCACCCCGAACGTGGCCATAGAAGCATGGGGTTCACAGATTTTGGGAAATTTTTCGAACGGCTGGATGGGGAGTGTTAACGTCGTTCACGAGACCTGGCCTGACTGGCGATTTTCGCCGTTTTTCACCCTCGGAGCGGGCATCATCCACACCGAGCCGAAGTCGACCATCGTCCAGAGCGAGGACAGGACGGACCAGATCGCCCACGCCGGTGCCGGGTTGCGCATGTACGCGACGCGTCGCTTCATTTTGCGGGCCGAGTTCAAGAGTTACGTCGTCTTTACGAGCCGCGACGACAATGAGGAAGTAGAGGAATGGAAAATCGGTTTCGCCTTCTTTTTCTGACACTGCCGATCCTCTGCATCGGGCTCAGCGGCTGTGCGGCGACCAGGAACCTGTTCGGCTGGGGAAACGAAGAGACCGCTCCGCCGGCGGAGTTACAGGAAGGGCAGGTCATCGAACTCGAAGTACAGCGACGAGAGGTCGAGGAACCGGAGATCGATTCCGAGGATTTCGAGGTCGGGGCGTTTGTCGGCGTCATGAGCATCGAGGACTTCGGGTCGGATGTGGTCTACGGCGTGCGGCTTGCTTATCACGTCACCGAAGGCTTTTTCGTCGAAGGTTCGGTGGGGCAGTCGGAGGCCGGGCTCACGAGTTTCGAAATCCTGAGCGGCGGTGCACCACTACTTTCAGACAGCGATCGAACGCTGACCTATTACAACCTAAACGTCGGCTACAACATCCTCCCTGGCGAGGGCTTTGTCGGTGCCGGCCGTGCCTATAACACGGCGCTATATGTCAGTGCCGGCCTGGGGGCAACGCGATTCGCAGGGGATGACCGGTTCACGGTGAATTTCGGCGCCGGCTATCGTTTCCTGTTGAACGATTCCGTTGCCCTGCACATCGATTTCCGCGATCACCTGTTCGACATAGACCTCCTGGGCGAGGAAAAGACGGCGCACAATCTCGAGGGTTCGCTCGGCGTAACTGTGTTCTTTTGAGTGCCTCGGGAGAAGCTGCTTGGGAGGAGCTTGTAGTTGCCACTTTGTGGGAGCGGCTTCAGCCGCGATTCCTTAATAGCCAATTATTCCCCGGACGCGGTACTGGTTCACGGTTCCCGACCGCAGCCTCACGCTATTCTTTGACCATGAACAGGTCAAATTTCCGGATGGCAAGGTTGCTGCTGGCGGTGTCGGTCGCCGGTGCCCTTTCGGCCTGCGGCAACATCGAACCGTGGGTCAAGCCGTACGAGCGTGACCGGCTCGCGGACCCGATCATGTTCCTGGACGCCGACCCGGTCTCCAGCGCCTACATCTACCACGTTTATGAAGCCCGCGAGGGGGCTCGCGGCGGTGAGGGCACGGCCGGGGGCGGCTGCGGTTGTAACTAGGGCTGCCGACGTCTCATGCGCAGGCACATTCAATATCTGCTGACGGTCGCGGTCATCATCACGATGAGTCCGCTGTCACTGGCCGGTGTGTTGCCGGACGATCGGTCGGACATCCTTTATCACCAGTACGTGGGTGGCGGCGTCGAAATCGACGGACCGTCCATACTGGTGCGCAAGAGTGTCAGCAAGAACGTATCGCTGGCAGCCAATTACTATGTCGATCTGGTCAGTTCTGCATCGATCGACGTGGTTACTACGGCCAGCCCGTACACCGAGGAACGCACCCAGTACTCCCTGTCCGGCGACTACCTGCGTGGCGACACCATGATGTCGTTTGGTTTTACCAGCAGCGAAGAAAGCGATTTCGACGCGACCACCTACAATCTCAGTATTGCACAGGACATGTTCGGCGATCTGACGACGCTGACGCTGAGTTACGCCTACGGCGACGACACCGTTCGCCGCTCCGACGACCCCGGTTTCTTTCGCGACAACACGCGCCAGCATTACGGGGTCGGCGTCACGCAAATCCTCACCAAGAACCTGATTTCGGCGCTCAATTTCGAGGTCATCACCGACGAAGGCTTTCTCAACAACCCGTACCGCTCGGTACGCTACGAGGACGCCGGCAGCGCGCTCGGTTACAGCTTCGAGCCGGAGCTCTATCCACGCACCCGGACCTCGACGGCAATCGGTCTTCGAGCCAAGTACTTTCTGCCGTACCGCGCGGCGCTCGAAGCCCAGTATCGCTATTTCACCGACACCTGGGACATCAATTCGCACACGTTTTCCATCGGCTACACGCATCCGTGGAACGATTTCACATTCAGCGCACGGTATCGCTGGCACGATCAGACCGGGGCACATTTCTTCAGCGACCTCTTTTCGAGGTCGGAAGCAACGAACTTCCGTGGCCGTGACAAAGAGCTCAGTCCGCTGACGAGTCAAACACTGAAGTTTTCCGTCGCCTACGAATTCCTGTCCAACGGCGCGGGTTTCCTGGACAGGGGCACCGTCAATCTCGCGTACGATCACCTGATGATCGACTACGACGAATTCCGCGATATCTCGACCGGTGCATTGCTCGGTGACGAGCCGCTGTATCACCTCGACGCCAACGTCTTCCAGCTGTTCTTTTCCTTCTGGTATTGACAGAGGGCCAGACCTGGCTCCGACCCCGCGGGGCCAGAGCCGGCTCCGACCCTGATTCCCGGTACAATGCAGCTTCCCGAGAATCACTGCAGGAGACCTCATGGGCCGTCTGATCGGAATTGCCCGGCGCGATGCCAAACGCGCTCCTATGGAACTGCTCGACAGCGCAGAAGTCAGCGACCGGACAGGCGTCGCCAACGATTTCCGCGGCAAGCCCGGCAAGCGCACCGTGACCGTCATCTCCGCCGCTGTGTGGCGCGAGGTGTGCAAAGAGCTCGGCAGGGAAATTCCCTGGACCACGCGGCGCGCCAACCTGCTGGTCGACGACCTGGAGCTGCCACAGCGCGCGGGCCCGATCATCGAAATCGGCGACGTGCGACTGAAAGTCATGATGGAAGTCGACCCCTGTTCACGCATGGACGAGCAGTGTCAGGGCTTGCGGGAAATATTGAAGCCGGACTGGCGCGGCGGGGTCGGTTGCAGTGTTGTTTCCGGCGGTTCGATAACGCTCGGCGACAAAGTCGCCATCGCCGAAGGCGACTGAGTCGATGTACCTGCTTATTGCGCTTGTTGCCGGCGTAATCTTCGCGGGCGCGCTGCTGTACAACAGCCTGGTACGCGACAGAAACCGCGTCGATGCCGCCTGGAGTGATATCGATGTGCAATTGCAGCGGCGCCATGACTTGATTCCGCAAATCGTCAAGGCCGTCGACCGGTATGCCGGCTATGAGCGCGCCACGCTCGAGGCGATAACGGCATTGCGTGCCGAGGCGATGAACATTAGCGACCAATCGCAGATCGATCGCCGCAGTGAGACGGAAGAGGAGCTTGGCAAGCAGGTGCATCGCCTGCTGGCCGTCGCGGAAAACTACCCGGACTTGCAGGCGAACAAGAATTTCCTGAATCTGCAAAAAGAACTTGCCGAGACCGAGAACTACCTGCAATTCGCGAGGCGGTTCTATAACGGTTCGGTCAGGCAATTCAACACTCGGGTGGAGTCGATACCCAGCAACATTGTTGCCAGCATGTTCGGGTTCGGTCCGCGCGGCTTTTTTCAGAAGGCGTCCGACGACGTGGCGAACGTGCCGCTCGTGAAACTGGGCACGATCGAATGAGGATTCTCTGGCTCGGCTGCCTTGCGCTGATTCCGGCACTGGCCACTGCCGACGAACGAATCCTCGAGTTTGCCAGTGACATTACGGTCAGGCGGGATGGTTCCCTGCTGGTCACCGAGACAATCCGGGTTCGCGCCGAGGGCGCACAGATCCGACGCGGCATCTATCGCGATTTTCCGATCGACTACGTAGACCGCTTCGGCAACCAGTATCGGGTTCGCTTCGAGCCGCTCGGCGTGACCCGCAATGACAATCCCGAAGCGTTTCATTCCGAGCGGCTGGGCCGCAACGTGCGAGTGTATTTCGGCAGCGCCGACAGGCTGATAGCCAGCGGTGTACACAGTTACGCGTTTCGCTACGAGGTCAGCCGGGTACTCGGTTATTTCGACGACCACGACGAGCTTTACTGGAACGTGACCGGCAACGACTGGAGCTTCCCGATCGACAGGGCAGCGGCGTCCGTGTCGTTCGACTTCGAGGTTGCCGCGGATGAACTCGAGCTATTTGCCTACACGGGACCGCGCGGAAGTGCAGGCCGGGATTACCGGGCCTTCATCGACGGTACCGGCAGCGCAAGCTTCGAGACGACGCGCAACTTCGAGCGCAGCGAAGGCCTGACGATCGCCGTTACCTGGCCGAAAGGCCTGGTCGTCGAGCCGGGCCTTTTACAAAAGTCGGCCTGGTTGCTGGCGGATAATCTGAACCTCTTGATCGCTGTCGCGGGACTGCTCGCGCTGTTCAGCTATTACGTTCCGACCTGGCGCCATTTCGGCAAGGACCCGGAACCCGGAGTAATGTTTACGCGATACGAGCCACCCAAAGGGTTTTCGCCGGCGTCGCTCCGTTACATCGAGCAGATGGGATACGACGATACCTCGATGACCGCTGCCGTAGTTAGCCTCGCCGTGAAAGGTTATTTGCGCATCATCGAGGACGATGACGAGCACTCATTGTTGAAAATCGCGCCCGGCCACGATGCCGCTCCACTCGCTGCCGGCGAGGCAGAGTTGTACGAGGCCCTGTTTCGCGAAAGCGACGTCGTGGTACTCGACGACGAGTACCACGAGAGGATCGGCGGTGCACGGCGCGCACACGAGGAATCGCTGCGACGGGATTACAAGAACCGTTATTTCAAAACCAACGTGCTGCTGAATGTACCGGCGATCGGCGTCGCTATTGTTGCATCATTGTTTGCGTTGCGCGTCGAGCCCGGGCCGACATTCGCAGTATTCTTGAGCATCGGAGCGATGCTGCTGGTCGTGGTCGTGTTTGCGATGCTCCTGCGTCGGCCGACGGGGCTCGGCCGCCGGCTGCTCGATGAGGTTGGCGGCTTTCGCGAATATCTCGATATTGCCGAAAAAGACGAATTGAACCTGCGAAACCCACCTGACAAGACGCCGGCGCTTTTCGAGGCGTACCTGCCGTACGCGCTGGCAATGGGCGTCGAACAACGGTGGGGAGAAAAATTCTCGAGCGTACTCGCAAACGTCAAGCGACCGGACGGTTCCGACTACCAGCCAACCTGGTATCGGGGATCCTGGGACAGTTTCGATATGCGCAGCAACACGGAAAGCCTGTCGGACGGTCTCGGCACCGCGATCAGCTCGTCCGTCTCGCCACCCGGATCATCCTCAGGGGCTGGCGGCGGGGGATCTTCCGGCGGCGGCGGTGGCGGCGGCGGTGGCGGCGGCTGGTAGTGGCGGCGATTCGCCGTAAATGAATTCGATCGATATTGCGTTTACGATGTCTACCTGTACATGGGGTCGCTTCCCGACTCCGTACTAATTGGAAACAAGCGGTCTTGAATCAACACAGCTATCAACGGCGGCTGGGCAGCCCCGATACCATCCCGACGGTGATCTTTTTTCTGCTGATTGCCAATGGCCTGGTATTTGCAGCCCAGCAGTTCCCTTCGATGGCGGAACCCTTGAGTCGTTTTTTCGCGTTGTGGCCATGGCGCTCAGTGTTTGCCGAATTTTATCCGTGGCAGCTCGTCAGCTACGGCTTCCTGCACGGCAGCGCGGTACACCTGTTGTTCAACATGTTCATGTTGTGGATGTTCGGCAGGGAGCTCGAGGTCCTGATGGGAACGAGACGCTTTTTCCTCTATTACATGACCTGCGTCGTCGGCGCAGGCGTCATCCAGCTCGTCGTCTCGGCATTGGAAGGCAGCCCGTACCCGGTCGTCGGCGCCTCCGGTGGCGTGTTCGGCCTGCTGCTGGCCTTCGGCATGACCTTTCCGAACCGGGTGGTCATGCTGCTGTTTCCGCCCATTCCGATGAAGGCCAAATACATGGTGGTGTTGTTCGGCTTGCTCGAACTGTATCTCGGCTTCAGCGGCAGGGCGCCGGGGATAGCCAATTTTGCCCACCTCGGCGGCATGTTGTTCGGCTTCCTGCTACTACAGCGCTGGAAGCGACCACAAAGACGGTTTTAGAACGTTTGTTCCGCTTCCAGGTTGGGCAACGCCGCGACGTCGACCGGCCGGTGATGCCGGGGCTATCGGCCGCTTTTGCTATTCTTGAGAGAGCGGCGACAAGGGCGGGTGCAAAGCTCATGAAACGTTTTTTTCCTGCAATCGGCTTGCCAATCGTCATTATCAGCCTGTTTGCCTGCGCGCCGGAATCGGTCGACTCGATCGCGCCGGCGAGCCGCATCGACATGGACGACGATGACATCGCCGGGGTCGTGCACAGCACCGCCGGGCCGGAAGCCGGCGTGTGGGTCATCGCGGAAACCGACGATCTGGGGACCCGCTTTGCGAAGATCGTGGTGACTGACGACCAGGGCCGTTACCTGCTACCCGATCTCCCCGATGCGGCCTACCAGGTCTGGGCACGCGGCTATGGTTTGCAGGACTCCGCCAAAGTTTCAGCGACGCCGGGCGAGCGCGTCGATCTCGAGGCGATCGTCGCGCCCGACGCTGCAACCGCCGCCCAGGTCTATCCCGCCGCTTACTGGTACTCGATGCTCGGTTTGCCGACGGAGAGGGAACTCGCCGGGATACCCGGTGGGCTCAACAACTATTTGATGTGGACCAAAAACATGGGATGCGTCGGCTGCCACCAGATGGGCCAGTTGTCGACGCGCACCCTGCCGGATGGCTATGGCATGGACGAGACCTCCGAGGAAGCCTGGGCCAGGCGCATCGCCTCCGGTCAGGCCGGCAATAACATGGTACGCATAGCGGCGCAGATGTTGCAGGGTCTGCCGATCAAGTACATGGCGGACTGGAGCGATCGCATCGCAGCGGGCGAATTGCCGTCCAGTGTGCCGAAACGACCCGCGGGTGTGGAACGAAACGTGGTCGCTACGGTGCGCGACTGGTCGAGCCCGCAGTATTACCTGCACGATCTGTCCGGCACCGATCGCCGCGATCCGACGGTGAACGGTTACGGCAAGATTTACGGCGCACCGGAACTGAGCACCGACGAAATGCCGATTCTCGACCCGGTGGCGAATACCGCAACGGTGTTCGAGGTTCCGGTGCGTGACGAAGACACGCCGACCACCGGCGAGGCACCGGTCGTTGCACCTTCGCCGTACTGGGGTGACGAGCGCATCTGGGACAGCAAGTCGAATATCCACAACCCGATGCTGGACCAGGACGGGCGAGTCTGGCTGACCGCGCGCATCCGCGGTCGCGACAATCCCGATTTTTGCAAGGACGGAACGCTGCATGCTTCGGCCCGCGTCTATCCGACCTACCAGACCTCACGCCACCTGGCTGTTTACGAGCCGTGGACCGGCAATTACCGGTTCGTCGATACCTGTTTCAGCACCCACCACCTGCAATTCGCCTATGACGATGACAACACCCTTTGGACCAGCGGCGATCGCAATGTCGTCGGCTGGCTAAAGACCAAGGAATTCCTGCGAACCGGGGATGCCGCCGCTGCGCAAGGCTGGGCACCACTGATACTCGATACCAATGGCAACGGCGTGCAGGACGCCTGGACCGAGCCTGACGAAGAGACTGACCCGGACCTCGACAGGCGAGTGCCGAGGGGCTTTTATGCGGTCATGCCGGAGCCGCGCGGGGATGCCGTCTGGGGTTCCAATGCCTTCTTCTACCCGGGAGCCATCACCCGCCTGGTGCCCGGTGACGATCCACCGGCCACCTCGCTCGCCGAAACCTACGAGCCGCCGCTGCCGGGATTTGGCGTGCGCGGCGCGGACATCGACAAGGACGGCGTCATCTGGGTGTCGCTCGGCAGCGGCCACCTCGGCGAATTCGACCGCCGAAAGTGCAAGGGACCCCTGAACGGGCCCGCGGCGACCGGCCAGCATTGCCCGGAGGGCTGGACGCTTCACGACTTGCCCGGGCCGGGATTCGACGACCTGCCCGAGTATAGCGTCGAGTCGAGCTACTACACCTGGGTTGACCAGCACAATTCGCTGGGGCTCGGTGAAGACGTGCCCATGGCGACCGCTAATCTTTTTGACGGCGTTCATGCACTGGTCGAAGGAAAATTCGTGACAATACGCATACCCTATCCGCTGGGTTTTTACTCGAAAGGCTTCGAAGGCCGGATCGACGATCCTGATGCTGGCTGGAAAGGCCGCGGTCTCTGGGTACCGAGCGGCGATCGCACGCCCTGGCTCAAGGAGGATGGCAAGGGAAGCAAACCGCTGGTCGTACATTTCCAGCTGCGGCCGGAGCCGCTGGCAAAGTAGGCGGAACTCAGCAAGCCATACGACCATCGAAACCGTATCGAGGAGAAAAAGTTGCGTTCGATTTTCGTCGTCATTGTTCTGCTGCTTGCCGCGGCCATGGTCGCGGCACAGGGGCGCTGGAATCGTGAAGGCGAGTTGTCAACGGATCCGAACTCCTACGCCGAATTCGCGTTTACGCGCATCATTTTCAAATCGGGATACTCGACGCTTCCGGGACCGGGCAATACCGCCTGGCGCGACTGGCCGGAAGCGGATGCGCATTTCATCAGGGGCGTCAAGCGCCTGACCTCGGTTGATATCGAGGATCGCAGCCGCGCCATCCTGCTGACCCAGGACGAGCTGTTCGACCGGCCGTGGATTTATGCGCTGGAAGTCGGCACCTGGCTGTTGACCCAGGCGGAGGCCGACAACCTGCGCGAGTACCTGTTACGTGGCGGCTTCCTGGTAGTGGACGATTTTCACGGCACGGTGCAGTGGGCCGGTTTCATGCGCTCGATGAAAATGGTCTTTCCGGACCGCCCGATCGTCGACATGAGCGAGGAAGACGCAATCATGGCGATGCACTTCGATGTCGACATGACCAAGCACATCCCTGGAATCATGGCGCTGAGATACGGAGTGACCTGGGAGCATGACGGCTATGTCCCGACCTGGCGGGGTATTTATGACGATGACGGCCGTTTGATGGTGATCATCAACTGGAACGTCGACCTGGGCGACGCCTGGGAAATGGCCGACGAGCCGTGGTACCCGGAAAACTACACCGCGCTGGCGTATCGCTTCGGCATCAACTACGTGTTGTACGCGATGACCCATTGATCATCGATAGCTTCGCTAGTTATCCAGGGAACCTTCCTCGATCCAGCGCAAGACTGTCTTGAAGTTGTCGTTGGTTTCGTTCCAGCTGAATATCGGCGGACCATTACGGCCGGAGCTGCCGACGTGGCCGGACGTAGGCGCCAGGAGAATCCAGCTGTTGCGTGCCTGATCCGGCGATTCCGTACGCTGGCTGACTTCCGCGTAGTCGGCCCAGTTCGGAGCAAAGGTGCCGAAGTGACAATTGCGGCAACCGAAATCGTTGAAAGCGGCGACGACGTCGGTTGCGAACCGGGTCGTTTCGTGAACGATGATGTCGACCGTCGCCGGATCGCTCGTGCGTGCACCCATTGCGTTGCTGTCTGCCGCGACATAGGTAAAGCTGTCCTGACCCAGGAACCCGAGATCCGGCGAGTAGACCAGGTCATCGCCATTCTGTGTGACCGTGCCGTTGGCCGGCTGGGTGAACGAATCGATCGTCAGCGGGTCGGCAGCCGGATCCGCGCTGTCGTTGCCGAGTACATCCACTGCGAATTCGCGTGACCCGGGTGGATCGACCGTGGTCTGCGCGAACATCGCGCGTACGTCATCGCCGGCGAACGGGTTGGTCAGCGCCAGAATCGACACGGCGATGGTGTCGAAGACCGACTCGGCATCGATATCCGTGACCGAGTAGGGCAAATTCACGTTGATCGGACCGGGCTGGTCCGCCGTAATCGTGAACCTGCCATCGGCGGGATCATCCAGGGAAATGCTTCCGTCGGCCGGATCCCACGATGCGACATCCACCTCGATCGACGCCGGCGCGTCGCCAAAGACATCGATGCAAGCGGCTGATGGGCACAGGTGGTTCAGTTCGTCGCGCACCGTCATCGTCTGGTTGCCGCCCTGTGCAACGGTCAGCGCGAGCTGTCGCGGTTGCGGCGTAAAGTTGGCAACCATTACCTGGGCCGGAGTCGCCCCGACGGGTACCCCGGTCGCTTCGTTGATCGTCAGGCTGATTTCGTAGTCCCCCGGGAAGTCGGGCGAGAAAGAAGCCTCCGACGAGCTTGCGCCGACGAGAGCCGGTTGATAGGCGGCAATGACGGGATTGCCGGTCAGTTCCGGTAATGGCGTGTAGTTGACGCTCCACAGGTAGGAACTGGCGAACATACTGTTTTCGCCGGTGATTCTCACGGTATTCGAGCGTTCCGGCTGCAGCACCACGTTGCCCGGTGCTGCCGTCGGGCTGACGAAAGCGATCTCCGCAACGGGTTGCGGTCCGATTTCGGCCAGTGCGGGATCGACGCCGATTTCTTCCGCCAATGTGCGGGCCGCGACGCCGCCCGCATCCACCCAGAAACGGTCGGCCGTCTGGCGTGCGGCGGGCATGATGCCTCGATGGAAAACCGTTTCCTCGATCAAGTCCGACTGCGCGATGAACTTCTGATAATCGGTAAACCGCAATGACTCTTCGAACATATTCGTGTGGCACATTCGGCAGTGCTGAGCGAATACATCCTGGTAAATCGCCTCCGCGGTCTCCGGATTGACGGTGGTCGCACCCGGATCCATCATGGTGGGTGTCGGTACGATCTCTGCGTTTTGCCAGCCCGGTGGCGCTGTCGAGTCGTCGAAGTCACCGATCAGCATGCCATTTGCGTCGACACCGCCATACCAGTGCTCGACCAGTACACGGGCGCCTTCGGTTTGTGCATCGTTGTAAGTCGAATACGCAGCCTGGTTGAGTTTTTTGAGCTGCGCTTCCTGTGCCGCAAGGGAAAAGTCGCCGTGATCCGCGAGCAATTCGTCGCCGACCGTGGTGCCGTCGAAATCCGCAGGTGCCTCCACGATGGCGGGATCGGTATCGGCGAACAGGAAAGACTCGAGATCCCATGGAAGAAAGGTGGCGCTGAGATTGCCGTCAGTGATATCGACGCCGTCGCGATTGGTCGCCGGCCAGGTGTAACAAGCAGCATCGCTCGAATCCCCGCATCCGGCGTCGAATACGAGTTCTTCGACACCCGGCGGCTTCGCACCACCGTGACAGGCAATACAGTTGCCGGGCGTGAAGCGTTCGCCCCGGCCATCGAAATTCATGCTGGGAACACGCACACCGTCATTGGCTTCGTTGTCCACGTAAGTAAAGAACTTGACGAACTTTTGCGCGCCGGTATCCGCAGGATCGTTCAGCGGGCTGTATTCCATGACCACGGTAACAATCGGGTCGAGGCCGCGAATCGCACCTTCCAAAGTGAAGTAGTTGTCGACAAATGAATAGACGTTTCCGAACTCATCCGTTCGCGTGTACATATCGCGCCCGAACCCGAGGTCAAAGTTGTTCAGGTAGATGGCATGGGCAAATTCACCGTTGCCCGCTTCGGCATCCGCCAGCAGGGTTCCGTTCGCATCGGAAGTAAAACCGGCCTGCGCCAGCCAGTCATTGAATGTGGTTCGGGTATTATTCGGGTCTACCGTTCGGTAATAGACTTCGGAGGACAGGGCGGACTCGCGGCCCGGAATGGCAGCCAGGACGGGCTCGAGTTCCACGGTCGCATCCGTGGGTAAACCCGTTCCGGAATTCTTGAACGCGGCGCCACCGAGAAACGGCGGCAGCGACGCCGATAGCGGAACGTCGATTAGTTCATCATCGAGCTTGGTCAAAATGATCGTTGCGTCCGATTGGTTCTGCGGTGCTATCAGGTCGAATTGCAACAGAATGCGCACCTTGTGCACATTGAAGAGATCAAGCATCTCGTTGCGGAGCCCGGCGTCAATCAGCGGCTGATTGAAATCGGCAACATCCAGCCTCGGCACGTCCAGCCGGTAGCGGCGGTTCCACGGCGCCTCGATCTGTTCCTCGACCGTCTGCATTGCCGGCACGGGAGCGTTTGCAGGCCACTCGCCTTCAATGCCGGTTCCGCCAGCCGGAAGTTCAAAGGGGGTCAGGTCCTGCAACATGCGAACCAGGCAGCCGGTGCCGGTCATGTCCGGAATGCCGCCGGCAAATTCGGCGAGATCGACCGGACAGTCGACTTGCGGAGTCGATCTTGGCGGGTAGACGAGGTAAGCAGCGGCCGACAGCGTGAAAGGAGAGGGCGTGTCACCCACGATGGCGCCGTCGTCCAGGGCGACCACAACTTTGAAATTGTCGAAGGTATCGGTCGTGTCGCTGCCGGTACGCAGGTCGAGCGACAGTAATTTGTCCGCATCCTGCCCGGGCAGGATGACGACATCGATAGATCCGTCGCTGGTCAGCTGATCCGTATCGCCGACTCTCAGGGAAAACGTCAGGGTCTTCGCGTTACTGACGTCAGGTGCGGTAAAACTGACCGTCGTCGTGTTCCTTTCGACGAGCGTCACCGTCGGGCCGCCCGTCTGGGACCATTCCCAGCTGATGATCGGACCGTCGCCATCTTCACTGTCCTTGCCGGTCAGGAAAACTTCCGCGCCTTCGCGAAACATGTTGGAACCGTTGCCGTTCAGGATCTGCAATCTTGCTACGGGCTCGATGTTCGGCCGTTTGCCGACATCACTGTCGAAAGAGCCACTGCTGCAGGAGCCGATGAAGGGCAACACCAACGTCATCACTGCGAGTAATGCGGACGTTGGCACTTTCGGCTCGCGATGCCGCGCCACGCGACAGATTTCAGAATGCATAGCGGATCCCTCCGGAGACGACTTCGTTCTCATAGAAGTCCAGCCCATCTATCCGCGTGTACTGTACGAATCCCTGCAGGCGACCGTAGATTGCGCCGCTACCGTCACGTGGCCTGCCGCCCCGAAAAACGATTGACAGACCGGCAGAACTCTGGGTGTAGGAGCTGTCTGCCGGATCGGTCGGTACATTGAAGCCGTTCGGATTCAAAACCTCGAGGCCGACGTAGCGAGCTGCGATGTCGCGCGACAGGTCCTCCGATTCGTTATGGAATTCGACACCGACATAAGGTACGAGGACGGCGAACGACGGAGTGAGCACGAGGTGGATATTGATGCCGAATGCGGCGTCGAGGGACTCGATCGACTGCTTGGAAATCAGCAGGCTCCAGTTGCGGACTTCATTCGGATCGGCCGGGTTGGTGGTCCGGTCTTCGGTAAACTGATCGATCGTTATGTCGACGTATTCCGCGCTGACAAAGGGCTCGATTGTCAGCCGCCCCAACTGCATCGCGTATCCCAGGCTGATCGTTCCCATGACAACGGTGGATTCGGGACGACTCTTGGCTGTACCGATCACGCTTTCGATATTGGGATTGAATGAGGGGTAGTAGATGTTTCGTTCGGCTTCGTAGTCGAGTGCCTGGTAACCGGCCGAGGCGCTGAAGGTCAGGTGATCGCCCTCGAACAAACCGAACAGCAGCAGGCTGTAACCGTCTGCTTCGATCATTCCGTCAGTGACGATGATGTCGTCTGCCGACTCGTCAAAGTCGACGGTCTGCTCGGTGTACCCCGCGATTCCGCCCAGAATGAAGTTGTTGTCGAATCGATAATCGATGCCCGCGGTATACTCCGCGCCGTCGAAGTCGAATGGGTCCTCGAGGTCGGTCGGTTCCTTTTTGCCCCAGCCGAAGGCGCCGTTTATGAATCCACCCCATGGGCTGTAGGATTCTCCCGTGTCGTCGCCGCTCGCGGCACCGCCGCGAGGCCGTTCGAGACCTGCGACACGCGTATCGCCCTCGGGATTGACCGGCAGCGCCGCGAAACTGATGCCACGCGCACCGAAGCGCAAGGCGCTCAATCGTGCTGCCAGATTCGACAGTTGATTGTTCGCAAAATCGGTTGCCATCGACGACTGTGCGGCGAATTCCTCGGCTGCGGTCCAGCGCAGTGCCAGGCCCAGGCCTTCGAGGTCATGGCCGAGGCTCGATATGAACGGCCCCGATCCCTGCAAGTCGTTAGCGGTGTGCACCAGTTCGCGGGTTACCCTGAAGATCGAAAATGCTTCCGGGGTGCAACCGCTTCCGGCGGGCGCATCGGCAAACTGCGGCACGGGCGTCTGGTCGAATCGGCCGTCGGAATTGCAGGCCTCGTTGAGCACCTCGAATGCCGCCTGGTTGGCAGCGGCAGCTTCGGTCTCGACCTGGTTGGCAAAGGTCAGTCCCGTGAGGCCCGGGCCCTGCCCGGCGCTTTGCGCGAATGCCTGGGAGGCACAAAACACCACGAAGGCACTCAAGGCGATCGTGGTCGAGCAGACTGATCCGCCAGCATTTTGGCCGGCAACTCTGCGACAGGCTCGGCCAGCGCGGGCAGCTCTGCACGCGTCAGTGATCATGGAATCGCCCCCCGAAATTTTCTTGTAATTATTAAGGTGGTGATGCGCCGCTTATTATAGTCGACTCCACGCCAATACTCTTAATGAATGATGCGGAAACCGGCGAATGACGCACCGGGGTCGTTGTCGTCAATGACTTATGTCATTTGGATATCAACCGGCATTTTCGGACAAAGTGCGCAATACGGCATTGAAGGTTTGGCTGGGTCGCATGGCCTTCGCGGTCAATTCAGGATCGGGATGGTAGTAACCACCGATATCGACGGCTCGGCCCTGGGCTGCATTCAGCTCATCCACGATCTTCTTTTCGTTCTTCGAAAGTTCCGCAGCAACCGGCGTAAACAAGGCTTTGAGGTCCGCATCCTCGTCCTGATCCGATAAAGCCTGCGCCCAGTAGAGTGCGAGGTAGAAGTGACTGCCGCGGTTGTCGAGTTCGTTTACCTTCCGCGAAGGCGACTTGTTACTGTCGAGAAACCGGGCATTGGCGGCATCGAGGGTATTTGCCAGCACCCGCGCTTTGTCGTTGCCGGTTTTTTCCGCGAGATCCTCGATCGATACGGCCAGCGCGAGAAACTCGCCGAGCGAGTCCCACCGCAAATGACCTTCTTCGACGAATTGCTGCACGTGTTTCGGCGCTGAGCCGCCGGCACCGGTTTCGTAGAGACCCCCGCCGGCAAGCAACGGTACGATTGAGAGCATTTTTGCGCTCGTTCCCAGCTCGAGGATCGGAAACAGGTCCGTCAGATAATCGCGGAGCACGTTGCCGGTAACCGAGATCGTGTCTTTCCCGGCCCGGACCCGTTGCAGCGTCGCACGCATTGCCTCGGCGGGTGACATGATGTGGATATCGAGGCCGCCGGTATCGTGATCCTGCAAGTAGCGCTTTACCAGTCCAATCAGGTTGGCATCGTGCGCACGCTCCGGATCCAGCCAGAAAATGGCTGTCGAGCCGGTCGCCCGGGCACGACTCACGGCCAGTTTCACCCAGTCTCGAATCGGCAGGTCCTTGGTCTGGCACATGCGCCAGATATCGCCGGCCTCGACCTCATGTTCGAGCAAGACCTTGCCGGAGGTATCCAGGACGCGAACCGTGCCTGGAGTGTCGAGTTCGAATGTCTTGTCGTGCGAGCCGTACTCCTCTGCCTTTTGCGCCATCAGTCCGACATTGCTGACGTTACCCATCGTCTTGACGTCGAAGGCCCCGTGCTTTTTGCAATCGGCGATCACTTCCTGGTAGATGCCGGCATAACACCGATCAGGAATCATCGCCCGGGTATCCGCAAGCTTGCCATCCGGCCCCCACATCTGTCCGGAGGAACGAATGGCCGCGGGCATCGACGCATCGATGATGATATTGCTCGGCACGTGCAGATTGGTAATGCCCTTGTCGGAGTCGACCATGGCAAGGGCAGGGCGCGTTTGGTACTGTTCGCTGATCGCGGTTTCCACCTCGCCGCGCTCTGCATCCGGCAGATCGGCGATCCTTGCATAGACGTCACCAATGCCGTTGTTCGGTTCGACGCCCAGCTTCGTAAAAAATTTTGCGAATTTATCGAAAACGTCACGGTAATAAACGGTAACGGCATGGCCGAACATGATCGGGTCCGAGACCTTCATCATGGTCGCCTTGAGATGCAAAGAAAGCAGCACGTCGTCAGCTCGGGCTGCCTCGATCTGCTCGTCGAAAAACGTGCGCAGCGCGGCGCAATTCATGACCGCGGCATCGATAACTTCGGCGGCCTGTACCGTAATTTTTTCTTTCAGCACGGACACGCTGCCGTCGGCATCGACGAGCTCGATTTTGAGTTCACCGGCACCGGCAACGATCGCCGATTGCTCACTGGCGTAAAAATCTGCATCGCGCATATGGGCGACCAGCGTTTTCGAATCCGCGCGCCATTCCCCCATGGAATGGGGATTTTTGCGGGCGAACGCCTTGACCGGACCTGCTACCCGTCGATCCGAGTTGCCTTCGCGCAGTACCGGATTGACCGCACTGCCGAGCACTTTCGCATAGCGCTCCTTGATGGCCTGCTCCGCGGCATCTTGCGGTTCTTCCGGGTAGTCGGGAATGTCGTAGCCCTGCGATTGAAGCTCCGCGATCGCAGCGGTCAGTTGCGGGATCGACGCACTGATGTTGGGCAGTTTGATGATGTTGGCGTCCGGCTGCTTGGCGAGTTCGCCGAGTTCGGCCAGCGCATCGCCGAGCTTCTGCTCGTCGCTCAGCCTGTCGGGAAAGTTGGCGATGATCCGCCCTGCGAGCGATATGTCGCGGGTCTCGATCTCTACCGCGGCGGCCTGCGCAAAGGCGTTGATAATCGGCAACAATGAATAGGTCGCCAGCGCCGGGGCTTCGTCAGTCTGGGTATAGATGATTTTTGCTTTGCTCATCTTGTCCGGCAAATCGACACTCCATTAACGATAAATCCGCACCGGGCCGCCGGTCTTTGACCGGCAACGCGGGCGGATTTGGTGGGCCCGGTAGGACTCGAACCTACGACCAAGGGATTCACTGATTCCACCCATTTCCGGGTGGAGTGGACTATCTCATCACCCTCAACCGAATTGTTAGGGGCGGGACGCTCTAGCCTGTTATCAAGAACACTCCAGTTCTCAGGTAGTCTCTGCACCTTCCGGAGGTGTACCCCCGGCTTGGCTCAGGGTTGCCATCAGCCGAACTGCTAAGGTTTCCCTGAATTCATCCCGTTCTGTTTGCGCCTTTCGACACAAATGCACCGTTTTTGATGAGTCCCCTGCTCTAACCAGCTGAGCTACAGGCCCAAAATTTAACTTAACGCAATTGCGTATCGGGGAGCGCATTCTAAGCCGGATTCGCAAAGATTTCACCAGCAACGCTTCGGACGGACCGGCGGCCTTATGTCACATGAAGCGCCCGGGGAACCAGTCCCGTTTTCGGGCGTGATTGAGTTCAACGACAGCAGAGTCGCACAAGTTTATGATTTGCCGTCTGTAATGGATTGCAGCCCAGGCAGAAATGTCAGGGTTCGAGGGAGCTGACATGACGTGCTTGGGCGCACCAATGAAAAGCCGCGGATTCGGCTTGCTGGACCTCATGATCGCAGTGGTTGTGCTGTCGCTCCTGGCGGCCGTCGCGGTCCCTTCCTACAAGCAATTCGTCGTCCGGGCCAAGAATGCCAAGGCCATCGGCGATATCGGCTCGATCAGTATCCAGATCGACAAGTTTCGCCTGAACAACAATCAGCAACTCCCTGCGGCGCTCTCGGATTTACCAATGGATATTCCGCTGGACCCGTGGGGCACGCCTTACCAGTACCTGGTTATGGCTGGCAAAGTGACGTCAGGCGCCGCCCGAAAGGACGGCAAACTCGTTCCTGTCAACAGCGACTACGACCTCTGGAGTTACGGCAATGACGGCGATTCCGCGAGCCCGCTGACGGCAAACGTGAGCCGTGACGACATCGTGCGCGCCAACAACGGCGCGTTCATCGGTCTCGGGGAAGACTACTGATGCAAAGCGGCCTGTCCAGCGTCCTGACCCGCGGGGTCGGCCGGCGCATCTTCGGACTGTTTTTCCTGGCGGCCCTGCTGCCGGTCATATTCACGGCGTTCCTCGCCTACAGCGAAATAGGCCGCGGCCTGGAGCAGGATGTCGGCCGTGAACTCCGGGAGCTGTCAAAGGCTTACGGCATCGGTTTGCTGACCAACCTGGAGGGCGCGGCTGACAAAGCTGCCGAGGTGGTGCGTATTGTCGAAGCGGGCGGCCCCGGCGCGATTCGCAACAGGGAATACCTGCTGAAGGATTTCACCGCGATATCAGTCGTATCGCCACGGTATTCGACGGCGCCGATTCACGGCGCGGAGCGGATTCAGGTCAATTCCGACGATATGGATTTCGAGCACCTGAAGGCCGGCAAGAGCCAGTTGTTCGTCGACACAAATTCGATCGACAACGACCTGGTCCTGGCGCTCGGCTCGAATGTCGACAGCGGTTCACCGGCCGTGTTCCTGTTTCGCCTGGCGCCGCAAAGCGTGTGGGCGGCGCCCGAGCATCTTCCTTACGAAACACATTTTTGTGCGTTTTCCGTGTACCCATCGCCGCTTCACTGCACCTCGGAAATGGATGCCTCGATCCTGCCGAAGTTCAACGACGACCGCTATGTCAAGAAGCGGCGCCCGGTTAACACCGTCATCGAAGGCGAACAGCACCTGGCCGGCACCTGGGAATTGTTTCTCGGAGGCCGCCTGGCACACCCGGCCATTCACCTGGTGGCCAGTCAACCCAAATCATACGCGCTGCGATCGGGCGCGGACTTCCGGCGAATTTTTCCGCCCGCGCTGCTGCTCGTCATCATCCTGGTGGGCACGCTGAGTTTCAACCTGATTGGCCAAAGCCTGACGCCGTTACAGCGACTGACGCTCCTGGCTCGGCAATTTGCGAACGGTGACCTGGCATCGAGGGCTCGCCTGCGTACCGGGGACGAGTTCGAACATCTCGCCGATGCGTTCAATCACATGGCGGGTCGACTCGATCGTCAAATCGCAACCCTCAAGGCGATGTCGAATATCGACCGGCTGATACTTTCCGGCGTCGAATTCGAGGAAATCGCGGAAGTCGTGATCAACCACCTGATCGAGCTGACCGATTACGAGGCCGCGGGAATTATTGCAAAGGATACGGACGGACTCAGCGAGGCCAAGATGATCTCCTGGTGCGGCGGGCAATTCGTGCACGAACGGGTTTCGTTGCCGCAGGATGCGAGTCGCGAGTGGTGCCAGCCTGCCGAAGTCGAAGTCAAAATGATCGATCCGGCCATCGCGCCGTATCGCAAGCGCTTCATGAGCTACGGTACGCGTTTCGTACTGCTGATCCCGGTCATACTCAATGACGAACTGCAGGGCACCGTGTTGCTCGGCTCGAACAAGAGCTTCGAAACGCAGGGAACCCGCGTCAAACGCTGCATCGATCTCGCGGGCAGGCTCGCAGTGGCGCTGGCGAGCGCAGAACGCGAGGAAGCGCTTTACCGGCAGGCGCATTTCGACGAATTGACCGGCCTGCCGAACCGACAATTGCTCAAGGACCGGCTGGAATTACAGCTGGGCAAAGCGCGTCGCAACGATGCCAGCGGCGCGATCCTGTACCTGGACCTCGATCGCTTCAAGGAGATCAACGACGTCTTCGGTCACTCGGTCGGCGACATGGTGTTGACCCAGGCTGCCGAGCGCATTATCAGCGAGGTCCGTGAAAGCGATACCGTTGCCCGACTCGGCGGCGACGAATTCGTGGTCGTTATGCCGGACCATTCGTCCGGCAACGCGTTGCGCATGGTTGCCTCGCGGATACTGGCACGCCTGGCGGAGCCATTCCTGGTGCGCGGCACCAATCACTTCCTGAGCGCCAGTATCGGCATCGTCGTGTTCCCGGACGACGGCGACAGTGTGGAAACCTTGCTGCAGAACGCCGATGCGGCCATGTATCGTGCCAAGGATGCAGGCCGTTCGCGATTCGAATTTTTCTCGAAAAAGCTCAATGCCGAGAGCCGGCGCAAGATCGAACTGGAGCGCGACCTGCGCTGCGCCTTCGATGACCACAAACTCGAAGTCTACTACCAGCCTCAGTTCAACCTGGCAGACGGTGAAATCTGGGGTGCCGAGGCG
>JAWWCT010000030.1:0-36777 GCA_033720315.1 Woeseiaceae bacterium | reverse complement strand
AGCGAGCAATCCCCCGACGAGGCTGCCGCCATCGACTCCGTGGTCGTCACCCGGTTCGTCAACATGGGCGGTGCCGAAAACCAGTTCCTGGTGGACGGATTCGGCGAACAACTGATCAGTACGCTGTACCAGATTCCGGATTTGCGTGTTCTGAAAGGCAGCCTGCCGTACGAGGACGAGGCGCCCCGCGAGATCGCCGCTCGCTACGACGTCGACACCGTGGTCAGCGGCAGCGTCCAGGAGCTGGATGGGCAGTTCACCATTCGGACTGCCGTTTATGCGGAAAATCCGGCCAAGCGATGCGGCCAGAGCTTCACGGGCACCGTGCGTGACATGTTCAGCCTGCATGAACAGGTTGCGACCGCCGTCAGGAACTGTCTCATGGGTGCGGGCGGCGGGACCGTGTCGCCGGCCAGCAAACCGGCCGGTTCCGTGTCTTACCTGCGCTACCTGAGAGGCATGTCGTATCTTGCGCGCCGCGACGTGGCTTCGCTCAGGCAGGCGGCGGACCTGTTCCTGGAATCGATCGAGATCGATCCGGCTTATGGCTCGGCGTACCTGGCGCTGGCCAATACCTATGTCTTGCTCGCCGACTACGAAGCACAGAACGAGATGTTCAACCTGGCCCTGTCGACATTGGAGGAGGGAATCGCGCGTGACCCGTCGATCAGCGAACCTGCCCAGACTTACTTCGGATACGTGCAGACCAAGCGCGGCGAGTGGGCCGCGGCGACCGAGTCGTTCCGCATCGCAACCGGGAGCGATATCGAGTATCCGCCCGCGCAGCATTACTATTCGCGATTGATGGCGGCGACCGGACGCATCGACGACTCGCTGGAGGCAGCGCTGGCGGCGTGGGAAATGGACCGAGGGGAACAGGTCCTGAACAGCCGGGTAGCGATTGCCTACTTCTGGAAAAACGACATGGAGCTGGCACGCCAGTATTACGACATCGCCAACGCAATGCACGTCGGGGCACCGATTCACCAGCTGAGTTATGCGCTGTTCCTGATGCGAGACGGGCAACTGGAACAGGCGCGCGAGGTGGCGAGGAACGCGATGGTGCTGTACCAGGGTGATGCCAGTTGGGTCGATCCTGTGTTCGACGCACTGTCTGCCGATCCGACGTCGGCGGCGACGGTTGCCGTCCTGGAAGAATACGCGGCAAGAGATGTCGTTCCGCAAGCTGCGCTGGTCACCTTCTGGGTCATTGCAGGTCAGGCTGACCGGGCTATGCAAATGGCCTGGCGCCTGGTCGACGACCCGAGTTACTTCGAAGTGGAACTGCTGTATCTCGACGAGTTCCGGGTATTGCGGCAGCATGCGGAGTTTCCGCGATTGCTCGATGCCCTCGGACTGACGCAATACTGGCAACAAGCCGGCTGCCGATGGGACAACGATGCCGGTGTTTGCCACTCGTCCTGAGCTTCCGGCCGGCGAGCCGCATATCGTGAGGTGAAACAGGCTCTTGCCCGCCGCCATGACGGCGCTTGGCGAAGCGACTATGCTTAGGCGACGCACCTGGAGCGGGCAATTCCTTGACTGACTCGAAAAGTGGCAAAGACGGCAACGCCGACCTCAGCCGGCGCGCGTTTCTCGGAACATCGGCAGGCGCCGCGGCTGCTTCGCTGCTGGGCAGGCCCGGTGCGTCCGAGGCAAGCGTCGAGGTTCGTTCCGGCGTGCCGCCGCAGTCGGCCGCCGCCTTGGCCCGCGATGCCGGTGACCTGCGGCCGCCGCCGCTTGCCCGTGCGGTCGAGCGGCCCGGATCGGATTTGATGGTGCAGGTTCTCAGGGATCTCGACATCGAATACATCGCCGCGAATCCCGCCTCGAGTTTCGAGGGTTTGCAGGAGTCGATCGTCAATTTCGGCGACCCGCCGAATTACACGCCGCAATTCGTTTCGGCATTGCACGAAGAATCTTCGGTGGACATGGCACACGGTTATGCCAAGGCAGAGGGGCGGCCGATGGCAGTCCTGTTGCACAGCACGCTCGGTCTCATGCATGCGTCCATGGCGATTTACCAGGCGTATCAGTACCAGGTTCCGATCGTCATGATTGCCGGGCGGGACGACACCAATTTTCATCGTGCGCAAACCGCCAATGACGTTGCCGGCATCGTGCGCTCGATCACCAAGTGGGATGCACAACCGCGAAGCCTGCCGGCGGCACTCGATGCCATCCAGGAATGTTACCGCCAGGCGGTGACACCGCCGTGTGGCCCGGCGCTGGTTGTCATCGACACGGAACTGCAAAAGATGGAAGCCGGCGACCTCGAGGTGCCGGCTTTCGTGCCGGCGAAGATTTCCGGCATCAGCAGAAACCAGGCAAGGTCAATCGCGCGCGCTCTGCTTGCTGCGAACAATCCGCGTATCGCAGTGGGTCGTTTTCGCACGCCACGGGGCGTCAGCGATGCTGTCACGCTGGCGGAACTTGTCGGCGCCTCGACCAGCACTCGTGCAACCATGATGCCGATGAGTTTTCCACAACGGCATCCGCTTTGCGGCCCGGGCTTCGACCAGGACTACGACTACCTGATCGGCCTCGAGACCGCTGGCGTCGATGCCGCCATCATCGGGCCGCACCGCCGCTCGCTGGCAGGCCGTGACCCGACCGGTATCGGTTACGGGCTGGTCCGCGAGCCGCCGACACCGGTGTGGGGGCCGTACGCGCCGCCGAAACCCGGCAACAACGATATGCTGGCCGACGCCGAAGCAAGCCTGCCGGCGATCATTGCAGAGGTGAAAAGTCTGCTCGACCGCGACAAGGCGCGGCAAATCACCGCTCGCGCGGAACAACATGCCGCCGCCAATCACGTTGCGCATGTCAATGGATTGCAAAAGGCGATGCAGGAACGACGGCGCGGGTGGAATGACAGCCCGATCAGTCTGGCGCGCCTGTTTGCCGAGTTATGGCTACTGATCAGGGACGAAGACTGGTGTCTCGCCTCGCCGACGCAGTTTTCGAGCGGTCACAACCGGGTCTTGTGGGATCACAACAAGCCGTACAGCCACCTCGGAATGCACGGCGCGGGCGGCATCGGATACTGCATCGGCGCCTCGACCGGTGCGGCGTTGGCGGCGAAAAGCCGCAACCGTATCGTCATCAACATTCAGTGCGACGGCGATCTCAACATGGTGCCGGGTTCGCTGTGGACTGCGGCGCATTATCGGTTGCCGATGCTGGTGGTCATGCACAACAACCGCGCATGGCACCAGGAATATATGTACGCACAATATATGGCCGGGGTCCGCGGCAGGGGCGGCGATCGCGCCCACATCGGCACGACGTTTCGCGACCCGTTTATCGATTACGCAAAACTGGGCGAAGCTTACGGTGTCGAAAGCGAAGGCCCGATTGCGGATCCGTCAAAACTGATGGCGGCACTGAAACGCGGCGTCAATACCGTCAAGCAGGGCAGGCCCTACCTGATCGACGTGCTGACTCAGCCGAGATGAAACGGTCAGCCTTCATCCTGTTGTCGCTTTTCTCGCAGCTTACGCTGGCCCAGGGTGCAAGCGGCGATGCCAAAAATGGCAAAGACCTGTATTACGATTTTGCGTGTCACGCCTGTCACGGCTATAACGCGACCATGCGGGTACCGCTCGTCGGCGACGCCAGCGGTATCATGAGCGATGAGCAATTGTTCCTGAGTTATCTCAGGCTTCGCGCCGATCAGAATCCCGTAAATCCGAAAAACAGCATGCCGAATTACGCTGCGGCGACACTGAGCGACGAACAGGCGCTCGACATTTATGCCTATATCAGGTCACTCGAAGACGATGCCCCGGAACTCGAAGAGATACCCGTGTTCGTCGAAATCCTGGAGACAGCCAGGCAGAGGTCAGGTAATGAAAGTCATGAAGAATAGTCCGGTCCGGCATCGTTTAGCGAGCACCTTGCTGTTGGTGATGCCCGCCATCGTGTTCGCACATCATTCCGGCATCGGCTTCGATCGCAGCAAAACGGCGACGGTGACGGGCGAAATCAAGCGCTTCGTCTGGCGCAATCCGCACATGGCGATTGTCATGGAAGTCACGAACGACGACGGCGAGCTCGAGGAGTGGAAGATCGAAGGTCCCGGTACCACGGTGCTGACTCGCCAGGGCTTTACCAAGGCTTCGTTGAACAATGGCGACCGGATCACGGTCGTCGTGAATCCGATGAAAAGCGGCAAGCCCGGCGGCCTGTTGCAGGCCATCACGCTCGCCAATGGCGAAACTCATGCCTGGGACCCCGATTACGCGACCACCGGAAGCCAGGTCGCGCGCAACACCCGCCAGCGGCCATCGCTGGTCGAGTACGAACCGCCGCCCGAGGGCGAAACCTGGCAGGAAAGAGAGCGAAAGACGAGGCCTGCTCAATTGCCGATGGTCGGCGATTTGCCCAAACAGACCGGTCCCGGGGCACTCGACCCCGGCAACCTGGCGAAGCCCCGGCCGAAGCCGCCGTTCGACCTGACCGGCACCTGGGAGTTTCGCGGCGAGGTTGAGTACACCGCCAATTACGGCTGGTATGAATTCAAGCCGCACCCCGAATTCACAGACAAGGGTAAGAAGACTTACGAGGAATACCTGAGCTACGCGCGCGAAGGGCGCCAGTACAAGGAACCGACCGCAGAGTGCTATCCGGCAGGCATGCCGAGACTCATGACGCGCTACGGTGCATTGATGTTCCTTCAGTACCCGACGGCGATATTCATCATTTCCCGCCTCAACAACGAATACCGCGTCATCTGGCTCGACGGCCGGCCGCGAGTACCGGAGGAACTGCGTGACCCGAACTGGCAGGGTGAATCGATCGGGCGCTGGGAGGGCGATACCCTGGTCGTCGAAACCGAGGGATTCACCGACGACAACCACATGATCCAGCAAGGCGTGTTTACCGGCAGCCAGCTGAAGATCACCGAACGTATCCAGATGCTGAACGACGGCAACACCATCAAGATGGAATTCATCATGACCGATCCGGAGCATTGGATCGGCGAGTGGCGGCACATCAAGTTCAGGGATCGTATTCTGCGATACGACGTTCACGAGGCGCATTGCCTGCCCGCCGATAACGAGTTGTTGCCGGGCCTGCGGGACACCGACTGATGAAACCGCAGCATTCAGCAGTGCTGTTCATCTCGTGGATGTGCTTGTTGCCCGTATCCGTTGCACATCATTCACACGCGACGATCGACAAGGACGATCTGAGGACCTACAAGGGTGTGGTCGTGAAGTACGGCTGGACCATGCCGCACGTCTACCTGAAAGTACGGGCGCCGGACGACCACGGTGACATCGTCGAGTACAGCATCGAAATGGAACATCCGCCTGCCATGAAGGGCAAGGGATGGGACCGCGACACCTTCAAGCCCGGGGACGGCATCGTCTGGTACGGTGCCCACGACAAGGACAAGTCGCGTCCTTACACCAGCCTCATCTGGGCGGAACGTGCAGACGGCACGCGGATCGGCGCGCAGGAAAACGAGGCGCAGGTGATCGTGCCGTCGCGCGACTTTACCGGGCTGTGGCGCCGCAATGACGTCGGCGGCTTCAAGCCGCATTACAAGCCGCCCGAGGGTTGGCCGCTCAATGCCCGCGGCCGGGAAATGGTCGACAGTTTCGATGAGAACCAGAATCCAATGGTCACCTGTGGGAACCCGGGACCGCCGAAATCGATGATCGTGCCGTATCCCGTTCATATCTCACGACCGCGGGATGATCTCATCGTCATGGAGCGCGAATTGATGCAGGAAAGGCGCTTCGTCTATCTCGATAATGCGCCGCCACCCGGCGAACCGACCAGGATGGGGCACTCGATCGGGCGTTTCGATGGCGACACGCTGGTCGTCGAAACGACCAATTTCATCGCCGATAAATGGGGCACGCATACCGGCATCGATTCCAGCGCGCAAAAGCAACTCGTGGAGCGCTTTTCCCTGAGCGAAGACGGCCTGTACCTCATGGCCGAGATTACCGTCACCGATCCCGTTTATTTCAGCGAACCGGTGAGCTTCAGTCATCGCTGGAAAAAGCTTGCGGACCGCGAGATCATCCAGGCGCCTTGCACCATGGAAAGCGCGCTGCTTTACCTCGAGGGTGGCCGCAAATAGGAGCGCCGTCATCGGCAAGATACCGAAAACCTGCATCGCATTTTTGCTGCTGAGTGCGGTTACCGCGACGATCGGCGGCGAGCTCGCAGCAACGCCCGATGCGGAATTCCACATGGCACGCATGATGTACTCGAGCGGTAACGGCGATCGCATGTGGAGACCATGGTGGGCGATCGATTATCCGGATGCCGAGTACCATTTCACCCGCGCGCTGCGTCGCCTGACTGCGCTCGATGTCGCCGACGACAGCCAGCACCTGAGGCTGACGGACGATGAGCTGTTCGACTACCCGTGGCTGTTCGCGCAGCAAGTGGGTCACTGGCAGCTCGACGATCGTGAAATCGCCGCGCTGCGAGAGTACGTATTGCGCGGCGGTTTCGTCGTCGTCGACGATTTTCACGGTGAGTTCGAATGGTTCGTGTTTACGGATGCGATGCGCCGGGCGTTTCCGGAGTGGCCGATCACGCCATTGCCCGGCACGCATCCGCTGATGACGGTCATGTATTCGCTGGACCAGGGCACACAGATTCCCGGTCGGCGTCACCTCTACCGGTCCGCGAGCGGCGAGGTCGAGGCCTTGCTGCACGGCCCCGCGCAATGGCACGGTATCTATGACGATAACCAACGCCTGGTGGTGGCGATCAATTTCAACATGGACATGGGTGACGCATGGGAGCACGCAGATGACCCGGTGTATCCGTTGCCCATGACCGCACTGGCGTATCGGTTCGCGGTCAATTACGTCATCTACGCAATGACGCACTGATCCTTGCGGGAACAGCGCGTCAATTGCAGTTGCGCAGAGGTGGTCAGGAAAATTGTTCCCGGTAACCGCTGCGGTTGATGACGTCGTAGCCCAGGCGGCCCTGCAGGATATCGATGGCCGCATGCAATACGATCGGCAACCAGATCGATCCGCTGAGCAGGTAAACGGCGGTGAGGGTGGCGCTCACTCCCGCAATTTGCGGCAAATTGCTGAGGCCCTGGTAGGCATGGGCCACTGCAAATCCGAGGGCGCTCACCAGCGCGGCGGCCCACAGCGGCATGAACAGGCTCAGATACCAGATCATGAAACCACGCCACAGGACCTCCTCGACGATGCCGGCGGTGACGGCAATCCCGTAAAAGCGCATAAGTTCGGATTCGTTGTGCGGAACGATGATGGCGAGTTTGCCGATGCGCCTGGATAAATTATCGATCTGCTCCTGAGTCGAGTCCTGCACGTGGCGCAGTTGCACGACGAGCGTGACAATGGCGGCCGCCGTCAGGAGGGCACTGATGGCGGTCCACAGGTCGAGTTCGAAATTCACGCCGACTGCCGAGAAGTCCCTGGAGGTGCCGATCCACAGGCCGAGGAACAGGAAGAAAAGCGTCCAGTGCCCGATGTAGGTATTGCGGTACAGTTGCGATCGATCGATGACTTCGCCGCGCGCCGCGCGTCGCAACAGGCGGCGAAAGCCGATGAAGCCGGCGATCGGGTAGATGACAGCAAAGGCAATGACGAAGAGGTGGTCGAGGAAGCTCATGTTTGTTTCCTTGTTTATGAATATTTATACTACCGTGAATAAAATTTTATTCACGTTTTTGTGAATAGTCAACCCCGAGTTTGTCCGGACCGAGATTTTGCACCGCCAGCCATGAAAACCCACGTCGTCAAGCGCCTCGATCAGGCGAAACTCCTGACCGACCCGTTCAAGCTCAAGCTGCTGGAGCAGTTCGGCTACCGGCCGGTCACCACCAAGCAGGTCGCGGACAAGATGGGCGAGAAGGCGCCCCGCCTGTACCGGCACGTGGATGCCTTGTTCGACGCAGGACTGCTCGAGCTGGTCGAGGAAAAGCCCAAGCGGGGAACGGTCGAGCGCTACTACCGCACGATCGCCTCGAGATTCGAGATCGATCCCGAGTTGTTCGCGCCCTCGGCGGAACGGCGCAACGATGCGATCGACATGATGAGGACGCTGCTGCGCGACACCGAATCCGACCTGGCGAGCATATTCTCTCGCGAACAGATCGATGCATCGGATCCGGCCCGCTTGCCGTTGCTCATGCGGATCAGTGTCCGCGGAAGCGACGACGAAATACGGCGCTTGAAGCAGAAACTCGAGGAGTGGCTGGAGGAATGCGAGGAACTCAAGGATGCCGAACAACCCGGCGACGATGCCAGCAGCTATTCCGGATTGCTTGCGTTCTACCGGCAGCCCGGCGACCCGGACGGGACCGGCTGATGAATTATTGCTTTTTGGAATTGAATCAATGAAGCCATTGGCGGGTCTGTTGTATAAGGGAGTGGGCTTCCGACGACTTTGATGCGCCGACTATTCGCCAAAACACTGGGTATTTCTGCAATCCTCGGGTTGACCGTCATTGCCAGCGGGCAGGGCGTGGACGCGCCGTCGTTGCAGGCCCCCGTCCGCGAGGCCCCGGGCGAATTTCAGTTCGTGCGGCTCGCGTATTCCGCGAACCGTTATGGACGCAACTCCTGGGGGCGGCAAATGTGGCAAACGGACTGGCCGGAGGCGGAACATCATTTCCTGAAAGGCGTCGAGCGCCTGACGCGCATTGCGGTTGCGGAACAGGGGCGGATCCTGACGCCGCTGGATGACAGTATTTTCGATTATCCATGGATCTACGCCGTGGAAGTCGGTTACTGGTCATTGAACGAACAGGAGGCCGCCCACATGCGCGAGTACCTGTTGAAAGGCGGCTTTCTCATGGTCGACGATTTCCACGGCGCATGGGAATGGTCGTCCTTTCTGGCCTCGATGCAACGCGTGTTTCCCGACCGGCCGATCGTAGACATACCCGAAAACGACGAAGCGTTTCACGTCATCTATGACCTGGATCAGCGCATCCAGATACCGTCATTGCAGATTATTTACTCCGGCGTCACCTGGGAGAAAGGCGGATACACGCCGCACTGGCGCGGCATTTATGACGATGACGGGCGACTGATGGTGGCCATCAATCACAACATGGACATCGGCGATGCCTGGGAGCATGCGGACTGGCCGGAGTATCCGGAGAACATGACGGCGCTGGCCTATCGCTTCGGCATCAATTACCTGGTTTACGCAATGACTCACTAGCGACGAGGAACCCTGACTGTTTGAGTTACTGTTCAAGTACCCGCGAAGCGACTACGCGCGGAGTGAATTGATCTACGCCGGCGATTGGCCTGGCTGGCTGTTCGTCCTGTTGATCGTGATCGGCGTTAGCGGCATCGGCCTGATGATGTATCGCCGGCGTGCGAATACCGGTTCGCCAACGGCAACGACTCACTACGGAAAACTGGCAGTCGTCGCTGCACTTCAGGTCGCCATGTTGATGACGATCGTCTGGGTACTGCGACAACCGACGTTGAGCACCGAGCAGTTGCGCGCCGGCGAGAATTCCGTCGCGTTTGCGCTCGATACGTCGCAAAGCATGTCCTATGGCGAGTCGGAATCGCGGCTGGCGAGTGCCGTCCGCGCATTCGCCGCGGCGACCGCCGACGATAGCGCCCTGAACCTGGGTGTGCAGTTGTACGAGATGTCGGACAGGGCGCGGCGGGTGGAATCTTTCCTTTCAAGCGAAGCGCTCGGTACGCAAACCGCGCTGTTGGCGTCGGTTACGGACGTATTGCGCGAAGCCCGCTTCAGCCCGCTCGCGGCAATCGTCCTGGCATCCGATGGCGCGGACACCGGCGGCGGCCTGACACCGGCCGCCCTGGGCGAAGTTGCTGCTTTCGGCGTGCCGGTACACACCATCGGTGTTGGCCGCGAGCTGATACCGGAAGACCTGGAACTGGTCGACCTGGTGTTGCCCGAGAAGACCTTGCCGGGGAGTAGCATTACCGCCCGGTTGTCGATCCGCCACGACGCCCCTGCGAATACCCGAATCAAGGTGTACAACGACGATTTGCTGCTGGAGTCGCAGCCGCTCGAACTGCGACCCGGGAGCCAGGTTACGACTGCCTGGGTCAACGTGCGGCTGGAGGAAGCCGGTCACCATCATTTGCGATTCAGCATCGATGCGCTGAATGGCGAGCGGGAATTGCGTAACAACTCGCGCTCCGCCCTGGTTGAAGTAGCAGACGACAGTTACCGTGTTCTCTATTTCGAGGGCGAGCCTCGCTGGGAATACAAATTCATGCGCCGGGCGCTGGGTGACGACGAGGACCTGCAACTGGCCTCGTTATTGCGCGTCAGTCCGAACAAGTTCTACCGGCAGGGAATCGACTCGCCGGACCAGCTCGAGGACGGCTTTCCGACGCAGCGTAGCGAGCTGTTCGCATACGACGCGCTGATCATCGGCAGCGTCGAGGCTGCATCACTGTCCGAATCGCAAATCGCGATGATCCATGATTTCGTCAGTGAACGCGGTGGCAGCTTGCTGATGATTGCGGGGCCCAACGGCCTCGGCAACGGCGGTTGGGGTCAGTCCGGCATTGCCAGCGTGTTGCCGGCACGGCTGCCAGGGTCTTCGACAAACAGCTTTTTTCGCAAGAAAGCGGGTGTCGAACTGACGCCACACGGTGCTGACGAACAGATGCTCAGGCTGGCCGATGAAAGCATCGCGAACGGCGAGAAGTGGGCCGCATTGCCGGAGATCGCCGACTACCAGTTGACCGGTTCGCTGCGGCCGGCAGCCATCGTGCTGCTCAATGCGCAGACGGACAAGGGCGACATCCCCTTGCTGATCGGCCAGCAGTTCGGGCGCGGCCATGCGTACATCCTGGCAACCGGCGGTACCTGGCGCTGGCAGATGAGCATGCCGGTCGAAGATCAGAGTCACGAGACCTTCTGGCGGCAGTTGTTGCGAACGCTCGTTTCCCAGGCGCCGAACAACGTATCGCTGACAGCCGGTGCCGGCGACGCAGATTCGGCGGTCCGGCTGCGTGCCGAATTTCGTGACGCTGCGTTCGCGCCGCTCGACGATATCGCCGTCACTGCCATAGTGACCCATCAAAGCGGCGAAACTTTTTCGACCGCGCTGGCGCCCGCTGCGGACGATCGTGGCGTATTCCTGGCGGAAGTCCCGCTTGCCGAGTCGGGCACCTGGTATTTCGAGGCCATTGCCGAACGCAACGGCGAGCCGGTGGGCGTAGCGAGGAGCAGCATGCACTTCGAAGCCGGACAGGAGGAGTATTTCGGCTTTCGTCGTGACAACCGCAATCTCGAGCGACTCTCGCAAGCCACCGGCGGGCAGCATCTCGGCCCCGGCGATATCGACGCATTGCCCGAGCTGCTTCGCTATTCGAGCTCGGGAATTACCGAAACGGACTATCGACCCATCTGGGATGCGCCGGCGATATTCCTGCTGTTGCTGTTGCTGAAAGGCGGCGAATGGCTGTTGCGGCGCCGCTGGAGCACGATTTGAAAATCCTGCTACTTGCCGTGAGTCTCGTGTCACTCGTGCTGCCGCTTGCCGGTAACGCCGCGCTGCACGTCGTCGTCATCGAGGGGCTTGCGGGCGAACAGCGGTACGCAAAGCAGTTTGCCGAGCAGATAGACGCAGTACTCGACGCCGCAAGGAGTGTCACGGACGAAAGCCGCATACGCCTGTTTCCCGCCGATCGAGCGACAAGAGACGATGTTCTCGATTATTTCCGCGAACTCGAGTCTTCGGTGTCAGCAAGCGACCAGGTTGCGCTGTACCTTATCGGACACGGCAGCTTTGACGAACACGAGTACAAGTTCAACATCCCCGGACCGGACCTCAGCGGAGCGGACATTACCTCGATGCTCGACCGACTGCCGAGCAATGCACAACTTCTGGTCAACACGAGCAGCGCAAGCGGGGCCATCGCCGAGCTGGCCAAAAGCGACAAGCGCATGCTGATTCTCGCCACCCGCAGTGGCGCCGAGCGCCATGCGACCCGCTTTGGCAGTTATTTTGCTGCCGCGCTGAACGACGCGACCGCGGACCTCGACAAGAACCGGATTATCACGGCAGCCGAGGCCTTCAGTTTTGCAGAGCGCCAGGTCGGCGACTTTTTCGAGCGCAACGGCCAGCTTGCCACGGAGCATGCCCGGCTGGTGGGCGATCGCGCGGAGCGCTTCGGCCTGGCACGCCTCGGTGAGCAGCGAGAGACGAGCGACGATCGTGTGCTTGGCGAGCTGATTGCGGAACGCGACGGGCTGAACGCAGCCATCGAGGCGTTGCGCCTCGAGCAACAAAACCTTCCGCCCGGGGAATACCGCTCGCAGTTGTTGCAAAACATGCTCGAACTCGCGCAAACCGAGGAAGCGATCGAGGAACGCCGCAGGGAGCTCGGTCTTGAACAATAAGCGAATTGCCCTGCAAATTTCCAACCCGGGCGGGAGCCGGGCTTTGACCTTGGCGGTTTTTATTTTTTTCAGCAACGCCGTCGATGCACGCGATATTCATTACGATGCATTGAGCAATGCCGAGCTTATAGCCTGTGACCGCTTGCAATGGCGCGGGCGCATCGAGGATTCCCGGCAGTGCTACTCGGAATTGATCCGCGCGACCGATTCACTGCCGGTCCTCGCCGAAGCAGCCTGGGCACTGAATGACCTGAAAGCTGCGAACAACTATTTCAGGCAGGCCGTCCGCGCCGATGCGGACGACGTGGCGACCCTGGTTCGGTGGGGAGATCTGTACGCAGATTCGCACCAGAACGCAGAGGCAATGAATATCTATCGCGAAGCGCTGCAACAAGACGAAGACCACGAATACGCACGACTGGGCGCGGCCCGGGTGCTCGCCGGCAGCTTCGATGATGCGGCCAGCGAATTCATTTCGCCGCTGCTCGACAACCCGCACACCGGTGACGGACCGCGATTAGGCGCCCTGTTACTGTCCTCGAGGATTGCGCTGGAAAACGGTAACTACGCCGAGGCAGACGGTGCGCTCGATGAGGCGACGGAAATCGTCGAACGCAACGAATGGCCACCGCTCGAAATCTACGGGCTGCGGGCGGCACTCGATTTGCTTTTGAATGTCGACGGCAGCCGCTGGACAGAACTGTCGCTCGATTACAATCCGCACTACGGCGACATCTACGCCGTGCCAGCGCACTTCTACGTGATCACTCGCCGCTACCGTGAGGCCATCGAGCTATACCAGAAAGCCGTGGATATCGATCCCGGGCTGGCGTCGGCGCACGAGGAGCTCGGGGTCAACCTGCTGCGCGACAACCAGGTGAGTCGCGCCCGGCGACACCTGGTAACGGCCTACGAACTCGATCCGTTCAGCCCGGTTGCCGTCAACACCCTGCGGCTCTTGGATTCATTCGAGAATTTTCGCCTGGTCAACGATCCGGAAGTACCCGGCACTTCGGACCTGGCGCCGCTGACCTTGCGCTTGCACAAGTCGGAGGCAGACGCGATCGCACCCTATGCGATTGATCTCGCGCGTCGCAGTATCGAAGAGTTTACGCAACGCTACGGTTTCGAACTGAGCGAGCCCGTCATCATCGAGATGTATCCGGATCACGAGGATTTTGCAGTTCGTACTGCAGGCATGCCCGGTCTCGGTATCCTGGGCGCCACCTTCGGATATGTCGTCGCGATGGATTCCCCGTCCTCGCGGCCGACCCACGAGTTCCAGTGGGGGACGACCTTGTGGCACGAAATGGCGCATGTCTTTACCCTGGAAGCGACCGAACACCTGGTTCCGCGCTGGTTCAGCGAAGGCATTTCGGTGTTCGAAGAGTGGCACAGCGGACCCAATCCGGGCGTGAGAATTCCAATGTCCGTTTACGCGGCCATCAGCGACGATCGCCTGCTGCCGATTGCAGACCTGGACGAGGGGTTCCTGCGGCCGACTTACCAGGGACAGGTCGTCGTCTCCTATATGCAGGCCGGGCTGATTTGCCAGTTCATCGAATCGGCCTATGGTTCCGATCGTCTCAGGGCACTCTTATATAAGTATCGCGACGGCATGCAGACGCCGGAGGCGATCGAGGCTGTGCTGGGCATTTCAGCGCGGGAATTCGATCGCGAGTTCGATCGCTTCGTGCGCGCACAGCATGGCCGAATCGTCGATAACCTGGACGACTGGCAACAGACACGGGAATTGATCGAAGCCAGGATGGCTGACTCGAAGTGGCACGACGTCATCGAGCTGGCCGGGCACATGCTCGAACTGCTGCCCGGCTATGTCGAGGCCGACAGTCCGTACCTGGCATTGGCACAGGCACACGACGAACTCGGTCAGCGCAGCCAGGCCATCTCCGTACTGGAGACGTTCTGGCGAAACGGCGGATACGATCCTGCGGCACTGAAGCGCCTCGCCGGCTGGCTGCGTGAGGACAGTCGGGCCGATGCGGCCATCGATGTTCTGCAAAGCGTCAACCTGGTCGATCCACTGGACCGGGAACTGCACGGCATGCTCGGTGATATGCTGCTCGAGGCGGGCCGGGCAGAGGAAGCGCTGCGGGAATTTGCAGTCGCGTTGTCGCTGGACCCGCACGACATGGCAACCGCCAACTTCAGAATGGCAAGCGCCTATCACCGTCTCGGTGACGCACAGAAAACCCAGGACTATCTCCTGCAGGCGCTCGACATCGCCCCGAATTACAGGCCGGCGCAAAAATTGCTGTTGGATGTGATGCGCGCCGGCATCGATACTCAAAACTGACGGACTGACAAAGCATGGCGACAAAAATGGAAGAAGTGTTCGAATCCGACGAGGTACGTGAACTGGTCGGTACATTCCAGACAGCAACCGGCAAGCTGCGCGAGGAAGTGGGCAAGGTCATCATCGGCCAGGCGGATGTTGTGGAACACCTGCTGATCACCTTGCTGGTGTCCGGTCACTGCCTGATCACCGGCATGCCCGGTACGGCGAAAACGCTGCTGGTACATACCCTCGCAGACGCGCTCGGACTGACCTTCAAGCGCATTCAGTTTACTCCGGACCTGATGCCGACCGATGTCACGGGCACCGATATCATCGAGGAAGATGCGTCCACGGGACATCGCTCCTGGACCTTCGTCAAGGGCCCGATTTTCACCAACGTGTTGCTCGCCGACGAAATCAACAGGACGCCGCCGAAGACCCAGGCCGCACTGCTCGAGGCCATGCAGGAGCGTTCGGTGACGGTGCGGGGCGAGAATCACAAACTCGAGCCGCCGTTTTTCGTGCTCGCGACCCAGAACCCGATCGAGCTCGAAGGCACGTACCCGCTGCCCGAAGCACAGCTCGATCGCTTCCTGTTCAACGTCCTGCTGGACTATCTCGATGAAGACCAGGAACTCGCCGTGGTCGACCGATTTACCACCCGGGTCGATGTGCCGCAGGTATCGGCGGTCACCAATGCCGAGGAAATCGTGCGTTTCCAATGGCTGACGCGCCAGGTGCCGGTCGCGGAGTCGGTCAACCGGTACGCGGTCGACCTGGTTCGTGCGACGCGGCCGACAGAGCCAAATGCGCCGGAGGTCATCAAGCGCTACGTCAACTTCGGGGCCAGCGTCAGGGCGACGATGTTTTTGAATCTTGCTGCAAAAGCAAGCGCGCTGCTCGCCGGCAGGTACCACGTTACCCGGGATGACGTCAGGGCCATGGCACTGCCGGTACTTCGTCATCGGGTGTTGTGCAATTACTTCGCGGAGTCGGACAACATGACCGTCGACGACGTACTGATCGCGATGCTCGAAAAGGTGTAAGCATGAGCGGCCTGCAGCCCAGCCAGTCGACCGCGCGGGACCTCCTGCAACCCGAGGTGCTGGCAGGCCTGAAGAACCTGGATCTCGTTGCCCGCTCGGTGGTCGAGGGATTTCTCATCGGTTTGCATCGCTCGCCCAGTTTCGGCTTCAGCCAGGAGTTCGCCGAGTATCGCGCGTACGCGGAAGGCGATGATCCGCGTTTCATCGACTGGAATGTCTACGCTCGCACGGACAAGACCTACATCAAGCGATTCCTGGGTGACACCAACTCGCACCTGATGATCCTGCTCGATGCCAGCGCATCGATGGGCTTTGGCGGCCCTCCGGTCAGCAAGCTGGACTATGCAAAATTTCTCGCCGCGAGCCTGTCGTTTCTCGCCGCACGCCAGCACGACGCCGTTGGCTGCATGATCTTTGACGAGGAAGTCAGGGACTATCGCGCACCTTCGTCGAGGGCCGGGAAACTGCAGGGCATCCTGCACAGCATCGATTCGGCCCAGGCAGCGGTCGGTACCCGCTTCGACAAGCCGTTCGAAAAATTCCGCGAACAGGTGACGCGCCGCGGGTTGGTGGCGCTCATCTCCGATTTTTATTGCGACGTCGACAACCTGTTGGCCGGCGTACGTCCGTTAGCCTGGCACGGACAGGACGTGGTCCTGTTTCAGGTGCTGGACAAGCAGGAACTCGATCCCGAGTTCCGCAACAACGTGTTGCTCGAAGACCTGGAAACCGGTACGGCCGTCGAGGTTGCCCCGCAATTCATGCGCGAGGCTTACCCGGAACGCATGCGGGCGCACATCGCGTCGCTGGCGGACGCCGCGGCCGGCATCGGTGCCGACCACGTGCTGGTCAATACCAGCGATTCGCTGGACAAGGCGTTGAGAAATTACCTGTTGTTCCGCCAGAGGCGTAAATAGAAATGGGCCTTTTGGCACCATTGTTCCTTATCGGGGCGCTCGCGGTTGCCTTGCCGATCTGGTTGCACCGGCTGCAGACTCAAAGTTCGGATCGCCAGCCGTTCAGCTCCGCGATGTTGCTGGAGACGACCGAGCAACGCGTCCACCTGCAGAAGAAACTCAAATACCTCGTTCTTCTCGCCCTGCGCATTGCCGTGTTGCTGTTAATTGCGGCGGCCTTTGCCAAGCCGTTTTTGGCCAGGCCACCGGCGTTGCTGACGGCAGGCAGAGATGGCACCCACCTGATCCTGGTCGACTCGTCCGTTTCCATGAGTCGCGCCGGCGTATTCGACCAGGCGGTCGTGGTAGCGAGACAGCTGGTCGACGATGCCCCGTCGGGGGCCTTGAAGCAGGTGCTGCGTTTCGACGACACGCTGCACCTGGCCGGCGACCTGTCAGCCAATCCCATGGATCAGCGCACCGCTATTGCCGGACTCGCACCGACCTCCTTGCGGGGCGATTTCGGTGCCGCGATGGCCGCTGTCGATCGGCTGGCGGAATCCTTGCCGCCGCCGGTGACCTTGCACCTGATCAGCGACTTCCAGGAAAGCGCCATGCCGGTGAGATTTGCGGACGTCGTCGCATCGTCGCTGAGTCGCCTGGTGCCGCATGTCGTCGGTACGGGCGGGCCGGTCAATTGGTTCGTCGAAGCCGTTCGCGAAGTGCCCGATGGCGTGCAGGTCGCGGTGTTCGGTTCCGGCGAGCGGGAACGCGTGGCGGACGTCGCCCTGTCCCTCAATGGTGAGGTCGTCGCGGCGCAGAGCCTCTCGGAGGTCGGCTTGCAGACCCTGACGTTCGCCGGCCTGCAATTCGCAGAGGGTGAGAATCGTCTGGAGGTCAGGATCGATGCCGACGACGACCTGGCTGCCGACAATCGCTGGTATCACGTGGTTGCAAACGAGGCGCCTCACCCGGTGCCGCTTTTGACATTGAATAACGGTGGGCTGCCCGTCACCTACCTGTCGGCAGCCCTCGAAGCGGACGCCGGCAGCAATTACCGGGTGGAGCCGGTCGTTATTGCGGATTTCGACCCGAGGGTGCTCGAACGGCACCGTTTTGTGATGATCGACGACATCGGCGCAGTGGACGAAGCATTGGCCGGCGCGCTGGCCGACTATCTCGCAAACGGTGGCAATGTGCTTGCTTTCGCCGGAGAAAGGGCCGCCGGTGTCGATACCCTGCCGCTCACCGGTCACCGGCCGGGCGCAGCCGTCATCACGGAAAGCCAGGTCCAGTCGCCCAGCCAGATTGACTACACCCATCCGTTGCTGGAGCGCACCGAAGGCTGGCACCTGGTCAATGTGTCGCGATCGATCGCGGTGCAGCTGCAATCTCAGGACCAGGTGCTTATTCGATTGGAGAATAACCAACCGTTCCTGCTCGAGCGCACCTCTGGTGCGGGAAAGCTGCTGCTGGTTTTGAGTGGACTCGACAATCGCCTCAACGACCTGCCGGTGCGGCCGGTATTCGTCAGTTTCATCGTCGAAGTCGCGGATTACCTGTCGGGCGCGGGCGAGATCAGGCGCAGCTACCCGGCCGGAGCGAGTCTGCCGTTGTCGTTGATCGGCAGTGCGTCCGGCCAGGTCATCGATCCGGATGGCGAAACTGTGCTGTCCTTGGTCGATACCACCCGCGCACAACAAATAAAATTGGATAAACCCGGTTTTTACGAGGTCTACACCCCTCAGGGCGAAACCATCGTGGCAGTCAATGTCGATCCTCGCGAGTCACGGCTGACGCGGATCTCCCAGGAGCTCCTGGACCGTTGGCAAGCCGCAAACGTGCAATCGAGGGATGCAGCCAGCGGACAATCCACCCTCGTCGAGACCGAACCCGTGGAGCTCTGGCACTGGTTGCTGTTGCTCCTGGCAGTGGTCATCATTGCCGAGTCGATCGTCGGAAACGCATACCTGGCGCCGCTGGGAAAGGCGAGTAGATGAAATTTTCCAAGCAATTCGATCATTATCTGACTGAATTTCGCTTGCGCCTGAAAAAACTGGTTCTCGCGCGCGGTTTGGCGGTCATGTCGCTGGCAGCGCTTGTGATTTCACTGCTTGCCGTGGCACTTGCAGTCCGTAATGGTTTTCCCGACAGCATGGTCATCGCCGCGCGCCTGCTACTGCTGCTGACGCTGGTCGCGCTTGCCTATCGTTTGGTGATTCTGCGGCGACGTCGTATCGATGTGGCGGGTGCAGCGGAGATTGAGCAACGCGCAGCGGCGTTCGGCGGCCGCGTCGAAACCTATATGGAACTTGCCGATGAGCGCAACCCGATGCGCGAACTGCTCGCCGAGGATGCAGGCAAGATTGCGCGCGAGCATCCGCCGCAAGAAAAGGTCAACGGCAGGGAGTTTTCGATTGCCTACGGCGCGGCTGCGGTGGCGCTGGCGGCATTGCTGTTTTTCGCAATCGCAGGTCCGGGCAATTATGCCTACGGCGTGCGTCACCTCTGGTTCGGCTGGGCGTTTCCCGGCCTGTTGCCACCGCAGAGTATCGAGGTCGTTCCCGGCGACGATGGCATCCGCCTGGGCGGCAGCGTTCAGGTACGCGCAACGATGCAGGGATTCGAACCTGCGCGCGCCTGGGTGCATGCCAGTTTCGGCGAGGGCGAATGGCAGCAGGTCGAGATGTCCACGCAGGACGAGGTGTTCGAATTCACCTTCTTTTCGGTGCGGCAACCGCTCGAGTACTACGTATCCGCTGCCAATGTCCGCAGTCCTACGTACGAGGTCAGGGTTGTCGACCTTCCGGTGGTGCAGAATCTCGCACTCACTTACAACTTCCCCGAGTGGACCGGACGCGCTGCGCAAACCGAGGACCCCGGCGGTGACGTGCGCGCGATCACCGATACCGCGGTCGAAGTCACGCTGACGGCCGACCGGCCTATGACACCCGGCGAGCTGATCGTCAACGATCAGGCAATACCGCTCGAGGTTGAAGGCAATTCGGCGACAGCAAGCTTCACGGTGACGGACGACGGCCAGTACTTCATCGCCGCCAAGGTCGGTGGTGAGCAGATTCGCCTGACGGACGATTATTTCATCACGCGACTGGACGACGAGATTCCGCGCATCGAGTTTGCCCGTCCCGGTCGTGACTGGAGTGCGAGCAGCATCGAGGAAGTGACCGCGCGCATTACCGCGCAGGATGATTTCGCCCTCGAATCCCTGGAACTGCGTTATTCGGTCAATGGCGGCGACTGGCAAACCATCGAGATGCCGGTCGACGGCAACGCCGCAGAAGCCGACTATGTGTTTTTCCTCGAGTCGATTGCCGCCAGCGAGTCGGGCGACAACATGAAACCCGGCGACCTCGTTACCTACTACGCCGTCGCCGGTGACCGTGAGAACACGGCGAGCACCGACATGTTTTTCATCGATGTGCAGCCCTTCGATCGCCGCTACTCGCAATCGCAGCAGGGTGGCGGCATGGGCGGACAGCAGGGCGGTCAGCAAACCGAAATATCCGATCGCCAGCGTGAAATCATCGTTTCGACCTGGAACCTGATCCGCGAACAAAAGCAAGGCAAGCAAAAAGACCCTGCTTATGTGTCCGATAACGCCGCCTTGCTATCGCGCGTTCAGAACACCCTGCGTGGACAGGTCGAGACACTCGCGCAGCGTGCCCACGCGCGGATGTTGACCGCCAGCGATGAAGAGATTGCCGAATTCGCGGAAAACCTGACCCGGGCCGGCGAAGCGATGCTGCCCGCCGCCGAGCATCTGGGTGTGCTCGAACTCGAGCAGGCGCTGTTGCCGGAACAGGAGGCGTTACAACACCTGCTTGCCGCCGAAGCGGTATTCACCGATATCAACGTTTCCCTGCAGGCAAACAACCGCGGCCGCGGCGGGCAGGCCGGACGCGATCTTACCGAGATGTTCGAACTCGAGATGGATCTCGAGAAGAACCAGTACGAATCGGGTAGCAACGCAACGCCCAATCCGCCACAGCAGGAACTGGAGGATGCAGCCGAGGAACTCGGCGAACTGGCGCGCCGGCAGGAGCAACTGGCGCGCAATATCGATCGCAACCAGACGCCGACGCCGGCACAGCGCTGGCAACAGGAAATGCTGCGACGCGATGTCGAAGAACTCCGCGAACGGCTTGAACGCATGCAGCAACAGGCAAGAAATTCTCAATCGTCGCAACAGGGCCAGCAGTCGTCGTCGGGCCAGTCGGGACAGTCGGCAAGCGAGGGGCAGCAGGGTGAGTCGTCGCGGGAGATCGACGAGTTGCGGCGACGCCTGCAAAGCGCCGTGCGGGCGATGAACGAGGCCGACCAGGCGATGCGCGGCAACGGCAGCCCGGAAGACCTCAGGCGCGCAGCAGAGGAGGCCGGACGCCAGCTCGAAGCCGCGAGGCAGCGGGCCATGGACGAGCAGCAGCGCATGCTGCGCGCCTCGGTCTCGGATCTGAAGGATCGCGCGGACGACCTGTACGAATCCCAGGCTGTTCTCGAAGATCGCTTGCAGGACGCCATACGCGGCGTACTCATCGGGCGCAATGATCTGAACCGCCTGGAAAGCGGCTTGACGCTCGACGAGGAATACGAAATCGCCGAAGAAAAACGGCGCTTGCAGGCCGAATTGCAGGCGCTGGAGCAGGAGGCGCGCAACACGGCGCGGGTGCTGGATGACGCCGAACCTCGCGCGGCCGCGGAAATTCGCGAGGCCCTGGACGAAGTCCGCGACATGGAAATCGATACCCGGCTTGCCGTTGCCGCCGCCTATATCGAGCAGGGCGAGGCGATTTACATCGCGGGCAGCGAAAGCGCCGTCACCCAGGGCCTGCGCCAGTTGCGGGACGATCTGGAGCGCGCCGAAAATCTCGCCGCGCAGGGGGGTGCCGGCAGCGGCGAGGGCGAACGCGATGCATTGTCGCAAACACTTGCTGACACCCAGCAGCTCAGGAGGGAGCTGCAGCGGCTTGCGGACGCCGCGGCCAGGGCCGGCGCCTACGAGAACCGGGGACCGGACGACTGGAATCGTCAGTCGAGCGGGATCGAATACGGCGATCTCGAGATCGTGCGCGACTTGCAGCTCCGCAGTGACGAGATCTCACAGGAAGTTTTGAACCTGTTCCGCGACCTTCGCGCCGCCGGCGCCACCGTCGAGGACATCGACCACCTGCGCAGGCTGGCGACAGAAATTCGTGCCGCGGATTTCAGCGGAAATCCGGATCTCCTGGATGAGGAGTACCGCCGCGCGCTGTCGCTGATCGAGCAAATGGAACTGGCATTGTCCAGGGCGACGAACAAGAATACGATCGGCCTGCGGGCGAACGCCGCCGACGAGATTCCCGAAGAGCATCGCGAAATCGTTGCGGATTACTACCGCAGACTCGGGGAATCCGAAGACACACAAAACCAGTAGATCAAGTCACGCTGCGGCGATTGACAATAACGAGCCGGAGTGGCCCGGCCGGAGCAGACGCCATGCCCTCGAAGGGATTGAAATCCATGCTGATCAGTCTGTTGCTGGCCGCATTGTCTGTTTCGCTACCGCTGCCAGCCCGGGATCACCCGTCCGACAGGCTTTCCGTCGACGACATCCTGGCGCTGAAATCGATTGCTGCGCCGAGCATCAGCCCGAACGGCGAGTGGATTGCATTCGAGGTGGAGCGCAACGACCTGGAAGCAGACGAGGAGTCGACGCAGTTGTTCATGGTGTCGAGCGACGGCACGGAGCTTTTGCAATTGACCGCCGACGATTACTCGGCAAGCAAGCCGCGATGGAGTCCGGATGGACGTTATCTCGGATTCATCGCTGCCAAAGGAGACGACGAGGACGCGAAGGCCCAGGTCTGGACCCTCGATATGCGCGGCGGCGATTCACAGGCGCACAGCGCAGTGGACCAGGGCGTCAGCGATTTTCGCTGGGCGCCGGACAGCAAGGGCATGGTCCTGCTGATCAAGGACAAGACCGCGGACGATCTGGCAAAAGAAGCGGCGGAAGAAGCCGGCGAAGACGCCAAACCGCCGCCATACGTCATTGACAGGTTGCAGTTCAAGCGCGACGGCGTGCCGTATCTCGACCGCAGCCGCACGCACCTGTATTTCCTGGGCGAGCGGGGTGCAGAGGTCCGGCAACTGACGTTCGGCGACTTCGACGACTCGGAGCCGGCCATCAGCCCCGACGGTCGCAGCGTCGCGTTCACCAGCAACCGCACCGAAGAGCCGGACCGTAACGACAACACGGACATCTGGCTGGTATCGATCGACGATAGCGCAAATGTCGAGGCGCCACGCAGGCTGACCCGGAATCCCGGCACCGATCGCAGCCCCGCGTGGAGCCATGACGGCCGGCATATCACTTACGTCTCCACGGTTGAACCCGGACTGATCTGGTACGCGACCAATCACCTGGGCATCGTGCCGTCATCCGGTGGCGAGGAACGGCTGTTGACCAGGGCTCTCGATCGCAACGTGAGCTCGCCCCGCTTCGCTGCCGACGATTCGTCGATCCTGTTCCTGCTGGAAGACAGCGCCGAGGAACAGCTCGCCGCCTACAACCTCGACAATCAGCGGGTTGAACGGCTGGTATCGGGTCCAGTGGCAGTCTCCGGCTTTACCGTCGACGATCGCGGCACCGTCGCGATGGTGCTCAGCACGGTCGAGCACCCGGGCGAAATATTCCTGTTGCGCGACGGCAAGACACATCGCCTGACGCATCTCAACGAAGCGATACTCGGCGAACGACATCTCGCAGAGGTCAGCAACGTTACCTTCAAAAGCGAAGGCGGGACCGAGATCGAGGGCTTCATATTCACGCCGCCGGACTACCGGCGCGGGCAGAGATACCCGACCATCCTGCGCATTCACGGCGGGCCGACCTCGCAGTACAACCACGAGTTTTTCGCAGACGCCCAGCTGTTCGCGGCGCACGGCTACGTCGTGGTCACATCCAATCCGCGTGGCTCCAGCGGCTACGGCCAGGATTTTGCGGCTGCAATTTTCGCCGACTGGGGCAACAAGGACTACACGGACGTAATGGCCGCTGTCGACTACGCGATCGCCGAAGGCTACGCCGATCCGCAACGCCTGGGCGTGGGCGGCTGGTCCTACGGCGGCATACTCACGAATTACGTGATTACCAAGACCGATCGCTTTGCCGCGGCGATCACCGGCGCCAGCGAATTGAACTACATCGCCAATTACGGCCACGATCACTATCAGCTCGAATGGGAGCTGGAACTCGGATTGCCCTGGGAGCACCGGGACACCTGGGAACGAATCTCGCCGTGGAACAACGTCGACAAGATTACGACGCCGACGCTGGTCATCGGTGGCAAGGAAGACTGGAACGTGCCGATCATCAATTCCGAGCAGCTCTACCAGGTACTAAGGCGCCGTGGTGTCGATACGCTGCTCGTCGTGTATCCCGACGAGCCGCACAGCATTTCCCGACCGAGTTTCAAGAAGGACCGCTACGAGCGCTACCTCGACTGGTATGGCAAGTACCTCCTGCAAAATGCCCGGCGAGCTATTTCGCGCTAGCCTGACGGTCAGGAATTCAGTGCTGCATACTTACCGTTGTAAAACAATAACGGGTCGGCCTCCCGAGACTCGAACCTGACGACTTCACCAATGACGATGTAGTGGTCGCCACAGTCGTGGATCCGGTAGGTCTTGCAGATAAAGCAAGCCAGTGTACCCGGAATCAACGGAATATTTTCCGGCGAGCGGATGGTTTCGACCGAGTCGAACAGCGTGTGATCGGATTTGGCGAAATGCGCTGACAGGTGCTGTTGTTCGTTGGTCAGGATATTGATGGCAAAGTGCTTTGCATCCAGAAAAGCCTTGAGGGAATTCGATACCTTGGCGACGTTCCACAGGATCAGCGGCGGCTCGAGCGACACCGAGCTGAAGCTGTTGGCCGTGATGCCATAGGGGCGGCCGGATTCATCGGCGCAGGTCACCACGGTGACGCCGGTCGCGAATTTCGCCAGGCAGCGGCGGAATGCTTTCATCTGGTCCATCGAGCTCCCTTGCTTGACATCAACGTGCATTTAATTAATATATTAATAATTAACATATTAACCAAACCGGGACCACGGTGCAATGCAGGAATTCAACCGCTCACTACCGATGATGCTGTATCGCTCGCTGGATGCGGTCATGCCCCGGTTCCGCCGTATTTTCAACGAATTCGGGCTGACGGAACAGCAGTGGCGGGTGTTGCGGGTGCTCTGGCAGCAAGACGAGATCGCCTTTCGCGAGCTTGCCGAGGCGACCCTGATTCCGGCCCCGAGCCTGGTCGGCATCGTCGACCGGCTCAGCAACGGCGGCCTGGCCGAGCGGCGCCGCTCGGAGACGGACCGGCGTAACGTTTACGTCCTCGCGACGGCAAAAGGCAGGGCGCTCGAGAAAGACGTCAGGCCGCGCGTCGACGAGGCCTATAACGAGTTGCGCAGCTCGGTGGACAGCAAGACCTGGAATGCGTTGATCGCCGGGCTCGAGCGGATTTCCTCGATGAATGACGTTGCGCCCAAGTAGGCGCGTGCAGCGACAAACTTCAGACAATCGAATGACTACAACAGGTGCATTATGAGCGACACGAGTTCGACAGGCGGCCAGGGTATCCGCAATGGCAAACAATACCTCGAAGGCCTGCGCGATGACCGCGAGGTCTGGATTCACGGTGAGCGCGTCAAGGACGTGACCTCGCATCCCGGGGTGAGCCGCGGCGCGCATACGCTGGCCGCGTTCATGGACAGGCAGTTCGACCCGGAATACCGGGACACGATTACTTACGAGGAGAACGGCAAGCGTTACGCCACCTCGTACATGATTCCGAAGTCGCGCGAAGACATCGAAAAACGTGGTGCATCGTTTTATGAGTGGGCCACCTGGTCGAACGGCATGTTCGGCCGTACGCCCGACTACAAGAACGCGTCGATGATGTCGTTCGCGGCTGCCGCCGATTTTCTCGCGGAAGCCAAACCCGAGTACGCGCAGAACATGCGCAATTACTATGAGTACATCCGCAGCAATGACAAGGTGCTGACGCACACGCTGATCAACCCGACCTACAACTTCCAGATGGCCAAGGAAGGCAAATCCAGCGAGCAGGTTGCTTTGCAGGTCGTCAAGGAAACGGACGCGGGTATCGTCGTCAACGGCGCGCGACTCCTGGCGACGCTGGGGCCGCACTCCGACGAGATCGAAGTCTTCCCGTCGACCTTGCTGACGGCCTCACCGGAAAACGTGCCGTTCGCTTTTGCCTTTGCGATTCCCTGCAACACCAGGGGTCTGAAGATGATCTGCCGTGACAGTTACGATCATGGCAAGTCACATTTCGATGCGCCGCTTTCGTCTCGTTTCGAGGAGATGGATGCCGTGGTGCTGTTCGACAATGTCCTGGTGCCATGGGAGCGCGTGTTCATGTATCGCGATCCCCTCATGTGCAACCGGGCATTCGCGGAGACCAATGCCGTCGTGCACATGATGCACCAGGTCGTCTGCGGCAAGCTCGCGAAGGCGGAGTTCATCGTCGGGCTGCTGTGCAAGATGGCGCAGGCTACCGGCAAGGACAAGGACATGGGCGTGCGCGGGCAAATCGCCGAGTGCATGTGGATCGCCGAGATGGTGCGTGCATTCCGCTTCAGTGGTGAATCGCAGGCGCACGAGGACAAGTACGGCAATTTCGTGCCATTGCGCCGGCCGCTGGACACATCCAGGAACCTGTTCCCGCGCCTTTACCCGAAGCTTATCGAGACCATTCACATGCTCGGCTCCAGTTCGCTCATGGCGACGCCGACCGAGGCGGATTTCACAAACGATCTCAAGGATGACGTTGCCAGGTATTTCCAGACCGTGAATCTCGACAGCAAGGATCGCGTCGCTTTGTTCCGCCTGGCGCACGACGTCGCGGTGTCCGGCTTCGGCAACCGGCAGGTGCTCTACGAACGGTTCTTCTTCGGCCCACAACCGATCATGGCGTCGATCTACTATGATCTTTACAACAAGGACGACATGATTGCTCGTGTCGACGAGCTACTGAACCGTAAAGACTGATCATGAACTTCTGTTCCGATTGCGGAGCGAAGCTGTCGCTGCAGAAGGTTGTCGGCGACGAACGGCAGCGATATGTCTGCACCGGTTGCGGCAAGACCCATTACCAGAGCCCGAATGTGCTGGTCGCCGCCTACATCTGCGTCGGTGAAAAGATCCTCTGGATAAAGCGCGGCATCCCTCCGGCCGTCGGCAAGTGGGCGATGCCCGGCGGCTTCATGGAAAGCGACGAGACCCCGGAAGACGCAATATGCCGGGAGATCCGCGAGGAGACCGGCATCGAGGTTGCGGTCGACAAGATGATCCTGGTCAGCGTCAGTACGATTCTGCACATGGCACAGACGCATCTGGTGTTTCGCTGTCACCTGGAGGAAAAGCCGCAGGCCTCGCAAACCGAGGAGGCCATCGAATACGGCTGGTTCGGCGAGGACGATCTGCCCTGGGAGCAACTGGCATTCCCGACCATCGAACCGCACGTGCGGCAGATCTACCGCTGGATCAGGAAAGGCCGCTACGGGATACGCGTCGGCTTTATCGACGAACACGGCAGCCGGTATCGAAATTTCCCGCTGGCCTCGGATTCAGCCTAGTCAGTCACGCAACCGACTCATCGAACCGACGTCCCGTTTAAACCCCCGGAGTCCCGCCGATCGTCTAAGTCAGGACCGGGATCTTTGGATAATTCGCACAAGATTTGCTTTAGGCTAATAATGGCCAGGGGGAGGGTCCACATGTCCAGGCAAAGCGACGATAAACAGAATCAGGCCAGCAAAAAGAATAAAAAGGCTGTCAGTCGGCGGGAATTCGTCAAAACCGGTGCAGCAGCCGGGCTGGGCGCAGGCGGATTGCTCAAGGCAGGGGAGTCGGGCGCACGCGGCAGCGGTCCGGATATAACCTGGGACTATGAAGCCGATATCGTCATCGCCGGCGGCGGCTGCGTCGGCCTGACCGCGGCAATACGCGCGCGCGACCAGGGTGCGAGCGTGCTTGTGGTGGACCAGAATTTCGATCTCGGCGGACGCATGCTGCACAGCGGCTCTTACCTGTCCCTGGGCGGCGGCGACCCGGTCCAGAAGCGGGATATCAAAGGTGAAGCAGATCCGGAAGGCTTCATTACCGTGCCACCTCTCGAGAAGCCCGAAGAACTGGACGACGACATCGAACGCCTGTTCACCGATATCACCGACTGGTCGGTACTCGACCGCAAGGCGCAGGCGCCATACCGCTACAACGAGCGCGAACTGGTGCGCGCCTGGGCCGAAAACTGCCCGGCGACGCGGCAGTTCCTGATGGACAACTACGTGCGATTCTCGCGCATCAACGGCACGCACGGCGGCGGCGGCCTGTCACGGGCCCGGGCGGCGGTATGCTTTTTGATGCTCGGTGACAAGACCGACTTCAAGGCAGGCACGATTACCGCCGAAGATGCAGGCGTCGCCGATCCCGAGCGCACCAGCCCGTTCGCGCCGTCACAAATGGGAAATGCAAGCCGGCTGGTCGGGCCGAATGCCGTGGGTGGCGGTGCCGCGTTGTCGCGTGGGCTCGAGTTTTCGGCACGCGAAAAGGGTGTGCAGTTCATGCTGCACCGTTGCTTCGACGAGCTGATTCGGGAGGAGCCGTTTTCCGGGCGCATCCTGGGCATCAAGGCGCATTATTCGCCGCGATTCCACCCGGAAACCGGTGAGCGGCTCGAAAGCCTGTGGCAAAACGGCAATATCGACGAGCGACGCGAACACCTCAACATCCGCGCACGCAAGGCGGTGATACTGGCGAGTGGCGGTCATGCGGGCAACCCGGAAGTGCGAAGTATGTTTTATCCGGCGATGCGCGAACCCGCATTTCCGACCAGTGGTGACGCGCTGCAGGGACCGCACGGCCAGGACGCGAGCGCGCTCATTGCCGGATTGCGCGTGGGTGCAAATCTCGCCGGCATGCATCAGAACCTCTCATACTCGGTGTCCTTTCACATTGCGACCCGCCTGGGCACGCGTGACGCCTATACCGGCATGATGCCGGGCCATCCCTGTTTCGGCTTTCGCGGTTCCGCCGGCATCAATATCGGTACCGCCGGATTCGAGGACCTGATTGCCGTCAACCAGGTCGGCAAGCGTTTTTTCAACGAAGTGCGACTGCCACTGAAACCCGCGTTGAGCCGCTTCCCCGGAGACGGCAGTACGCCCGGACGGGGCGTCGATCATACGCCGCTCGACTGGCGCAACTGCAGCCACGAGTGGGTTGGCGAGATGTACAACTACGATCACGGACTCGATGCCGCGCTGGCCATTAACGAAGGATCGGAACCGCCGCACTACTATTCGGGACCGATATGGGCGATCTTCGATGCGGATGCGGTCGAACGTAATGGCTGGGAAATGCGCTATCCCTACATCGCCGACAATGGCTATTCGTTCAAAGCTGACACGATCGAAGATCTGGCAAGGAAGATTGAAAAAGGCAACCAATACCAGCGGGTGCCGCTCAAATACCTTGCGCAGACGGTTGCAACCTGGAACCGCTACGTGGATGCCGGTGCCGATCCGGACTTCGAGCGCGAAACGGACGCACCGATGAGCGCCATCACGAGGCCGCCTTTTTACGCGCTGTCGATCATGATCATCTGGCACGACTCCTATGGGGGCCTGCGGGTCAACGGCAAGCAACAGGTCATCGACATGCAGGGCAAGGTGATTCCCGGACTGTACGCCGGTGGCGAGGCGGTCGGGGGCTTCAACAAGCACGGCCTCGGCAAGGGCCATGTGCACGGTTACATCGCCGGCACGCACGCCGTCAAAGAATCGGTCGTGCAGACTTCGTGAACCGCATCGGCAAAACGCTTTTGTTCCTGGTCGTCGTGTTGGCGGTACCGGCTGCAGCGCAGCAGCCGGACGACGAACCGGTATCGAGCTGGGACGGGGTTTTCACCGAGGCACAGGCGAAGCGTGGACAGGTGGCATATACCGGTCCTTGCGGCTGGTGTCACGGTCGCCGATTAAACGGCGCGCCCGACGATCCGGACGCAGCACCCTCACCACCGCTGGCCAGGGCGAAGTTCCTGCGCAACTGGTACGGCAAATCGCTTGCTGCCTTGTTTGTTTACACCAAAGCGACGATGCCGGAGAGCAATCCGGGTTCGCTGACGGACCAGGAATACATCGACATTATCGCCTACATGTTGTCGGTAAGCGGCATGCCCACTGGTGAACACGAGCTGCCGCCCGATCCCATGGAACTTGCACGTACGCTGATCCAGCCGAAGCCTGTCGAATCGAAGTAACTGGCAGGCGGCCCCGCAACAGTTTAGTTGCGGACTTCTTTTTTCTGCTTCACCGTCGATCGTAAAGCGGTTGTACCAGGACAGCATGGTACGCATAGTATTGGATGGCTTGTTTCCCGTGCCGTGATACTGATCGTTGAAGCGTAACAACGCGGTCGGCACTCCCAGAATTTTCAGGGCAAATATTCCTCGAACTGCGCCATGGGCGTATGTCCTGCTCGCCGGTCATGATCGCCGCTGGCGTTTTGACAATGCCGACGTAGATGATCAGTGTGCGCGACGGGTCGACAGCTACTCATTGTTTTTTAAATAAAAATAGTGATTGCCACCGCAAACGGAAGGCGTATAAATAGCTTGCGCCCGGGCCGGCTAATTCCGGTCCGGGACCCTTGATGCCTGCATAAGGCACCGTTACCGGACCGGATTGTCCGCGCTTTACAGGACATGACCAATGAACACGACTGCAGTCGCAAAAGACCGGCAAGGCACCGTCGTCAACGGCGTCAATGTCGGCGACGTGAAAGACCTGATTGCTGCGATTGAAGAGAATCCCCAACTGGGGTCCAGCCATTTCCGATTGACGAACAAATGGATCAATGGCGGTCACAACCGAAGCCGCATAGTCGATTTTGACTCAGGCGGCCAGGAACACAAACACGGCAGGGTATTCAAACTGGATGCCGATGAACCGCCCGTACTTGCGGGTACAGACAAAGGTGCTAACCCGGTCGAGTACTTGCTGCATGCTTTGAGCTCGTGCCTCGAAACCACGCTCGTTTATCACGCCGCGGTCCGCGGCATCGAGATTCGCGGGATGGAAACCAGGGTCGAAGGAGACCTTGATCTGCGTGGTTTTCTCGGAATCTCCGACGGGGTACGGCGGGGATTCGAGAACATTCGGGTCGAGATTAAAGTCGATACTCCAGAAAAGGATCTCAATCGACTCAAAGCCCTGAGCAAGTTGTCTCCGGTATTTGACACGACCCGAAACGGTACCAATGTTGACGTTTCGGTGTCACGACTCTGACAGGACCGGGTTACACACCTTGCCAGCGATTTGTGCTGCGAATGCCAAATCAATAATTCAAAACGAATATCATCACTCGGCCCCGCCTCGGCGGGGCTTTTTGATGTCCGCAGCTAAGTATGAATAACGGCTAATCAGTCGCAGAAAGCGCGGTATAAAAATCGGCAAGCAAGGCGTACAGGTTTTCCAGTTTTTTGCTGCCGAATTGCTTTTCGATGTCGCTATACAATGCTTCGGAGTCCGGCCCGACTTCATCGTAGAGTTTTCGTCCTTTGCGGGTCAGAACGAATACCGAGCGTCGCTGATCGCTGGCGTCCGATGATCGTTTGACGAGCTTTTCCTTTTCGAGAAACTGCAGGATTCGCGTCAGGCTGGGTGCCAGCAGGAAGCTGCGCCGAGCCAGCTCGCTGGCATCGGCCGGCTGGTATGCGGCGAGCGCGCGAATGACCCGCCATTGCTGTTCAGTGACGCCGTGACTCCTGAGCATGGGACGGAAACGCGACATCGCCGCTTCGCGGGCCTTCAGCAGTTCCATCGGCAAAGAATGCCGGAAGTCGCGTAACGGCAGCGATTTGTCGGCAGGCACGCTCATGTCTGTTCCGCCGCGACGGCGTTTCGCAGCACGCCGATCCCGGGCACCTCGACTTCGACGACGTCGCCGTCCTTGAGATATTTCGGCGGGTCGAAGCGCGCGCCTGCCCCGTTTGGTGTGCCGGTTGCGATGATGTCGCCGGGCTTCAGGTGATAGAAGGTCGACAGGTAACTGATGAGGAAGCGAAACGGAAACATGAGGTTAGCTGTGGTATCGTCCTGCCGTTTCTCGCCGTTGACGCGGGTCATGACGCGCAGCTCGCTCATCGGATCGAGCTCGTCGGCAGCGACCATCCACGGACCGAGTGCGCCTGACCTGGCGAAGTTCTTGCCCTGGGTCACGTTGAACTTCGCATGCCGAAGATAATCGCGCACCGAGCCCTCGTTCATGATCGTCAGGCCGGCGACGTGCTTGTGCGCTTCCGACTCCGGAATGCGTCGCCCCTCCTTGCCGATCACGATCACGATCTCGCCCTCGTAATCGAGCTGATCGGATTCCGGCGGGTCCATAATCGGCTGGCCGTGACCCACCAGCGATTCGCGAGTGCGCATGAAGACGCTCGGGTATTTCGGCGGCTCGCTGCCATCCTTGTATTCCTCGTTCCTGTTGGCGTAGTTGATACCGATGCAGATGATCTTTTCCGGATTGGGAATGGTCGGCAGGAACTCGATGTCGTGAAGCGCGCAATCGGCGTCCGCGGCGACCGCCTCGTCACCCAGCGCAGCGAGCCGGTTGTCGCGAATGGCGGCACGCAAGTCGGGCAGATCCGCATGCATTGCCCCGAGGTCGACGACGTTACTGTCGATGACCGCACCGAAACTCGCTTTGCCTTCCCTGGTGAAACTCAGGAATCTCACGCAGCGATTTCCTTCAGCAGCCCGGCGCGCTCGAGCACCCCGTCCAGCTTCTGCTCGAGATCCGGCGTCGCCGGCATCATCGGCAGGCGATGTTCGTTGGTCGGTATGATGCCGAGTTTTTTCATCATGTATTTCATCGGGATCGGGTTGGTGTCATAGAATACGGCCTGGTTGATTTCGAGCAGGCGCTGGTGCAGTGCTTTGCCGGTTTGCAAATCGCTCGACCACACCGCTTCGCACATCTCGGCGAGGATGGCAGGACGCAGGTTGCCGACCGCGTTCATGAGACCGCAGGCGCCGATGGTCATCATCGGGAACGACAATTCCTCCAGGCCGACGAAGATCTTGAAGTCGTCGCCGAATTCCGCCAGGCACTCGGTGACAAAACCGAGATCATTGACCGCGTGTTTCATGCCGACGAAATGCGGCGATTTGTCGCGGATGCGTTTCATCGAGTCGAGCGTCACGTTGATCGCGGTGCGCCCGGGAATGTGGTAAATCATCCACGGTGTCTCGTGCTGTCTCGCAAGGCGCAGGTAATACTCGATCAGCCCGCGTTGTGGTGGCCGGATGTAATAGGGCGTCACGATCAGCAAGGCATCGACGCCGGCTTTCACGGCATGCTGCGTCAGCTCCTCGGTTTCCCTGAGCGATTGCGAACCGGTCGCGGCGACGACGGGGATTTTTCCCGCGACCGTTTCGACGGCGATGTCGACCAGCCGGTTGCGCTCCTCGGTGGTCAGCGTGGACGGCTCTGCCGTGGTGCCGTTGACCAGCACGCCGTGCGAACCCTGTGACACCTGGAATTCGACCAGGCCGCGATAAGCGTCGTAGTCGACCTCGCCGTCCCGGAATGGCGTAATGACGGGCGGGATCGATCCCCGGATGGTTTCCAAGGTGGACATGAGCTTGACCTCGTGGCGACTTGACGTTCGTTTTACGGAGAGTATACTTAACATGTTAAGTGAATTCAAACAGGCCGCATATGCCCCATCAAATCATTGAATATTCAGCGAATCTGGAACCCGAGCTGGATATCGAGGCGCTCGTCGAGACGTTGCACGAGACCGCTGCCGACATCGAGGCGCTGCCAATCGGCGGCCTGCGCACCCGCGCGGTGGCACGACAGCACTACCGGATCGCGGACGGCCATCCCGACAACGCGTTCATCAACGTGGTGCTGCGGCTGGCGCCCGGGCGCTCCTTCGAGGTGCGCAAGGCGGCCGGCGAGAAACTGTTCGAGGCTCTATGCGAGTACCTGGAACCCATCTTTACCTCGTCACCGCTCGCAATCTCCTATGAAATTCAGGAACTGGATGCCGACTTGCGGTGGAAGAAGAACAACCTGCGTGATTACCTCGCCGAACGCGAGAAGGAAAAGACACATGTCCAGTGACTTGAAGAAAAACGTCAAGCAAGCCGAGAAGCTGCTCAAGCGGTATCGCAAGTCCACGTTGCCGCACTTCATCAACGGCAGGCACGATAACGGTCGTTCCGGCAAGACCTTCGAATCCGTCACGCCGATCGATAACAGTGTTATCGGAAACGTCGCCGCGGGCAACGCGGAAGACATTGATGCGGCCTGCAGGGCGGCAGAGACGGCATTCCGGGAATGGCGCGACGTACCCGGTAAGGAACGAAAAAAGATTCTACACAAGGTGGCCGATGCCATCGTCGAGCGGGCACAGGATATCGCGCTGGTCGAGAGTTACGACTCCGGGCAGGCATTGCGATTCATGAGCAAGGCAGCCATCCGCGGCGCGGAAAACTTTCGCTTCTTTGCGGACATGGCGCCGAATGCGCGCGACGGTCAGGCATTGCCCGCCGACGAACACCTGAATTATTCGATTCGACAACCGATCGGACCGGTTGGTGTGATCACGCCGTGGAATACGCCGTTCATGCTCTCGACCTGGAAGATCGCGCCGGCGCTTGCGGCAGGCTGCACCGTCGTCCACAAGCCGGCGGAATGGTCGCCGTACACCGCCATGATGCTGTCCGAAATCGCACACGAAGCCGGTTTACCGGATGGCGTACTGAATTGCGTGCAGGGACTGGGCGAAGACGCGGGCAAGGCGCTGACCGAGCATCCGGCGATCAAGGCGATTGCCTTCGTCGGTGAATCGATGACCGGCAGCCACATCATGCGCCAGGGTGCCGATACCCTGAAGCGTGTGCACTTCGAGCTCGGCGGCAAGAACCCGGTGATCGTATTCGAAGACGCGGATCTCGACCGTGCACTCGACGCCGTCGTTTTCATGATTTACAGCCTTAACGGCGAACGCTGTACCTCGTCGAGCCGCCTGCTGGTTCAGGAATCCATCCAGGACGAATTCAATGCCAAGCTGGTGGAGCGGGTCGGCAAGTTGAAGGTCGGTCATCCACTGGACCCGGCGACCGAAATCGGACCGCTGGTGCACACGCGGCATTTCGAAAAAGTCGTCAGCTACTTCGGCATCGCCGAGGAAGACGGTGCGAAAGTCGCCGCGGGCGGCCAGGTTGTGGAGGGTGCCGGCAACTACGTGCAGCCGACGTTGTTCACCGGTGCAAGCAACGACATGCGGATTGCACAACAGGAGATATTCGGTCCCGTATTGACCGCGATTTCCTTCAGGGACGAAGACGAGGCGCTCGAGATTGCCAACGATGTGGAATACGGTCTCGCCGCTTACGTCTGGACCAATGACGTAGGTAGAAGCCACAGGCTCGCGAGGAAAGTCGATGCCGGTATGATCTGGATCAACTCGGAAAACAACCGGCACCTGCCGTCGCCCTTCGGCGGCATGAAAGCCAGCGGCATCGGCCGCGACGGCGGAGACTACAGCTTCGAGTTTTACATGGAAACGAAGAATGTTTGTATCGCGCTCGGCAGCCACCGGGTGCCCAAGCTGGGGGCTTGATGAGTCTTTATTACCTGCAAAAGTTCCTGTACGTCCTGAATCGCGACGAAGTCGCACAGAAACGGTATCGCGAGGACCTGGATGGCCTGCTCGCCGACTTCGATCTGACAGAGGAGGAGGCGACGGCACTGCGCGAAGGCGACATCGGCCTGCTGTATGTGCTCGGTGTCAATGGACAGATTCTGATGCACTACGCTGCTTTCCTCGGCATCGAGTGGTTCGATTATCTCGACATGATGCGAGAGGGAATCAAAAAACACGGGCCGGTACGCGCGGGCGTCTACGCCATGACCGGCGGTGGCGACAGTTTCACCGAAGAGGAGAAACACCGATGAGTCTCGTTTATGCCGGCGTCCTCAGTCACGCGCCGGGCATTACCGGGCGTGCGCACCTGGTCGAAAACGTTGCGAAACGCGATGAATTTTATTCGCACCTCGACGCGCAACGGCAGCAAATCGAAGAGTCGGGTGCGGAAGCGCTGATCGTGATTGCCGCCGAACATTTCGGCAATTTCTTCATGAACAACATGCCGGCCTATTGCATGGGCATCGGCGAAGTGTACGAGGGTCCGATCGAAGACCCTGAATGGTTGAAAATCCAGAAGACCAAGATTCCGGGTGCGCCCGATCTCGGTATTCGCCTGGTACGAGAGGTGATGAACACCGTCGACACGGCGTTCGCGGAGGAGTGGAAATTCGATCACGGCATCATGGTGCCGCTCAATTTTCTCACGCCAAACTACGACATGCCGGTGATTCCGGTGAATATCAATTGCCAGGGACCGCCGCTGACGCCGCTGCACCGCGCGTGGGCGTTTGGCGAGGCGCTGCGGCGCGCCTGCGATGCGGTGCCGGAGAAAATCGCCGTGGTCGGCACCGGCGGCATATCGCACTGGCCGGCAACCCCCGATTCGGGAAAGATCAACGAGCAATGGGATCGCGATTTTCTCGATCGGCTGATGCGCAACGACAAGCAGGCATTGCTGTCCTACACGGATGAGGAAACCTATCGCGACGCCGGGCAAGGCGGATTCGAAATTCGTACATTCATTGCCATTGCGGCAGCCGCCAAGGGGGCCGGCGACCTGCAGTTTTATACGGCCGAACTGCCGATATTCGCTGTTGGTTGCACCGTCGCCAGCTTCGACCTCGCCGCATAACCAATAATCAATACGGAGGTACCTATGCCGCACATGGCGCCATTGCCTTTCGATTCCGTCCCTGGGGACATCCAGGAATGGTTCACGCATTACAAGAAAACTCGCGGCTTCACGCCCAACAGCATCCGGACGATGGCGCGGCGACCCGATATCGTGCGCGCATTCATGCAACTCAACAAGGTCGTGTTGTATGAAGGCACGGTTGCCGAAGAGCTCAAGATGCTGGTGAGCCTGATTGCCAGCCAGGCGGCCGGTTGCCGCTACTGCCAGGCACACATGGCCAATCT
>JAWWCT010000029.1:0-36869 GCA_033720315.1 Woeseiaceae bacterium | reverse complement strand
CTCTCCGTCACCGTTGCGATAGCCAAAGCGCTCGTCGCCGAACGGCGCGCTGCCGTAAGCGGCGCGCGCGAACAGGCGCTCTCCGATCAGCTGGTGATAATCGAGTGACATTGCCTTGTAGGCTTCAAGGCCGATGATGCGTGCCAGCATCAGGTTCGCGTACAGGATGCTGGCAGTGCATCCTGCCTGGCGCGCTTCGGCCTGCAGCAGGTGGCAGGCAAGGGATGCGTAACCGTAATGTGAAAACGGCGGCACGACCAGCAGTACATCTGCGGGTTTCACCACGTCGCGCAATGACTGGGGACGAGCCAGTTGTTCCGCAAACGTGCTCACGCCTCGACGCCCTGTGCCGCCCGCAACGCTGCCAGCATCGCCTCGCCGTTCGGGCTGCCGAGTCCCGTGCAGGGATTCCATCCGCGTCGCGCTTCGTAGCCGCCATTGTTGCCGCTCGTGATATCGCGGCACACAGCTCGACCTTCGTCGAGTTGCATCCGGTACAGGGCCGGGTTGATGAAGCCCACCGGTTGCTCGAGACCACAGTTCAGGCGGGCAATCAAAGCCGCCCACAGCGGTGCGGCAGAACTGGTGCCACCACCCATCGCGGTGTCGCCATCGAAATGAATGCGATAACCGGTGTGGATATCGGCGTTGGCGGCAACATCCGGGACGCCGCGCCCGCGGATCGGTTCGCCGACGGTTACCTGTCCCTCTTTCCAGTAGAGGATCGATTTCTCAGGCACTTCGGCGGATTCCTGGTAGGAGGGAACGCCGTAGCATTCGCTGACCCCGCCGCCGCTCGAACCGCCGCCGTTGCGGCTTTCGCTGATGCCTTCCGAGGTTTCGAACTCTATTTGCAGGATGGTCGAGTGATCGTTCCACACGACTTCAGTGGCGAACAGGCCGGTCCGCTCGTCAAAGTCCTGCAACGCAGTGCCGCCACAGGCGAGCACGTGCGGGCTGGATGCCGGGTAGACGCAAGCGGGCGGCGTTTGCAGGCCGGCATGGGGATCGGGTGGTCCAATGCCGGCATCGCCGGATGACACGCAGACGGTAACGCCGAGGCATGCGGCATCGGCCAGCAGCGCCTCGATCTGTGCCCGGTCGCCTTGCTTCCAAATCGCCTCCGGGCCGCCCCAGCTGAGCGTGACGACACTCGGCTTGTACTCCTCGTCGTACAGTGCAGCACTGAGGACTTCGTACAGGCGCTTCGGGAATGCATCGGCGATGGCTGCGCAGCGGCCCGGCATATACACGGCAATCGTTGCACCGGATGCCAACGCGCCGGCGACCTGCACGTCGAGCGCGACTTCCATGTTGAACATGGAGAGGCCGCGACCCTGGTACCACCCGGGATCGTTAACGCCCCTGGCGACGATCTTCGGCAAGGCAACGCCCGCGGCTTTGAAAAACGCCCGCATGTCGGCGTCACTGTAACCGCCATTGGGTTGCAGGATGCCGATACACTGTCCGCTGCCGTCGAGGTCTTCGGGAAACGCGTACTGCGTGGCGAGATCCGCCGGGTTCATCGGCCGAATTTTCATCTGCTCCAGCACCTCACGGTGCGCCACGAAGGTCGCTATGTGCGGTCCTACCTGCGGCACGTTGTGGGTCTCGAGCCCGAAAATCCACACGATGACATCGCCGAGATCAGCCGGCACGGAAGCAGGATCGTCGTGCGCCCGGTGCAACACGCCATTGACGTTCACCTGCCGGGATTCGATGCCGAATGCCTGGTCCATGTCCTTCTGCGCGCCACGGATGCGCAGCATGCGGCGCGCGGCGCAGCTCAACACAAAGCCGGGCGCTGCCGTCGACTCTACCACCTGGCCTAGATCGTCGATCACAGCGAGACCGTGTTGCCGCGCGAACCGGAAGACCCGCTCGACGTCATCCTTCGTGGCACCGAAGCGCGCCGCATACGCGCTACGCGACAGGAATTCGGGACGTTTGCCCTCTAGGCGGCAAAACCGTTCAACCGGTGGCGGCTCGGTGGTGTCCGGTCTTCGACGCAAGACGACCACGACTTCGATTTCGCTCTTTTGCGAGGCGCCTTGCATCAGGCTTGCGAGCAACTTTTTCGCATCGTCGTCGCTCATGCCCTCGGCTTTCGCCTGGTCGCCGACAGCAGCGATATTGGCCCTGTGTTTCGGAAGCGTGCCATCGCTACCGGGGATGTGACTGCGCTTGCTGGCTGTTCTTTGTTCTTTTTCTGCCACGCCGCCACCCCTAGCGTGCCCGGAGAAAACACGGTAACCAATTGCCGGTGCCGCGGCAAGCGATTCCAGCCATACAATCCGGGCCGGAAATAAAATCGGCAATGTGAGCCGTGGCGGGTATTCGTTATCATCACGTGACCGCAGGACGATACGCATACAAACGACGCGACCAGCGAGTCAATTTGGCGACCGCAAACTCATCACGAACCGAACGACCTGTCGCGACGGCATCATCTCCTGCCGCAGCCCTGGTGCCGGGCGTAGTTGCCGGCGCGCTGATCTTCATTCTTTCCGTGTCACTGGCGGCGCTGGTGTTCTCCGGACCGCTTGCATCCTACCTTTCGGTCGGCATTGCGATGGCCATCAATGCCGCTGTCGTGGTCGGGCTGATATTTTCGGCCTTCAGTGGCTGCCAGCCCATCCTGGCGCAGGTGGACGAGGACACCGCACCGATCATCGCACTGATGGTGACGCTGGTCGCGACCTCGCTTCCCGCAACAGCCTCCGACGCACAGGTGTTTGCGAGTGTCATTGTGGCGATCATGTTTGCCACCGCGGTGACGGGTGCCGGACTGGCTTTGCTGGGCACGCTGAAGGCTGGAGGCTTCGTGCAGTATCTGCCGCACTCGGTCATGGGCGGATACTTCGCGGCACTCGGCTGGCTGCTGCTGACCGGTGGTTTTGCCCTTTCGGCGCCCAATTCACCGATCGGCTACACGACCGCGGACCAACTCCTGCAAACAACGAGTCTCGCAAGCTGGTTGCCGGCGGTCATCGTCACAGCCTCGCTCATCATGCTCGCCAGGCGGGTATCACGGACTCGCTTGTTGGTTGCAACCGTGGCGCTGAGTTGCGCGGCATGGTTCGCCGCCGCGCTGGCGTATGGCCATGGGCCGGACAGCTTGCTGCAATCGGGGTTGTTGATCGGGCCGCTGCAGGAAACCGGCTTGCCGCTCTGGGACCTTTTGCGGGACCTCGATGTGGCGGCAACGGACTGGCCGGCAGTGTTCATGAACGCCGGGAGCATTGCCACGGTACTGCTCATCAGCCTGATTTCTCTGCTGTTCTGTGTCAGCGGCCTCGGGCATTTGTACCGCGGCGATCCCGACATGAATCGCGAATTGCGGATTGCCGGTTTGGCGAACATCGGCAACGGACTGACCGGCGGCATGCTCGGGCTGCCGACCTACAACCTGTCGTCGCAGGCACACGATATGGGCGCGGCCGGCAATCGCTGGGCCGGGGTGGTAGCGGTCGCAACCTGCCTTTCGATTTTCGTTTTCGGATTCTCGCTGGTGGCTTACACGCCACGCTTCGTCATCAGCGGTCTCCTGATGTTTCTCGGTCTCAACCTGATGCGGGAATGGCTGCTTGACGGCCTCAAAAAGTTTTCGTCGTACGAGTACCTGGTCATTCCCATTATCCTGGTCAGCGCCGTTTTCCTCGGCTTCCTCGAAGGCATACTGATCGGGCTCATTGCCGCGATCGTGTTGTTCGTCGTCAAGTACAGCCGGACTCGTGTCATCCGCTTTTCTGCATCATCCGTGGATCTTGGCAGCAATGTCGAACGCAACGTGTTCGCGCAACGGCATATTCGCCAGGAAGGTGCGCGCATCTTCATACTCGGCCTGCAAGGCTACCTGTTTTTCGGCACAGCGGGACGGGTGCTTGCGGCGTTGAAGCAGCGGCTTGCCGATCGCTCGCTGCCGCCACCGCAAGCGGTGATACTCGATTTTTCACAGGTCACGGGCGTGGACGCGTCGGCAGCCATCAACTTTCAGAAGATGGAACGTCTCGCCGCGCAACAAAACTTCGTCCTGGTCCTCGCCAAGCTCGGTGACGGGTTGCGCCAGCGCTTGCAAAGCGGCGGCTTCGGCAGCGAGCACCCGGCATCGTTGATGTTCGTGGACGACCTGGATCGGGCGCTGGAACATGCCGAGAACGCTTTGCTCAATGACAGCGGAGAGGCGCATGTATTCGCAGGCTGCTTCGAGCAACTGCGACATTTTTTCGACAGCGACGAAGACCTCGAAACCTTCAAGACCTACCTGGAGCGGCGTGAAGTCGCTGCCGGCACCACGCTAACGGAACAGGGAGACGATACCTCGGAGCTATTCCTGGTCGAAACCTGTTCGGTGAGCGCCTATATCCGGCAGCCGGACGGCAGGATGCTTCGTGTGCGCAGCACCGAGCATGGCACCGTTTACGGCGAGCTGGGGTTTTATCTCGGCACACCGCGGTCCGCATCCGTGATAACGGATGAGCCCGGCGTGGTGTACGTCCTGTCAGCCGAATCGGCAGAAAAACTGGACCAGGAGCATCCGACCATCGCCTCGGATTTGCATCGCTATCTCGCCAACGTGCTGAGCGAACGGCTGCTGTTCACAACGCAATCATTGAAGGCGGTGACTTTCTAGCATCCGCAGCGACCCTGCCTGACCGGCCGTCCATCGGCGCCGGTATTGCACTAATTACAAACCGATTGTAATGAGTTCAAGAAATTGAACCCTCGTGCGGCGGCCGGCTCCAATTCAGCCCGGCAAACACAGTCAGTGTGTCAACGATGCCCTTGGCACGGGTCTTGCAACTTACCTGGATAACCACCATCAACTGACAGGAGGCTTTCGATGGCTTTTAAACTTTCCGACCTTCCCTATAGCCACGATGCGCTGGCACCGCATATCTCGGCGCAAACGCTCGAATTGCATCACGGCAAACATCACAAGGGCTACATCAAAAAGCTGAACAAGGCGATTGACGACACGCCCTATGCCGAGATGAAGCTCGAAGAGATCGTTGCCAAAGCGAAGAAAAACGGCGACAAAAACGTATTCAACAACGCCGCCCAGTCCTGGAACCACGAGTTTCTCTGGAACAGCATGTCGCCTGGCGGCGGTGGAGACGCCAGTGGCGAATTGAAATCGGCCATCGACAGGGACTTCGGCGACATGGATCGGTTCAGGCGCGACTTCAGGAAAGCCGCGACCGGCCAGTTCGGGAGCGGCTGGGTCTGGCTGGTTCACGATGACGGCGAGCTGCGTATCCGGGCCACCGGTAACGCCGATACACCGATCGCCGATGGCAAGCAACCCCTGCTGACGCTCGATGTCTGGGAGCACGCTTACTATCTCGACTACCAGAATCAGCGCAAGCGTTACATCGAGGCATTCCTCGATGAGCTGGTGAACTGGAAGTTTGCAGCGTCCAACTTCGAGACATTGCGCAAGGCGGCGTAAGCCTGGCCGCGAGTATCCTTGCCAGGCGCCAGCCTGCAAGGGGGAGCGCGCAGATCGGCGGGCTGACAACGAAGCTTCGTCATACACATATAGAAACAGGCATGGATACCAGGGAGCGCGCCTGCGCGCTCCCTGCTTTTATGCATGGGGGAATTTCAGGCAGCGGAGCACTCTTCTAATAGAAGAGACCGTCGAAGTATCGCTCGTAGACTTTTTCCATGAACCGGTCGGACAACTTCAGTCCATCCATCAGCTCGCTGAGCAGCTTGATTTCTCCCGCATCTTTCTGATTGTCGGCCGCAATCACGCACAGGATCATGAACATCAAATCTTCTATCTGCGCGCGGGATAGCGATTCGTTGACGGAATCCACTATCTCATCGATCTGTTCATGTTTCGGCAGCTCTTCCGCGGCGCGCGACACCAGGTCCAATGCCTCACCCGGCCTGAGCCCGAAGCGCTTGCGCAGCAGCTTCACCATGCGGGAGATCTCTTCAGGCGCAATGCCGCCATCGCTTTTGGCGACCAGCGCCAGCAACGAGGCAATCAGCATTTGTTCTTCATAGTTGCTCGCGACACTGCTGCGAACCTCGCGGACCCCGGTTTTTTCGATGATGATTTCTAACAGTGACATATCCGCATCAGATCCAATTGCCGCGCTCGATCGAGGCGCGCATGGTCAAACTATCGAACATCCCTTTCAAGCTGCGCCTTTGATTGTTATTTTTCTCAAAGGACGGATGGATTCTAGCTGATTCGGAGTGCGCCTGCCTGTATCGACCTGTCGCGGGCGATCAGGCCTGTTTGTCTCCGTAGCGCAGCCACCCGGTAATCGACAGCCGCGACCGCGTGCAAAACGGCGCGACGATGCTCACGTTGTGGCGTTGCGGAACGGCGAGCAAATTCAGGACATTGAACGCCGGACGAAGACCTCGCCGCACATGGCCTTCGTCATCCAGTAACTGAAGATACCCTCCCCAGTCAGGCAACCACTCCGGCGTGAAATTGAAAACGTAAGCGGCACGTCGATTCTTGTCCTGCTGATCGTCATCGTGCGTGGTAAGGAAATGGCCCGGGCGATAGCGTGTCGCCTGCGCATCGACAAAGCTGATGTCGTCAAACCCGGTGACCTTGCGGGCAAAATCCAGAAACTCCTGGTCGTCGAGCCACTCGTAGAACTTGTGCAGCGCGTGCTCCCGGTTCCGGCCCTCGCGGTGCGCGTCGAAGATCGGGTAGTCGTCGTACAGGTACTGGAATTCGCTGCTTGCCTGTTGATAGATAGCCGTCTGCAATTCGTGCAACTTTTGCGGCAACATCGCGTGTATTTGCGCCGCGGGCAGGTCGACGTGCCGGCCGCGGTTGTTGAAGACCATGTTCCAGGATGCGAACTCATTCAGGGCCTTGTACATGCGGCGCGCATTTTCCTCGGGTAAAACCGACGCAATACTGACGTAGCCATGGTCCGCGAAATGTCCGGCGAGCGCAGTCGTATCCAGCGCGGCGCTCAATGCAAAGCTCATCTTGGGCCTTATTTGTCGAAATCCGGCGGTATTATAAGGCTCGGTTCCGCCCGCGCGAAACCGCTGTACCCGGTAACCGGGCGGGATGCACACGGCTGAATATGACGAACTCCGGCAAAAACACTCGCCAGTGGGACCAGATCTGGCAAAGCGGCAAGGCCAATTGTTTCAGCGACTATGACGGGTCGCCGAATGCGCAGCTTATCCGCGATGAATGGTCGAGGTTCTTTGCCCGTCTGGACGATGGCCAGCGGCTGCTCGACCTGTGCACCGGCAACGGCGCAGTGCTGGTGGTCGCACTCGAGTGTGCCCGGGCCGCAGGCAATCGCATTTCGGCATGCGGCATCGACTCGGCCAGCATAGCGCCGTCCAGCGAGGTCGCTGACGCGGGCCCCGGCGATACCTGGTTTATTCGCGCTGCCGTGGAAGCACTGCCGTTCGCAGATGCCAGCTTCGATGCCGTGACCTCGCAATTCGGCGTCGATTACATTCAGCCAGGCGCGGCTGCCCGTGAGGCCCTGCGCGTGCTAACGGATGGCGGCCGTGGCATGTTTATCAGTCATGCAAGTGGCGGGATCACCGTTACCCAGGCCGAAGCGGAATTGCAGGATATTGACGAATTGCAAAACGAGATCGCCATTTTTCCTGCGGCACAGGAGGCGTTTCCGAAAGTCTGGGCTGCCGAACGCGCAAGCCGCCCCCTTCCGCAGGCCGATCTCGCCACAGCCCAGGCTGCTCACGATCGCTTCCATCAGGCGCTTGCGAAGATCGGCGAGACTTTCCAACAACGGGCCGCGTTTGCCGTGTATCGCGATACCGGCGATATCCTGCAACACGCGTTCCTGAACCGGCAGCATTTTCCCGTGGAGACACTCCTCGACAAGGTTCGTGAAGTCGAGCAAAGCGTGCTCCTGCACAAGGCGCGCCTGGAGGCGCTGGTCGGGGCCGCACTCGACGAAAGCCGATGCCGGGAATATGTCGAGGCTTGCCGGCAACACGGTGCAATGGCCTGCGATTACCGGCCGATTGGCGCAGCGAATGGTGACGGCCAGCTTGCCTGGGCAATCGATTTTTCGAAATGAGCCATGCAGTCAACTTGTGTGCGCGGAGCAAACCTTGAGACCCGAAATCCAGCTAGCCCTGCAACAAGCAGCCACTCTTTTGAGGCAAGGCAGGCTCGACGATTGCGCGTCCATCTGCCGGCGCATCGTCGAAGCTCAACCGCAATCCGTCGACGCGATCAATTTCCTGTCGCTCGTCAGTAAAGGCAACGGGGATCTCGACGAAGCAGAGCGTTTGATGAACCAGGCCCTCGCGCTCGATCCGCGGCGAGCGGATATTCAGGCGAACCTGGGCAACCTGTACGTCTCGCTGGGTCGTGCCGACGATGCGGAAGCAGCGTATCGCGAAGCCCTGGCGATCGATCGCCGCTTCCGCCAGGCGAAAGTCGGGCTTGCGCGCCTGTTGCTGCAGACCGGGCGAGCCGATGAAGCGCGACGCGAGATCGAGCCCCTGGTGCGCAAGGACCCGCGCGATGCGGAGGCCTGGAACGTGCTCGGCTCGGCATGGCAAATGCTCGACAACGGCGACAAGGCCGAGCGCGCCTTCAGGCGTGCCCTGTCCATCAAACCCGACTACACCGTCGCACGTCACAATCTCGGCGCACTGCTGGCGAGCCTGAGCCGCAGCGAGGAAGCACTCGAGGAACTGGATCGCGCCGCAGCCGACGGGCTCTCCGGGGCCGAGATCGTACATAACCGCGCGTCGGCATTGATGGCGCTGGGGCGACTGGATGCGGCAATTTCGCTGCTGCGGGAAGCACTCGAGTCAATGCCGGAAGCGATTTCGCTGCAGGTGCTGCTGGCAAGGATTCGCTATATGCAGGGCGACAGCGATTTCACAGCGACACTCAGGCAAGCCGTCGCAGACTATCCGCGCAACGTCTTGCTGCGAATCGCCGCCTCGCAAGCCCTGCGCGGCGCCGAACGGTTCGAAGACGCCCGCGCCATCATGCAGCAAGGTATTGACCTCGAAGCAAATGATCCGCGATTGCTTGCGGAAATGTCCGGGGTACTGCAGGACCTGGGCGAGCTCGAAAAAGGACTCGAGTTCGCAAGCCGCGCCACTGCAGCCGAGCCCGACGACCCCGCGCTCAGGGATTTGCAGATCCAGGCGCTGTTGTCACTCGGCCGCGGTGATGACGCGATGCCGTTGATCGAGGCGGCGCGCCGGCGCGTGCCGCTGGATCAGGGCTATATCGCTTTCGAAGCGACGGCGGCGAGATTGATCGGCGATCCGCGCTACGAGCGCTTCTACGACTACGAACGCCTCGTTCAGTCGTACACGCTACCGGTGCCCGAAGGCTGGGACTCGATCGAATCCTTTCACGCGGATCTCATTCCGGTACTGAACGCACGCCACCGGTTTGTGGCACCGCCGTTGAACCAGAGCCTGCGGGCAGGCACGCAAACGCCGCGCGGCCTGCTCGGCGACCCTGATCCGGTCGTCCAGGCATTCCTGGCCGCGCTCGACGGACCGCTCGAGGCCTACTGCAACAACATGGGTAGCGATCCCGACCATCCGCTCAGCGCACGCAATACCGGCAAAACGAAGCTCATCGGCTGCTGGTCGGTGCGCCTGCACAAGAACGGCTTTCACGTCAATCACGTGCACTCGAAAGGCTGGATAAGTTCCGCGTATTACGTCGAAGTGCCGGACGAAGTCGCGGACGCTGAGCGGCAATGCGGCTGGATCAAGTTCGGCGAACCCCGTTTCCGTGTTCCCGGCGCAACGCCGGAGAAGACCGTGCAACCAGCCGCCGGCAAGCTGGTGCTGTTTCCCTCGTACATGTGGCACGGTACGACGCCGCTTCACGGCGATGCGCCACGCATGACCATCGCGTTCGATGCCGTCCCCGCATAAAAAAGCGGCGGGCTTGCGCCCGCCGCCTTGGTTCAGGATTCAGATCCTGTCTGACCCGTTTATTCGAACGAATAGGTCAGGTTGGCGAACCACCTGCGGCCGAGCACGTCGTACTGGGCCGGGTCGGTATTCGACTGCTGGTTAGACGGATAGATGATGGGATCTTCATCCGTCAGGTTGGTCACACCGAGTCGTCCGCGCAAGCCATCGATCATGCCGTCGAAATCGTAACCGAGGCTGAGATCGAGGTAATTGACCGAATCGAGCTTGAAGTTCGGGAATGACTCATCCTCTGTCTCGTCGATATAACGCCAGCGAAGATCGCCGTCGAAACCACCAATCCCGTATCTCAGGATCAGCGTGGTCTTCAACTCGGGCAGGACGTCCTGGTTCGAGGAAGCCGTACCGGCGAATTGCTCAAGCGGATCCGCCGTGGTAATCGCCTCTTTCCAGTCCATCATGTAGCTCGCCACGAGCGTGGCGCTGAAGTCCCCTGGCCCGAGATCGGACGAGAAATCGACCTGGAAGTCGATGCCACGAACCTCTTGCTCGGACAGGTTGTTCTGCGTCTCGGCAGCGTCCAGCACGTTACCCGTGCCCACATCACGCGTGAACAATTGGCAGAACTGGTTGCTGGGTGAGAAGCTCGGGTTGAACCGCGTGTCGAAGCAGCGCTCGACCATCACGTCGGCATCGATATTCGTGATCACGTCTTCGATGGTGATCTCGTAGTAATCGATAGAAGCCGAGAATTGGCCGAGAATGCCCTCTCCGTCACCGCGCCAGACGGCACCAAAGGTAATGGTGTCCGCCGTCTCTTCCTGCAGGTTGACGTTGCCGCCGGAGAGGCCTTCGAACTGCGAGTTCGCGAACACGTAGGAGTCGATCGCCGCTGCGGAGATACCCTGCGCGATGCAAAGATCTCTGGCGGCCGAACTGTCCTGCGCGCCCTGCACGTTGCCGTCCGGGTCATCGAAGTCGTTGGAGCACGGATCGCCGAGGCCGACCGACGGGAAGTTCTTCGTCGATGGCTTGAACAACTCGTCGATGCTCGGTGCGCGCAGCGCTTGCTGGTAGCCGCCGCGGAAACCGAACTGGTCCGTGACATCCCAGATGAACTCGGCCTTGTAGGAACTCATCGTTCCTGCAACGCTGTCGTCGGCGAAGCGATAGCCTACGATAAAGTCGAGCGTCTCGAAGCCGCTCCTGTCAGCCAGCAGCGGGAAGCTCGCCTCCAGGTACGCCTCTCTCGAGATCTTCTTGCCGCGAATGTTGTCGTCGGCATTGAATCCCGTGATGTCGACGCGATCGGAACCGGTGACAGGGTCCGTACCGGTAGTCCGCAGCAGCGGATCGACGAGGAACGCAACCTCGTTGGCGAAATAGAACGCACCAAGGGCCACCTGGACCTCACCGGCCGGCATGTCGAACAGCGGACCGTTCACGAAGCCTTCGATGACGCTCTGTCGCAGCTGCGTCTGGTTCGTCGACGTCTTCGTGTAATGCGCAACGGCCGCAGGCGACAGGCTTCCGATGCCGAACGGATTGATCGGGGCGCCAATGATCGACGCGCCATGATCCGCCGCCAGTGACAATTCCTCGAACGCACTGCGCGAGATATTGCCCTGCTGGTTCTCGACGTATTCGACATTGCCCCACGAGGCAGCCACATCCCAGCTCCAGTCTTCGATGAATCCGAGTTCACCCATCATGCCGACAGAACCCTGGAACACGTTGTAGTCGTTCTGCGAGATGCGCGGCCCGGATTCGATCATGCGCTTGCGGAAGCGGAACGGCTCGCCAGGCGTCGGGCGCGTGGCCAGCAAGGCCATGACGTCCGCAGGCAGGTTGGGATTGGTCGGATTGATGTACAGCTGGGTCGCCGGTGTCGGCGCGAGCGCCTGGTCGGACCGGTAATCCGCCCACATCATCTGCGCCCAGACCTCCAACGTGTCACTGATCTCGAAGCCCGCCTTGCCGAAGAACGAATTGCGTTCCAGCGGCGTTTCCAAATAGTTCGGCGGCGAGAAGTTGTAGGTGTAGCTTGCCGGATTGACCGGCTGCTGCGGTTCGTTCGTGTCACCGGTGAAGTTTACGACCGGCGCCACCTGGAACAGCGAACCATCCGGATTGAAGCCGTAGTTATTGGCCGCCGTTGCCGTGCCCGCGACGTAGCTCGGGTCCTGTGCCAGGAAGTAGGCATCGATCCCTGCCTGCGACGGCAGGTTGGACAGCAATGCATCCCAGCGGCCCTGGCGGATCGTCGTGGAACCGACCGGTTCGAAGGTCATGGCGGTATTGTCCCAGTCGAGCGCAACCTCCGAGAACGGGCGATCGCCTGCCCTGACACCCTCGCGGTCTGCCCAGGTGAATGAGCCGAATACGTAACCGCGGCCGTCGGACGACTCGAGTCCGCCCGTGAGTGCGACGGTGGTGCGGTCGCCATCACTTTCCGTGGTCTGGCCGTAGGTAACAGAGGCTTCAAGGCCGGTGAAGCGGCGAGTCTTGATGTTGACGACCCCGGCAATGGCGTCGGAACCGTACACGGCCGAAGCGCCACCCGTGATGACCTCGACATTATCGATGATCGAGGCCGGGATCAGGTTGAGATCAACCAGGCCCCCGGGATCGGACGGGACGATGCGGCGCCCGTCCAGCAGCACCAGGGTACGTCCGGGTTCCAGGCCGCGCAATGCGACGTTGGCCTGGCCGCCGTTTGACGGGTTGTTCGACGAACTGGTGATGTTCGGCACGAACTGCGGTAACGCCTGCAGTACCGTATCGATCGTCGGTGCACCCATGTTGGTGAACTGCGCTGCGTCCACCGTCGAGATCGGGCTGGCCGACGAATAGTCCTGGCGCACGATGCGTGTGCCCGTGACGACGATTTCTTCGACCTCGCCGTCCTGTGCCAGCGCGGTCGGCGTATAGCTGGCCGCGGCAGCGAAGGCACCGACGCATAACGCACGCTGTACAGCGCTGCGAACTGCGTTTTTGCTATTCATACTGCTCATACTGGTCTCTCCCCAGAAAATGTAGCTGGTTAAAAGATATTTTGGTTATGTGTCGATTGACATTGGTACTGGAAACGTACCCTGGCATTTCTGCCACCAATTTTGGTGTTGCATTCATACCATGGGCCAGTCGAAATAGCAATCTGGCATATGTGAATAACCACACTTTTCAATGGTTCTCGCGGGACAATGGGCTGGCGCAATGGTGTTGTCTTTTTACCACATTGAAGGATTATCGTTTATGTAATCGAGAAAATTCAGTTATATGCGCGCCCTTTTTGCAAGGCGGTATGAAAAATTCTCGGGGTGGCCGAATGCAGCAGGGTTGGTTGCTGCCCCAGGCGGCAACCGACCTGCGCGACGATGAATCCCGGCAATGGCTATGCCAGGCTGCCAGCTGTGACCGGTCGGCCACCCCTGGTTGAAGGGTTTCATTTACGGCTGCGGTGCAATCGTCCCTAGAAAATCCACCAGCCGTCGTCGAGGTTGTCCTCGCAGCGTTTTAGTTGCGCGCCCCACTCCCGCGCCCGGTAATCGACCCGCCGGGCCGTTTTTTTCAGCCAGTCTTTCCTGCGATAGGTGCCGCGTTTCCAGCCGGTCTGGCCTTCGTGGTACGCCAGGTACTGGTTGTACGGATCCCATTTCGAAATACCCGCGGTCTTGTACGACACGTGGGTATACCAGCCGACGAAATCGATCGCGTCGTCGAAATCGTCGCGGTCGGCGAAGCGCCGGCCGGTTTCGTCCCGGTACCAGTTCCAGGTGCTGTCGAGCGCCTGCGCATAGCCGTAGGCATCCGACGGCCGCTTCCAGGGAATGAAGCCGAGCAGTTTCCTGCGCGGTGGCCTGGCATTGAAGTTGAAGGAGGATTCCTGGCGAATGATGGCCATTTGCACGTGCTTCGGCGTGCCCCAGCGCTTTTCCGATTTTTTCGCCGCCCGGTACCACTTTTTCTTCTCTTCGAAGATGGAGCAGATGTTCTCGACGTTTTGCGGCGGGGCCGAGGCGCACGACGCCAGCAGGACGCCGGCCATGGCAAGCGCAGCCAGGCGTCGCAAGCATAATTTGCGATAGGTTCTCGAAAGTCTTCGCATGTACCTGAATTCAATCGCGAAACGATTGGCCCAAGCACCGCAGTATAGTGTGCCCGGCTGCAGAATCCTACCGCGGACCGGCGAGACGCAACCCCGCTGTCTCGCTCAGCTTCCGGCCCGGTAGAAATGCAAGCCGCGCATTTGCATGAGCGCGAAAGCCAGTACGACCAAGGCCACGCTGTCGATCAGCAGCAGGCCGATGGCCGAGATGGACGTCCGGTACATGACCGCGAGGACGACGCTCGCTGCTACCCACGCGAGATCGCCGGCGATGATGCCGACGATTTCCCAATCGCGGATTACGCCGGTGCGCCGGATGTTGGCCAGCTGGGCTGCAAAAATGAGCAGGAATACCGCCACACCGTAAACGCTGGCTGGCCCCGCCAGGCCGAGTTGTGCCGCAATCCAGTCGGCGAAAAGCAGCATAAGGCACCCTGAAATCGCCGAAAACAGTGCGTTCATGCCGAGGCTGCGCAGCAGCAGCTCGTTTGCCGGTCTCATGTCTCACCTCACTTGAAAAAACTATAGTACTTTAAAAACATATAGTGAGGCGCTAGAATTGTCAACCATGGCCAAACGCAGTTATCGGCAGAATTGTGCCCTCGCGCTTGCCGCCGACCTTGTCGGCGAGCGCTGGACCTTGCTGATCATTCGCGACCTGCTGGTCGGCCCGAAGCGCTATTCCGAGTTGAGCCAGTCGCTTAAGGGCATGGGCAGCAACCTCCTTGCTGCCCGTTTGCGTGAGCTCCAGGCCGCAGGCATCGTCGACCGGCAGCGAAGCGCGAACGGCGCGCACCGTTACCGGCTCACGGACGCCGGACGGGCCCTCGAACCCGCCGTCCTCGCGCTGGTGCGTTGGGGATTACGCCATGTTCCCGCGCACGACGAGAATTACTACCACCAGGACGACTGGGACCTGGTTGCCCTGAAGGCCGCCTTCGACCCGCAACGCGCGACCGGCGACAGGCTCGTTACCCAGTTCGCGACCGCGGGCCTGACGGCCTGGGTGGAAATCGGCAACGGCGGGATGCGCTACGCCCTCGGCGAGGCGCAAGATCCCGACCTGACTGTCGAGGGCACCGTCGAGGACCTGTTCGTCACTGCAAAACGCCCCGAAGCGCTGCTGTCGTCGGGATCGAAACGCAATCTCAGGCGATTCATGGACGCATTTGCGCTGTAGACAAGAAAATGGGGCCGCCAGGCGGCCCCTGTCTTGCCCAAGTAGCTCATCCGGGAGTGATGTGGGAGGGGCTTTAGCCCCGATCCGGGTTGAGGACATCGCGGCTAAAGCCGCTCCCACGGGACACACGCATTAGTACGCCGGACCGTTCTCGTATTCGAGACCGGCCTTGCCAGCCTGTTCCCTGACGGCTTCGTAGAGTTTCTGGTCGAGCGAATCTTTCATGCCACCCGCCTCTTCGACTTTCTTCGCCAGGTACTCGTCGCGGTCGGCGGACAACGCCTGGATCTGTCGCTTCAGGTCAGCCCGTTCGTCGGCGAGATCGGCGACGTAGGCACGCTGTTCCTCGGGCGCCATCGGCTTCATGACCTCCGGCAGGGCCTCGGCTTCGATGTCATCCAGCTCGACGTCGCCGTTGCTGACGGCGTCAACCAGCTCCTTGTCGCCCAACAGGTTTGCCCGGCCGCCCGCCGCCGCATTGAACACGCCGCGCCGCGCGCGTGATGCGTACGATGCAGAGGCCTCGAATTTTTCAGCAGCGGCGATTTTTCCGAGCATCCGCTGTTTCTCTTCCTCGCTGCCGTAGTAAAGCCGGGTATCATCCAGCTTCGCCGACAGCTCGGCGATCTTTTCGTCAAACGGACTCGTGAACGCCACTGCGCCACCGGCCTGCTCGACCTGGAAAAAATTACCGTTGCCGAGGCTCGCGATCTGTGTCCAGGGCTGCACGGTCGACGAGATGTTGCCGCACTGAATGGTGTTGATCACGATGCCTTTCCGGGACGCACTCGCAACGATCTGCGGGTAGCGAGTCTCGTTGTAGTCCATGTGCGGCGGTGCATCGCCCACCAGGAACACGACCTGGTAAGCCTGCTCGTCGTGGCTCCAGGACATGTCGTGCACGGCCTCGTACAGGGCCTGGTTGACGCTTTCGGGTGTATCGCCACCGCCGTCCGCCTGCAAATCCATCAGGGTTGCGTAAACGCTGTCGAGATCGTCGGAAAGATCCACCCGCCGGGTTACGTACTGGTCACCGCGGTCGCGATAGGCAACGAGACCGATGCGAATCTCGGGTGTCGGCTGCGCGGATGCCATCGTCGTTGCAATCGACCAGATCTTTTCCTTCGCGGTCTGGATCAAACCGCTCATGCTGCCGGTCGTATCCAACACGAATACCACATCCACCTTCGGGCTGCTGTTGGTCACGATCGGCGGATCGATCACGGGATCGACGTGAACGTTTTTCGCGTCGAGTTGCGGATAGAAGACGACCGCTGCGGCGGTCAGTAAAAACAGGGCCAGGCCCAGAAACTTGCTTTTCATCATCTGATTCCTCATTGGTTGAAGAGTTGCGCAAGCGCCCGGTCGGCTTGTCGCCGCGCACGCTCGAACGATTCATTGCCGGTGTCCCGCGATGCTCCTGCTTTACGTTGCAGCGACCGCGGAATGGTCGTAAACAGGGCCTGCACCAGGAAAAAACACCAGGTCGCGAGAAAAACGCTGGCGGATTCGCCGAATGCCCACGCGGCCGCGGCGAGCGCCAGGCCGCTCAGTCCCAGGTCCATGAGCGCCGGGAGGAACCCCGCATAAAAATAGAGGGAGCGCACCAGCCATATGGCGCCGACATGAATCAGCAGGTAAAGCGGCAGCGGGGGTGCCAGCCACCACGTAACGCCGGCCAGCGCGCTCCACAAGATCAGGGTGGTGACGCGCCCTACCCGTTCGCGGTTGCGGGAGAACAGGTACAGGAGATAGGCGAGACCCAGCGCGGGAACGATCAATCGCAATACCGCAAAGAATCCCAGCATCGGCGCCAGCACTGCGATCGCTGCACTGGCGGCAAATGCAAATGCGGCTGCGACCACCACGCCGTCGAGAAAGCCGGGCCGCCTCATGACGCACTCCTTGCGTCCTTTTCCCGTAAAAACGCGATCTCGACTTCGTCGTCGCTGACACTCATCTCGCGTGCCAGGAATGCCAAGTCATCGTAATCGGAACGGTTTTCGGCGTGTGTCGGTGCGCGTTGCGAAAACAACTCGGCTTTCTGCCGCAGCGACTCGAGCGTTGCCCGATGCTCGTCGAGGGCCTTGCCCTGCTTGTCAATGTAGCTGGTATTGGCATCGAGCTTCGACACCACGCGTTTCAATACGCGCTCCGCTTCCAGCTTTTTCCGGATCTGCGTTTTCGCCAGCGCTTCCTTCTTGGATTGGAAGCAAAGATCGAGTTGCGCAGCGATCTCGTCGATCGTCGATTCGATTTCGCGCTTGCGCTCGGCAAGCGCCTCCTGGTCATGCACGCACAGCCTGACGCGCTGTTCGGTCTCCGCGAGCTCGTCCTCCATGTCGCGGATGGCCTGCTTGAGTAATTGTTCGGGCTCCTCGATCTGGTCCAGAACGGCGTGAAAGTCCGCCTTTACGAGCCGCGAGATGCGGTTGATCAATGCCATGGTGCTGCCTCCTCATGTCGAAACAATCGTTGGAGGCATGGTAGGCAGTGCGGCGGCAACTAATAAGACATGCTCCGGTAAAACCTGCGGCCGGAGGTTTACATGAGATTTACATTCGCGGCTGAAGCCGCTCCCACATTCTAATGAGGATTTGTGGGAGCGGCTTCAGCGGCTATTGCCAAGCTCGTGCAAAAGCATTGTGGGAGCGGCTTCAGCCGCGACCGCTGCGATACTATTCAGATAACAACACTAATCGACTATTGGGGTCAGCGATGTCACTCCAGGAAATTGCCAATTTTGCGGAAATTCTGGGCGCGGCGGGCGTCATCGGCTCGTTGTTGTATGTTGGCTGGCAGGTCAACGCCAATACCAAAACCAATCGCATGCGCATGCACGAGCAGGTAACGCAGACCTACCTGTCGTTCCTGAAAGCGGTATTGGCGGATCCGGAAGCGTTTATGTTGGGCCTGCAATCGACTGACGAACGGTTCAAAGACCTTACGAATGCCCAGAAAACTTTCTTTTTCGGCACCATGCTCGGGCTGTTCAAGCACTACGAACTGATGTTCGTACAGCACGACCAGGGCGTCATGGACCGTGAAACCTGGGAAGCATGGAGCGAACACATCCGCATGTATTTTCACCAGCCCGGCACCCAGTCCTGGTGGGCGCTGCGCAAGGCAACCTTTATCCCGGGTTTTCGCGATTACCTGGCCTCGACGAGTCCACCTGCCATGACGAGCTTCGTCGACCTGTTGAACGACTGATTTGCCTACTGTTCCAGTCGTGCCAGGCGGAACGCCCACACCAGCAGCGAAAATGTCACGATCACCGCCACTGCCGACGGCCATAGCGGTACGCTCCATTCTCCGACCTGCAGCGGGACCTTATAGGCCAGGCGCAGCAAATGGGCGAGCGCAACCAGGCTGAACAACAGTCCGGATACGATCAGGTAAGGTCTGTCTTTCATGTTGGCACCTCTCGCGTATGCGACCTTCGCCTACTGTGCGACACCTGCCTTAAAAAGCAATGCGGGAATATCCCTGGCGGTCAGGCAAGTCCTATTTCGGGACTTTTAGCGGCTTGTCCTTGATGACCGCCAGGTTTCCTTTGCCCGGCACGTAATTCGCCTCGAGGCGGATACCATCGGGATCCTCGAACAGGACCGAGTAATAACCCGGCGCCCAGGGACCCTCCTCCGGCGGGTGCACGATGGTCGCTCCCATGTCTTTAAGTACTTCGTGCAAACGATCGACATCCTTGCGCGAGCGCAAGCGAAAACAAAGATGATGCAATCCGGCCCGTCGTTGGTAGAACGGGATGGTCTGCAAATCGCTGTCGGATGGAGTGATGCCGATGCCGGTACGGCCGCCGATGCAATAAAAGTAATCCGGCTCGTCGTACTGGATCGCCATGCCGAAGGTTTCGTGCAACAACCGGTAATAGAAGTCGCGGGAATTCTCCACGCTGCGGACGGTCAGTTGCACATGCGCAATGCCGTTGAGATCGATCAACCCGGATTACCTGTTGTATTGCAGACGTCGGCCGGATTATGCCGGACGCTGGCCCGCTAGAGCACCACCAGCCTGCCGCAACCGCCGCCATGCAGAGTGTCGGCCTGACAGATCATCATGGTGCCGTCGGGGCAGGATGCTGAACCGCGAGGTGCGTGGCCGGAATAGGGCGAGTAGGACGCACAACCGGTCAATGCCAGGGCCGGGAGCAGTAGGGATGCGCGTCGAATCGTCATGCTGTCAGCCTACGGAAACAAGGCCCGGCAGGCCGCGATTCAGGTCCCATTATTTACAAAAACGTTACCTGCAGCCCCACACATAAGCCATTGAAACTGCTAGCCTATGTGCGGCTATGGGCAAGCAGTTCAAGATACTCGTCGTCGAGGACGAAGCGGCCATCCGCGAGGGCCTGCTGGACGTGCTGGTGTTTCACGGCTACGCCGTGGACGGCGCCGCGACCGGGCCGGACGGCCTGGCCAAGGCACAATCCGGCAAATTCGACCTCATCCTGCTGGACATCATGTTGCCGGGCATGGACGGCTACCAGATCTGCGACCGCATCCGGGCTGACGACCCGCGGCAGCCGATCATCATGCTGACCGCCAAGACCTCGGACGAGGACATCGTGCAGGGCCTCAAACTCGGTGCCGACGACTACGTGGCGAAGCCGTTTTCGATCCAGCAGCTGGTGCTGCGTATCGAAGCCGTGCTGCGTCGCTCGCAGGCTGGCATCACGGCCGCACGCACGATCAGCCTCGGTAAGCTCGAGATCGACACCGCCAACCTGAGCGGCACCGACGGCAAGCGGGAAGTTCGCTTCACGCGCCGCGAAATGGAGCTCCTGAGCTATCTTGCCGAACACAGCGACCGTCCAATTTCCAGAGATGAATTACTATTAAAAATATGGGGTTATGCTAAACATCTAGAAATAGAGACAAGAACGGTCGACATCCACATCGCCAAGCTCAGGCGTAAGATCGAGCCGCAGCCCAAGACGCCGCGACACCTGGTCACGGTGCGTGGCGCCGGCTACCGGCTGGTCCCCGAAGGCGCCTGAGGATGCTGTCCAAATCCCTGGTCAGAGGCCTCGACAAGCGGCGCTTGAAATGGCTGCTGGCCGCGCTGTTCCTGGCGCTGGCGATGCCGACCGCAGCGCTGATCTGGCAGGCCTACGGGCAGCTCAAATGGCAAGCCTTTCACCAGTATCGCGGACTGGCCGAGGACTTCACCGGGCGGGCCGATGCGGCGTTGACCCGCATGATCGCGGTCGCGGACGGGCGCTCGTTTGCGGACTATGCGTTCCTGAACGTCAGTGGCGAAACGGACATCAATTTTCTGCAGCGTTCCCCGCTGTCGGCCTACCCGGTCGCCGCCGACCTGCCCGGTGTCATGGGCTATTTCCAGGTCGAACCGGACGGCTCGTTCAGCACGCCGCTGCTGCCGCCCGACGGGGAAAACGTCGCCTACTACGGCATCGGTGCCGGCGAGTACCGGGAGCGTGTTCGCCTGGCACGGCAAATCCAGTCGGTGCTGGCCGAAAACCGCCTGGTGGGCAGTCGCGACGATCTCGCCGCACAGCGTGCCGCTGCACCGGCGGCGGAGGGATCGAAAGACGACAAGGAACAGCAAGCGGAGCCGGATGAGCCTGCCGGCAGTGGCTCTCGCTCGAGGCAAGTCCTCGTTCATGCGGAACGGCCAGCGGCACCGGCCGCGGCGAACGCGCCGCAGGAGTCATCGATTGGTGGCGAATTACCGAGCGATACCTTTGCCGACCGTGACCAAGACGGGTTGCTTTCCGCGGACCGTCCGGACGGCGTGTCGCTGTACAGCCAGCGAGCCTTCGACGAGTTGAAGCGTCAACGGCCGCCCGCAGGCCTTGCAGGCAGCGACCCCGCGCTGCAAGCACCCGCTGATACGGCATCGGAAAACGAGCAAGCCGGCACGATCGGCAAACTCGCCGACCTCGAGTTGGACGCCGCGTTGCAAAAGAAAAGCGAAAGCCTCGAGCAGTCGCGACAAGCTGAACCGGCTGGCAGAGCGACTTCGCCAGGCCGGGAGAAGCGACGCGAGCAGATTGCCCTGCCGGAAGCAACGACCGTCGAGGAAAGCCAGCCGATCGCCAATTTCGCGGGTCCGACCGACCTGCGAATCAGCACCTTCGAAAGCGAAATCGATCCGCTCGATTTCAGCCTGCTCGGCAGCGGGCACCTGGTTCTGTTCCGCAACGTCTGGCGCGACGGCGAACGATTCATCCAGGGGCTGCTCATCGAACCCGAGCCGTTCATCAAGGAGGTCATCGAACAGGCTTTTTACGATTCGCCGCTATCGGAGATGTCCAACCTGATCGTCGCCTACCTCGGCGACGTCATTCGCGTTTTCCCCGGGCCGCAACGATCGAGCGACTCGCAAGGTGCCGGGGAACTGAGTGGCGCATTGCTGTACCAGAGCCGGCTGTCCGCCCCGTTCGATAGCCTCGAGCTGGTCTTCAGCATCAACGACCTGCCGCAGGGTCCGGGCGCCAGCGTGCTGGGCTGGATGACGCTGGTGCTGGCGATCGTCTTCATCGGCGGCTTCGCGACGCTCTACCGGCTCGGTCTCGGCCAGATCAACCTGGCGCGCCAGCAGCAGGATTTCGTCTCGGCAGTCAGCCATGAACTGAAAACGCCGCTGACGTCGATCCGCATGTACGGCGAGATGCTCAGGGAGGGCTGGGCAGATGAGGCTAAGCGACAGGATTACTACGCATACATACACGATGAGTCGGAGCGGCTCACGCGGATGATCAGCAACGTCCTCAAGCTCGCGAAGATAAATCGCAATGAGCCGGATCTGAACATGAAACCGGTCAAGGTCGGCGAGCTCATCAGCAACATCGAATCGAAACTCTCGAACCAGGTCGAGCGCAGCGGATTTGCGATGCAGTTTGATCGCGACCCGCGTGCGGACGACGTGAAAATAAACATCGATGAGGACTGCTTTACGCAAATCGTCATTAACCTCGTCGACAACGCCATCAAGTTTTCCAGGGATGCCGAGAACAAGACCATCGTGTTCGGCAGTCGCTGCCATGGCCAGGACTCGTTGCAGTTCTCGGTTCGCGATCACGGTCCGGGAATTCCCAGAGATCAGATGAAAAAAATCTTTACGCTGTTTTACCGTTCTGAATCGGAATTGACACGCGACACCGTCGGTACCGGCATCGGGCTCGCCATCGTCAAACAACTGACGACGGCGATGCAGGGCAAGGTCGATGTCGTCAACAAGCAGCCAGGGGCTGAATTCCGAATTTCCTTTCCGATCGACTGATCGATCTTGTCATCGGCCTGCAACGGGTGTGGCCGGCGGATGGTGAAGTGCCCGCTTTCGATGCGTATTTTCACTGGCCAATAGCAGCACCGGGCCCTGGATATCCGTAATTGCCGTATCATTACCGACTCGATGGATACCATACGCAGACGTGCCAGGAAGCAGTTGCCGAGCGTGTTGCTGACCCTGCTCAGCATAGTGCAGGCGCTGGCGCTCGAACTCCTGTGGTCGTACGTGCGCGAGGCAGACTACATGTTCTCGCTGTCCGCCGAGTCGGTGCTCACCTGGATGCAGGTCGCCGCGAACTTTCTCGGCATCATTGTGATCTGGATAGTGTATGCAGGCACGGTGATGCGGTTTCGCTGGCTTCCGACGACCAGCGACTCGGTGTACCCGTTTGTCGTCGGCGGACTGGAGTTCGTGCTGATCGAGACACTGGCGCCGCCGTACCTGGGGCTGTGGTGTCTTTGCTATGCATTGGTATACGCGCTGATGACCTGGGTCACGCACCACCAGATGCGCCGTGCGCGGCGGGACGGCGGCAATGACGAATTCTTTGCTCACGTCGAACCGGCCACACTGAAGGATTTCCTGCCGGCAATCGTTATCGTGTCGATCGGCGCATTGTCCGGGACGTACCTGCATCTCAGTGGCGCGCGGGATGCCATGGCCTTTGTCATCGTCAGTGCCTTCCTTGTTGTATTGCTGAGGCAGCTTGCCCTGACTGCGAGATTCTGGGAGCTGTCGTTTCGCGATCGCGAATGAAAGCGCAGAGACTGCTGATATTCGGCCTGGTGTTATTGTCGGTCCTGGCGATCGCTGCCTGGATGCTGCGCAACACCCTGATCGAACGACTGTCCGGACCGCTGCTTGCGCAATACGGCCTGACGATTACCGACGTCTCACTGGATGCGCTGGCGACACGAAACGCAAACATCGGCTATCTCGAATTGCGACATGCAAGTGGCGCGACCATTGCCATGGACGACGTCGTATTGCCGATCCGATCGTCCACGACGGGCGTGCGCATTTTTCGCGTTGCCAGGATCGCCATTGACCTGCCCGACCAGGACGCTGATGAGGCGATCGATTACTTCACCTTGTTGAGCCAGTTTCTGGAACTGCCTCAACAACTGCCGGAGATGGAAATCAATGTCGGAGAAATTGTCGCCGGCGACTACCCGGCAGTCAGCGATTTGACCTGGCAGGCGTCGACAGGCAACCAGGAACTCGAGGCCCGGGTCGACCGCATGACGCTCACCGCGGGCGTCACACGGACTTCCGAGCAAGCCTATTTGCTGGGCCTGTCTTTTACGGATGCCTCCGAGCCGGGTGCATCGCAGTCGCTCGCCATGAACCTGCAACAAGACGACAACGCCATTTTGATGACGGGATCCGGTGCGCTCGACCTGCGTCGCTGGAGTCCCGTCATCGCGTTGCTGGAACTGGATGCATTCGACGTTCAATCGGGATCGGCAACCCTGCAACTGGATAGCGAAATATTCGCAGACCCTGACCGGGTGCCGGTTCTGCATGCGACTTTCACCCCGACAACTCCTGTCAGGATGATGGCTGCCGGGCTTGCCGACGTCATCGACTCGATCACCATGCAATCGGCCAACAGTATCGACATAAAAATGACCTTGCCGGATTGGCAATGGACATTCGCAGTTTCCGCGATGGCGCTAACCGTCGTGGACAGCGACAGCAACGCTTTTGCAGTGTCCCTGGTCAACCTGTCGTGCACGAGTTCTGCCGCTTGTCGCAGCAGCGCCAACATCGCGGCCGATGAGGTCGAATTGCCATTCGCGTCGATTAAACGCCTCGATATCACATCGGAACCGGAAATAGCGCTCGGCCAGGTCGAAACGCGAATCCGCTTGCAGCCCGGTGCCAGGCTCAGCCTGCAGGGCATCTCCGGACCGGACATCGACCTCGAGGAATTTTCGGCAACCGCCACCACGGCAGCAGACATCGTCGGCAGCGATTCGTCCTGGCAACTCGCTGCGCAGTCCGCCGACGTCAGAATCGAGAGATACGACGTTTACGAGGGCGTTACTTTTTCTGCGCCTTTGTTTGTCGATGCGCTTGCGCTCGAGTATGCAGGGGACAGCATGTCGGCGAGCTTCGATTTTTACGGCGCCGCCACGACGGCGAACTGGAACGGACGAAACATTCGCGTGCCGGGAGCACGCGGTCGGTTCGTACTGGATGGCAGCGACGTCCGGGTGGATTTCCAGACGGTCGGGCTTTACGAACAAGCGACAGTCGAAGTGACCCATAACCTCGATGCCGCCGCGGGCGCGTTGTCGTTCACCGGCGGCACGCAGTCTTTCGATGGCCAACCGCTATCGGCCCGTGTTACTCCGTGGAAATACGACTGGGACCTGAGCGCCGGGCAGATCAGCCTCGGATTGCTGGCTTCCTGGCAACGCCGGAACCAACAATGGCAGGTCGAAGCAGACGCCTCGGTGGAGATTTCCGGACTGTCCGGCCTCTGGCAGGACACCGCCTTCGCTGGCTTATCGACTCGAATTATCGCCGGCATCGACAGGCAAAACCAAATTATGGTGCAACCATCGTCGCTGGTCATCGACCTGGTCGAAATGGGGCTGCCGGTGGAAAACATCAGTGCCGATTACACGCTGCATCCGGCCCAGTCGTCGGTCGACGTTCGCGGACTCCGTATGGACGTCTTTGGCGGCGTGATTACCGCGGAGCCGTTCAGCTTCAGTACAGCAAGCGACCGCAATAATCTGGTCCTGATTGCGGAATCCATCGATCTTGCCAGGGTCTTGACGACCGACGAGTTCGAGACCATCGAAATCAGTGGCACGATAGGAGCGAGGTTGCCCGTGACGATTGAGGGACAAAAGCTGACGATCAGCGGCGGTAAGCTGACCGGTGATGCGCCGGGCGGTGTCATTCGATACCTGCCGGGGATCCGCTCGGATAAGTCCGATACCTCAGGCCTCGGGTTTGCGACCCGGGCCCTGAGCAATTTCGAATACGAGACGCTGTCCTCGGATGTCAGCTACGGGAACAACGGCGACCTGGTTTTGCAAATGCGAATCGCCGGCCGCAATCCGGACTTCGACAATGGACGGCAGATCATCCTGAATCTCGGCGTCGAGAACAATGTTCCACAAATGCTCAAGAGCCTGCAGGCGGCACGCGCAGTCGAAGAGATCCTGGAACGACGTCTCGCACAGTGAATGGAGTCGCTATCGGACTTTAGGTACTTGGGGTAAGCTTGAATGACACTTGCAAAGGGCCCGCGTTGAAATGAAACCGACGATATACCTGATTGTAATCCTTGCCTTTGTGGCCGGGTGTAATCCGACCGTCAAGGTCGAAGCGCCGGACAAGCCGATCGAGATCAACCTGAATGTCAAGATCCAGCACGAGATCCGGTTACAGGTGGACAAGGAACTGGAAGGCCTGTTTGACGAAGACAGCGAGGTATTTTGAGGATGACCACGATGAAAAAGATACTTGCTGGTTTGGGATTTCTACTGGTATTGCAAAATGCCTGGGCCATCGATCTGGATGACGCCAAGGAGCAGGGGCTCGTCGGTGAAGCGAACACCGGCTACCTCGCTGCGGTGCAGTCGCCGGCCAGTGCGGAAGTGCGCGCCTTGATCGCCGATGTCAACGGCAAGCGAAAAGCGGAGTTCGAAAGAACCGCAGAGAAGACGGGCGCGACCGTCGAACAGGTCGCCAATCGCTTCTACGAACTCGCCGTGCAGAAAACCGCGGCAGGGCATTACTACCAGGATCGAAGCGGCCGCTGGCAGAAAAAATAGCGTCAAACCGCAATCTTCGAAACTAAGTTGTGGGAGCGGCTTTAGCTACGATCGAATGTCTGATTGCGCTGCGTCGAGGTAGAAGCGCGGTTCGATTCAATATCTCTGCATCCACTCACAGCAGCAGTCGCGGCTAAAGCCGCTCCCACGACTTTTTTGACAAATGCGGTTCGTTCCTGTTTTTCAGGGTCCACGCAATGCGCTGATCAGGCGGCGGTTGACGGGGACGTCCTTGAAATCGTCCCACTCTAGAAAATAACCCTCGGGATCGTAGGCGACGAAGTCGCGGAATCGCTCCCTGTCGGTCAGCTCGCTCGAATGCATCTCGATGGCGGGATGTTTACTCAGATACCCGTACCAGCCGTCAATATCACCGGTAACCAGGGATAGCGTGACTGCTTTTTTCTCCGTGTATCGATGCATGCCGCGCTGCTCGTCGACCAACCCCAGGTAGCCGCTTGGACCGATCGGGTAGATCTTGGTCCAGCCCTGGTCGACGATCATGTCGAAACCCATGACGTCCTCGTAAAAACGCTGGATACCGTCCATATCCTTGTAATAGAACCAGACGATCGTTGCTTTGAAGCCGAGACCCTCGGGAACGTTCGAATCGGGCGCGGCATAAAGCGTCCGGGTCCGCTCGAGTACCGGCATGAAGTTCCGGTTTTCCTCATGCGGATTGAAGCGCTCGAACTCGAGCAAATAACCCTCCGGGTCGATGGCGACAAACCCGTGATGCGGCCTGCCGGCGACGGGGTCGTATTCGGTCGATCGCATGTCGACCTCCTGCGTGCGGATATATTCCCACCATTCGTCAAGTTGATCCGTAACCAGGGCGATCGCCGTCGTTTTCGGATCATCGGCGGAATGCATACCACTTTTTTCATCGACGAGGGTGATGAATGACTTCGGCGCAACTTGCAGGATATTCGCGGTGCCGTACTCGGCAACCAGCCGCAGGCCCAGAACCTGCCGGTAAAAAGACGTTGCAGCATCGAGATCCCGGTAATAGAAGAATACGTTGCTCGCTGTCGTGCCGAATGCGCTCATCGGATCCACCGGCCCGGCCCGTTCTGTCGTTTGCGACGTTTGTTCGCAGCCGAGCAGCACCAGGCACAACAGGACACCGATCATTGTTTTGCGCATAAATGCCTCCCCCTCTGACGTTTTTTGAATTACGGCAGCCATGGATTATATTGGCAAGTCCGATCCTGCACACCCGAATGGAAACAACGATGAATCAGCTCGCTCGAACCCTTGCCCTGCTCGGCGTCCTCGTGGGCTCAACTGCTCTTGGTCAGCAACAAGACAGTTACGACTACTTTCAGGCCAACCGCCAGATGATTCGCAACGGCATGCAGGCACTGCTGATGTGCAATGGCCTGTTTACCGGTGGCCGCACGCTCGACGACGTCATCGAGCAGGAACTGGCTTACATGCAGGACCCGCGAATGATCGGCGCGGGGGGCATGGTCGGCGCCGACGAGTACCTGATCGACAACGACAGGCAAGCCGTCGCGGTCGGCGGGCCGACATCGGGCACGGTGGTCAGGGCGGCTTTTCGCGAAGGCATCGGCTGCGTGGTCATGGCGCCGGACCAGGATTTCGACGATATCGATTCGTTGCCGAAGCTTGAACTGCCCTACCCCGATTTCGATCCGGCCACCACGCCGTGGCCAAACGGCGACCTGGTCGCCAACAAGCCGCTGCCGCCGAACGTCGATGCGCGGACGTTGCAGGCAGCGTCCGATTTCGCCTTCGAAAAGCACGCCGAGGGGCATGTCACGCTGAGCCTGCTGGTGGTCTACAAGGGCGACATCATTCACGAGCGCTATGCGGATGGCGTGGACATGACGACGCGCACGCGAACCTGGTCCACCGCAAAGAGTATCGCGGCGACGCTGATCGGCATGCTTGTCGACCAGGGCAAACTGGCACTGGATGAACCGCTCGGTTTCGAATGGGAGCCCAAAGTCGAGAATCCGCAGAATGACCCGCGCAACAAGATCACCCTGCGACACGTTTTGAACATGTCCAGCGGACTGTACCCGGTGGACAGCAGCGGCCGTGAGTACGCGATCGGATCCGGCCTCTCGTACTGGGCCGGCGCCAGCTCGATTCACGGCATGCGCGATCGCGGCCTGATTCGCGAGCCGGGAACCTTCTGGGATTACGAGAATTACGACACCCTGCTGGCCGTGTATGCGATGAAGCAGGCGCTCGGCAATGACCAGGCCTACCAGGAATTTCCGCGCAAGGCCTTGCTCGACAAGATCGGCATGCGCAATACGCTGGTCAGCGCCGACCGCTTTCATGACTTCATCCTGTCCAGCCAGGTGTACACGAATGCAAGGGACCTGGCGCGATTCGGCCTGCTCTATTTGCAAAACGGCGTATGGGACGGCGAACGCCTGCTCTCCGAGCAATGGATCGACTTCTCGCGCACACCTGCACCGGCAACCCGGCATCGGGGCAGCATGTACGGCGGGCAATGGTGGCTGGTTCCCGACGATCGCCACGACGTGCCGAAAAGTGCCTACTCGACGGCAGGCAATCGAGGACAGTTCGTGATCGTCGTTCCCACGCACGACACCGTCATCGTTCGCCGGGGACTCGACTACGGCCGGCGCGCTGTCACCAACTGGGACTATGCGCGCGAAGTGCTGAAAGCGATCGGACCGGACGCCGAAATCAGCCGCTGAGCCGGTCGTTCACTCCTTGTTATATGGGCGTGTGATTGAGGACTGCGCTCACTGACCGTGCGCAATCTGGTGCTATCCTTTGTTTCAAGGGAACTGTTCAGGCGGCACCGTGAATACCGATCTCCTGCAGGGATTCTATCTTCGGGATCTGCTCGTCGTCCCCCTGAAAAGGGAAATCTCCGGCGGCGCGGATGCGGCCCGGCTGACCGCGGAATCGATGGAGGTGCTACTGTGCCTGGCATCGCATCCGGGCGATCTCGTCACCCGCGATACACTCATCCATTCGGTGTGGGGTGACACCCATGGCACCCAGAAAGACCTCGACGAGGCAGTCGGCGAACTGAAAAAATCCCTCGGCGACGAGGCTGACGATCCGAATTTCCTGCAAACCGTATCCGATCACGGTTACCGCCTGCTCGTCGAACCCGTGCCACTGGAATCGCATACCTCGTCGGTGCTACTCGGCTCGACAGGCACGCTGAATGTCGGTGACATCGGCTTTATTGAAAACCTGCGCCAACGTGGCGTGCTCGAGGCCGCGATCGCCTACCTGATCGTCGGCTGGCTGATTATCCAGATCGCCGACATCGTTTTCGATCAACTCCTGATTCCGGCCTGGGCCGGTACTTTCGTCACCATTCTCGTGATTGCGGGTTTCCCGATCGCCATTGCGCTGTCCTGGTTCCTCGAGTTCCGCGACGGCCGCGCCGTGGTGCACGAGCTATCACCCAAAGATGCAAGGCGACGGCGCTTTAGCCGGACCTACCTGTCCGTAATCGGCGCCATGGCGATCGCGGGAGTCGTCGTTTTTGTCTATGACAGAAGTGTTGGGCTACCGGAGGCGCCGGTTGCGCAGACGAGTATCCCGAGCGCAGCCAGTGTGCTTCCACCGATCCCGGAAAACACGATTGCGGTACTGCCGTTCCTGAATGTCGACGGCAGCGGGGAAACCCAGGTATTCGCCGACGGTCTCGCCGACGATGTCATCACCCGCCTGTCCCGTGTGCCCGGACTACTGGTTGCATCACGCGGTGACTCGTCGACGTTAGCACCGAATTCCCCGTCGCAAAGAGTGCGCGAGCGTCTGCGCGTGGCGCGTTACATCGAGGGCAGTGTGCAATTGGCCGGCGATCGAATGCGAATCATCATGCAACTCATCGACTCGAAATCCGGCTTTCATGTCTTATCGCGCAGTTTCGACCGTGCGGTCGAAGACTTTTTCGACATCCGCGACGAAATAACCGAGCTTACGGTCGCTAACGTGCGAGTTGCCTTGCCGCCGGAGACCCAGGCCGCGACTTTATTGCCAGCCGACGATCCGAGCCTCGATGCTTATGTCCTCTACAGGCGCGGTATCGAACAGGCGTATCGCGAAAGAAACATAACTTTTATCAAAGCCGCGCTCGGTTGGTTCGATGCCGCTCTCGATGTCGATCCCGACTATGCTGCTGCACACGCCGGCAAATGTGCACAATTCGTCGATGCGTACATCGCCACGGATGATGTCGCTTATATCGATAGCGCACATGCCTCATGCGCGACTGCGTTGACCCTGAACCCGAATCTCGACATTGTGCATACGGCATTGGGCGACCTGCACTATTCAAACGGTGAGTATGCACAGGCCGAGGCAGCCTATTTCAAAGCACTGGATATCGTGCCAAATAACGTGAGCGCGCTGATCGGACTCGGCAACACCTATATGCGGCAACAAAATCCGCAGGCGGCCGAGGAACGGTTCCGGCAGGCGATCGGCCTGCACCCGGGTGACTGGTTCGCCTACAACAGGCTGGGACGCTTCTTGTTCCGATCCGGGCGCTACACGGAGGCCGCCGCGGAATATCAAAAAGTCGTTGCGCTGGACAGTTCGAATTCAACCGGTCACTCGAATCTCGGTGCGGCGCAGATGATGGCGGGTAACTTCGCCGCTGGCGCGATTTCGCTGCAAAATGCCATCGACCTCGAGCCTCTTCCCACGGCATACAGCAACCTGGGACTCATTCAGTACTACCTCGGTAACTTCGACGAGGCCATCGTCAACCATGAAAAGGCCATAGAGGCGGCACCCAATGACCCGCTGCACAGCTCGAATCTCGGCGATGCGCTGTGGATCGCGGGAAAGCATGCCGAGGCGCGCAAAGCATTTCAGTCCGCGGAAGAACTGGCGAAAAAGGCGCTTGCCGTCAACCCGAACGATCCGAACAGGCGAATGGATCTTGCCTGGGCGAGTGCCATGCTCGACAAGATGGATGTGGCGAGAGCGTCTATCGATCGCGCGCGGAACCAGGCGCCGGACGATCCCTATGTGCACTACTACAACGGGCTGATATGGCTGCGACACGGCAATACCGATGCGGCTTTATCCGCACTCGAGACGGCTGCCGAGAAGGGCTATTCGTTGCAAATGATGGCGGCCGAGCCACATCTGGCGTCGATTCGCGAAAACCCGAGATTCCGGGCGATTCTTGAACGCATATAGGAATAAAACTGTACATATGCATAAAACCGGCTATTCTTAGTGGTACGCCATCAATACCTTAAGAAACAACCGGATAATTAAAACGCATAAAGGGAATTCTCAACTTCTGGGGGATAAAAAATGACAAGAACAATTCTGGTGCTCCTCGCATCGTTCTCGATGGTCGCCTGTGTCACGACGCCGCGCGAGGGATGCGTGGGTGCGAGAAATGCAAGGCAGGCCACCATTCACTATGGCGATTCGGAACTGCGGGTAACGCCGCCCGTTCTCAACGTCAAGCGAACCAGCGATTTCACGGTCAAGCTCAATCCCAGCAATGCCAGGGGTCCAAACGGCATTGATTACGCAAACGTCACGGTGACGGTTGTCGGCAAACCCGAAGATGAATACCAGGTCAACAACAGCTGGATTGTCGAGAAAAGCGCATCAGGAAAGAACGGCGAAATGTACTGGTGTGCACCGAACACCGTAGACGTCTATTACTACGAGGTTACCGTGGATGAGGTGGGCATGCTCGATCCGCGTGTCGACGTAGATTAGATCCTGACGCCCCCGATTCAATAGGCCATCGCATAGCAGTCGCGACGCGGGTCGCCGGCCGCAATGCGGTTGCCCGTGTGCGGATCCAGCATTACCGCAGTCGCACAGCCTGAGATTCTGAATGGCGGAACGACGTTGACCTCGTGACCTCGCCGGCGCATCTCGTCAATCACCTCGTCACCGATGTCGGCTTCGATGTTGATGCGATTGAAACCGGTGCTGTGCGGCCAGAACGACAGGTAGAAATGCAAGGTCTGTACCCGCGGCCACTCGATTGCAGCGTGCAGGTTTGGATACCAGCTGTCTTTGAACTCGATGACGTTTAGCAGGGTTTGCAGGATGGTTTGCTCCTGGTTGTCGCCGCCGGGTGTGCCGATCGCGAGCAGCGGCTCGCCGTCACGCATCACGATGCTCGGCGTCAGGGTGTAGCGAGGGCGCGAGCGCGGTCGAAGCTGCGCGGCCTTGCGCTCATCGAGCCAGAACTGTTCGCCGCGCACGCTCATGCCGATACCGGTCTCGCCGAGTATTACCGCGCCGCCGATCCAGCCGCCGCTCGGCGTGCTGTCGAAAACGTTGCCGTCCTCGTCGATGATCGCGATATGCGAGGTATCTTTCAGCGACTGCGGATGGTCGGCGAAAGCCGCAGCAAGCTCGGACTGTATCTCCTCCTCGCCGGCAACCCAGAATTCCCAGGTGTCCACTTTTGAATCGAACGGCAGCGGATCGCCGGCCACGAACTCGGTCGACGCACGGCGCATGTCGATCTCGGTGGCGCGCTGCCGGGCATACGCTTTCGACAGCAAGCCTTCGGCCGGCACCTCGACGAAATCCTGGTCCGCGTAATAGCTGTCACGATCCGCATAGACCAGTTTCAGCGCTTCGATGACGACGTGGGCGTAATCGGGCGAGTTATGCCCCATTGACTTCAAGTCGAAAGTTTCGAGGATGTTCAACGCCTGTAACAGCATCGGTCCCTGGCTGTTGAACGGTTGTTTGTACACCGTGTACCCGCGGTAGTCGGTTTTTACCGGCTCCTCGATGCGTGCATAAAATTCGGCGAAGTCGGAAAGTTCGAATCCGGAACCGTTTTGCCTGAGATAAGCGACCATATCTTCGGCGATGTCGCCTTTGTAAAAACGGTCGCGCGCTGCCACGATCCCGGCAACCCGGCCACCCGATGCACTGGCGCGTTCGGCGTCGACCATTTTTTTGTAAGTACTGGCCAGCGCAGGCAAGCGAATCGTGTCGCCGGCACGGTAGAAGGAACCGTCCGGGCGCAACCAGGTGCGCCGGTTGTCCGGCCACTGGTTGATGAAGCCGATCTCGCGCCGGATCGAATTGGCGGTCCGGTCGCGCATCGGGAAGCCCTGCTCCGCGTACTCGATCGCTCGCTTCGCGACCTGCTCGAAGCTCATCGTGCCCCAGCGCTCGAGGACGGTGAGCGCAGCGTGTATTGCTCCCGGTACGACTGCGGGATCGAGCCCCTTGCCTTCCAGCGTTTTGCCGGCGCTCAGGTAATCGTCGATATTGGCCGAAGCGGCCGCCCAACCCTGGCCGGTAATCGAAGTGACTTTCCTTTCGCTTTGCGGATAGACCAGGATCAGCGCCTCGCCGCCGATGCCGTAAAGATCCTGCTCGACCGTGCCACCGACCAGCAGAGCAGCGACCCCCGCGTCGAAGGCGTTGCCACCCTTTTGCAGGATTTCCATTGCTGCCGCCGTGGTCAGCGGGTGCCCGGCCGATACCCCGGCATTGCGGCCCATGACCGGCGGTCGCAGCGGACCCTGCAGCGGATAAGCGTCGGAGGATGGCGGTGCATCCGAACGCACGGCACAGGCAGACAGACCGCCCAGCACCGAGAGACTCAACAATAGATAGGCAATTGCGGCTGAATTACGCGACTGCGATTGGACGCTCATCGACTCCCCCGGGATTTCGCAATTTCTGCTTATACGGCTGTACCTGTCCGGCTTTGCCAATCGTACTGCAAGCTCTTGAATTCTGATACATTGAGCGTCCGTAAAAGGGAGCGCGCGGGGAACGCATGTCCAAGCTGTTCGAGGAACTGAAGCGCCGTAACGTCTTTCGGGTCGGCGTCGCTTACGTCGTCGCCGCTTGGCTGGTACTCCAGGTACTGGACCTGGTGCTCGAAAACATCGACGCGCCCGCCTGGATCATGCAAATGACCATGATCATCATGGCGCTGGGACTGCCGATCGTGCTCGGTTTCGCGTGGGCGTTCGAGATCACGCCGGAAGGGGTCAAGCTCGAACGCGACGTCGATCGTTCCAAATCCATTACGCCGCAAACCGGACGCCGGCTCGATCGCCTGATCATTGTCATCCTGGCGGCTGCGGTCGGCATATTGCTGGTTGACCGCTTCGTGTTCGAACCGTCGACCAGCCCAAACGAAGTTGTCGCGCAACCGCAATCAGGCGGATCACGGCCGTCGATTGCCGTGCTGCCCTTCGTCAATCGTAGCAATGCCGCGGACGATGCTTTTTTCGTCGACGGTATCCACGACGACATCCTCACGCACCTCGCAAAGATTTCCTCGCTCAAGGTTATTTCCCGAACCTCCGTCATGCAGTACCGGGATACGCAAAAACCCATCCGCGAAATCGGCGACGAGCTGAATGTTGCCACGATCATGGAAGGCAGCGTGCAACGGGCCGGCAACCGGGTGCGCATCAACGTTCAGCTTATCGATGCTGAAACAGATGAGCATCTCTGGGCCGAAATCTATGATCGCGCATTGACCGCCTCCAACATCTTCGACATCCAGACGGAAATGGCGACCGCGATCGCCGGCGAACTGCGCGCCAACCTGACGAGTGAGGAAGAGAAGCGCCTCGCGGCAAAGCCGACCGAAAACCTCGAAGCTTACGAAGCGTACCTGATCGGCCGCCAGCGCATGTCCTCGAGGGCAGTTGCGGATATCGCCGACGCGAAAGCGTGGTTCCTGAAGGCGATCAACCTCGATCCGGATTTTGCCCTCGCCTATGTCGGTGTGGCCGACGCGATTCAGCTGGGCGTCGATTACGGCGGTGAAAAACCCAGTGTGGTGGCTCGCGAGGCAATGCCTTACCTGGACAAGGCAATCGAGCTGGATCCGGATCTCGGTGAGGCCTATGTCTCGCTCGGCGGTCTGCTCGAATATCGAAAAGATCCCGATGCCGCGGACGCAGCCTACAGTCGTGGCATCGAGCTGGCACCCAACTATGCACAGGGCTACATGTGGTATGGCCTGTTTCAGTTTTTCACCCGGGGTCAGCCGGAAAAAGCATTCGAAATGTTCGAACGAGCCGCAGACGTCGATCCTATGTACGTCGTCAACCTGCAAAACGTGGCGGCAGCATTGAGAGCCGCGGGACGATTTGACGATGCACTGAATGTGTTGGCGCGAATGAAGGAAGTGGACCCGGAGTTTCCGCGCAACAGTGTGCAGTTCGCTTACCACCTGTGGGCCGTGCAAGGCCGGCTCGACGAGGCCATCGAAGAATATCTCAAAGCGTTGCCGCTCGACCCTGACGACCCCTACATGCGCGTCGAACTCGCGCAGCTCTTCATGGATCTCAACGATGATCAAACGGCGGCATGCTGGCTCGACCGGGCCGATGAATTGGCACCGGACGGCGGCTTGATGATCGACGAACGGGCAATGTTTAACGTACTGCAAGACAACATCGGCGCCGCGTTGCCGCTTGCACATGCCAGCCTGGTCGACACGTATGGCTACTTCTACGTCAATTTTACGATTGCGATCATCAAGCGCGATTTTTTCGAGAGCGGCAACCCAAGCCAGGCCTTGCAAATTTACGAGCAGCATTTTCCCGAATTGTTTCAATCTGCGAATCCGGCACTGAATCGAAGCAATTACCAGGCGGCCATTGACATTGCTGACGTCTTCCTCGCATTGAACGAACGAAGCCGCGCGGAACAATGGTTGACGCAAATCGAGCAATTTATGGATGGCGTGCCGCGTCTCAGTGAGTTCGGCTTGCTCGTAAACGACGTTCGCACCGCCACGTTGCTCGGCGATTCGGATCGCGCCCTGGAGTTGTTGCAACAGGCCGTCGACGCAGGCTGGCGTTACCGCTGGCGTTATTTTCTCGAATTCGACAACGTCCTCGAACCACTGCGCTCACTGCCCGAGTTCGAATCGATCTACCGGCAGATATCGGCCGACATGGCGGCGCAACTGGAGCGCGTTCGAGCGCGCGAGACCCTGGAAACAAGCTGCCGCTCAGAAACCATCTGAAGCATCCCGCCGTTTCACTGTCGCGGCTTCAGCCGCGATAACTGTTCACCTGCACAGCTGCTTTTTTTGTTAATCGTCTATGGGCAATTAACTGGCTATTGGAATGCATGCAATACCCGGTAGTTTGACCGGACATTCTCAGGTTGGCCCCGAGGTTTACACCAGGGGGTTTGATGGTGAGCAGATGGCTTTTCAACAGGAAATACATCCACGACACCCGCCGACTTGTCAGGGACAGCGTTTTCGCAACGCTGTCTTTATACATGCTTGCCGGCGACGCGGGCGCACAAACGAGCCAGGCGGACTGGACGACCGAGACCCGGCTCTACCTTTCAGGGATCACGAGCTACTGGGCGAGCGACGCTGTCGCTGTCACGCATGACGCGCTGGCAGCCTCTGCAGAACTGCGCTTCGGGACCGATGCCCGGCCCTGGTCTGTAAGCCTGTTTAGCGAGTATCGATACTCCAGTCACGATCGCTATTCCGACCAGTTCAATCTCGGCACATTCATCGACCTCGACTGGCCTCGCTGGGATGCGCGCGTTTTTGTATTCATCAATAAGGCACCGCGTGCAAACGCTACCTGGATGTATGCCGGTCGCCTGCGCTACCGGTTCGCGGAACATCACAAGG
>JAWWCT010000028.1:0-37927 GCA_033720315.1 Woeseiaceae bacterium | reverse complement strand
TTTTTCCTTATTTTCCCCTCTGCCCTCACCCCCCCCCCCCAACCACCGGCTTTTTTTTGTGGGGGGTGCTTCTGCCCCCGCGATTCCTTTATAAACCGCCGAAATTGATCTTGGCTTCGAGGTTGGAACGACTGTCGGCGTGCGACATTGCCTCTTCGAGCGTGATGGTGCCGGCCTTGTACATGGCGAGCAGCGCCTCGTCGAAATTCTGCATGCCCTTCTCGGCACTGTCCCTGTGTGCTTCCTTCACTGCTGAAATATCCCCCTTGAGGATCAGTTCCTTGAGGTGGGGCGTATTGAGCAGTAATTCGACCGCAGCCACCAGCTTGCCGGTGCGAGACCGGACCAACCGCTGTGACATGATGGCACGCAGGTAATGCGCCAGGTCCATGAAGACTTGTGCGTGGTGGTCCGCGGGGAACATGTTGATGATGCGATCGAGTGTTTCCGGCGCATTGTTGGCATGCAAGGTGCCGAGCACAAGGTGACCGGTACCGGCCATATCGAGCGCAGATTGCATCGATTCGCGATCGCGGATCTCACCGAGCAGCAACACGTCCGGTGCACCACGCATCGCGCTTTTCAGTGCCCGCGCATAGGATTTGGTATCGAGACCGACTTCGCGTTGGTTGACGATCGACTGCTTGTTCGGATGCAGGAATTCGATCGGGTCCTCGATCGTGATGATGTGCGAAGAGCTCTTTTCGTTGCGGTGATTGACCATTGCCGCAAGTGTCGTCGACTTGCCGCTGCCGGTAGCGCCGACCATCAGGACCAGGCCGCGGCGTAGCATGACCAGGTCCTTGAGTTGCTCGGGCATTCCCAACTCATCGAGCGTTGGCAAGTCGGACAAGATGTATCGCAAAACCATCGCGACATTGCCACGCTGGTGAAACACGTTGACCCGGAATCGGCCGAGCCCGGGTTCGGAAATTGCGAAGTCGACTTCGAGCTCGCGGGTGAATGTCTCGAGCAGGTCTTCGTCCATCAGCTCGATCGCCGCCTGTTTGACCATCTTCGGCGTCATCTCGAGCTTGTTGACGGGCATGATCTTGCCGTCGATCTTGATCTTGGCCGGAGCGAATGGCGCAAAGAACAGGTCGGAGGCTTTTTTCTCCACCATCAACTTGAAAAGCGGCTTGACGTTCACGTGCTAGCGTTCCATTTCGCGCGGTCAGAACGACTGGGCGGAATCTTCTTCCATGATGCGCAGACTTTCAGCCTGCTGCTCGGAGACGGAACCCTCGCGCTTGCTTTCCAGCTTGATGCGCAGACGAAGCTCGTTCTTGGAGTCGGCATTTCGCATCGCTTCCTCGTAGGAAATGATGCCTTCTTCGTACAGGGAGAATAAAGCCTGGTCGAAAGTCTGCATGCCTAGGCGCGTGGATTTCGCCATGATTTCCTTGATCTGCCCGACCTCGCCCTTGAAGATCAGGTCGGCGATCAGTGGCGAATTCAGCATGATTTCCATCGCGGCAATACGCCCTACCCCGGTTTCGCGCGGAATGAGCCGTTGCGAAATAAAGGCCTTGGTGTTCAGCGACAGGTCCATCAGCAATTGCGCGCGGCGTTCCTCGGGGAAGAAGTTGATGATGCGATCGAGCGCCTGGTTGGCGCTGTTGGCGTGCAGCGTGGCCAGGCAAAGGTGACCGGTTTCTGAAAACTGGATGCCGTATTCCATCGTCTCGCGGTCGCGAATCTCGCCGATCAGGATGACGTCCGGCGCCTGGCGCAGGGTGTTTTTCAGTGCCGCGTGCCAGGTCTCGGTGTCCACGCCCACCTCGCGCTGGGTGATGACGCAGCCCTTGTGCGGGTGCACGTATTCCACCGGGTCCTCGATCGACACGATATGGCCTTTCGAGTTCTCGTTGCGATGCCCGATCATCGCGGCCAGCGTGGTCGACTTACCTGAACCCGTGCCGCCGACCACGATAACGAGCCCGCGCTTGTTCATGACCACGTCTTTGAGAATCGGCGGCAGGTCCATGCCGTCCAGGGTCGGTATTTCGGTGGTGATCGTACGCAGAACGGCGCCGACGTATCCCTGCTGAATGAACGCGCTGACGCGGAAGCGGCCGATGCCCTGAGGTGCGATCGCGAAGTTGCATTCCTTGGTCGCGTCGAATTCCTTGATCTGCTTGTCGTTCATGATGGCGCGTACCATCATTGCCGACTGGTCTGCGGTCAGCGGTGTATCCGTTGCCTTGTGGATGGTGCCGTCCACCTTGATCGCCGGAGGAAAGCCATGGGTGATGAACAGGTCGGAGCCTTCCTTCTCCACCATTTTTTTGAGCAGGTTTTGTGTCAACCTGACCGCTTGTTCGCGTTCCATTCCTGTTTCTCCTGCCTGGGCATTCGGAAAATTCGACGTCCCTTTGCCCTGCTATTCATGCTGACGGCGTCACTCCGCTGACCCGTCACTAGAAGTTCTCTTTGTTGACCGCCCGGAAGCGAGCCTCTTCCTTGTTGATGAGGCCTTTGGCCATCAGCTCCGCCAGGTTCTGATCGAGCGTGTGCATGCCCGCACCCTGCCCCGTCTGAATGGCGGAATACATCTGCGCGATCTTGCCTTCGCGAATCAGGTTCCTGATTGCCGGGGTGCCAATCATGATCTCGTGTGCCGCAATACGTCCACCACCAATCTTCTTCAACAGCGTCTGCGAAATGACCGCTCGCAGCGACTCCGAAAGCATCGCACGAACCATTTCCTTCTCGGCGGCCGGGAACACGTCGACGATGCGGTCAATCGTCTTGGCTGCGGAACTCGTATGCAAGGTACCAAACACCAAGTGACCGGTTTCGGCCGCGGTCAGCGCCAGGCGAATCGTCTCGAGGTCACGCATCTCACCGACCAGGATCACGTCCGGGTCTTCACGCAGCGCCGAACGCAAAGCTTCGTTAAAGCCGAGCGTGTCGCGATGCACTTCGCGCTGGTTCACGAGCGACTTTTTGCTTTCGTGGACGAATTCTATCGGATCCTCGATGGTAAGAATGTGATCCGGTTTGTTGTCGTTGATGTAATCGACCATCGCGGCGAGGGTGGTCGATTTGCCGGAGCCGGTAGGCCCGGTCACGAGAACGATGCCGCGAGGGTGCATGGAAACGTCTTTGAAAATTTTCGGTGCGCCGAGATCGTCGAGGGTCAGTATTTCCGAGGGAATGGTCCGGAATACCGCGGCCGAACCGCGATTCTGGTTGAATGCATTGACGCGAAAGCGGGCCAGCTTGGGGATTTCGAAGGAAAAGTCGGTCTCCAGGAATTCTTCGTAATCCTTGCGCTGCTTGTCATTCATGATGTCGTACACCATGCTATTGACGTCCTTGTGGGTCAGCGCAGGCATGTTGACCCGCTTGATGTCGCCATCGACGCGGATCATGGGCGGCACACCACCGGAAAGGTGCAGGTCGGATGCGTTGTTCTTCACCGTGAACGACAACAGCTGAGCAACGTCGACGGCCATAATTCTCCCTCTGGTTGGAAAGGTCCGACTTACCATAACCCGGACCTGTTGGCTGCCTAGTATAACGAAGCATTGGGACCAAAACGTGATTGGAGTCACGGAAAACTTTCGGAAAATCCAAGATTTGCTGGCTAAAGCTACAGTCGATGCGGGAAGGGCCGCGGGCTCGGTCCGGCTGCTGGCCATCAGCAAGAAAAAACCGCCTCAAGCGGTGCTCGAGGCGTACAACGCCGGGCAACGCGAGTTCGGTGAGAACTTCGTCCAGGAGGGGCTGGACAAGATCGCGGCCGTCGCCCGGGAGGACATCGTCTGGCACTTCGTCGGTCACCTGCAGGCCAACAAGACACGGGCCGTCGCCGAACATTTCCAGTGGGTGCATACGGTCGACCGCCTCAAGATCGCGCGCCGCCTGAGCGAACAGCGACCCGCGGATGCCGCGGCGCTCGACGTCTGCATCGAGGTCAACATCGACAACGAGGCCAGCAAATCGGGGGTAACGATCGAGCAATTGCCGGAGCTCGCGGACGCAATCGCCAATCTGCCACGCCTGAAACTGCGCGGCCTCATGTGCCTGCCGGCGATCCGCGAAGACTTCGAAGAGCAACGCCGCCCTTTCGCCAGGCTTCGCGAGATGCTGGAATCGCTCAATGGAAAGGGACTCGGCCTGGACACCCTTTCCATGGGCATGAGCGGCGATTATGCTGCCGCGATTTGCGAGGGCGCGACGATCGTGCGCATCGGCACGGCGATTTTTGGCCCCCGCTGAGCGCTACGCAGCCGGCGGCAACGCAGCATCGAATATGTGAGGCAAGGCAATGATCAAGAATAAAGTCGGACTCATCGGCGGCGGCAATATGGGACGGGCGATCGCCGGCGGGTTGTTGCGGGGCGGCATGCACGCGACGGACCTGATGATTGCCGAGCCGGTGGCTGCGCAATGTGAACTGTTGCGTCGCGAGTTTTACGGCATCCTGGTTTCCGAGGACAACCACAAGGTTGCCGCCGAGGCGGAGGTGCTGTTGTTTGCGGTCAAGCCGCAGATCTTGAAGCCGGTCTGCGAGGACCTCGCAGAGACCCTGCAAAAAACCCGGCCGCTGATCATGTCGATCGCCGCCGGCCCGACGACCGACGACATCAACGACTGGCTCGGTGGCGGCATGGCAGTGGTCAGGGTCATGCCGAACCAGCCGGCGCTGATCGACCAGGGCATCTCCGCGCTCATCTCCAACGTCCGCACCAATGATGCACAGCGCGATCTCGCGGAGCGCATCATGACGGCGGTGGGGCAGGTCGTCTGGCTCGATGACGAGTCGAAGATGGACGGCGTTACCGCGGTTTCCGGAACCGGCCCGTCCTATTTTTACCTGCTGATCGATTGCATGATCGAAGCCGGGGTGCGCTACGGCCTGGATAAGGACCTGGCGCGCACGCTTGCTGTCGAAACGGCGCGTGGCGCCACGTCGCTGGCCGCCGCCGAAACGGAATCGATGGCATCGCTGATCGAACGCGTTCGTTCCCCGGGCGGTACAACGACGGCGGCATTCGGCGTGCTCGATGCAGCGAAGGTCCGTGGTATCTTTGCCGACGCAATGGACGCCGCCGAACGACGGGCGGCCGAACTGGCCGAAGAAGCCGGCAAGAGCTGAAGCACCATGACCCAGGCCCTGTATTTCATCGTCAAGACCCTGGCGCAGCTTTACCTGCTGTTGCTCCTGTTGCGCTTCTGGCTGCCGCTGTTGCGTGCTGACTTCCGCAACCCGATTGCCCAGGGCATCCTGCGATTTACCTCGCCATTGATCGTTCCGGTCCGGCGTATCGTGCCGCCGATCGGCCGACTGGACACCTCAACCATCCTGGTCGCGTATGTCCTCGAGTTCCTGCTGGTGCTGCTGCTGCTGGCAATCCGCGGCCTGTCGGTCGCGACACTGCCGATCGCAATTACCGCTTTATTCGAACTCGCGATCCTGAGCCTCAACCTGTTTTTTTTCGTGATCCTGATCAAGATCATTCTCAGTTGGGTAGCACCGAACAATTACAATCCGATAACCGTGTTGCTGAGTACCATGTCGGAACCGGTACTGCGACCGTTTCGCCGCATCATTCCCGCGATCGGCGGGCTGGACATCTCTCCGATCTTCGCCATCATCCTGTTGAAGGCGGTGGAGATCGTGCTGCAAACCTACAAGCCGATACCCGTATAACGCCGGCGTCCGGGTCGAGGCCCACAAACCATAGGACAAGCGCGGCCGATGGGCTATAGTCTGTGTCTGGATTGCGGCACCGGGCAGGGGATGCAAGGCATGAGAATAACGAAAACAATCTTTGTGCTGTCGTGGTTGGCTATGCTTGCGGCTTGCGGCAGGCCAGAGCCCGATGCGACCGTTCCGGAAGCAGAGCCGGCCGGCGCAACGTCGGTCGACATCGGCCAGCATGTCGTGCATTTCAGTGCCCAGTCGACAGACCAGCTCCCACCGGAGGTCGCGCGCGCCTATAACTTCGTGCGCAGCAAGAATCGTGCGATGCTGACCGTCTCGGTGGTCGATGAAAGGACCAACAAGCCAACCGCCGCAGAAGTGACGGTCGAGACGCGAAACCTCGCAGGTCAATTGAAAAACGTTGCAATGCGCACGATCACGGAAGGCGATTCGATTTATTACATTGGCGAAACGCCGGTCGCCAACCGCGAAATACTGATATTCGATATCTCCGTGACGCCCGACGGCGCCGAACGGCCCGTGGACGTCCGCTTCAAGCGCGAATTTTTCACCAACTGAGTTTCGCATCAAAGCGCATTTTTCCGCGAAAACCGCGGTTCAACCCACTTTTTTGGGCGAAATTGTGATATTGTCGCGCCGCTTTTTGCTACCTAATCGACTCAGGAGTCCCCTCGCCAGGATTCGTCCAGGCGCGCGGAAACTTCGACTTGGTCAATATTTTCAACAGGAGATAACTTTCCATGGCAGCTAAATCCGCAGGCAGCGCCAAGAAAGCGCCCAGCAAGTCCCAAATTTTCACAGAGATCGCCAATGAAACCGGCCTGACCAAAAAGGACGTCGCCGCCGTTTTCGATGCACTTGCCGGTCAGATCAAGAAAAACCTGAGTGGACGCGGCGGTCCGGGCTTGTTCACGGTACCGGGCCTCATGAAGATCAAAGTGGTTAACAAGCCGGCACGTCCCGCACGCAAGGGAATCAATCCTTTTACCGGCGAAGAAATGATGTTCAAGGCCAAACCAGCCTCTAAAGGCGTCAAGGTTCTGGCGTTGAAAGGCCTGAAAGATATGGTCTGAGTGCCGCCGATCGAGTTTCCAAAACCGGGCTTTTACGCCCGGTTTTTTTTATCCGCGATCAAGGTGTTTCTGGATGAAAGCCTCGACGGCATTTTTCAGCAACACCAGTTTGCCGTGAAAAAAATGCTCGGCACCGTCCAGTATTATGAGTTCCGGACCGGGTTCCAGGTCATTGACCCAGGCAATCGTCTCGTCGACATTGACGAGTTCGTCCTGGTCGCCCTGCAGAATCAACCACGGGCAGTCCGGCTGTGCCGGCAATGATGCAACCAGGCGCGACACCGCCGGCGCGATACTGACCAGTCCCGCGACCTGCCTTTGTGCCGCGGCCAGCACGGCCATTGCGGCGCCGAAGGAAAATCCGCCGAGCCACAGCGGCAGGCCCGGGTACCGCGCCGCTACAAGTTCCATGGCAGCAAACACGTCTTCCAGTTCTCCCTTGCCGTCATCGAAAGTGCCGTCACTTTTCTCCACGCCACGAAAATTGAATCGCAAGGTGACAAAGTTTTGCGACACAAAACTTCGTGCCAGCATGTGCGCGACTTTGTTTTGCATAGTGCCGCCGTGTAAAGGATGCGGGTGACAAACCACGGCACTGGCCACTATCCGTGATTCGTCTGCGGCCTCGAGCAGACCCTGGAGCTTGCCGGCCTTGCCGTCGAAGTGCAGTTCCCGTGACATTGCGTTTTTAGGCATGGCTCGCAAACCCGCAGGCTGGCATTGACGCTGGACATCCTATCCAGAGCGAGATCCGTTGTCGCGGGGCGTTTATTACGTGACCCGGCGAGCTTTGCAATTGCCCTGGCAGATTGCTGGTCTACGAGCCCGATATTGCTGTAAAATTATGGGCTTATGCGGTGCCTGCCGGCACTGTGAATTCATTATTGTCAGTGTATCCAGCTTATGTCATCGACCATCGAACTCGAAAACCAGTACTGCGCGCATAACTATCATCCCTTACCCGTGGTGCTCACCCGCGGCGAAGGCGTATTCGTCTGGGACGAAAACGGCAAAAAGTATCTCGACATGATGAGTGCTTATTCCGCGGTTAGCCACGGGCACGCCAATCCGCGACTTGTCGACGTCGTTAAAAAACAGGCGGCCACGCTGACCATCGTTTCTCGCGCCTTTTACACCGACCGGCTCGGTGCGTTCCTGAAACGCGCCTGCGAATTGACCGGACAGGATATGGCATTACCCATGAACTCCGGCGCCGAGGCCGTGGAAACGGCGATCAAGGCGGCGCGCAAATGGGGATACGAGGTCAAGGGCATTGCAAAAGACCAGGCCGAAATCATCGCCTGCACCGGTAATTTTCACGGCCGCACCACGATGATCGTCGCCATGTCGGACGAACCGCAATACCAGCATGGCTTCGGCCCGTTTCCCGCGGGCTTCAAGCTGGCCGAGTTCGGCAATGCCGGTGCACTGGAAAAACTCATTACGCCGAACACGGCCGCTTTCCTGGTCGAACCGATTCAGGGCGAGGGAGGCATCATCATGCCGCCGCCGGGTTACCTGAAGGAATGTGCGGAGATTTGCCGCAAGCACAACGTACTGCTCATTGCCGACGAAATTCAGACCGGCCTCGGGCGCACCGGCAGCCTGCTCGCCTGTGACCACGAGAACGTGGTGCCGGATGGCCTGATTCTCGGCAAGGCCCTGGGCGGCGGCATCCTGCCGGTGTCGATGTTCCTGTCGAAGCGCGAGGTCATGGAGGTATTCACCCCCGGCGACCACGGCAGCACCTTCGGCGGAAACCCGTTGGCGGCGGCCGTCGGACTGGAAGCACTGAACATAATCGTCGAAGACAAGCTGGCCGAGCGCAGCCGTGAAATGGGTGATTACCTGCTAAGCCGGCTGGGTGAGCTTGAAAGCCCGCTGATCAGCGAAATCCGCGGCATTGGCCTGTTCGTAGGCGTCGAAATCGACCCTGCGCTGGGCAGTGCGCGGCAGGTCTGCGAGGCGCTGATGGAACGCGGTCTGCTGAGCAAGGAAACCCATGAAACAGTCGTGAGACTTGCGCCGCCACTCGTGATAAAACGCGAGGAAATCGACTGGGCTGTCGAGCAGATCAGGGCCGTTCTCAGCGAGATGGATCGGGTCCGCCTGGCGTCCTGAGGATCCAATCGAGGAACCGCACGTTCTATGGAACTGACAATACCGGAATTGACGGTCGTACACATTGGGTTGCTGGCGCTGGCATTGATTGTCGGCCTCGCACTCGGCTGGTTTTTCCGCGGGGATCGTGCCGGCAAAGAAAAGATTGCCATCAATGCCGGGTGGCAGGACCAACTCGAATCGCAACAGGCCGAGCAGGAACGGCTCGCGGAGCAGAACAAGAGCCTGATGGAGCAGATCAGCCAGTATCAGAATTCCCACCAGGAGTCGATCAATCGCGCGAAGGAGTTGTCGGAGTCGCTGAGAGACTCGTTCAAGGCGCGCGACGAGTTGCAAAAACAGATCGCCGGGTTTCGCTCCAAGCTCAAGGCAGCGGAAGAGCAAAGGGATAAACTACAGACGGTCGTCGAGAACCAGGAATCCCAGAACAGGAATTCGATCAGCGGACTCAAGGAAAAGGATGACAAGATTTTCCGGCTCAGCCGGGAGCTGACCAGCTGGCAGAGTCGCGTGCCGCCGCTGGTGGAAAAATTCCAGGAGCGTGATCAGCGGGCAAAACAGCTGGAAGCCGAGCTGGAGGAAGCCAGGCAAAAAATTGCCGCGCTGGAAGAGGCGGCACGCAGCAACCAGACGCGCATCGAGCCCGTCGATGCCAGCTCGATGGAAACGCTTGACGCATCGAATGAGCCGCATGCGGATACCATGGTGCCGACCGTTTCCGATCTCAGGGACCAGATCGACAACGAAACCGGAGAGCAGCCGGTTTTCGAACCACCCGCTGCAGAGAAAGACAGGACAAACGAAGAGTTGATCGCCGCTGACGAATTCGTCGAGGATGGCGACCACTCGGCGGACGCAGAGCCGCTACCGCGAACGCAACAGATCCTCGAGGAACAGCCGGAAGCTACCGCGGAGGAAGTTGCCGCTGGCGACGATTCGATGAAGACGAGGACCTTGCCCGACGCGCAGCCCGCGATGCATGCCAGCGGTGAACCGCGGATGGCCGATGCCGGGGAGGACGTGGCCGCTGGCGACGACTCGGTGCAGACGAGGACCGTGCCGGACGCGGAGCCGGCGTCGGATGAAAGCGGTGAACCGCGGGCAGCCGATGATGCCAGGGACGATTTGCAACGCATCAAGGGCGTGGGCCCGGCGATCGAGAGGACGCTGAATGAGCTCGGTATCTACTCGTACAATCAGATTGCCGAATTAAGCGAATACGAGATCGATCGCGTTGCCCAGCGCCTCAAGGGATTTCGCAGCCGTATCTACCGCCAGGACTGGATCGGCCAGGCACGCGACCTGCAATACCAGAAAACCAATAACCTGAGCTGAGGGGATTGATCGCGGCTAAAGCCGCTCCCACGAAGCCGCTCCCACGAAGCCGCTCCTACGGGGTCGGGCTCTGTTCGTCCGAAGTCCTCAGGTCCGCAAGTTCCACTTCGAAAATCAGCGTCGAGCCCGGCGGGATCAGGTTTCCTACCTGTCGATTGCCGTACGCCAGTTCCGGTGCAATGGTCAATTCGCGTACTTCTCCGACCTTCATGCCAGCGACACCCTCGTCCCAACCGCGGATGACGCGGCCCGCTCCGAGAGGAAATTCGAAGTGCAAGCCACGGTCGAGCGAACTGTCGAACTTGTTGCCACGATTGTCGACCGCAGATTCGTCGTACAGCCATCCCGTGTAATGCACAACGGCGGTATGGCCCGGTTCTGCCGTTGCACCGCTTCCTTCCTGCAGCAGCCGCATTGACAATCCGGGCATGATTTCTGTCGCTTCGACGACTTCCCGGGAGACGTCCGCGGACGCGTCCTGCATCGCCGCCTCGGTCTCGGGATTATTACCCGATTTGCTGCAGCCAAACTGCGCCAGGCCAGCCGTTAGCAAAAGCCACAATGAAATTGTTCTCATATCAGGGTCCTGTGTTGCAAAGGTCTATTTCGAATCCGAATCGGCGAACTCGAGCGAGGCTGAATTGATGCAATAGCGGAGCCCGGTCGGGTCCGGCCCGTCTTCGAACACGTGGCCCAGGTGTGCATCGCAATTGGCGCAAACCACCTCCTCCCGGACCATGCCGTGGCTTGTATCCCTGACCGTGCGTACGCGATCGCCGGCCAGCGGCAAAAAGAAACTCGGCCAGCCGGTTCCGGAGTCGAACTTGTGGTCCGAGCTGAATAGTTCGGCGTCGCAGCAGACGCATCGATAGACGCCGTCCTCCTTGTGATCCACGTACTTTCCACTGAACGGCCGCTCCGTCCCTTTGCGCTGGGTGACTTCGAACTGCTCGGCCGTCAGCCGCGAGCGTAGATCCTGTTGGGTTTTCTTGGTCATGCGGCCCGCACCGTGTCATCGTCTGGGCAGACGAGATTACCTTTATTCCCCGGCCGCTGCATCCGCCGGCGGTTCTGCCTGCAGGTCGAGCAGCAGATGGTTCATCCGTCTCACGTACTCGGCCGGGTTGGAAAGCTGCGCACCTTCGGCGAGCAGCGCATGATCCAGCACGATATTCGACAGTTCGCGAAAGCGGGTCTGATCCGGCTCCGCCGCGAGCCGGGCGATTAACGGATGATCAACATTGATTTCCAGGATCGGCTTGCTTTCCGGCAGTGCCTGGCCGGTTGCCTCGAGCATGCGCCGGATTTGTGGCGCGACATCCTGGTCTGCGGTAACCACGCAAGCCGGTGAGTCCACCAGGCGACGACTGACGTTCACTGACTCAATCCTGTCTTTCAGCGTGTTCCTGATCTTTTTCAGGAGCGGCTTGGATTCGTCGTTGAGTGCCTGCTGCGACAGATCTCCGTCCGCATCCGGCAGCTCGAGCTGGCCGCGTCCGACATCCTGGAAGGATTTGCCCTCGTATTCCGGCAGGTGATCGACCATCCACGGGTCGATCCGGTCGTAGAGCAGCAACACTTCGATACCCCTCTCGCGCAACTGTTCGAGATGCGGACTGCTGCTCACCGCTTCGAGACTGTCGCCAAGAATATAGTAGATCTTGTCCTGCCCGTCCGTCGCCCGGCCGAGGTAGTCATCCAGCGACTGGTCCTGATTCGCCGATTCGGAATGCGTGGTCGCAAAGCGTAACAGCGGCATCAGCTTGTCGGCATTTCCCGGGTCCTCGATGATTCCTTCCTTGATGACGGCGCCGAACTCCGCCCAGAACCTGGCGTAATCGTCACCGCCGTCGCCCGCCAATTTTTGCAACATGTCCAGCACACGCCGGGTAAGTGCGCCGCGCATGGCTTCGAGTTGCGGATTTTGCTGCAACAGCTCGCGCGAAATATTGAGCGGCAAATCCGACGAATCGACGACGCCCTTTACGAAACGAAGGTACAACGGCAAAAACTGTTCTGCGTCGTCCATGATGAAGACACGTTGCACGTACAGCTTCAGCCCGCGCGGCGCATCTCGATTCCACAGATCGAACGGCGCCCTCGAGGGCAGGAACAGCAGACTGGTGTACTCCCGCTTGCCTTCGACCTTGTTATGGCTCCAGCGCAGCGGGTCTGCAAAATCATGTGCGATGTGTTTGTAGAATTCCCTGTACTCGTCGTCGCTGACTTCTGTCCGCGGCCGTGTCCACAGGGCCGTCGCAGAATTGACCGTTTTCGGATCCGCATCGGGATCGCCGAGATTGCGCAGCAGCACCGGGAAACCGATGTGATCGGAATACTTGCGGATCAACGCATCGAGGCGGTTCTCGTCTGCAAATTCGGCTGCGTCGTCCTTCAGGTGCAGAGTCACTGTCGTGCCTCGTGTCTCGACGTCTACGGGTTCGATCGTAAACTCCCCTTCGCCGTCAGACTCCCAACGTACGCCGTCTCCGGCTTCGAGTCCGGCCCGGCGCGTTACCACCTCGACTCTGTCCGCGACGATAAAAGAGGAATAGAAGCCGACGCCGAACTGGCCAATGAGCCTGGCGTCCTTCTGGCTGTCGCCGGTCATTTGCGAAAGGAATTCGGCCGTTCCTGACTTGGCGATGGTGCCGAGATTGGCAGTCACTTCGTCGCGCGACATGCCTATGCCGTTGTCCGCGACGGAAATCGTCTTCTTGCCGGCGTCGAAAGCGACGACGACCTGCAGTTCCGGATCGTCTCCCAGCAAAGCCGGATTTTCCAACGATTCGAACCTGAGCTTGTCCGCCGCATCGGACGCATTCGAAATCAGCTCCCTCAGGAATATCTCCTTGTTGCTGTACAGCGAATGAATCATCAACTGCAGCAACTGGCGGACTTCTGCCTGGAAGCCCAGTTTTTCCCGACCTTCGCTCTTTGCCACCGGTGTGACCTCCTGCCGTTTGGCGTCGCCGACGTGCCACGCGCGCGCGGACAGACACCATAGTGTCTGCGCGGGGATTTTCAAGCCCTGTGCGAAGGGGGGGTCGAGCGGATTCTAGCTGGCGTACGCCCGGGCCGGATCACCGACGGCGGCGTTGTACAGCATGCCGACGGCGAGTAATGCTGCCATTGCCAATGCGACCGGCGGGTGCATCAACGCGATGACGATGCTGACGACTTGCAACGTCGCGGAAATGGCCATGAACAGAAAGAATGAAACCGCGATGCGAATGCGCTCGGCTTTGAGTGCCAGCGCAAAGATCAGGTCTTCCAGGTCGTCGAGATACTGAACGAGTCGTTCCATGTGTTGCGCGCTCCGGTCACTTACCTGGCGATGGAAAGCGTCGGCCTCGACGCTTTGCTATCGCCGGCCTCTGCATCGGCATCCTGTAGCGCGCTGACGTTTGACTGTTTCGCGTACGCTATGGCGCGATGGAAGTATTCCCAGCGCTGTCGCGCGGTATCGTCCTTGAGCGCAGTTAATGGTGAATCTTTTGCCACGGACTTGTTTGACATACTTCCATGTCCAGCTGTGTTGTCCATTGGCGATCAATATAAACCTGTACGCTCCAAGTCACCGTGAGATGTATCACAGCTTGTTCCACGGTTGTCGTCTCTGGCCCTGGCAATTTGCAAAATAGAGAACCGGTTCGAACTTTTTTGTCGTTTTGTTTATTTTCGCGTTATGCGTCGTCGTTCGCAGACATTAAAGGCGAACGCAGCGCACACGGTGGTGCGTGATGTGAATCACAGCAAACCAGGTAACGGAATTGTTTCAGGGCGTCGCGAAACGGTTCAGTTGTCAGACCAGTTTCTTTTGACCTGCTCGGTCCAGTTGCGATATCCCTTCCAGGTATAGAGAGAGGAATCTATACCGGCTCGTCGTGTGCGGGGTGCCGGCGCTTTGGAAATCCACCTGCGGTACTTTTGCCAACCATCTTCGTCAGTCTTGTCTCCGGCATGAACGTTTGCATCGCGCTCTTCAACGTTCGCATCGCCTTCCTCGTCTGCGCTGTAGTCGCTGGCCCAGGTAATCTCTTTGCTGTCCTGCATAAGCGTCTGCTCTTTTATTCCATGATCCGGATGCTACGTTGCGTGGCGGCCCGGGCACAGGAACTGCATCACAATGCAGAAAGCGATTTTTTACATAAACGTCAACAAGTTACAGCGGATTTTTACTTAATTATGAGGGCTGTTACGGCGCTCGGGCGAGGTGTTTTTACTAAATGCACGACACCCTGCAATGCGCCGCTGGCGCGCCGGGTCGACTATTGAGTAACCCGGTAACAGGGCGCGTAAGCCTCGCTGGCCAGTTTCATGCGCCCGTGCCGCACGAAGTCGCTTAACAGGCGATCCAGCAGCTTCATGAGCCGCTTCGAGCCGCTGATCTCGAACGGTCCGTGCTTTTCGATTTCCAGCATGGTGTCATCACGCACGTTTCCGGACACGATTCCCGAAAAAACACGTCGCAAATTAACGGCCAGATCATGCGTTGCGAGTTCCGTTGTCAATTCCAGTTCGCGCATAGACTCGTGAGTCGCCGTGAACGGCTGCTGAAATGCCTCGTCGATCGTCAGCCGCCAATTGAATGAGTAGGCCTCACCATGCTCCTTGCGAAACTGCCAGACATCGTCGATACCGACCGCGATGTTTCGCGCAACCTGTTCAGGATTGTCGATAATAATTTCGAGGCGACTTCGAGCATCCTCGCCGAGCGTCTCTGCGACAAACTCCTCGATCTGCCGAAAATACGATTCGCTTTCCGCCGGACCCGTGAGGATCAATGGCAATGGAAAGTCGTGATTATCCGGATGCATCAGTATTCCCAGCAGGTACAGGATTTCTTCGGCCGTGCCGACACCGCCGGGGAACACGACAAAACCGTGTGCAATCCGCACGAATGCCTCGAGCCGTTTTTCCATGTCCGGCATAATGACCAGCGAATTTACGATCGGATTCGGCGACTCGGCCGCGATGATCCCCGGCTCCGTGATGCCGATATACCGCCCGTCGCGAATTCGCTGCTTGGCATGGCCGATAGTCGCACCTTTCATCGGGCCTTTCATGGCCCCGGGCCCGCAACCTGTGCACACGTTGAGCGCCCTCAGACCCAGTTCGTAGCCGACTTTTTTCGTGTAATCGTACTCCTCACGGCTGATCGCGTGGCCACCCCAGCAAACCACCAGTTTGGGCCTGTCCGGGGCGTCCAGGATCCGTGCGTTTCTCAGGATATGGAAAATCGCGTTGGTGATGTTGGACGAAGTCTGCAGGTGAAAGCGACCGCCTTCGTGCAGTTCGTGATTCGTGTAGACGATATCGCGCAATACCGCGAACAGCAGTTCACGAATGCCGCGAATCATTTTGCCATCCACGAATGCCGACGCCGGTGCGCCTTTCAGTGTGACTTGCAGGCCGCGGTCTTGTTGCAGGAAACCGACCTCGAAGTCGTGATACTTGCGCAACACGGCGCGGGTGTCGTCGAGAATGGAACCGGTATTCAGGATCGCCAGAATCGAGCGTCGCAGCACTTCGTGCAAGCCACCTTCGCCGTGCTGGCGCAGTTGCTCCATTTCAACCTGAGACAGTACCTCGAGGCTGCCCTCCGGCCAGACCTCGGCGTCGACCGTTTCGTCACTGTCGTCTCGCAGCGATGTACCTGTAACTATCTTTGCTTGTTGCAAACTGGTATTCCGAAAAATCAGGGCAGTATTTCGATCGGCGTGTTCACTCCGGTCATCAGCCAGATATCGATCATGTCGGAATTCGACACGGCTATGCAGCCATTGGTCCAGTCCTCATTGCGGTAGTACGCGGCCGAATAGGTCGGCGTGTTCGGCTGCCCGTGAATCATGATCTGACCGCCCGGATCGACGCCCAGCTGCCTGGCCTGTGCCCGATCCGCCGCGTTCGGATACGAAATGTGAATTGCCAGGAAATAATCGCTTTCCGCATAGCGGATATCCATCGAGTAAACGCCTTCCGGCGTTTTCTGATCACCTTCTTGCTCCTTGTCGCCAATTGGCTGGACACCCAATGCGATGTCGAAGCTGCGAAATGCCTTGCCGTTTCGCATCAAATGCAGCTTGCGCTTGGCCTTCTCGACGACAACCTTGTCGGCAACCGGAAACTCCGCGGCATACAACGGCAGCCGGACTGCGACAAGCACCACGGCAACCAGGGCCGCGCGGGCCAGGATTTCCATGATATGGGTCGGTTTCCTCATTTTTCGCAGACTACCAAACCGCACGACGCAAGCAAATGAAATCGCGCAAGTTGCCGATTCTGTCTCATAATGCGACGCGCCATGCGTAGCCGCCGGTTCAGATATTGCGCCCGACGATCCAACCGATTGCGAAACCGACCGCGCCAGCGACGATCGTGTAGGCCGGCAAAAATCGAAACAGCTGGAGCGGATAAGCGGCCTGGTCGAACATTCCGTCCAGGTTCACCGAGTATCCGTAATGCAGGTAAACGGACAGTCCGACAGCAGGTATTGCAAAGCCGAGTGTGCCGAGTGGCCAGCACCAGCCGGATCCCAGCCAGTGGCCACCTCCTTTATACACCGTGACCGCTGACAGTACGACCACCAGCAATACTGGCAGTACGTTCCTGGCAAGGTACGCGTTGTTGCCTTCGACATGCGCAAGGTACGCAATCGTGGCGATCGCCAGAAACAGAACGGGAAGCAGTCGAAAAAAATAGAGGCCCGTTCGGCTATGCATTATCCCGGTTTGTTACTCACGAGGACCGGAAAGTTGAGTCGCGTGCCGCGCTGCACGTTGTGAAGATCGAGTTCCGGGTTGTACTGCCGAAACAACCATACCGGTACGTCATATTTGCGTAACGCGAGAATCCACACGGACTCGCCACGCCTGACAACGTGCTCGGTAACGCCGGTAATCGTGTAGTTCCGGAAAAATGTGTCCTGCTGATCCTTGTGATAAGCCGCGCGCAGGTTTTCGAATGTCTGCGCATCGACCTTGCTGAGATCGAGCTTGATGCGTTGACCGACTTCTACGGGTGTGCGGAATGCCAGCCCGTTGATATCGCGCAGGCGCTGGGTTTTGAGCCCGAGCCAATCGGCGTAATGTCCGAGGGTTTCGAGCGGATGAACCTCGATCGTATTGTCGTCTGCAACCGTGTAATCGCTCGGATCGGACAGCAATGCCGACTGCAGGCTGCCAATCAGTTGATCCACCTGATCGCCGGGCGCGGCGGGTTCCTCCAGCTCGTCGACTGTCGCGGGTGTCGCTGCCGCAACGATCACCGGCGTCGCAGCAATCGCCGGGGCATCCGCAATGGCCTCAGCCGGCGGTGCAGGCTCCGGCGCCGACTTTTGCGACGCCGGCGGCGCCGCAGCCGGCACCGTTGCCGCAGTGGCCGGGCCCGCTGCCGGCAGGCGCAGCCGCTGACCGGCGCGAATTCGATTACGGTTGTTCAGATTGTTCAAGGCGACCAGCGTGGATACGGTCGTGTCGTATTCGGTCGCGATCTCCGACAAGGTATCGCCACGCCTGATGGTATGAAACAGATCCGGCAACTGTTTGTCGAACATGGCGTCCGGCGACAGACTCGCCATCAGGTTCGGCAGCGAATCGCGCAACATGCTGTTCGGCAAGCGGATCAGGTAATCCTTCGGCAGATGCTTGGTGCCCTGCCATACGGTCGGCTGCACCGCGGGGTTGTGGCGTGCGAGGTCGCGTTCGCGAACTTGCAATACGGCGGCCAGTCTGTCGGCCGGTATATAAGCGGGCAGTGCCACTGTCGCATAATCGACAGGAGCGTCGGGCACCAGCCCGGGGAAATAGCGTTGCGGGTCCTGGTCGATCTGCATGGCGGCCAAAAAGGCAACGTAAAAGTTTCGCGACGCGAAGCCGAATGTACGGCTTTTGTAGTTGCGGAAAATTTCCGCGTACGCCTCGTCGCCAAACTGCCGCATCGCGCGGCGCACCCCCGAAAGTCCGTGATTGTACGCGGTAATCGCCATCGGCCAGTTGCCGGTAATCGAATAGTTGTACGCCAGCAACTTTCCGGCAGCGGTCGTCGCGAGAAACGGATCGTTGCGTTCATCGAGAATGTGATCGACTTGCAGGAATCGGCGGCCCGTACTGCGGGTAAACTGCCAGATACCGGACGCACCGACGTGCGATCGAGCATCAGGGTTGTATGAAGATTCGACGTGAGGTAACGCCGCAAGCTCGATCGGCACACCGAGCTTTGAAAACTCGGTGTTTACATGTGCACGCCAGCGGCCCGACCGCACGAGTCCGTCACGAAAGCGGTCGGACAAGCCGAGTTGGAAACGGATGCGGTTTGCCGCGTTGGCCAGCTCCTTGTTGCTGACGTCTGCCGGCCACATCTGCAACACCCGATATTCTTCCGCCGACAAATTGTCGCGTTTGCCTTTTGCCAGCGTGTGTAGAATTTTCTTGTAGTGTTCCCTTCTGTCCTTGCTCAATCGGTTACGCGTCCGGCGGCTCGCGTCTTTCGGCAGATCGATCTTCTCGTAGACGACGGCGAGGTTGCGATTGTCGTGCAGAACGCCTTCACGGGTGGAGTACTCGGTGAATATCGAGACCCAGAAATTCACGTCGCGCTCGAGTTCCCCGGGCCTGGGAAAATGCGCTTCCGAGGTTGCCATGGCGGACTGCGCGACGGCCAGGAACAGCGTAAAAACTATGATTTTCGTGAATTTACTTGTCATTTGCTGCATTTATGGTTCAATCGAGAAATCAATGCTAAACACTTGAATAGTTCACAGAAAATTATTGTCTGAATTGCTATTTTAGGGCAAGCACGGTGGTCGTCCCGACTACCGGCGCCAGCCCTTACGCCAATATGACCTCACTCAAAACAACAATCAGACATTACTCGGGCGCAGTGGTTCTCGCAGCCTTCACCGGTATTGCCGTTGCCGCCGGTCCGGCGGCGGCCACCGAGGAAACGGCTGCATTGCAAGGCGAGATTGTCGCCGATTCCGCGCAAGATCGCGATGCAACAGGTCACATCGCCGGTATCCCGGTGGTTCCGCTGGCCGATGCGGTGACGACCGCGGATCACGTCGCCACGAGCATGAGAATACTCGGTTCGGAGATTGCTCCGAACAGTAGCCAGAGAATTTCCTGGACGGCGACCGAGTTGTTTGAAGGCGTTCCGGTCTCCACACCCGTACTGGTTGTCAACGGCAAATTTGCCGGACCCACACTTTGCCTGACCGCTGCCGTGCACGGCGATGAACTCAATGGCATCGAGATGGTGCGCCGAGTGATGCACGACCTCGAGCCGGACAAACTTGCGGGTGCCGTGGTCGGCGTACCGATCGTCAACCTGCAGGGGTTTCGCCGCGGCTCGCGTTACCTGCCGGACCGCCGTGACCTGAACCGCTATTTTCCCGGCAATCCGGATGGTTCAGCGGCATCGCGAATCGCCTATTCCTTTTTCACGGAAGTCATTCAACGATGTGATGCGTTGATCGATCTGCATACGGGTTCTTTCGAACGTGCGAACCTTCCACAGATTCGTGCCGACCTGCGAAACCCGGACGTTGTCACATTGACCCAGGGATTCGGCGCGACGGTCATTCTGCACAGCAAGCCGGCGAAAGGGACGCTGCGTTTCGCCGCGACGGCTGCGGGAATTCCGACGGTGACTCTCGAAGCCGGTGGTCCGTCCGAACTGGAACTCAAGGAAGTCAAACACGGTGTCAAGGGCATCGAAACCCTGTTGAACACGCTCGGCATGGTAAGAAAGATTCGCTTGTGGGGCGAAGCCGAGCCGGTTTATTACCGTTCGACCTGGGTGCGGGCGAACAGAGGTGGCATTTTGCTTTCGGACGTCACTCTTGGCAGTACGGTTCGCCAGGGAGATCTGCTGGGCACGATTACCGACCCGATGAACAATGCCAGCACCAAGCTATTCTCGCCGCATTCGGGACGCATTATCGGTATGGCGAGAAACCAGGTCGTGATGCCGGGGTTCGCAGTTTTTCATGTCGGCATACAGACCCACGAACCCGCACTGGAAATCTCCGAAAACCTCGAGGAAACAGAGGCAGACAGCCTCTCCGAATAAACCGCGTTCGAGCTGACGCCATTGGTGCGTCGATGGCGTCGTGTCCGTTGCGGCGATAAACTCCCGTCGCCCAATGATCTCTGCCCGGACATAACATGCCGCGTAACCAACGCCCGCCGCTTCGCCATTACTGGGCCCCCAGGTACTGGTTGACCTGGGCAGGCGTGGCGTTCCTGCGCCTTTCCTGCCTGCTGCCGTATCGCCGCCAGATTGCCCTCGGCAAGGCGATCGGCCGGCTGGCACATCGCATTGGCGCGGAACGGCGCGCCATTACCCGGCGCAATATCGAGCTGTGCTTTCCCGAGCTGTCGGCCGCCGAACGCGACCGGCTGGCACTCGAACATTTCGAGGCGCTCGGCGCCTCGATTATGGAACTGGCACTCGCTCGTTGGGGTAATCGCACAGAATTACTTGCGATGACCACCGTCGAGGGCGGTCACCACATCCAGGAAACGCTCGATGCCGGGTTTGGTGTGGTACTGATCAGCGCGCACTTTACGTCTCTCGAAATCTCCGGCCACGCATTACGCGAGCACTGCCCGCCGTTCGACGTCGTGTACCGCCGGTTTCGCAATCCGATGACTACCGAACTCGTCGCCGGTACTCGCGAGGTGACGGCGCGATCGGTCATCGACAAGAATGACATCAAATCCATGATTCGCAGTCTGCGTGAAGGCGTGCCTGTCTGGTATGCGCCCGATCAAAGTTACCGCCTGAAACAGTCCGCGCTGATTCCGTTCTTCGGTGTACCGGCAATGACCAATATCGCGACCACGACGATTGCAAAACTCGGCCGTGCGAAAGCCATACCGTTCTGGCCCCGGCGACTGCCGGAAGGCGGATATGAAATTCGCATCGAGCCGCCGATCGAGGGCTTGCCGAGCGACGATCCGGTGGCGGATACGAAAAAATACGTGGCCGCGCTCGAGGCGCAAATTCGCCGTTGCCCCGAGCAATACTACTGGGTGCATCGCAAATTCAAGGACCGGCCAGGCGAATTGCCGGATGCCTACGCAGATCTGGATGCGTTGAAATAACTATCGAGCAGCAGGTTCCAATCCGCTTCCGTGTAGTGGACGTTGCGGTCAGCCAGTTTGATTTTCCGTAACGAGCGGTGCAGGCGAGCAATGTTTTTCTGTTGCCATGGGCCGGGCGGCAAGATCCTGCCACGATCGAAGTCCAGCAGATAGATGCTGTCCTGGTTGCCGACTTGCACGTTGTAAGCATTCAGATCCGCATGGTCTACGCCGGCTGCGTGAAACCGGTAAAGCACCGCACCGATGTTTTTCCACAGGGATTCGTTACCCGGGGATTCCACGATGCGCTCCGCGAGCGAACGAATATCCGGCAGGCGGATGGTCAGCAAGTCTGCGGTATAGAAAATTCCTTTACGTCGATAGCGGGCCGCGGCCGGGCGCGGTACCGGCAAGCCCATCGCATGCAGCTTGGCCAGCAGATACCATTCGGCGAATGAGCGCGTCTTGTTTTCGCCGAGCCAGAGGTAGCTGTCGCGAATGAGCTTTCCCGGCAAGCCGCCGCGAAGATAGTGCCGCAAGACAAATTCGTTCTGGCCATCACTGACCATCAGGGTCTTGCCGCGGCCGGCGGAGCGCAACGGTCCCTGTATCGGTTTTGCATGCGGCCAACCGTTGGCAACAAACGCGCGTTCGGAAATCTGGTTGATGATCGCCGTATCGTATACGATGGCGCCGTTTCTGGTCTTCTCGACAGTGTCGCTCAAGTTTTACCGTTCCTTTCGGCCATACCACCGATCAAGCAAGGATGTTCGAGCAAACACCACCGGAACAACTTTGTGTCGTGCGCCTTTCATCGATTGGCGATACCTGCCATGCGCTGGCCGTTGTACGTGCCATTCAGGACACCTGGCCGGAGACCGCAATTACCTGGATCATCGGCAAAACGGAAGCCACCTTGATGGCCGATATTCCGGACATCGAGTTTATCATTTTCGACAAATCGCAAGGCCGGCACGCGTATTCGCAAGTCAGGCAACAACTGTCCGGCCGTGAATTCGACGTTGCACTTTGCATGCATGCGTCGCTGCGTGCGAACCTGTTGTGCCGGCTGATACCGACACCGCTCCGCCTGGGTTTCGATTACGCGCGGGCTCGCGATTTCCAGTGGCTGTTTACCAACCGGCGTATCGCACCGGCTGCCCGCGAACACGCGCTCGAAGCCATGATGGGCTTCGCCCGTCATATCGGGATCCCACCCCGCAAGTTGCGTTGGGACATTCCGCTAGCGGAATCCCATCGTCAGTTTGCAGCCGGGTTAAAAGACGGCTCGCGACCGTTGCTGGTCATCAGTCCCTGCAGCAGCCTGCGGGCACGAAATTTCCGCAACTGGAGCGCTGAAAATTATGCCGCGGCGGCCAATCACGCTCGCAACAAGTTCGACTGCACGGTCGTCCTGACGGGCGGGCAGACTGACGAAGAGCGTCACTACGGACAGACCATCGACAAGCTTTGCGATGGCAACCTCACCAATCTCATCGGCCAGACGAGCCTCAAGCAGCTGTTCGCGTTGCTGAGCATCGCCGACCTGCTGATATGCCCCGACTCCGGCCCGGCGCACATGGCGACCGCGGCCGGCACCCCGGTGATCGGGCTTTATGCCACCTCGAATCCCGATCGCACCGGCCCATATCTGAGTCGGGAGCTGTGCGTCAATCGCTACCCAGAAGCCTGCGAGCGATTCCTCGGCAAATCGCCGGACGAGTTGCGCTGGGGTCAGCGCGTGCGCGACCCCGGCGCCATGGGCCTGATACGCCTGGCCAGCGTCAACGAGCGCATCGATGCCGTGCTCGGAGAATCACGTTAGCGAATTTTCGACGCAAAAACTGCCAATAACTGGCTTTTTTACCCCAATTTCACAGAAATTTTGCGCCCGGACCGGACCCTGCGAGGGCCTGTTCCTGTCCAGGCTGCTGCAATCGCCTCTTCTTGCATCGCCAAATTTGAACAGATTTTTGGATTTTGAGGATTTTCGTGAATTTTAGGCAAAAAAATAATAATTTTAAGCGTTTTTCGGCACAGATTTTTTTAGAAAAAATCTGTTAAAAATTCTGGATGGTTTTTGAAGAATCTGCGAGATACCCGATTTTTCAGGATTTTATCGGCAAATATCGATAACCAGGAAGCAGATCGGCGCTTTTAGTCGTCCTGGTCTTCCAGGAAATAGCTGGCGCCGCAGTACGGGCATTTTGCCTCACCGGTTTCGGCGATCGGCAGGTAGACCTTGGGATGAGAATTCCACAGGTACATGCCAGGCATCGGGCACGACAACGGCAGGTCGTCCGCAAGCACGCCGTAACGATGCTGTGCATTGGCTGCGATCAGCCTCTCGTCGACCCTGCCTGCCCTGTCAGCCATACGCCACCCGGTCTCGTTACTGTCGGCAAATTATAGTGGAAGCCGGCAAAGCGCAGGAAGTGACACGGCTAGCTGAATTCGCGCTGCCACAGTTCCGCGACGAATTGCCGCTCGTCCGCGAATTGCCCGTGGGCGACCAGCGGCGCCTGTTCGTCGAGTGCCAGCCGGTGCAGACAGAGGCGATACGCCTTGTAGATCTGCTGCAGGCTCACGACATCGCGCTCGGCCAGGCATCCAGCCGCGCCGAGTGTGCCCAGCTGGCGAATATTGTCCGGGTAATGAATAACCGCCGGGTGCTCGGCCGCGTTTTGCAGCACCAGGTACTGCACCAGGAATTCGATATCGGCAATGCCGCCGCTGCCCTGCTTGAGATCGAAGTTGTCCTTGCTACTGCAATCGAGCTCCGTGCGCATCTTGTCACGCATCGAAAGTACGTCGTCTCGCAGTGCTGCGCGGCGCACGCGGAATCGCAGGGTCTCCGAGCGTATGCGCTCGAATTCGCGGGCGATCACCGCGTCGCCGGCGACCGGCCGGCTGCGCAACAGGGCCTGGTGTTCCCAGGTCCATGCATTGTCCTCCTGGTAGCGCTCGAAACCGTCGACGGAACTCACCAGCAGGCCCGAGCGCCCGCTCGGGCGAAGTCGCGTATCGACCTCGTACAATGCGCCGGATGCCGTTTGCGTCGTCAGGAAATGCGTCAGGCGTGTCGCGAGGCGACTGAAGAATACGCTGTTGTCCAGCGCGTTTCGCCCGTCGGTTTGCTGCCGTTCGCCGGCCGAGTCATGCAGGAAGACCAGGTCGAGGTCCGAGCGGTACGACAACTCCATGCCACCGAGTTTGCCGTACGCAACAATGCCGAAACCCGCGGGTCGTTCGCCCTCGGGGGTCGAGCAGATGGGAAAACCGTGTTTCTTTGTCAGGTCCGACCACGCGGTATCCAGTGCCTGCACCAGCACCAGTTCGGCGAGCTCGGTCAGACGATCGCTGACTTTCATGACCGGGAGGTTGCCGCTGTGGTCGGCCACCGCGATGCGAAACAGGTTGGCGCGCTGAAACTGACCCAGCGTTTCGATGCGCCTTTCGCTGTCCGCCTCATCGATATTCCTGAGGCGATCGTCCAGGTCCGCGCGCATGGCTGCGGCAGTGATCGATGCCGAGCTGAGCCGCGGATCGAACAGCTCGTCGAGCAGCTGCGGATAGCGGGCGATTTCCTCTGCCAGGTAGGCGCTTTCCTCGCACAGGGCGACGAGACGACCGAGAACCGCGGGATTCTCTATGAGCAGCGACAGGTAGGCACTGCGCCTGAGTATCTGGCTCACGATCCGCAAATTCCGCTCGAGGGTACGCGCCGGATGCTGGCGATTTTCGAGTTCCCGTAACAACAGTGGCATCAGGCGACCCAGTCGTCGCTCGGCTGTCTTGTCCATGCGGCTACCGATCGAGGTCTTCGCAAACTTCACCAGGGTGCTTGCCAGTTCGCCGGCATCCCGGTAGCCGTGCGCATGCAAAGCCGCCTGCCACTCATCCTCGCCAGCATCGCTTTCCCAAAGGGTGACCAGCGCGCGCGACAGACCGCTTGCCGAAGCATCGTCCCGCAAGCCGAATAACAAGTTGTCGAAATGCCTGCTGACACAGGCACGCTGCGCCAGCAGTTCCTCATGCAGCGACTCCCAGCTGCCGTGTCCGAGTGCCAGTGCCAGGCGCGCCTGCTCGACGGGGTCCCGGGGGATGTCGTGTCGCTGACGATCGTTGATTGCCTGCAGGGCGTTCTCGAAACGTCGCAAACACACGTAAGCTTGCAGCAATTCGCGGACCGCTGCGGCCGCCAGTCCGTGTTTTCCGGCAAGCGCGGGTAGCACCTTCTGCAATTGCGGGCTGCGTAATGCCGGGTTACTGCCGCCACGCACGAGTTGCAGCGACTGCGCAATGAATTCGATTTCCCGGATACCGCCAGGACCGAGTTTGATATTGGATGCAAGTTCGCGCTTTTTGACTTCGGCTGAAATCAGCGATTTCATGTCGCGAAGCGATTCGAATACACCGTAGTCGAGATATCGCCGGTAGACGAATGGCTCGATGATGTCGTGCATGAGTTCGCGAACGACGTCCGCATCGCCCGGCGGAGTCACGACCCGGGCCTTGATGTAGGCATAGCGCTCCCATCCCCGACCGTGTTGCAGGAGATAGGACTCGAGGGATACGAAACTGGTGACCGGCGGCCCGCTTTCGCCGAACGGCCGCAATCGGGTATCGACCCGGTAGACGAAGCCGTCGGCGGTCACTTCCTCCAGGAGCATTATCAAAAGTCGCGCCTGGCGGGTGAAATACTCGTGGGCGCTCAACTTTCGCGCACCGTCGCTCTCACCCTCGCCGCGATACAGAAAGACCAGGTCAATATCCGACGAAAAATTCAGTTCGTAGCCGCCGAGCTTGCCCATGGCCAGAACCACCAGGGGTAATGGATCGCCGTTGGCGTCTCGCGGCGTGCCGAACCGGTCTTCGAGCAGGCGCCGCGAACAGCCCTCCGCGGCGGCGATCATGCCGTCAGCCAGTTGCGACAGGGACATGAGCGCCTCGGCGAGATCGGCAGACCCGTCGATGTTGCGCCACAGGATGTGTAACAGGCGCCGGTTGCGAAACTCGCGCAGCCGGCCCTTGATCGCGCCTTCCTGGCTATCGCCGCTCCTGAGCTCTGTTACGAAATCGTCGATCTCGCGGGCGGCCGGCGGCTTGCGAAAATCACCGCGCGCCAACGCGGACTGGAACCAGTCCCAGTTACGCAGCAGCACACTTCCCGCAAACTCACTGGTTGCAACCAGCCGCGCCAGGGTCGCAAGATGCTCGCCGGACGACGGCAATCGAGCGTGCTGCGAAAGCAGTCGCTCGCCCCATTGCCCGGTGACCGCACGCAATGCGGGCGGCACGCCCGAGATGAGCTTTTCCGGCAGGCTTTGCTCGTCTCTCGCCATGCGGGCAAGGGTACCTCAGCCCGTTGCGGGCTCGACAGTCTCGTGCCGTACCGCCTGTGTGCCGCGAACAGCCGGACGTTAGCTGCCCGCCGCGCTTTGCAGCGCACCGGTGAGCTGCGCCAGCACGTCGTCGAGCGGTAGCGGTTTGCCAATACCGAAGCCCTGGGCACAGTCGACGCCGAGTCGCGTAATCAGCTCACGAGTGGCGTCGTTCTCCACGTACTCCGCAACAGTCTCGAGCTCCATCACTTTGGCAACCTGGGTGATTGCAGCCACCATGGACTCGGAGATGCGATTCTCCGTGATATCGCGAATAAAGCTGCCATCGATTTTCAGGGTGTCCACCTTGAAGTTCTTGAGGTAGGCGAACGAGCTCAGTCCGGCGCCGAAGTCGTCGAGCGAAAACTTGCAGCCCTGATGACGCAAGGCATCGATGAACGCTTGCGCCTTTTTGAGGTTTGATACTGCTGCGGATTCCGTCACCTCGAAGCACAGCGACTCCCAGGGAACGCCGCTCGATGCGACCTCTTCCTCGATGAAGTTCAGGATCTCGTCGTCACCGAGCGATTGCCCGGAGAGGTTGATGGCAAAGATCGCCGGCTTCTCCTGCAGGAAATCGACATGCGCTGACAGGCGCGCAAGCGTGTGTGAGACGACCCAGCGATCGATCTGCGGCATGAGCTGATAACGCTCCGCCGCGGAAAACAGCGCTTGCGACGAAACGTTGTCACCAAAAATGTCATTCATGCGCAACAACACCTCGAAACGCTGCTGCTGCTTATCCGAGGCCAGCGAGACGATCGGCTGTGCCAGCATGATGAAACTGTCGTTGTCGAGGGCTTGCTGAATCTGCGCCACCATGTGCATGTCGTCATAACGGCGGATGGCGCTCTGATTGTCTTCGTCGTAGATCTCGATTCTGTCCCTGCCGTGATCTTTTGCCGCGTCGCAGGCGAGCCTGGCTGCCGTCAGCGCCGTGCTTTCCTCCGCAATCGCCGAATACTCGGCGATGCCGACGCTGACCGTGACCTGCAGGGAGATATCGCCCTGCAGGTATCCGAGTTCATCCGCGCTTTCGCTGCGAACCTTTTCGGCGAGATGGACCGCTTCGTCGGTCGTGCCATGCGGCAAAAGAATGACGAAATCATCTTCCGTGAGCCGTGTCGCGACCGCGTTCTTGGGCAGCACCCGCTCCAGCAACTGCGCGAAGCGAATGATGACCTGGTCACCGGCCTGGTGTCCGAAGGTATCGTTGACCAGCTGCATGTTGTCCAGGTCGAAATATACGATCTGGTGACAGCCAGCCGTTTCGGCCAGCGCGATGCTGGACTCGTGCAGTTGCGTCTCGAAACCCGATCGGTTCATCAGTCCGGTCATAGCATCGAACGACTGCTTGATGACGAATTCGACCTGGCGTGTCATGTGTGACATGAAGCGCATGTGTGAGGGTTCGAAGGGTTTCTGATTGACGCGCCCCATTTGCGCCAGCATTCCCTCGACGTTTCCGCCGTTGTCGAAAATCGGGCAGAGTAGCGCCTGGTAGCCACGTTCCCAGGGATTGTCCGATCCTTCAATTGCAGGTATCTCGTAGATGATCGGGCCCCGTTGGCCTTCGAGTTCCGGCAGCAACTTATCGATCAGGTACTTGTCCAGCGACTTGCGGTTGACATTTTTCCAGCTCGAGTGCGTCGCACTGATTCGGATTCGTTTCGACGGCAAAAGCAGGATGCTGTAAGCGATGTTCAGGAAGCGCCCGCTGCGCCCGATCAGCTGGCCGAGACTCGCATGACTGCGCGAGGCACCGTGCAACATCTCGTCGACCTGGTAGACAAACGCCAGTTCCTTGTCGAATGAACTGGCCGTCGATTCGGCTGCCTTGAGGTCCTGTTGCAGTCGATAGGTCTCGCCGATCATCTGCACGGCCGGCAGCAACGTATCCTGCAGCGCGTCGGGATCGAACGACGACGACATGCCGACGTTTCTCGAAAATACCGTAACGATGATGCCGAGTGGATCGTGGACGTCGCCGAAGACCGGGAATACCAGCACCGTCCTGCCGGACGGCAGGGTCCGCCGCAGCATCGATTTTTGCGAATCCGTGCCCTCGACGATCGCCGCCGGCAACTCGGCGACGAAGTTATTGATCTCGAAATCGTCGGTCTCGCTGCTGCTCCAGGCGCAATTCCGGTACACGTCGTAGAAACAGAAAAACTGCGCACGCGGTGCCAGGGACTCGAGCAGCCCCTTGGCCTTGTTGATGTGTTTTCGCGCAAGAAATTCGTCGAGGTTCGCGACCATAGCTGCCCCTGCCCGCCGCGCGGGTATCCACTGCGACAATGCCACGCACAGCTGAATTTCGCTGTGACTCAGGTCTCAGCGAAGCTTGCGAACTTGAACCGTTTTTTTATTTTTTTCAGATAGTTAGGATAAGCAATCGGTCAAGTGCCGAGCGATTCCAGCCATTCGTCGTCGGAGCCGTCGTGCACCCCTTCGAACAGCGGCGTGCTCAGGTAGCGTTCGCCGGTATCCGGCAACATCGCCAGCATCACCGAACCCTTGTCCGCCCCGGATGCGGCCTCGAAAGCGGCGGCCAGCGTGGCACCCGATGAAATGCCGACGAAAATTCCCTCCTCGGCCGCCAACTGCTTGGATACCTCGATGGCCCGCTCGTCGGTGACCGGGATGAGCTCGTCATAAACCTCGCGATTCAGCACGTCGGGAATAAAATCGGGCGTCCAGCCCTGGATCTTGTGCGGGTTCCACTCCTTCCCTGCGAGCAGCGACGCGCCGGCCGGCTCGGTGGCCACGATCGTGACCTCGGGCCGCGCCAGCTTGATGACCTCACCGGCGCCGGTCATGGTGCCGCCGGTGCCGTAGCCGGTCACCCAGTAATCCAGGCGCTTGCCCGCGAAGTCCCGAAGTATCTCGGGTCCGGTCGTATTGCGGTGGTACTCCGGGTTTGCCGGGTTTTCGAATTGGCGCGCCAGGAACCAGCCGTGCTTCGCGGCGAGTTCTTCCGCCTTGCGCACCATGCCGCTACCGCGCTCCGCTGCCGGCGTGAGTATCACCTTGGCGCCGAGCGCCCGCATGATCTTGCGACGCTCGACGGAAAAAGACTCCGCCATGGTGGCGACAAAGCCATAGCCCCTGGCCGCGCACACCATTGCCAGCGCAATTCCCGTGTTGCCCGAGGTCGCCTCGACGATCGTGTCGCCAGGCTTCATCAATCCGCGTTGCTCCGCATCATTGACGATGGCAAACGCCAGTCGATCCTTTACCGATGCCAGGGGATTAAACGATTCGACTTTGACGTACATCTCAATACCAGGTGGCGCGATCCGATTCAGCCGGACGATGGGGGTATTGCCGATCGTGTCGAGGATGCTGTTGTAAATCATGAGTTGTCCTTATGCGTTAGGCGTAACACACCGTTGTACTACGGAGCAGACGAAAACCGCGTGCCGACCAGGGCATGCTGGCAGCACGGCCGCGATGGGTTGCTATGGGAGATTGTCTGGCATTTAGTTTCGATTGTTATATTCAAACGTTATAAGCGGCCGGCGACGAACGCAAGTCCCCGGCACATATTCCTGGACCGGTCATCGACAAAAAAACTCGCAATTTTTTTGCAACGTTTGTGGCCTTGGCAGGTCTACGGTAGGAGCCGGCAATACCTGACGTGACTGCCCGCATGAAATTACAACAATTAAAATATCTGCTAGCGATAGTCGATAATGGCCTCAACATCACGGCCGCCGCGGATCGGCTTTATACATCACAGCCCGGGGTCAGCAAACAGCTCAAGTTGCTCGAAGAAGAGCTGGGCCTGCAGCTGTTTACGCGCAAGGGCAAGAGCCTCGACCGGGTTACCCGGGCCGGCGAACAGGTCGTCGTACGAGCGCGCAAGGTCATGGATGAGGTCGAGCAAATCAGGAGTGTGGCCGCCAATTATTATCAACAGCAGGAAGGCACCCTGACCATTGCGGCGACCAACACCCAGGCACGATACATATTGCCCGGCGTGGTGCGCGAATTGCGCGAACAGTATCCAAAAGTCAATTTGAATCTTCACCAGGGCACTGCCGAGCAGGTCGCCGAAATGGTTGCAAAGAGTGACATAGACTTTGCGATCGCGACTGGATCGAAGAATCTGTTTGACGACCTGCTGAAAATTCCTGCTTATCACTGGGACAGGATCGTTCTGGTGCCTAGGGGTCACGAGCTCAGCAAAATGGACAGGGCTATCACGCTCGACGACCTTGCCACCTATCCTCTGGTGAGCTACGTGTTCAGTTTCGACAACGAGCTGTCGATGCAAAACGCCTTTGCCAAGAAAGGACTCGAAGCCAACATCGTGTTCACGGCCAGGGATGCTGAGGTCATCAAGACTTACGTACAAATGGGACTGGGGATCGGCATCATCGCAAGCATGGCATTCGATCCTGCGGACCACAAAAAACTGACTCCGATCAAGGCCAACGGCCTGTTCCCGCGCAGCACGACATGGCTCGGTTTTCGCAAGGACATGGTAATGCGTTGCTACATGGTTGAATTCATCCGCCTGTTTGCACCGCATATCGATGCAGAGCAGATGAACAGGATTGCAAAGGCAGAATCCCAGGAGGAACTCGATCTGATTTTCAGGGATATCAAATTGCCGTTGAAAAACGGCACCTGCGATTGCCTGTCCGCTGCTGCCTGACCAGCCTGGCGATGAGTTCATACGGGGCTCAGTAGATCCGCATGCCACCGTGGCGTTTTCGGCTCTGGTAGTCGATCCACCACATGCCCAGCAGGAAACCTCCCAGCGCACAAACAAGCATGGCGCCAGCAACCCATTTGTAGGGCAAGCTGTATTTGAATTCCGCGTAACGCTCCAGGAAGTCCTGGTTTTCTTCGGTGAGTGCTGCGATTTGTTGTGAATTTTTTTCGAGCATTGCGTCTTTTTGCGCGATCTGCTGCTGCAATGATTGAATGGTTGCTGCAGGTGACGCAAACGCCGCCTTGAGTTCTTCGAGTTCTTTTTTCAGGTTTTCGTTTTCGTTCTGTGTTTCGGCAACAATCAACTTCGCCGGTTTTTCGAAAACAAGGTAAGCAGCTTTCACGTAACCTTCGACGCCGTCCGGCATTCGCACGTTTGCATAGTTGCGGTTACGCGAAACGATCTCCAGTTCCTGCCCCGATTCGAGGGTGCGAAAGGCACGGTCGCTGGTGTCGGGCGCCTGGTGCAAACCGAGTCTCAGGTTATCGGTGACGTAAGCGGTTTCCGCCAATAACGTGGTTGGCAAAATGATTGCCAACAGCAAAGCAAGACGCATCTACAGCCTCCCAAGCGATTAATGCGATCGCTCGCGAGTTTACTACAGATGTTGCTTTACGAAGCTGTGAACCTGTCGCCGAATGACGACGCGGGCGTTATTTCTCGTAAAGCCAGCGAAACAAGGCTTCCTGGACTTCCTCGCCTGGCCCACGGTGAATGTCGGTGTGATTATGCAGGGTAACGACGATATATCGATTCCCCGATCGTGCCTGGAAATAGCCCGCAATCGAGCTGACGTGGTCGAGCGAACCTGTTTTCATGTGCGCCATACCGGTGAGTACGCCTCGCCGAAATCGCCGCGACAGCGTTCCATCGATACCGGACAAGGACAGGGATGACAGGTACTCCGGCATATAGTTGCTGCGATAGGCGTAGCGCAGCATATCGGCGAGATGACGTGCGGTCATCCGCGAGTCTCGAGACAGTCCCGCGCCGTTGTCGAGCCTTAGCTCTGCAAAATCCATTCCCTTGTCGGCCAGCCATTCACGAACCACTTTGCGGCCGGAGGCTTCGGTACCTGGCACACCATGCATTTCTGCGCCAAGCGTATACAGCAGTTGCCTGGCCATGACATTGTTGCTGTGTTTATTCACCTTGGTGATGATTTCCGCCAGCGGCAAGGATTCGAACGACAACCTGGGCTCTTCGTTTTCCGGCGCACGGGCGTTGCCCCAGTCGCCAGTTAACTGTCCGCCGGATTCACGCCACAACGAGTCGAACAATCCGTAAGTGAATTCGTTGTGACTCAGTATTGTCCGGTCCATCGCGTAAATCTTGCAGCCGTTCGGAAAGCGACCACTGAAGGTAATTCGGCTGACGTTTTCATTGGGCGTTATCGTAATACCGCGCTGGTAACCGCGGCAGGACCTGTTTGCCAATTGCAGTTGATTGACGATCATCACGTTGTCGAGTTGCGGATCGAGCTCGATGCTGACGCCGGAAGTCTGCGGTTCCGGTTTGAAGAAATAACGCACGACTTTGAAATTGGTCAGCATTGCATTCGGTGACACGTTGTATGCACGTAGAGGCTCACGATCGAATGCCGCCGGGTCATACAGACCGACGTCGAAATAGCTGTCGTCGATCAGCAAATCGCCGTCGATCACGCTGATTCCCGATTGCCTGATTCGCCTCAGTAACTGCCAGAATCGTTCTGTAACCAGGTACGGATCGCCATAGCCCTTGAGCAGCAAGTCGCCGCGCAATACTCCTTCCTCAATCGGTCCCAATGCATAGACATCGGTTTTCCAGGTATAGGCCGGGCCGAGCAAATCCAGCGCGACCAGCGTCGTCAGCATCTTTTCAACCGATGCCGGGTTTCGCGGAATGGCATCGTTCCATGCCAGGACCACTTCCCCGGTGTCGATGCGTTCGACGTAGACGCTCAATGTATTGTGCGGAATCCGCCGGTAATCAAGTGCGTTCTTTACCGACAGCGGCAACTCGCCTTGCGCATTTGCCGCGATGACGTGCAAGCACAAGACGACGGCAAGCAACAGTCTCCCGCCCCACTGGACTTCGGGCGTCTGTCTGAGATTGCGCGTCGGTAATTGTCGCGTCACTGGCAAAGCCTATTTGTGTTGTTTCCTGATGCCGAAAGCCTTCATCCTGTCATACAGCGTCGTCGGTCGGACCCCGAGTAATTCCGCGGTGCCACCCTTGCCGGACACCTTCCAATCTGTCGCCTGCAAGGCGGCAACGATGTTGTTCTTCTGGAATTCCCGCATTTGCTTGTCCGTCAATATCTCCGTCTTGCCTGAAGACTCACGGGTTACCGGGCCGTCCGCAATGTCCGATTCCGGCATGGACAGGTCGAGACGCAGTGTATCCCCCTTGGACAGAATGACGGCGCGTTCGATCACATTTTTCAACTCTCGCACGTTGCCGGGCCAGTCGTAGGATTTGATGGTAGCGACCTGGCTGCGACTCAGCCTGAGCGGCTTGCGTCCGAAATCTTTGCAAATGCTGTCGAGAAAATGCTGCGCCAGCTGGATGACATCGTCTTTTCGCTGCCGCAAGGGAGGAACTTCGATCGGAAACACGCTCAAGCGATAAAACAGGTCCTCGCGGAATTTTCCGGCCACCATGAGTTCATCCATATTGCGATTGGTCGCCGCGATAACCCGTACATCCACCGAACGCGTAAAGTCATCGCCGACTCGCTCGAATTCACTTTCCTGCAGCACGCGCAGCAGTTTTCCCTGAAGATCCATAGGAATTTCGCCGACTTCATCCAGGAAGATGGTGCCACCGTCCGCAAGCTGAAAGCGCCCGACACGGTCTCTTTGTGCACCGGTAAACGCCCCCTTGACATGACCGAAAAATTCGCTTTCAAAGAGTTCCTTTGGAATCGAGGCGCAGTTCACTTTTACCAGCGGTGCCGCCGATCGCACACTCCTGGCGTGAATTGCGCGTGCCACGAGCTCCTTGCCGACGCCCGATTCACCGAGAATCAATACGTTGGCCGGAGTCGTGGCGACCGCCTCCACTTTGGACAGCATCTGTTGCAACGCGGAACTCTTGCCGACGATGCGTCCGAAGTTCATCGATACATTGACTTCTTCACGCAGGTAATCGCGCTCGCGTTCGATCTCTCTTCGTAGTCTTGCGTTTTCGGCCAGTGTCGCGCGCAACTTGCGTTCCGTACGGTTGCGTTCCGTGACGTCTTTCGACGCAACCAGCATGCGGTAGACACGCCCCGAATCGTCGCGGTCGGAGATCGCTGACATGACCAGGTCGAGAACCTGGCCACTCCTGGTCACCATCTGGCGTTGCTCGTTGCTGAACTCGCCGCCACTGATAACTTCCTGCAGGCGGCCGTCGGCGAAGCGCTTGCGATCGGCCTCACTGTAGAAATCCATGATCGGCCGACCCACCACTTCATCGCGCTGATAGCCCATTTTTTGCAGCCAGTGGTCGGTGACGGTAACGACGTAGCCTTCTGCATCGACGGTGTGCAGCATCGCGGGCGTCGACCGGTACAATTGCCGGTACTTGCGATCGGCGCGCGCCTGGTCGGAGGTCTCGGCATACACGGCCACGGTACGCACCACTGCCCCGCCGGCGTCGTGCTCGACGACCGCGCTGGCCAGGCAGTTGACGACCTCGCCGTCGTTGGCAACGAAGTCGATGGGCTTCAGCCTGAGTCGGCCGGTGCGGCGCAAGGTCGGCAACAGCTCCTTTTCAATGCGCCGTCGGGACTCGGCGGTCACCAGCTCCGACGGCCGCCGGCCAACGAGCTCCTGGCGTGCATAACCCAGTCGCTCGAGAAACGCGTCACTGGCATCCTGGTAACGGCCGTCGTCGCCGATCGCCGTCGCCAGGACCGGCGCCTTGCGGAACAGCCATTGATAGTCGCCATTGGATCGCATCCGCCGGTTTATACGGAATTTCGTAATTACAGTCACGAAAAATCGTAAATTACGGGATTTCGTATTTTGACACGAGTAGCTAAGGCAATGTTTTTCTTGCCTTTCCCGGGTTGGCATGGGTTGTGCATTGAACAGGGAAACTATCGCTTGGCAGGCGCATCGCGCCACCTGTTTCACAAGGAAGAACTCATGCTGTCAAAACCACTGAAAAGCGCCGTCGCCCTGGCCGCACTGCTGCTCACCGCGCAGACGCAGGCAACGGATTCGAACGACCCGCTGGTGCCGGAGCGCTCCACCGCGCACGCCACCAACCGGGCGCTGGCAAGAGAAGCCGTAGACAGTGCGACGGAGGACGCCATTCGCTCCGTGCTGCAGTCGACGAGGGCCAACCTTGATATTCGCCTGAGCAGCCGCAAATCGGCGCAAGCTGCCCGGCAGACTGTCGACGGCCGCTAGTTTCAAGAATCAGGCGATACGGCGCCGCGGCCAATCTCCCCCGGTTGCCCGGCGTTCGCCTGCAAGACCGGTCTCAGGGAAGCAAATCGGTGACACGGGCCAGGACGGCCCGGCGGCAATCCCCCCTTATGCCGTTTGTTTTGGGAGCCGGCTGCTGCCGGCTCCCGTTTTTTTTAGCCGACGCGCCGCCGGTGATCCTCTGCGCGCGCGTCCTGTTCACGACTGTTACGGGCGCTGATGCTCTCGCGCAGCCGTTTCAGCCAGACCCTGGCCCAGGCAAACTCGAGTCCCAGGATCGCCAAACCGACAGGAATCAATACCATGGCGGGGCCGGGCGTCACGATCATGATGACACCGACCAACAGTACCGATGCACCGATGATGGCGATCACGACTCTCTTCGCCAGTTTGTAACTTTGTTTCAGCGGACTCATTGACTGATGTCAGAAGATGTTTGTGACCGTCGGCGGTAGCGTCGACTCTTGTTTTTTACAGTCCATAACGTAGCCTTTAACGATGCTTCCGACAACACCACGTCACCTGGCTGCGCTGGCATTGCTTTGCTGCAGCATGCCGACAGCGCTCGCCTTCGGCCAGGACAGTCTGTCGGTGTCGGCAAGTGCGCCGACGGTAAGCGTCGCGCCGCGCAATGCGGGGAGAAGCTTCCTGCGACTGCCTGGCCTCGAATATTCATTCGAGCTTAAGGCCAGGTGTACCGGCGGGCGTCGCCCGGCAGCCGTGTCGCTCAGCGTAGCAGACTCTCGCAAATCGCTGACCCGCGAAGAACTGCGCGATGGCGGCCGGGCAACGGTCAACCTGAAAATTCCCCCGGCGCAAATCGCGCCGCTGCCGGTGGCTGACTTCTGCGTGATCGAGACCGAGGGCGGCGAAACCGCCATAAATCCGTCAAACGCTCAGTTGGCTATTTCGTCGGCACTGTCGGCACAGGGATCGCTGCTGTGCGAAGGCGAGAACGAGCAGGCGATGACCTACGTGTCAAAGGCGCTCGATGTCCTGCTCACATGTGAAACGCCACCGCTTGAAAGCGAAGGCGGGATGGAAGGAAATCTCAGCGAGAATCCCTAGTCCGGATATTGCATCAGTTGGCGCGTAAGATCGGTTAAAGATTTGATTGGCTGACGAGTTTTCCAACGGAGCGGAATAGCAGTGTCTATTTCCGACGGAGGAAAATTCGTCAGACGATCAAAGATTAAGCGAGCGCGCGTCATACTGGTGCAATATCCGGGCAAGGCTATTGCGCATCGATCGACAGGTGCAAATCCAGGAACGCCAGTGTGCGCGCCCAGGCCTGTTCCGCGATCGCGGCATCGTAGTTCGCGCTGCCGGGATCGGCAAATGCATGTTTTGCCTTGGGGTATATTTCGATCTCGAAATTCTTTCCAAGGTTTTCCAGCGCCAACTCGAACTGGCGAACTGAATCAACCGGGATGCCTCGGTCCTGTGCGCCGAACAGTCCGAGTATCGGCACATTCACCGGCGCCAGCCGCCGCTGGTCCGCGATTACCTGCCCGTAGTAGATCACGGCTGCATCGATTTCGTCCGGGAGCAACATGGCGGTGTTCAATGCCCAGCCGCCGCCAAAGTCCCAGCCGAGAACGCCGATCCTCGGCGCCTGCCCGGAATCGACGAGGAACTGGTAAGCCTGACGAATGTTGTCTTCCGCCGGCGCCGGATTCTCTAGCACAGAGACCAGCAACTCCCTGGCTTCCGCCGGCGACCGGGTGCTCTTGCCGCCGAACAGGTCGACCGCCAGTACCACATAGCCTTCCGCGGCAATGCGATCGGCCATCGCCCTGACCCTGTCATTCAAACCCCACCACTCATGAATGACGATGACGCCCGGCAGGGCGTCGACCATATCGGCGGGAAACACGAAATGGCCATAAACGAGTTGCTCGTCCACCTCCGCATAAGGCAGCGTCTCCGCGACGACCGGCCTTTGCGGCTCGATCTCGACCGCTGGTGCCGCCGCTTCGGGTGCTTCGACCGGCGCACTGGCCTCGGCGGGAGGTTCTGCTGCGACCGGCGCTTGTGCTGGATCCTGTGAAACGCTGTCGCAGCCGTTCAATACCAACAAGAAACACGTAGCCGACAACAATGGTAATTGCCGATTACCAG
>JAWWCT010000027.1:0-39240 GCA_033720315.1 Woeseiaceae bacterium | reverse complement strand
GGGGTGCCGCACGTTGCGGCACTGAAAGCCGCCTTCGGCTGATATCCGTCAACTACGGCTTGCGGAATTTCAGCGTCATGCGATTGGACTCGCCGATCGCATCCACTTTGGCCCTTTGTTGCGGGTTGTTCTCGCTGCCGTCGTAACCGGGCGGCAGGCGCCAGACGTATTCATCGGACGTCGGCCGGTCCTTCGGGTTCGCATTCAGGTCCGAATCGGCAACCAGTTCGAAGCCGGCGGCCTGCATCTGCGCGATGATGTATTCCTTTTTCAGGTAGCCATTGCTGCCGTCAGCCCAGCTGTCCGGCATGTCGTCGCGAGCATGGTGCTGCACGATGCCGACGATGCCGCCGGGTTTGAGCACATCGTAGGAATCCTTTATCGCTTTCGTCAGAAAATTACCCTCGGATTCGAAACGCGCAAGGTTATGCATGGCGCGGATCAGTAACACGGCATCCGCGGTGCCGTGCATGGATTCCGGCAGCGATCCCAGGACGAATGCCGATACGTCGGCGCCGTCAATTCCGCCCCAGTCTTTGGCGTCCGCGGTCCAGGAATCGGTCCAGGTCTTCCTTCTCTCGAGGAACTCCGCCGTGGCGAAATCGAATAGCGGCCACATGTCCATCGCGTAATCCGCGCCGATGACCTTGCCTTCGCTGCCGAGGTACGGCAGCAGGATCTTCGTGTACCAGCCACCGCCCGGTAACGCCTCGACCACGGTCATCCCCGGTTCGATGCCGAAAAATTCGAGCGTTTCTTTCGGATGGCGGTACTGGTAGCGTGCCTGCACCTCGTCCGGTTGTGCGGCGAGTATATCGTCCAATCGGTCGCCGGCCGTATGCCCGTGTTGCAACGGCGCCAGGGCAACCATCGTCATGCTTGCAGCTAACAGGAATGCCTTTTTCATCGTCAGTCCTCTCGATTCTTGTTCAATCGCGTTCGATCGCGGCTAAAGCCGCTCCCACGTTCTTATATTGCTTCCACATTGTTCTGCTGGCTTGCACCTATGACCGGCTGCGGTCCCAAAACGTTCAACGCATACCCAGCGCAACCTGGACCGCATACTCGCGAATCGGCCCGGCCTTATTAAAGAGTGCCATACCCAGCCCGCGCAAGCGCGCCAGCGGCGCCGCTTCATTGCTGAACAGCCGGTTGAGGCCGTCGATGAAGTGCAGCATGGTCTTGTTGGCGACCTTTCTTGGCCGCTCGTAGCGCCTCAGGACCGGCAGATCGCCGGGATGTTCACCGGCCTCCAGCGCTGTCGCAATTTCGCTTGCCAGCGCGCTGGCGTCGGCCAGGCCGAGGTTTGCGCCCTGGCCGGCCAGCGGATGCACCGCGTGCGCCGCATCGCCGACGAGTGCCAGGCCTTCCGTGACGTAGCGATCGGCGTGCTGTGATTTAAGCGGGAACGAACCACGCGGACCGGACGCGGACAGCGCACCGAGCACATGGTCGCTTGCATCGCTCAACAGCGCGCCGAGTTCGTCGTCGTTCGCGGCTGACAGCCGTTCTGCGTTCTCCGGCGTTGTGGTCCAGACGGTCGACACCCGGCCGTCACCGAGCGGCAGCAGTGCCAGCGGCCCATCGGGCAGGAAACGCTGCCAGGCAGTATGCCGGTGACTCTTTTCCGGTCGCAGGTGAGTAACGAACGCCGACTGCGGGTATTTCCATGTCTTTACGTTGATGCCGGCACTCGTCCTGACGAACGACGAGGCACCGTCCGCCGCAATGAGCAGTTCCGGCATGGCGCTTTTGCCGTCACCGTACTCGACGGCGTAGCGGTTGCCGGCCTTTTTAACCGAGCGCAGACGCGTCTCGTAGTTGATCGACACGTCTCTGCGTGCAAGCGCCTTGAGCAAGACATGCTGGATGAGGACGTTTTCCACGATGAAACCCAACTGCGGCACTGCGAATTCGGCCGCCTCGAAGCGCAGGGTTTCGGGTCCTTCGACACTGCCGGCCGCATCCCATACTCGCATGTCCCGGTATGGGCATGCGCGCGTTTCCGCGATCCTGTCCCAGACTTCGGCGTCGTCCAGCATCGCTGCCGTTCCGGCGGCGATGGCCGACACCCGCAACGAGATATCGTCGTCCTGCGAAAACACGGGCTGCCGGCCGGCGTCCACCAGCGTGATGTGCATTTGCCGCCGGGCATTTCGCCGCGCGAGCAACAGGGCGATCGTGAGACCGACCATGCCGCCGCCGGCAATCAGTATGTCGAACTCACGATTCATCCCAGCGGCACTCCGCGTGACAAGCGGGGCAGGCGGCCGGCCAGGCCCATGGTGTGTTTTGCAAATAACCGGCGCACACCGGGTACCAGGTCGAATGCCAGCATGCCGAGATTGCGCAAAGCGCGAACCGGCGGCCGGCGATCGCCGAACAGGCGCACGATGCCGTCGGTAAAGCGCACGACCTTGGCGTGGTCGCTGCGTCGCCATTTTGCATAGTTCTCGAGAATCTCGGTGCAACCTGGATCAGCAACTTCGGCGTCGGTCGATGGATGGGCCGCTGTAGCTTCAATACGCGCGTCGTAAATGCAATCGCACAGGGTGGCCACGTCGCGCATACCGAGGTTGAAGCCCTGCGCCGCAACCGGGTGCAGCCCGTGCGCGGCATTGCCGATGACCACGCTGCGGCGTGCAACCAGGCCGTTTGCCTTGCTCAAGGCCAGCGGATACGCGGCACGCTTGCCGACCCTGGAAAACTTGCCGAGCCGGTTACCGAAGGCCTCCTGCAAATGCCGGGCGAAGTCGGCATCGTCGAGCGCAAGCACGTCCTGCGCCATTGCACTCGGCAGGATCCACACGAAGGCAGCGCGATCGTCGGCAGCCGGCAACACGGCGATCGGTCCGGTTTCGGTGAAGCGTTCGTACGCCCGGTTTGCGGGCGGCTTTTCCGGCAGCAGATTGCCGATGACCGCCCACTGCCCGTAGTCGACGCGTGATGCACTGATGCCGATCATGTCGCGCACGCTCGAACTGGCGCCGTCGGCGGCGACCAGAAGACGGCAGGTCAGCTCACGTGACTTCCCCGACTCTTCGAGCGTAGCGACGACTTGCTCATCCGCCGTGCGCACTCCACAGATTCTCGCCGGGCACATGACGTCGAGCCGATCGACATCGGCAAGCGCCTTCTGCAAGACCTGCCCGAGTACCCGGTTGATCACGAGGTAACCCAGCGCCTCGACACCTTGTTCTACGGCGTCGATGTGCGCAAAGCCGAAACGGCCCTTGTCGGACACGTGGATGTGCCGGATCGGTGTGGCGGCTGCGACGATGGCGGGCCACAGACCCATGGCCTCGAACGTGCGCTGGCTCGAGCGCGACAGCGCCGTGGATCGATCGTCAAAGCTCGGCTGTTCTGGCGCGCCGCGCGCCACGGCTTCGACGATCCCTACCCTGAGGTTCAATGGCGCAAGCGCAAGGCTCAGGCTGGTCCCGATCATGCCGCCACCGGCAATCAGGATGTCGTAATCCGTCATGGCTTCTGCGCTCATGTCACGCGGCCATCAGTTTCTCGATGTCGTCCGGTTCCTTGGCAAGGCCCTTGCTCAACACGTCCGGGCCGTTGCTGGTAACGGCGACATCGTCTTCTATGCGCACCCCGATGTTGCGCCACCTTGCCGGCACCTTGCGGTTGGCCGGCAGGTAGATGCCGGGTTCCACCGTCGTCACCATTCCGGGTTCGAGAAGTCGCCATTCGTCGCCGACTTTATAATCGCCGACGTCGTGCACGTCCATGCCGATCCAGTGCCCGGTACGGTGCATGAAGTATTCCCGGTAGGCGCCATCGCGTATCAGCCTGGGCACGCTGCCGTCGAGCAAGCCGATCTTCTTGAGGCCTTTGGTAATGATCTTGACGGCCGCATCGTGCGGGTCGTTCCAGTGATTGCCTTTGCGGGTCTTGTCGATGGCCGCCAGCTGCGCTTCGAGCACGATTTCATAGACGGCGCGCTGCTCCGGCGAAAAGCGCCCACTGACCGGAATGGTTCTCGTGATGTCCGATGCGTAATAGTCGTATTCACAGCCGGCATCGATCAACAGCAGATCGCCGTCCTTGAGCTGCGAATTGTTGTCCACGTAATGCAGCGTGCAGGCATTGGCACCGGTGCCGACGATCGGCGTATACGACCACGAGGCATCGTGGCGACGAAACTCGTGCAGATACTCGGCTTCGACCTCGTACTCGAAAAGCCCCGGCCGTATGCAGGTCATGGCACGCCGGTGCGCCCGCGCGGCGATCTTTGCCGCCTTGCGCATGGCCGATATCTCCGCCCTGCTCTTATACAAGCGCATGTCGTGCAGAATATGATCGAGTGCAACGAACTCGTGCGGGGTATGCACGCCGGACTGTTCGCGCTGCCGCAAAGCCTTGACCCACTCCGTCATGCGTTGATCGAAATCTGCGTAGGCGCCCATGGTGTAGAACACCCGGCTGCGCGACTCGAGAATGCCCGGCAAAATATCGTCGATGTCGTCGATCGGAAACGAATCGTCAGCCTCGTACTCCTGGACGGCGCCCTTCGGACCGGCGCGAGAACCGTGCCACAGTTCCTGCCCGCTGTCGCGGTCCCTGACGAACAGCACATACTCTCCGCTGCCGCGCCCGGGGGCGAGAACCGCAACCGCATCCGGCTCCGCGAATCCACTCAGGTAATAAAAATCGCTGTCCTGCCGGTAGCGGTATTCGACGTCCCGATTGCGGGTCTTGACCGGCGCGCTGGGAAGAATGGCAATACCGTCCTCGCCCACCATGCGCATGAGCGTTTTACGGCGTTTGGCAAACTCCTTCCTGTTCATCACGTGTTGCAGAATTGGCGTTAATGCAGGGTGCCGGATACCTGGCGCGGGGGTGTACCGGACGATGCTCTGAACTCCGCCAGTTCCTCGTAGGTTAGTTGCGCAGCAACCCGCAGGTACTCCACCAGTTCGGCGAACGCTGCTTCGTTGCCTTCCGGGTCATCGTCGTCGTCCATGCTCGCCCGTGAAATTTCGACCAGATCGCGAATGATATCGGCGAGCGGCTCGCTCGCGAGGCGCTCTCGCACTTTTTCGTCGTGACGGTCGGATACCAGGCCGTGCAGGAATCCGTCGCACCACTGAGCCATTGCCTCGGTGCGGACCTGCGGCGGGTCGTCGTCATCCGGCAACAGCAATACAAACTCGGACCGCCTCTCGGCGAGCTGTTGCCAGGTCACTGTGCACAGGGCGTCCAGCATGGCCTCACACTGGCCGCGAAGTGCGTCGTCCGGGTCGGTACCCGCGAGAACCTGGTCCACCCACCGGGCCACACCGTCAGCACCGCCCAGTGCCAGGTGACTGCACAGGAGTCCGTGTGTCTGTCCCGCGTTCCAGCTCGAGCCGCAGCGCTTTAGCGCAGCGTCCAGTTCGTGGTGGTCGATCGTCAGTTCCGCCATAGTCGATATTTGAGCCCTTGCAGGGCGGAATGATCCCATGTAATTCGGCGCCTGGCCACGTATGCGTGGTCGCTGGAAAAAGACAATTGATTCTGCCGGACCACGGATCTATATTTCCCGGATGGCCGACGAATCAAATGCCATGTTTGAGCACGAACTAAAGCGACTTGAGAAGCGCGTGGATGCTCTCGTTCAGGTGTGCGATCAGCTTCAGGACGAGAATCGATCTCTGAAGCAGCGACAGGATACGCTGACCGCTGAACGCGCAACCCTGCTGCAAAAAAACGAGCAGGTCAGGGCGCGTGTCGAAGCAATGATCGGACGACTGAAGGCAATGGAACAGGGAGGTTAGGCGGACGTAAATCGACTGCCGGGGCATAGCCCATGACCTTAAGCACCGCCTATTTACAAGTTTTAAGCAATTTTTCGTGTTTCTGCGCTTCGCGGGCAGGACTTGCGAAGGAGTAAATGTATGACTGATATGTACGCCCACCTGAGCGTTCGCATACTAGAAAAGGAGTACCAGTTTTCCTGCCCGGCCAGCGAGCGCACCGACCTGCTCGATTCGGCGGAAGCCCTGAATGCGCAAATGCGCGAGATCAGGGACAGCGGCAAGGTCGTAGGCCTGGATCGAATCGCGGTACTGGCAGCCTTGCGGATGGCGAACGAACTGCTGCACGCCAAAGGCCGCGAACAGGAGCTCGAGGGTTCGCTTGGCGATCGCCTCAAGTCACTGTCGGACCGCGTGGACTCGGTACTCGGCAATAACCGACAACTTGACCTGTAGCACTGTAACTCTCCCCGACTTTCGGTAAGCTTGTCACTCGGCGTCTCCTGCGGTGTTCGATGCCGACCCGGTTACCTTTCGACCCTAAATTATTACCTCGGGGTCGTGCACTGTCGGCGCCATGTGTGCAAAACCACTTCGGTGGATAGCCTTTTGGAGCCACGGCTGGCCCCACCTGTTGCTCCGGTTCGAGAGCGACGGTCGGTAACGGCACAGGCGGGAGACGTCTTCTCACTTTTCCTGGCAAACCCAAGATGTCGGACGCGCAATCGTCGCTAATGGCTGCCAACCACAAAGGCGAACTTGCCGCGATGCGCCGCTCTGCGCGCGCAGCGCGCGCTGCCATGCACCCTGAGCAACGCGCAAGCGCATCGGCCAAGATCGCCGACACCGTCGTTCGGTCTCCCTGGTTCCGGCGCAGCAGGTACATCGGCTGTTATTTGCCGATGCCGGATGAGGTGGACACCTGGCCCCTGATTGGTCGCGCATGGCGAATGAAAAAGCGCATTTTCGTACCTGTCATCGAAAAAAAGTTTGTCATGCGGTTTCGCGAATTGACGGCCGACAGTGACCTCCGGGTGAACAAGTTCGGAATTTTCGAACCCGAGTGCGGTGCCAGCATCGAAACCAGGGCGTTGGATATCGTAATCACGCCGGTCGTCGCTTTCGACAAAAAACATCATCGCCTGGGCATGGGTGGGGGTTACTACGATCGCGCTTTTAGCTTCCTCAAAGACCGCAAACAGCTGTTCCACCCGAAGCTGATCGGCGTCGCCTTTTCTTGTCAACAGGTGGAAAAAATCGTCCCAAACCCTTGGGATATACGGATTTTTCGTCTGATAGATGAAAGCTCCTGAGCACATCTCTTTACAACTCGAATAAGTTTCAGACCACTCGACAGCTTTTGTCGATTTGCTCGTCGCCGCTCGAGCTTGCGGCAATTTGACGTGTCTGTGCGACAAAAGTCGGCAATGAAACGGGAGAAATTATTCGCCAAATTGCGACACTTTTTTCGGTCAACGAAAATTCCGCGTGCGTGGTTTTGATACGTCACCATTTTTAGATCGATTTACGGGCCGAAAACCGGCTTGAAAAACTGTTAACAGTGTCACTTGACTTGCTGGATTTTTGTTTTTTGTTGTATATACTCAACGCCGGGTACCCGACACGGAGAAAACTATGGCTACCAAGAAGAAGTCTCGTAAAAAAGCTTCTAAGCGCAAGGTTGCGCGGAAGCGAAAGACGAGTCGTAAGAAACCGGCGCGTAAGACGAAGCGTCGCGCTACGAAGAAGAAGGCAACGAAGCGTAAGGCCAAGAGAAAAGCGGCCAAGCGCAAGACGAAGAAAAAGGCCAAGCGCAAAACGAAGCGTAAAGCCAAGAAAAAGGCCAAGCGTAAGACGAAGCGCAAGGCCAAGAAAAAGGCCAAGCGCAAGACGAAGCGCAAGGCCAAGAAAAAGGCCAAGCGCAAGACGAAGCGCAAGGCCAAGAAAAAGGCCAAGCGCAAGACGAAGCGTAAGGCCAAGAAAAAGGCCAAGCGCAAGACGAAGCGTAAGGCCAAGAAGAAGGCCAAACGCAAGACGAAGCGTAAGGCCAAGAAAAAGGCCAAACGCAAGGCCAAGAAGAAGGCCAAGCGTAAGACGAAGCGCAAGGCTAAGCGGAAAGCTTCTAAGAAGAAATCTTCTAAGAAGAAAGCCACCAGGCGTCGTCGCAGATAGGCCTGAGGCCTGGAAGAACGGTAACCAGCTCATTTTCGGTTACCAAGCCTTCTTCCACCAACGAGACATGCCCGCGTATGCGGGCATGTTTCATTTTGCGGCCGTAAAACCCGGCCCATGGACACGCATAGCACCGTTTTACACGATCCGCTAAGCTCGAACTCTCGGCAACGCCCCGAGCCGAATGAACGCCTGCACACATGGATCAGGACCAGAAAAAACAAGCTGCAGCCGAAGCATCGCTGGAATACATCAAAGATGGGATCGTTCTCGGTGTCGGCACCGGTTCGACGGTAAACCGGCTTATCGCGCTTCTTGCGGACGTCAGAAGCCGCATCGACGCCGTGGTTTCCAGCTCGAACGCCAGCACTGAGCTATTGCAGCGCCAGGGCTTCGAGGTTTCCCGGCTGAATGACGTGGGCAACGTCGATCTGTATATCGACGGGGCAGACGAGGCCACCCGGCATCTTCACCTGATCAAGGGCGGCGGAGGTGCGCTGACCCGGGAGAAAATCGTAGCGGGCGCATCTCGTCAATTCATCTGCATCATTGACGATAGCAAGCTGGTCGGCATGCTTGGCAAGTTCCCGCTACCGGTTGAAGTTATCCCGATGGCTCAGGCCTTTGTTGCTCGACAACTGGCGGGCCTTGGCGGCCAACCGGTCTGGAGGGAAGGTTTTGTCACCGATAACGGCAACCCCATACTGGACGTCCACAATCTTCGCATCGACAAGCCGCTCGAAATGGAGACCCGGATCAACCAGGTTCCTGGGGTCGTTACGGTGGGACTGTTCGCGCATCGACCCGCCGACGTGGTGTTGGTGGCGGGGGATAAAAGGGTGGACACGATCACTTTATAAGAGAGGGATGGACTCGGCCCATCCCTGGGCCTCGCCCTTCGGGCAACTTCGTGGGAGCGGCTTCAGCCGCGATGCGTTTTCTTAACCAGCAAAAAAGGCCTCCATGCGGAGGCCTTTTAAATGTTGGCTGGGGGAGAGGGATTCGAACCCCCGTTGGCGGAGTCAGAGTCCGCAGTCCTACCACTAGACGATCCCCCAAGTTCGCCCTCGATTTTATCGAGGTCGCACTTGATCGGTGCGAACTTACCTTCAGCGCCGCACATTTCGAACGGCTTCCACAGGAAGTACCGGGGACGAATCGGTCCGCCGAGTCGATCAGTATTTTAGAGACCTGACCCCAATAAACGAAGGGTCCAGCTACCGAAATTGCGAGAATCTAGCGCTTCGAGTACTGCGTTGCGCGCCTTGCTTTTCGCAGCCCGACTTTCTTGCGCTCCACTTCGCGCGCGTCGCGGGTCACGAAACCGGCCTTTCGTAAGGTCGGCCGCAGCGACTCGTCGTACTGCATCAACGCCCGCGTCAGGCCGTGGCGGATAGCGCCGGCCTGTCCGGTCGTGCCGCCACCGGTCACCGTCACCCGAATATCGAACTTGTCGGCCAGGTTGGTCAGTTCCAGTGGCTGGCGGACGATCATGCGGGCGGTCTGGCGGCCGAAAAATCGGTCCAGTGACCGATTGTTGACCTTGATGTCGCCGCCGCCGGGCACCAGGTACACACGCGCGGTGGACGTCTTGCGCCGGCCGGTGCCGTAGAAATGGGTATCACTCATTAATAGTTGCCTCGATCCTGTCTATGCTCAGGCCTGGATATCAAGCGGTTTCGGTTGCTGGGCCTGGTGCTCGTGTTCCGGGCCTGCGTATACCCGCAGTTTGGAGAACATCTTGCGGCCTAAAGGATTGCGAGGGAGCATGCCCTTCACGGCGTGCTGCAAGGCCTGCTCCGGCGCTTCACTCATCAGTTTTTCCATATTGACCGACTTCAGGTTACCGATGTACCCGGTGTAGCGATGGTACATCTTGTCCTTGAGTTTGTTGCCGGTGACCCGAATCTTGTCAGCGTTGACCACGACGATGTAATCGCCGGTATCGACGTGCGGCGTATATTCGGGCTTGTGCTTGCCGCGTAGCCGCCTGGCAATTTCAGACGACAGGCGCCCCAGGGTCTTGTCGGTCGCGTCGACCAGGTACCAGTCCCGGCGGACGTCTTGCGGCTTGGCGGAAATCGTTTTCATTCTATGGTTCCAGCTTGGGTTGAGCCCCGGCGAAAGGCGCGAGATTCTACTCGGAAGACTATGACATTGCAATCCTGCGAGGGCTCGGCCAGCGCCCTGCGCGCGCCATAGACATGTGTATTTTTATCATGTTTTTCAGTTACTTAGCTCCCATTACCCGGGTTGGGCGGAGGCCGCTTATGCTCCCACCGGGCACGGTTATAATGTCGCGCATGCAAGAGCGACGAATGGGACCTCTCGATCAGCTGATTTCCGGGATTGACACGGCGCTGCGGGCGGCGTTTCCGGTAGCAACCCGGGCGTCGCGCCCGAATCCGGCCAGCGACCTGCCCGAGCCGGAGCTGTCCGCCGACGAGAAAGCCCACGCCGCCGGACTGATGCGTGTCAATCACGCCGGCGAGATCGCTGCCCAGGGTCTTTACCAGGGGCACGCGGCCGTCGCCCGTGACCCGGCCGTCGAACGGCAACTGCTCAAGGCGGCCGACGAGGAACGCGACCACCTCGGCTGGTGTGAAGAGCGCCTTCAGGAACTGGGCTCGCATCCGAGCGCGCTTCGGCCGCTGTGGTTTGCAGGCGCATGGCTGATGGGCGCGGCCAGCGGAGTCGTCGGCGACAAGTGGTCGCTGGGCTTTATCGAGGAAACCGAAAAACAGGTTTCCGAGCACCTGAGCGGGCACCTGCAACGGCTGCCCGAGCAAGACACGAAGAGTCGTGCGATCGTCGAGCAGATGCGTGAGGAGGAGGAAGCTCACGGGGCGAGCGCGCGGGACGCCGGCGCTGCCGAACTGCCAGTGCCGGTCAGACAACTGATGCGAGCAACGGCAAAGGTCATGACCGGCACGGCGTACTGGATCTGACGCCGTTCGCTGCCTTAGATTGGGCGAAAACCCGATTCGTCGGATTTTTGCGACGATATTGTCAGGAATATTCGACACTTACCTTGTCATTCCGGGCAAACTATATTATTAACAGATTGGGCGCGGCGTCTTTCAGGATCATCCTATGCAAACAACAGCCAAGACTTTGAGTGACGTACCGGCAATCAACCGGTTTCTGAGCTACTGCAGAGTACGCACCGTTCCATCAAAGACTGTCATGATTCATGCCGGTGACCTGCCCGATGTGCTGTATTACATCGTCGATGGTTCGGTCGAAGTCATGATCGAGGACGAGGACGGCAATGAAATGGTCCTCGCGTATTTGAACAAGGGGCAGTTTTTCGGCGAGATGGGTCTGTTCTACGAGCAGCCGACGCGCAGTGCCTGGGTGCGCACCCGTAGTGAATGTGAAATCGCGGAAATGACCTATCCCCGCTTTCGCCAGATTGCCAGCGAGAGCCCGGGCCTGGTATTCGAACTCGCGACTCAGCTGGCGACCCGACTCGACCGCACCAATCGCAAACTCGGCGATCTCGCCTTCGTCGATGTCACAGGCCGCGTGGCCCACGCCATCATGGACCTGTGCAACGAACCCGATGCAATGACCCACCCGGACGGCATGCAGATCAAGGTCAGTCGCCAGGAACTGAGCCGCCTGGTCGGGTGTTCACGCGAAATGGCCGGACGCGTATTAAAGGTGCTCGAGGATCAGGGCCTGGTCTCGGCCAGCGGCAAGACCATCGTCGTGTACGGCGCTCGCCCCAACCGGAAAATATAGATCTGAGGTCCGGCCACTTAAGCGAACCAGGGTCAGAGCCAGCTCTGACCCCGGTGCGATTTGGGCGAACAACAACCGTTATTCCAGCGCCGCGGCGATTTCCGATCTCATTTCGGCAATGACCGCCGTGTAATTGTCACTGCCGAATATGGCCGATCCGGCCACAAACGTATCGGCGCCGGCTGCCGCGATTGCGCCGATATTGTCCACTTTGACACCGCCGTCGATCTCCAGCCGTATCTGCCGGTTGCTGGCAGCGATCAACGCCTTTGCCTGGCGAAGTTTCTCCAGTGACGATTCGATGAACGCCTGTCCGCCGAACCCGGGGTTGACCGACATGATCAGCACCATGTCGAGATCCTCGATAACGTGCTCCAGCCAGGTCAGCGGGGTTGCCGGATTGAACACCAGGCCGGCGAGACATTCTTGTTCATGGATGAGACTGATCGTCCTGTGTACGTGGTGACTTGCCTCCGGGTGAAAGGTGATATAGCTGGCGCCTGCCCTGGCGAAATCCGGAATGATGCGATCGACGGGATCCACCATCAGGTGCACGTCGATCGGCGCGGTAACGCCGTGATTGCGCAGCGCCTCGCAGACCAGCGGACCGATCGTCAGGTTCGGCACGAAATGATTGTCCATGACGTCGAAGTGAATGATATCGGCGCCGGCCTCCAGCACGGCATCGACCTCATCGCCGAGACGGGCGAAATCGGCGGACAGAATGGAAGGCGCGATCAGCGGTTGCAATGGCAGTGGTCCTTTTCGGTGGTGTGCAAAACTGTATCGGAACGGCAGTGCGATTTCACGGACGGTCGACGCATTCTCAACGAATACTGCGGCGGGCCTTCAACAGGTCGTAAGCGACCTTGACCTCCCGCGTGCGCCGCTCCGCTTCGGCAAGCACCGAGGCGTCCGGGTTGCTGGATGCCAGCTTGTCGGGATGGTTCTTGTTCATCAGGCGGCGGTAGGCTTTCTTGATCTCATCGTTCGACGAGTCCCGGTCAACGCCAAGCGTGTCATAAGCATCGCTGAGCCGCTTCGAATCCGCCGCGCCGGCAGCCGAATTTCGAAAGCCGCGCTGCGCACGAAGCATCGCCTCGAGCTGGGCAAATTCAACCCGGCCGATGCCCAGCTCCCGGCAGATCGTCCAGATGAGATTGCGTTCAGTCTCCCTGAGCGACGCTTTCGACAGCGCAACCTCGAGCAGCAGGCGAATGAAAAGCGCACGCGATTCCGCTCGCCGCGCGGACTGTTGGCGCAACCGGCGCACCGTCGCGGTTAGCGGAAAATTGGCTTTCTTGCCGCTTTCAAACCAGCCAATAGCTTTGCGAATTTCCGCCGGGCCCAGGCCGAGACGGTGCATCAGCGTCCGCGCGGCCCTGATTTCCTCCTCGGTGACCCGGCCGTCGGCTTTGGCGAGGTGACCCATGGTCTGGAACAGGGCTTTCAGGTAAGCCTGGGGTAATTTTTGCAGGCGCGCTGCGGATACGTCCGGGCCGAATCGCGTGAATCGGTCCGCAAATCCGCGATCGAACTGGTGCCCGAGCAGCAGACCGATGATCGCCATCCAGGGCCGACCGGTCGCCAGGCCACCGAGCGTGCCGATGAGCTTACCCCAGTAGGACATTTGGCAGCGGAACTCGACGGCAACCACACATACGCCAATGCTAACCGCAGTCGGCAGCCAATCCCATGGCGGCGACTTGCGGGACTTCCGTGGAATCGCCATCATCCGCAAAATAACTACCTCGATGGCCGCCATGGATCCTGCGGACACCCTGTATGAATCGTCACTTGCCGAACTGCAGATGGTCGGCCGCGGCAAGGTGCGCGACATCTACAGCGTCGACGATGAGCATTTGCTGATCGTGACCACCGATCGCCTGTCGGCTTACGATGTCGTGCTGCCGGACCCGGTCCCCGGCAAAGGCCAGGTTCTGACGACGATATCGAATTTCTGGTTCGACATGATGCAGGACCTGGTCGCGAACCACCTGAGCGACCTGACACTGGATTCCATCATCGGCGACGAGGCCACGCTGGCGGCGCTCGCCAAGCGTTCCATCGTCGTGCGCAAATTGCATCCTTTGCCGATCGAGGCGGTTGTGCGCGGCTACCTTTGCGGATCCGGCTGGCGGGATTACCAGCGCGACGGCATGATTTGCGGTATCGAATTGCCGCAAGGGCTGCCGCAAGCCGCCCGCTTGCCGGAACCGGTTTTTACCCCGGCCACCAAGGCCGAAGCAGGAGCGCATGACGAAAACATCAGTTTCGAGCGGACTTGCAAAATAATCGGCGCCGAGCTCGCAGAGCGAGTTCGCGAACTTTCTGTGCGCATTTACACGCGGGCAGCCGAGTATGCGCTTGGCAGAGGCATCATCATCGCGGATACCAAGTTCGAATTCGGCCTCGACGAGGCCGGCAAGCTTTTCCTCATCGACGAAATTCTGACGCCCGATTCGTCGCGATTCTGGCCATTGAGCGACTATCGCACCGGGATCAGTCCGCCGAGTTTCGACAAGCAGTTCGTTCGCGATTACCTGGACACGCTCGATTGGGATAAAACGCCCCCCGGGCCCCGGTTACCGCCGGACGTCATTCAGCAAACGGGCGATAAGTACCGCGAAGCACTGCGAGTCCTGACAGCATGAGCAAGGTCGAAGCGCGGCCAAAGCCCAATCCGCCCGCGGTGAAAAATCGACGATGGCGATGGGTGTGGATTGATCTTCAGTCTTTTGGCCGGATCTTGGAATGACGAAGTCGCGGCTAACGCCGCTCCCACGATAAGCAATGAGTCGTGGGAGCGGCGTTAGCCGCGATCCAACTGTACAATGCGGGCTCACCAATGAGCGAACAACAAGCAAAAGGTAACCAGGGTTTGATCGACAGACTCCAGCAACTGCTTGAAGATTTCGTTTGGGGCAAGCGACTCGACAAACTCGGGCCGGTTGGTACGATCGTCGCTGTTCTCACCCGCTATCTGTACGCGATGCTGCGCGATTTTTTCTCCGGGCAGCTCACCATGCGCGCAATGAGCCTGGTGTACACGACCTTGCTGTCGATTGTGCCGCTGCTGGCGTTCAGCTTTGCAATGCTGAAAGGATTCGGGGTTTTCAATCAGCTCGAACCGTACCTGGCCAACCTGCTTGCGCCGCTCGGTGAACAGGGCGAACAGATAACGGCACAGATCCTGGAACTGGTCGACAACGTCAGGGGGTCGGTCCTTGGTGGATTGGGGCTGGCGTTTTTCCTGTACACCGCCATCAGCATGGTGCAAAAGGTCGAGGAAAGTTTTAACTACGTCTGGTACGTCTCCAAGCCACGCAGCTTTTCCCGGCGCTTTACCGAATACATGATCGTGCTGCTGGTCGGCCCGCTGGTCATGGTAACGGCGATCGGCATGATGACGACAATCCAGAGCAATACCGTCGTCCAGTACATCCTCAACAATGAAGCGCTGGGTCCGATTTTTGTGCTCGCCGGCAAGTCGGTGCCGTTCTTGCTGATTTCGGCCGTGTTCACCTTCCTCTACGTGTTCATGCCGAACACCCGCGTCAATTTCTCCTCGGCGCTGGTGGGCGGCGTGGTCGGTGGCTTTATCTGGGCGGCGATGGGCGTCATCTTTACCACCTTCGTACTTTATGCAACGCGCAGGCTGCAGGTGTACGCCGGCTTCGCCGTGGCAGTGACCGCGCTGATCTGGCTGTACCTGAACTGGCTCATCCTGCTGATCGGTGCCCAGCTCGCTTTCTATCATCAGCGGCCCGCGTTCCTGCGCATCGGCCGCCAGGAACCGAGGTTGTCCAACGCCATGCGCGAACGCCTCGCGCTCGACATCATGTTCCTGGTCGGACAGGCGTTTCGCAGTCCGCACCGCACTATCCAGGCGAGTGAGATCTCAGAAAAGCTGCATATTCCCAGCATTGCCATTGCACCTATCACCTCCGCACTCGAAGCGGCAGGACTGCTCATGTCGACGGAGAACGAGGAACTGCTGCCCGGTCGTGAAATGGCCAGGATCAGACTGCGCGACATCCTCGATGTGGTACGCGTGGCCGGTGAAACCGGGTCGCTTCGCGAACCGGACTGGTCGCCAACGATCGATGGGTTATGCAGTCAGTTCGACTCGGCCATCGAGGAGGCGATCGGTGAGCGAACACTGTCCGACTTGCTGGATGAACATGAAGGAAATCGCGACTAAAGTCCAATCCGCCCGCGGTGCATAAAGCAACACTGCCGATGCGCGCGGATTGATCTTCAGTCTTTCGCCTGGATCTGAACATGAGGAAGTCGCACCAACCCTCAGGCGCCGGCGATGGTCATCGAGTCGACCAGCAATGAACCACAGCGGATGCCGCTACGCAGGTCCTGATCCTTACCGATGGCGGAAATGCGGCGGTAGAGTTCCTTGAGATTTCCGGCGATGGTGACTTCGTGTACCGGATGGGCGATTTCACCGTTTTCGATCCAGTAGCCGACGGCGCCACGCGAGTAATCACCGGTGACGCCGTTGACCCCCTGACCGATGAGTTCCTGAACCAGCAGCCCCCGTTTCAGCGACCCGATCAGGCTGGCCAGATCGTCATCGGATCCGCCGCTAACCAACAGATTGTGCGGTCCGCCAGCGTTGCCGGTGGTCGCCAGGCCCAGGCGGCGCGCTGAATAGGAGCCGAGAAAATACCCCTGCAAAACGCCGTCCACCACGATTTCACGATCCCGGGTAACAACGCCTTCCGCGTCGAAAGGCGCGCTCGCCATGGCCTTGTGAATATGCGGCCGCTCGCTCACCTGCACGAACCCGGGAAACAGCCTATCGCCGGCCGCATCGAGCAGGAACGAGGCCCGTCGATATTGCGCACCGCCGCTCAACGCGGAGATGGCATGGCCGATAAAGCCACGGGCAACCTCCGGTGCAAACAGGACCGGCGCACGATCGGTCTTGATCTTGCGCGATCCCAACCGCTCGACCGTTCGCCTTGCTGCCGTCTTGCCGATCTCCTCCGGCGATTCCAGATCGGCGGCGTCACGCGTGGAGCTGTACCAGTAATCGCGTTCCATGTCGCCGTTTTCCTCGCCGACCACGACGCAGCTGATGCTGTGACTGGATTTCGGATAGGCGGCCAGGAAGCCGTGGGTATTACCGTACGCCCTGACGCCGCTGCTCGTGGTGACCGTCGCACCCTCTGAATTGGTGACCCGCTTGTCGAACGACCGTGCAGCATCTTCGCAGTCGATGGCGATTTGTATGGCTTGTGTGGAATCCAGTTGCCACTGGTGCATGAGATCGAGATCGGGAATCTCACGCGCCATCAGTTCTTCGTCGGCGAGACCCGATGCCTCGTCGACCGCCGTGTATTTGGCGAACGTGCAAGCCTTGTCGACGGCCTCACGTAACGCCGCGAGGCTGAAATCGGAGGTACTGGCGCTGCCTTTCTTACCCGCTTTATAGACGGTCAGCCCGACGCCACGGTCGTTGGTGTATTCGAGGCTCTCGACATTGCCGAGCCGTGCCGTAGCGCTGAGACCGATATCGTGACTGGCAGCGGCCTCTGCCTGGTCGACACCCTGCTGTCGCGCCTCGGCAATCACCACCGATACAACGTCTTTCAGCTCCTCGAGCTCCATGGCGCTGCGATCCTGCGAACCGCTCACGATACCTTTCCGTAAATCATCATTGGCGTTTGAGTCGTCGTTATTGTTGTTCTGCGAGGCTATGCCCGGCCGCATGATACTATGCCAAAAAGTTCCTGGTCGCATTCCCGCATGTCACCCGAAAAACCCAGCAAGAGTGCGCTGAAGCGCGAAGTCCTGGCGTTACAGGCATTGGGTGAACAGCTGATCGACCTGACCGGCGAGCAATTGGCGGCCCTGTCGCTTGACGAACGGCTTCTCGAGGCGATCAAGGAGGCGCAGGGCATCAAGTCGCGGGGAGCCTTGCGGCGGCAAAAACAATTGATCGGTAAGCTGATGCGGCAGGTCGACCCTGAGCCGATCCGACGTGCCCTGGAGGCACAGAACAGCGGCGAACGGATGTCCCGCGAGCTGTTTCGGCAATCGGAGCGCTGGCGCGATCGCATCGCGTCGGAGGGGCTTGCCGCGTTGCAGGAGTATTTTGAATTTGTCGGCGTCGAGAATCGTGAGTTGGAACGACAACTGCGAGCCCATGATGCCGCGCGCGACGACAAGGCGAGACGCATTGCACGACGCAGGATGTTCAAAGAGGTACACAATGACCTGGCGACCAGGATGCATGAAGCGCAGGGCTGACGCTAGAATGTCGGATTTGTCGGCGAACAGCGTGAGGTCATGACCGCAAAAGTGGGTGTCATCATGGGGTCCCGATCTGACTGGGACACCATGCAGTATGCGAGCGAAATGCTCGACTCGCTCGGCATTGAACACGAAGTGACGGTCGTTTCCGCGCATCGTACGCCGGACCGTTTGTACGAGTATGCGGCGAGTGCGGTCGAGCGCGGTCTCGAAGTCATCATCGCGGGCGCCGGTGGCGCCGCGCACCTTCCGGGCATGACCGCAGCCAAGACGCGCCTGCCGGTGTTGGGAGTGCCGGTGGAATCCAGGACGCTGAAGGGCATGGATTCGCTGTTGTCCATCGTGCAAATGCCGGCCGGGGTGCCCGTCGGCAGCCTGGCAATCGGCAAGGCGGGCGCCAAGAATGCCGCGCTCCTCGCGGCGGCGATCCTCGCAACACACGATGCCGAGCTGGCCACCAGGCTCGAGGCGTTTCGCAAGCGTCAGACCGACGCCGTGCTGGCGCGCGACGATCCGCGACGCTAGCCATTACCAGGTTTCGATGAAGCGCATCGGCATCATTGGCGCCGGCCAACTCGGGCAAATGCTTGGTTTCGCCGGACAAAGCCTCGGCCTCGAATTCGTGTTCCTGGACCCTGCACCGGAGCCGCCGGCGGCGGCGGCCGGGAAAATCATTCCGCTGCCGTTCGACAGCGAACAGGGTCTCGGGCAGCTGTGTCGCGAGGCCGATGTCATCACCTATGAATTCGAGAACGTGCCGGTCGCCGCACTGGAACGTATCGTGGACGACAATATTGTCTATCCTCCGCCCGCCGCGCTGCTCCACGCCCAGGACCGCGCCAGGGAAAAGCAGCTGTTCGAATCGCTGCGGATTCCGGTCGCACCGTACCGGCTGGTCGATTCCATCGCGGACCTCGAACTCGCCGCACGCGAAATTGGCTTACCGCTGGTGCTGAAAACCCGGCGGCTGGGCTACGACGGTAAAGGCCAGGCGCTCGTAAAAACGCTCGGCGATCTGCCGCTTGCGTTCGACAAGCTCGGTGGCCGGCAACTGATTGCGGAACAGCGGATCGAGTTCGATCGCGAGGTATCCGCAATAGGCGCAAGAAATGTCCGCGGCGACGTCACCGTGTATCCGCTGATCGAAAACCAGCATCGTGGCGGCATCCTGAATATTTCACGAGCGCCGTTCGAGGCCGCCCTGCTGTCGACGCTGGCGCATCGCTATCTGCACCAGATGCTCGCAAACCTCGATTATGTCGGCGTACTGACCATCGAGTTCTTCGTCGTCGGCGACAAATTGCTTGCCAACGAATTCGCCCCGCGGGTGCATAACTCCGGCCACTGGACGATCGAGGGCGCGCGAACCAGCCAGTTCGAAAATCACCTGCGTGCCATCCTGGACATGCCGCTCGGCGACGTGTCGCCGACCGGGCACGCGGCCATGCTGAACCTGATCGGCACCATGCCGGCAAACTCGAACCTTGCCGACGGCAAGCGTACCTTCTTGCACGATTATGGTAAGACGGCCCGGCCAGGCAGGAAGCTCGGACACATTACCATCGTCGCGGACGATGCCGCCGGTCGCGAGCGCGCGCTGAGGCAGATTAGTGAGAGGCTCGTCGCATAAAGGAGGACGAACTGGCTCGCGGATTGCGTTGGCCTGCCGGGCTACAATGCGGGTACACTAGAGCAACCTTCTGAAAAACAACAGTTTAGGGACGGGAATACAACAAGCTACAATGTCCTACCTCGAGCATTTTGGACTGAATGAACCGCCATTCGGACTGACACCGGATCCGGAGTTCGTCTATTGGAGCAAGCAGCACGCCCGCGCCAAGGCTTACATGGAGTCGACCATCTGGCTCGCCGACGGCTTCGTCGTCATCACCGGCGAGATCGGCTCGGGCAAGACCACCCTCCTGCAGTCGTTCCTCAACGAGCTCGAAGACGATGTCGTGTATGCCGTCGTCTCGCAGACGCAACTGACGCCGACGGAATTCCTGCAGGCCGTGTTGACGGAATTCGGCTTCAAACCGTTCGAGCAGCGAAAGGTCGAATTGCTGGACACCCTCAACATGTTCCTCATCGAGCAATACTCGGAAGGCAAGAAGGTCGTGCTGATCGTCGATGAGGCGCAGAATCTCAGCAAAAAAGTCCTGGAAGAAATTCGCCTCCTGTCCGGCATCGAAACGCACAAGGAAAAAGTACTGCGAATCATCCTTGCAGGACAACCAGAGCTCAAGGACAAGCTCGACAGCCCGAAATTGAAGCAACTTGTGCAACGAGTACGCCTGCGCTTCCACATCGAATCGCTCGATCGCCGCGAGATGCGCGAATACATCGAGTACCGGTTAAAAGTCGCTGGCAGGGACACGGCGGGGCCGTTCACGGAAAATGCGTTTCCAAAGTTGTACCAGTTCACCGGCGGCATTCCCCGGCTGATCAACACGCTATGCGACACCGCGCTGTTATGTGCGTTCGCCGAAGAGAAAACGGAGATTGACGACAACGACATCGTCGCTGCCGTCGAGGAACTCGGTTGGCAGAAACGCGAGACGGTGTCCGGTCGCTATCGCGAGCTGCCGCAGATCGTGCTCAATGTCCCGAAATCGACGCACCTCACGCGAATCGAGGTGCGCAGCAAGGGCAAGGTATTGTCGGAACATCTGTTCGGCGCCGGACGGGCCATCGTCGGCCGCTCACCCGACAACGAGATTCACATCCGCAGCAAGTTCGTCAGCCGGCGTCATGCGCAGATTACCAGCAACGGTTTCGGCTGCACGATCGAAGACCTCAACAGCACCAACGGCATCCTGGTCGGAAACAAGCGCGTCAAGCGTCATCGACTGCGCGACGGTGACGTCGTCGCGCTCGGAATTCACGAACTGGTTTATACCGACCTCCGGGAAACCGACCAGGAGGTTGCGGAAAAATCAGCGGCAAGCGCCAAATAGTCGCCGCCAGGCGCGGCTACAGATCCTGGCTCTGCCCTGCCTGCCTGTCCTGCGAACGGTAGTCGCGACGTTTCAGCAGGACCACAAGGCCTGCGACCAGGCATCCCAGGCCCACCAGGAAGCATATTGTCGGCCAGTACCAGTGGTTCAGGTACATCGAGGCTGCAAGGGATATCGCACCCGACAACAGGTAAAAATACGGCAGGCTTTCGTAGATCGGTTTGGACACCCACATAACGTGTCGCTTTCTTATTGGACCCCGATCGATTGTCGCCAGTGAGCGCGCATAAGTCCAGTCGGCAAAGCTTGCAGGTCGTGGCTGCAGCCATTAGCACCGCTGGGACAGCGGCCCTGGCCGCGACACGTGCATATCGAACGCACGACGTACCTGGCCCGCCGGCACATTATGCTAAAACGGCACCGGACCTCAGGCGGTTCCTCCAACGGTCAATTCATCGATTCGCAGCGTGGGTTGTCCGACGCCTACCGGGACCGATTGCCCGTCTTTGCCGCAAGTGCCGACGCCGCGATCGAGTTCGAGATCATTGCCGACCATGGAGATCCTGCCGAGCACGTCCGGGCCGTCGCCGATCAACATCGCACCTTTTACCGGCGTCGTGACTTTTCCGTTTTCGATCAGATAAGCCTCGTTCGCGGAAAAAACGAACTTGCCCGACGTGATGTCGACCTGCCCGCCGCCAAAACTGGGTGCGAACAGGCCCTTATCGACCGAGGCGATAATCTCCTGCGGATCGTGCGGTCCGGCGAGCATGAACGTGTTGGTCATGCGTGGCATGGGGATGTGCGCAAACGACTCGCGTCGCCCGTTGCCGGTCGGCGCGACGCCCATGAGACGGGCGTTCAGTTTGTCCTGCATGTAGCCTTTGAGAATTCCGTTTTCGATGAGCACGTTGCACTGGCCTGGCGTGCCTTCATCGTCCACCGCCAACGACCCGCGACGGCCGTCGAGCGTACCGTCGTCGACTACCGTGCACAGCGAGGATGCAACCTGCTCGCCGATGCGGCCGGTAAACGCCGAGGTGCCCTTGCGATTGAAATCGCCCTCGAGCCCATGGCCGACTGCCTCGTGCAAGAGGATGCCCGGCCATCCGTTCCCCAGCACCACCGGCATGGCGCCAGCCGGCGCCGGCGATGCTTCCAGCAACACGATCGCCTGACGCACGGCTTCCCTGGCGAGATCGTCGGCAAGATCGTTATTGAAAAAATGCTTCAGGTCGGCCCTGGCGCCGCCACCCGCATAACCCTGTTCGCGGCGACCGTTCTGCTCGACGATGACGCTGACGTTGAGGCGCACCAGTGGCCGCACATCGGCAGCCAGGGTGCCGTCCGCCGCGGCAATCAGCACCAGGTCCTGGCAGCTATTGAGGCTCACAATGACCTGTTCGATCCGATCGTCGAGAGCCCGTGTTTTACGATCGAGGTCACTGACCAGGGTCCGTTTCTGCTCGTCGCTGATGCTGACGATGGGGTCAATCGCCGGGTAAAGATTTTTCGGCGAACGACCGGGCGCCACCTGCACCGATTTCGATTGCCCCTGCCTGGAAATCGCACGCGCTGCCTCCGCCGCCTGTTCAAGCGCTGGCAGCAGCAGTTCATCGGAATACGCAAACCCGGTCTTCTCGCCGCTGACGGCGCGCACGCCGACGCCCTGGTCCAGGCTGAAACTGCCTTCCTTTAGAATGCCGTCTTCGACCGTCCAGGATTCATTGCGGCTGATCTGGAAATACAGATCGGCCGCGTCCACGTCGCCGAGGTTGATCGAGCCGAGCGCCTTGTTCAGATGGCGCTCCTCCAGCCCTGCCGGCGCGAGGACCCGCGACATCACGGTCTCAACGGCGTTCTCGTTGCTTTGCTGCTTTGCCAAATCTGTCTGCCTTTCACATTTTGCGGTGTTTGAGCACTGGAAAATCGCGGCGCAACTGCCGCGGCTTGTCAGGGTCGATGTCGGCAACGACGATACCATCGCCGGCCGCTTTTTCGGCAATTATTTGTCCCCACGGCGCGACGATCGCCGAGTGGCCGTAGGTGATGCGACCGTTGGGATGCGAGCCGTGCTGCGCCGCGGCGATGACATAGGCCAGGTTTTCCACCGCGCGCGCCCTGAGCAGGGTATGCCAGTGCGCTTTGCCGGTCGCGAGCGTAAACGCCGCCGGTACGCTGAATGCCGTTGCCCCTTCGTCCACCAGTCGCCGAAAAAGTTCCGGAAACCGCAGATCGTAACAAATCGTAAGGCCCAGCCGACCGATGGGCGAGTCGACGACGACGATCTCGTCACCGGGATGCATGGTCGCCGATTCACGGTATTGCTCGTCGCTGTCCGGCAGATCGACATCGAACAGATGTATCTTTCGGTACACGCTGCTCGCGTTACCGTCAGCGTCAAACACCATCGACGCACCGAAACACTTGCCGGCGGCAGGAGACTTGAGGGGCAAGCTGCCCGCGACGATCCACATGCCGTGGCGGCGCGCGGCGTCGGCGAGGGTGTCCTGGATCGGACCCTGCCCCGGGTCCTCGGCGTGCCCCACCTTGTCTTCGTCCGCGGCGCCCATGATGGCGAAGTTCTCCGGCAAGAACGAAATCATGACGTCTTGCGACGCCGCCTCGGCGAGCAAGCCATCCACGATTTCGAGGTTGCGACCAACCTCAGCGCCACTGGACAGTTGCAATGCAGCGGCACGCACCTGTTGCGGTGACTGCAAGCGACTACTCCGTTTCCTGGATACAGCCGGCGAGGCTGCCATCGCGCGTGAATCGCTCGGCGTCCGTCACTTCGATGACCGGATCGTCCCATGAGCCGTCGATCGCGTAGTAAACCTGGCTCATTTCCTGCAACGGCTTTTTGAATATCTGCGAGAAAAGAAACAGCGCCGCCGCGACCTGGGGACCGGAAAGCACGTAGCCCGCGACCGGCAGCGTGTTGCCGAAATTTGCGCTGACAATCGCAGTCTGGTTGTAATCCCGGTCATGTAGCCCCGCCCTGCCGACAATGCCGACATCGGCCGCCGGGCCGGTCAACGTAAGGTCGCAGGTATAGGCCTGACCGTCGACCAGTCGAAAACTGGCGGTAATACTGTCGAAGCCGAATCCGGTATCAAACACGTCGCGAAAATCGAGTGACAGCCTGCGCGGCAAAGCGACGATACTCATCAGGCCAAAAACGCGCCCGGCACCGGGTTCGACGTCTTCCAGCTGGCCGCTGCCAAGCTGCGCCCTGACGGTACCGTTTAAAGACTCCATGAAGTCCTGGCGCGGTCCGCCTGCCCAGCTGATATCCAGCTGCACGTCGAGCTCGTTGCCGGTGATGCCGGGCTGGTAGGCGAGCCGTTGTGTGGTTTTTTTGATGTCGGTGCTTTTCAGGCTCGCGTTGAGATAGGTTCGCTGACCCGATTCCTCGTAGATATCTACAACCCAGCCCGCCCTGCCGACTACCGTAAAGCTGTCGTCGAACGTCGCCAGGTTCTCCGATTCGAGGCCACTGGCGGTGCGCATCAAATCCATGCTCAGCTCACCAAAAAACCGGTCACCCAGCGCGAATTCGCCGGCGTTGACCTTTATATCAGGCAAGGTGCGCGGATCGACGGAAATGGCCGACGCGGCCGGGTCATCATCACTGCCCGGCAGGATCAGGCGCTCCATGTCCACGGTCAATGGCCGGTTGCCGGCAAAGTTGTAGGGCACCGTGACCGTGCCCTGAGCCTCCGCGCCGGCGATCTGAATGACCCAGTCGGAACCGCCACGATCCACCCGCAGACGATGATCGGTAAAGCGCTGGCCAACCACGTACAGCCGGTCGACGATCAGGTCGATGGTGCGCACTCGATCGCCCATACCGATTCGTTCCTGGTCCCTGAGCGCCTGTGACAGCCAGTCGTGAACGCGCACTTCGGGTGTCTGACCGACGATGTGCAGGCCGCGACTGTCGGGGATTTGCGGATAGTCGCCACCGAGCGCCAGGCTGCCGCGGTCAAAGTCCCAGCCCGCCGAATTTTTCACGAAGCGTGCATTCCACTTGACGTCGTCCTCCAGGGCGCCGGTGCTTTCGATGAGATCCTCACCGGGAAAATCGATACTCATCATCAACGGCAAGCCGTCAGCGACGCCGATGTCGAAAGGCGCCGGGAGCGCCAGGCCGAATCCCTCGAGATCCGACTCGACCACGATTTGCAGCTGACCCGGCGACTCCACCTGGGTATTGGGGAACCGGACCTGGGCGTCGAAATCCATGTTGCCACTGGCGACGCCGGAAACCGCCAGCCCCATTTCCTCGACCAGCGCTTGGGCCGTGGCACTGCCGGTCGCATCCAGCAAGATCGCATGTCTCGCCTGCGGATCGGCGACGCGCGCCAGCTCGAGGTCGAGCGGACTGCCGAGAAAGCGGCCGAACAGCGACTCGGCCGTGATCGCGTCTCGCGACACGGCGACGACGCCGTTGAGTTCCGTGATTGGCGGTGCAAAGCCGTCGACACGAAGGGTGCCGTCGCTTGCGCGGATACGCGCCAGGAAATCGTAATTGAGCTTGTCGCGTACCGGGTAACTGACTGTCAGGTCGAGCGAGGCATCACCCGAAACTCCGACCCTGTCAACCTGCCCGCCCAGTATCTCGTTAATCGGGCTCGCCGCCGCAAAGCGCCGCAGTGAATCCAGGGTGCCGGCACCGAATGCCTTGATTTCGACGACCGGGTTGCGCAAATCAGCAATGACAATCTCTGCATTTTCGACCGAGGTGCCAAGCACGTCCGCCACATTCCTCGTCGATGACAGCCGCATGTTGTCGACGACGACGTTGACATGACTGAATTCCGGCGCCGGCCAGCGTTCCGAGTAACGCAGCACGAAGTCCTCGAAGTTGGCAGACACGTAAAACGAGCCGTCGCCGTCATCGAAGGGGAAGCGGTCGAGCGAGCCATTGAGACGCAATGTGCCCTCACTGACGATACCGGATACCGGCGCCATCAGTAGCCATTGGCCGATAGGCGCTCCCAGTATGCTGTTCGGAATATAACGCCGGATTGCACTGACATCGTGCAGGTTCCAGTCGCTCTGAAAATCGACAAACGGTGCGTCGCCGCTTGCCGGCACGACGATTTGCAGGCTGCTTTCGCTGTCGAAATCGGCGTTTCGCACGCGGATATTGTCCGACAGGAAGATGACTCCGTTGTTGCTGCGCCGCCAGATGACGGTCCCCACGGCGTCGTCGAACGTTATCGGCTCGACCAGCAAGTCACCGGTATCCACCGTCAGGTCCGTGGACGCCAGCTCGATCCTGCCGCCGTCCCTGTCCGCGCGAATGCTGCCGCTGAAATTGCGTATGCCCGGACGTTCGGGACCGACCGCAAATCCGGCGAATTGCATTTCGGCGGTAACATCGAATTCCGGCGCTTCGCCGTTCAGGTCCGACAGGTCGATGCTCAGGTCACGCAACTCACCGGTCGGGTCGATGTCGGCGAGCATGGCGCGCTGCGTCTCGGGGATCCAGTCGTCGACGTATTTGAGGTGATTCAGATTCAGGTACGACGCGTTGGCGCGCAGTCCCTGCAACGCGCGATTTTCATCCGCGGACACTCTCAACTGCAGCGACGATTGCGGCCAGTCGCCGTCCGCGGTCAGTAATCGAAATTGATTGGCTGCCAGCAGGTAACCATTCGGTTCCGCGGAGTACTCGATGCTGCCTCGCAAACCGAAGGGAGATGTCACCGGATCGCTGCCGGGGCTGAGATCGTCGATCGAAATATTGAGCGTCGCGCGCTGAATCTCTCCCGGCGTGTAGTCCGCCCAGAGGCTCAGATCCGCCGTGCCCGACCTGACTTCCGGCAAGCCGATCGGCTGCAGGCGTGACCAGCCCGTCAATTCGAGCGAATCACCTTCGATGAACAGGCGCCAGAGTGGCGATGCAGACGAGGCCGGCAACTGCTGCGCCGTAATCTCGAGGCGATCGCCGAATGCCGGCGGCAACGTCAGCACCGCGTCGATTTCGACCAGGCCGTCATTGGACGTAACACTCATCGAGGCCACGGTGAACGGCAGCAGCTGGCCAGTGCCGGGGTGTTCGTATTGCACCCGGATATCCTGGCCAACCAATTCGACAACGACCCCCGGGTCGACCTCGACGTCGCGGGAACCGAGTACTTCGTCGAGCGGCAGGCCCTGGATCATCCAGGCCCCGTTCTGGTCCTGCCGCAGATCGATGTCCGTATCACGAATCAGGATTCGATCGACAACGAGTTCGCGGTCGGCCAGCAGGCGCAGTACGCCAACGCCGATGCTGACTTCTTCCGCCGACAGCAGACTGGTGCCGGCACCCGCGCCTTTCAGTTCGGCGTCAAAAAAATTCAGTTCCGGTCCGCTGAATCGCCAGCGCGCATTCATGGCGGAAAATTCGACCTGCATGCCGATCGCATTGCTTGCCCAGCTCTTGATTTCTTCCTGGTATTCCGGCAGTCGCGGCAACATCAGGCGGAATACGCCGACGGCCAGGGCAAGCACGATCACCAGTGCGGCGCCGACGTAGGCGACGAACTTGATCAGTTTTTGCAAGAATCGTTTCATTATTCAGTGCGCTACCCGAGTCAGACCAGAACCACGTCGAACTGATCCTGCAAATACAGCGATTCGGGCTGCAAGCGGATCGACTTGCCGGTTTGTTCCTCGATTTCGGCGAGACCCTTTGACTCCTCGTCCAACAGCAATTCGATCACTTCCTGGTGCGCAAGCACCAGGATCTCGTCGAATTCGAACTGTCGGTGCTGGCGAATGATCTCACGAAATATCTCGAAACAGACGGTTTCCGCCGTCATGACGAAGCCGCGACCGTCGCAGCTCGCACAATCCTCGCACAGCACGTGCTGCAAGCTTTCCCGCGTCCGCTTTCGCGTCATCTCTACCAGGCCCAGCGGCGACACCGGCGTAATCTGGTGCCTCGCGTGATCACGGGCCATTGCCTGTTCGAGCGCCTGCATGACCCGATCGCGGTGGTCTTCCTCTTCCATGTCGATGAAATCGACGATCACGATGCCGCCCAGGTTCCTTAGACGCAGCTGGCGGGCAATGCTCACCGCTGCTTCCAGGTTGGTGCGGAAAATGGTCTCCTCCAGGTTGCGGTGGCCGACGAACGCGCCGGTGTTGACGTCGATCGTGGTCATCGCCTCGGTCTGGTCGAAAATGACATATCCGCCTGATTTCAATGGAATACTTCGCTCGAGTGCCTTCCTGATTTCGTCCTCGGTGCCGTGCAGGTCGAAGATCGGCCGGCGCCGCTTGTAAAGTTCCAGCATCGGCTCGATCTCGGGCAGGAAGCGCTTGGCGAAATCCCGCATTTTTTCGAAATCGGCCTCCGAATCCACCAGGATGCGTTCCACGTCGCTGGTCACGAGGTCGCGCAGCACGCGGATCGGCAGCGGCAAATCCTCATGAATCAGAGTTTTTACCGCTCCTTTGCTGCACTGAAGCTGAACGACGCCCCAGAGTTTGCGCAAAAATTCGAGATCCGCCCGCAAGGCATCGCGAGTCATGCCTTCGCCTGCTGTGCGAATGATGACGCCGCCCTGTTGCGGGTCGCCGTCGAGCATCTGCTCTACCTCTTCGCGCAGGCGGCGGCGCTCGTCCTCGTCCTCGATGCGCGCGGAAACGCCGACCCCGGCACCGGTCGGCAGGTAAACCAGGAATCTCGAGGGAAGCGTAACGAAGGTCGTCAGGCGAGCGCCCTTGGTGCCCATAGGGTCCTTGATGACCTGCACGATCACCTGCTCGCCTTCGCGGACCAGTTCGCGAATGTCCGGGACCGTCGTTTCGCCGTTGGCCTCCGGTTGGCCTTGGCTGCGTACAATATCCGAAGCGTGCAAGAATGCGGTTCGTTCGAGCCCGATGTCGACGAAAGCGGCCTGCATGCCGGGCAGTACGCGGGAAACGATACCCTTATATATGTTGCTGATCAGGCCGCGTCTCGAGGCCCGCTCGATGTAAATTTCCTGCAGCACGCCGTTTTCCAGCAGCGCAGCCCGCACCTCGCGCGGCGTCACATTGACCAGGATCTCTTCTTTTGGCGATTCCTCGCTGTTGACTGGCCTGTCATTCATGCGCTGGCATTCCCCGCGGGACGATTCCGGCCCGTCGCAACAACTCCGCCGTTTCGTATACCGGCAGCCCGACGACGCCCGTGTAACTGCCATTGATCGAGCTGACGAATATGCCCGCCAGGCCCTGCACCGCATAGGCGCCGGCTTTGCCGGCGGGTTCACCACTGTGCCAGTACGCCTCGGCCTCGTCAGGACGAATCTCGCGAAACTGCACTTCCGTTTCGGAAAGTGCGCTGTCGATCACGCCGTCCACGAGCACCGCGACCCCTGTCAGGACCCGGTGCCGGCGGCCGGACAGTTGCGCCAGCATGTGGAGTGCATCGCGTTTCGAGACCGGCTTGCCGAATACCGTCTGTCCGACCACGACCGCGGTATCGGCACCGAGCACCGGCCCACCGGTCAATCCAGTCTCGAACGCGGTTCGGGCCTTGGCAGCCGCCAGCCGTAGCACCATGTCGGCGGGGGCTTCGCCGGGCAATTCGGACTCGTCGATATCGACCGGGCCGTGGGTAAATTCATAGCCGAGCGCGGCCAGCAATTCGCGACGCCTCGGCGACGCGGAAGCCAGGTGCAACGTTCCGGCGGCCATCAGCGATGATACGGATGCCCGCTGGCCAGGCACCACGCCCTGTACAATTGCTCGATAAACACGATCCGCGCCAGCCCGTGCGCCAGCGTCAGCCGTGACAACGACCAGCGAAACTCGGCACGCTCGAGACAGTCCTCCGAGACCCCGTCGGGACCGCCGATGACGAAAGCCAGATCGCGCCCGTCCTTTTGCCAATCGTTAAGGCTGTCCGCCAGCTCGCGGCTGGAAAATTGCTTGCCCCGCTCATCGAGCACGACGAGGCGTTCCGCCGGCTCAAGTTTTGCAAGGATTTTTTCGCCTTCCGCCCGGGTTTCGCGGCGGCCGTCGGAATTCTTCACGCGCCGCGACGTCGTCACGAGATCGAGACTAAAGCGCCATTCACGCGGCAATCGCTTTAAGTAGTTTTCGAAGGCGGCGTCGACCCATGCCGGCTGCCGATCGCCAACCGCTATCAGTCGCATGTGCATGGAATTATTTTTCTGATGCGGCCAGGTCTTGCGACGGGCGTAACAACCAGAGCTTTTCAAGCTTATAGAATTCGCGGACACGCGGCAGCATGACATGTACCAGCACATCCTGCAGGTCGAGCAGCACCCATTCGCTGCCGTCTTCACCTTCGATACCGATCGGACGATGCTTCGCCTCTTTGGCCTTTTCCGCGACCGTATCGGCGATTGCCTTGACGTGCCTGTTGGATGTACCGCTCGCGACGATCATGTAATCGGTCACGGTCGTCAGTTCACGCACGTCGAGTTTCACGATGTCCCTTGCCTTGATCTCCTCCAGCGCATCGATCACGAGCGCGCACAGTTGCTCACTATTCATTCCTTCACCATAAATACCAGAATCCTGTCACTCGTCAGCGGCCTTTGCCGCCGCGTAGCATCCGCTTTGTTCGATGACGTCACGTACGGCGTCGGGCATCAGAAATCGTGGATCTCTTCCTGCCGCGACCAGCTCGCGGATTTCCGATGAGGAAATCTCCAGTTGCGTCACGTCATGTATGTAAATGTGTCCCGACTTTGCCTGGTGAACGTCACCAATGCGATGCGTACCGCGATCGGCCAGCAACTCACCCAGCGGACCGATGTCAGGCGCTCGCCATCCGGGCCGGTGCGCAACCACGATATGCGCAAGCTGCAAAATCTCCCGCCACTGGTACCATTTCGGCAGACCGAGAAATGCGTCCATGCCGATCATCAGCGCCAGCGGCCGCAACGGAAATTCGGCGCGCAAGGCGGACAATGTATCGACCGAATACGACGGACCTTCGCGATGCAACTCGCGGTCGTCCACGACGAAGCCGCGCTGGCCGGCGGTGGCCACGCGCACCATCTGCAGCCTTAATTCGGCGCTTGCCATCGGTTCGCCGCGATGCGGCGGACTGCCGCAGGGCATGAATCGCACCTCGTCGAAGCGCAATGCCTGCAGCATTTCGAATGCCGTCCGCAGGTGGCCGTAGTGAATCGGATCGAAGGTTCCGCCAAATATAGCCATCGGACTCATGTCAGCGCATCCGGTTCCGCGAACTTGTCACATCGCCCGCACATTCTTCAGCCGGCCATTTGTAATTTGCCGGTGGCGATTCCCAGCACGATTTGCATCGCCAGTTGCCAGGGATCGGCCCGATACTGGCCCTTGGCCGCCGCGTCAGCCTTGCGCGAAAGCCGCATCAAGGCGTACAGATCAGCGGCCTTTTGCCGTGCAATACAACTTCGCACGAGGTTTTGCCGGTTTTGCCAGACACCCGCTTTGCGAAGAGCGCTTCCCAGGTCGTCGCCGCCTTCGATCGCATCCGCGAGCTTTACGAGCGTGCGTAATTCGCGGGTTAGCGCCCACATCACGATGACGGGTTCGACGCCTTCGGCGCGTAACCCGGCAAGAATGCGCACGGATCTCGCCGCTTCTCCGGCGACTGCCGCGTCGACCAGCTTGTACACGTCGAAGCGCGCCGAATCCGCGACCGCCGATGCGACGTCGTCTGCGCTGATCGCGCCTTCGCCGTGCAGTAATCGCAATTTTTCGATTTCCTGCTGTGCCGCGAGCAGGTTACCCTCGACCCGATCCGCGATCATCCGAATCGCGTCGGCTTCCGGTTGCATGCCCGCGTCGATCATCCGCGAGCGAATCCAGGCGGGCAATTCACGCGGCGCAAGCGGCCAGACCTGGCAGGTGCCTCCGCTGGCGTCGAGCGCCTTGGCCCATTTCGACGACGCCCCGCTGCGATCGAGTTTCGGTGCGCTCACCAGGAACAGGAAGTCATTACCTGCCTTTGTTGACATTTCGGCAATTGCAGCACCGCCCTTCACGCCCGGTTTGCCGGTGGGCAACCGCAGTTCGACAATCCGCTTTTCCGCGAACAGCGAAAGATTGGCGGCGACGTTCAGCAATTCGCCCCAGTCGAATCCGCTGGTTGCAATCAAGAGTTCGCGGGATTCGAAGCCGTCATCGCGAGCTCGCGCGCGGATTGCGTCGAGCGCCTCCTGCACGAGCAACGGCTCGTCACCGGTAACCAGATAACAGGGCAACAGGGATTTTTGCAGGTGGGATAAAAGTTGATTCGCGGAAATTTTCACGCAGCAGACGGAGATTGGTTATGCAGCGAATGATACAGCTTGCGCGCCGGTGCTCACAGGCGCTCAGGTGTTGCCTTGCAACTGGTCGAGCCGCACCGATTCGCCCTCCAGCAGGACCGGGATGCCGTCATTGACCGGGTACAGGATCTTGCCGTCCTCGGTCACCAGCGCCTCGCTCAGCGATTCGCCGAGCTTGACGCCGTCGTGGTTGACCAGGGTGCCGGCATCGATGGCCGCGTTGACGGACTTGAGCAGGTCCGCGCGCGCCGGCTTCAGGCTCTTGCGAGTGATCGGGCAGCAAATGATGGAGAGCAGCTTCTTGTCCATTGCGATGGTAAAAATTTTTAAATTACAATTACTTATGCGGATTTTTGTTATGTTATACTGTTTCACCTTCACGGGCCCGCTGCCCGTATCCCGAGCATAACGGCAAGCAATGACGGATAACAGATCTTCCGCCAGGGGCATCTTCGATCGACTGGCCATCACGCTGTCGGGCCTGTGCCTGCTGCACTGCCTGCTGCTGCCCGTCGCCATCGTCTCACTGCCGATCCTCACACAGTTCGGTGACGCGCACTTTCACCTGCAGATGCTCGTCGTGGTCATCCCGGTCAGCCTGCTCGCCTACGCGTTTGCCTATCCGCGACATCGCAACAAAGCCATTGTCGCGTGGGGCTTTGCCGGCATCGCGATCATGCTGGTCGGTGGGACGATAGCCCATGCGAATTTCGGCGCAATCGCGGACACTGCCCTGACGATTGCAGGCGCAGTGATACTGGCGTCATCACATTACTTCAACAACCGGCTCGCCGGGCACCCTCGCGCCGCTTAACGGTTATTCGGCCAGTCGATTCGCAAGATCGTCGCGAGCGTGGCGCGCCAGCAGTTGCTGCACGCGTTCCATGCTGCCGGTCGCAGGCCGCCAGTCTGCATTTTGATGCAGGCAACGCGTGATCAGCTTGATGGCGTCCATATCCCTTTGCCAGTCGAGCAAGCGATCGAGATATTCCTGGGCGAAGAACAATGCCGGCTGCGGGTTTTCCCAGTCGAGCATTGCCTCGAAAAACCAACGCCATGCGTCCTCGGCATCGGCTTCGCTCCTGACCCAGTCGTGGACGTGTGCCAAGCCGCCGGCACGATTGCCGCGGCTGATGAACCCGTAAGCATGATTGGCCACCGCTTGGCGCTGTCTTTCGAGATCATCAGCAAGGCGATCCTCGCCGGGCTCGAGCGGCGCGTCGATTTCGATCCGTACTGCGATGCCTTTCGCGTGCAAGACCGCCCCGGTCATGGAAAAAACCAGCACCAGCCCATAAATCAAAACCAGGCCGAGGAACAACGCCGGTATTCCGTACCGCCAAAGCACGACGAAAATTGCGGTTGTCACAGTCAGCACTGCGGGGACGATGTAATACGCGATGCCACAGCTACCGACCATGCGCACGATCGCCAGCGGATTCAGGCTTTGTAACGGCGAGTGCGTGACGGCAAGCACCGCCATGGAAGCCGGCATGATTACGGCGAATGCGATTGCCGCCAGCGACTGTGCCAGGGGCGTTCCGAGGATCATCGCCCAGATTCCGAGCGCGGTATGGATGAGTGGCGTCAGGCTCCAGGCATTGTCGGCCGGATTGAACATCTCGATTGCAGGCACCGGGGCCGGTCTGCCATTCGCCCTGGCCTCGAGGAGGCACAACAGGAAACGGAAAAATGCCGGCAAGCAAAGAATCAACAGCCAGAGGCCGGCCAGGCCGGCGAACAAGGAAAGACCGATCAGGAACCAGTAGAACAGCACTGCGTAGATGACCGGCCGCTTGCTGAATGGAAACAGCAATTCCCGGCCGACATCCGTGGCAGTCATTGTCCCGATAAGTCGGGGTCGGAGCCGGGCTCTGACCCCGGAACCGGAGGGACGGGATCGTAGCCGCTGCCACCCCAGGGATGGCAGCGTGCAATTCGTCTCAGCATCAACCATCCACCTTTCAGGGCACCGTATTCGCGTAAGGCCTCGACCGCGTATTCGGAACAGGACGGTTCGAAGCGGCAGTTGACGCCGAGCAACGGGGAAATGCCATTGCGATACAGCCACACCAGGCCGATCAGCGGCTTTGCCAGCAGCTGCTCGATGCGCGACATCAGCTGCGGCGCCAGCGCGTGCCCGCTGCACCGTCCTCGATAGTAATGCCCTTGGTCGCCAGCTCGTCGCGAATACTGTCCGCTTGCGCATAGTCGCCATCTGCGCGCGCTTTTTCCCGTTTGGCCAGCATCGCTTCGATTGCTTCGGCGTCGAGCTCGCCGGCACCGGCAAACCAATCTTCCGGGTCGTCATTCAGCAGCCCGACTACCTCGCCCGCAGCAAGCAGTTCTGCCGCGAGAAGCTGGCGTTCTTTCTCGTCGCCGGACTTGTTGAGCGTGCGCGCGTGCTCGAACAGTTCAGCGAGCGCCTTTGGCGTATTCAGGTCATCTTCGAGGGCATCGATAAACGATTGCGGCGGCTCTGAGGAACGGCGCAGTGTCGCATCGACGTCGATGCCCCGAATCGCGCCGTACAGGCGGTCCAGTTTGCGACGGCTGTCAGCGAGTGTTTCGTCAGACCAGTCGAGCGGTTGACGGTAGTGCGCGGAAAGCAGCGCCAGGCGGATGACCTCGCCGTGCTCCTTGCCGACAAGCTCGTGCACGAGCAGTACGTTGCCCAGCGATTTCGACATCTTTTCGCTTTCCATGCTCAGAAGGCCGTTGTGCATCCAGAACCGCGCAAACGGCTCGCCGTCGTGGGCACAGCTGCTTTGGGCGAGCTCGTTCTCATGGTGCGGAAATACCAGGTCCAGGCCACCGCCGTGTATATCGATGGTGCGGCCGAGATGCCGCGCACACATCGCCGAACACTCGATATGCCACCCCGGCCGGCCGCGGCCCCAGGGTGAATCCCAGCCCGGCAACTCCGGCGTCGACGGCTTCCACAGCACAAAGTCGTGTGGGTTTTTCTTATACGGTGCCACCTCGACCCGGGCGCCGGCGATCATCTCCCTGAGATCGCGCCCGGAGAGCGCGCCGTAATCCGGATTCGACTCGACGTCGAACAGGACGTGCCCCTCGGCTTCGTACGCGTGGCCCTTGTCGATCAGGGTCGTGATCATGTCGATGATCTGCTCGATGTGCTCCGTGGCACGCGGTTCGACATCCGGCATTGCGACGCCGAGCGCAGCCATGTCGTCGTTGTATGCCGTGATGTATTGCTCGGTGATCTCGTTGATCGGCTTACCTGCCTCGAGCGCGGCCTTGTTGATCTTGTCATCGATGTCGGTGATGTTCCTGGCAAACGTCAGCTTGTATTTGCGTCGTAACAAACGCGCAAGAACGTCAAACACCACCGCTGGCCGCGCATTGCCGATATGCGGGTAGTTGTAAACGGTCGGACCGCAGAGATACATGGTGACCTCTCCGGCTTTCAGCGGCTGAAATTCGGATTTCTTGCCGCGCAGCGTGTCGTACAGTTGCATCGTCAAAACCGGCCCTCGGATTTCGGAAAGCGGCCCGCGCGCCGCTTGGCGGCCACTGGCTGCGGTTCCCGCATCGCGATCGCCCTGGCCTGGAACGTGTACTCGATCGTACCGATCAACCAGAGGAAATAGCCGACCAGCTCGATAAATTCCTCGACGGCAAGCTTGACGACCCGCTGATAGTGATCGCCCATGATCGAACTCCACAGCGGTTCGTGTCCGACCAGGCGAACAAACGCGAAAATGATGACGGCACCTGCGAATAACAGCGTCAGTCCGGGAGACGGCCACATGCGTAGCCAGGCGATGCGAAAGCGGCGCCTCTGCCGGTAGGTGTAAACGATGATCAGTGCGGCAACGATGCCGAACAGTACCTGCCAGAAATTATCGGCGACGTAGCGATCGAGAAAATAGTCGCACTCGCGGATGATGAAGGCGAGCGCCGTGCCGCCAAACAGGAAGGCAATCGGTCGTTGCGAGGGGCAATACCTGGCGACCCAGGCATACAGCAATCCACAGATTCCGAGCAGCCCGGGTTGCACGATCTCGATCGGCGAGTATTCGCTGGTGCCGAGCATGTCTCCGGCATCCACGATCACGTGCAACTTGAGACTGCCTGGCGATGATACTTCCAGCATCACCAGCAACCAGGTGAACAATGCGACACCAAGGAGATACAACACGTAACGAATCAAAGCCATGTTGCGCTGTCACCTGTTCGGAACGCCTGCCAGTCAGGGATATTGCACGCAGCGTCGTATGATCGCCAGTAGAATTCCCGCTTCACGGGCTTACTGTCCGCGTAATCTGAAGACAGGCGCCCCATCAGCGTTCATCAGGCCCTCCTCCAGCAGCCAGTCGCGCGCGTCCTGTGCATCCTCATCAAACCAACGACGGGTGGCACCGAGCCTGAAGCTGTAGCCCCAGGCATCCATGTCCTGCATCAAACGCGCTCGCCCCACGCCCTCCAGCTCGTCGGCGAGTACGACCTGCAGGTAGCAGACAGCCGCTTCTTCGAGATCGTCGCTGCCTGCATTGCCATGCAGCATGTTGCGCCGCTCCGGACTCATGCACACGAGGTGGCACAGTTCGTGGAGGAGCGAATGCAGCGGCGTATCCGCCCGGATGCTGACCGTCGTGCCCACGATGCCGGCTTCGGGTTCTCCCCAGAAGCTGCCGTCAATGGGCTTGTCGTCATCCACCCAATTCACGTCAATGCCGTAGTCGGCTGCCAGTCGGTGCAGAGTAGCCTGGCCGACCTCCGCACAGGTAAGAATCCGCTTCCCGGACATTTTCGCGTCAACCGTTCAGATAGCGGACAGCTGGATCAGGACGATCCTCACCAGGTCGTCGACGATCGCAGTGCGCAACAATTGCTCTTCTTTTTCCTTGCCGAGCACCTGGGTCTCGTCCCAGGTGTAATCCCGCGTCAGCGTTTGCGTGCGCGGTTCGAGTAATGTTCGTTCGCCGGTTTGGACGCTGTATAAAACGGTGTAGAAGACTTCGAATTCCCGCGGCACGTTTCGCGCCGACACTGACAACACTCGCTGGCCGGTCAGATCGGAAATGATCGACAGCGTTGCGGTCGAATCTCCCGGAGAATCCACGACCGAAACACCCGCGGTACGCAGGCTATCACGCAGCCGCCTGTAAAACTCGCTGTGCCGGTCCTGTGTGTCGATGTAGGTCCGCGCCATTTCCGGCGGCACACTGGTCGCACCGCGCAGCTGAAATCCGCAACCGGTCACCAGTATTGCAACGGTCGTTGATAGTATTAAGGAGAACGAGCGCGGCATAAGTATCCGGCTAGACGACGACGTTGACCAGGCGACCCGGCACGATAATCGTCTTGCGGATTTCCTTGTCGGCGACGAAACGCTGTACGTTCTTGTCCGCCAGCGCCTTTGCCGATATGGCTTCCCTGTCGGCGTCGCTGGCAACGGATATTCGACCGCGCAGTTTGCCATTCACCTGCACAATGATCTCGATCATGTCCTGTTCGAGCGCCGCCGAGTCCACTGTCGGCCAGGCTTCGTCGACCGGCGCGGTCGTGTGCCCGAGGGCATGCCAAAGGCTGTGAGAGATGTGCGGCACGATCGGCGACAGCAGCAGCACCACCGTTTCCAGTGCCTCGCGGACCACGCCGCGGTCCTCCTCGGAACTGACCTCGAAATCCCTGACCGCATTGAGCAACTCCATCGCAGCGGCAATCGCGGTATTGAAGGTATAACGACGACCGATATCGTCGCTCACCTTGGAAACGGTCTGGTGCGTTTTCCTGCGCAGTTGTTTTTGTTCGTCGTTCAGCGATGTCGCCGTCACGGGTATTGCATCGCCGGCCGAGACATGCGCATGCACAGCTTTCCAGAAGCGCTTCAGAAAACGCGAGGCGCCCTGTACTCCCTCGTCTGACCATTCGAGCGCCTGGTCGGGGGGCGATGCAAACATCATGAACAGCCTTACCGTATCGGCACCGTATTTTTCGATGAGCGGTTGCGGGTCGACGGTGTTGCCCTTCGCCTTGGACATCTTGGCGCCGTCTTTCAGCACCATGCCCTGGGTGAGCAGGTTGGTGAACGGCTCGTCCGCGGATGAAAGCCCGAGATCGCGCATGACCTTCTGAAAGAACCGGGCATAGAGCAAGTGCAGGATGGCATGTTCGATACCGCCGGTGTACTGGTCGACCGGCATCCAGTACGCCTCACGCTCGTCGAGCATCGCGGTATCGCTGTCGGGACAGGCATAGCGCGAGAAATACCAGGACGATTCGACGAAGGTGTCGAATGTATCGGTCTCTCTTTTTGCAGGTTTGCCGCATTGCGGGCAGGTTGCATCGACAAACTCCGACATTTCGCGAAGCGGGGACCCGACGCCGGTAAACTCGACATCCTCGGGCAATACCACCGGCAACTGATCCTCGGGAACCGGCACCGCATTACAGTCCTCACAATAGACGATCGGGATCGGCGCGCCCCAGTAGCGCTGCCGCGATACCCCCCAGTCGCGCAAGCGGTAGTTGATGGTACGCCTGCCGCGACCCTGCGCCTCGAACTTGTCGGCGATGGCGTCGAATGCCCGGCGGTAATCCATGCCGTCGAGTTCGCCGGAATTGACGACCGTGCCGTAATCCACGTAAGCGCCTGCGCTGATATCGATCTGCGTGCCGTCCGCCGGCTCGATGACCTGGACGATGGGCAGGCCGTGTTTGTCGGCGAACTCCCAGTCCCGGTAATCATGACCGGGTACGCCCATGACCGCGCCGGTGCCGTAACTCATGAGGACGAAATTACCGACCCAGACCGGAATCTTGTCGCCGCTTAATGGATGAATGGCCGAGAATCCGATCGGCATGCCTTTCTTTTCCATGGTTTCCAGGGCAGCTTCGGCAGCCTGCGTCTTCTTGCACTCCTCGATGAACGCCGCAATCTTCGCGTCCTGTGCCGCGGCCCTGATGGCCAGCGGGTGTTCGGCCGCAACCGCCATGTAGGTAATGCCCATGATGGTATCGGGACGCGTCGTGAACACGCTCATGGTTTCTTGTTCGCCGTCGACGTCGAACGTGAGCTCGACACCTTCCGAG